>NZ_JACJQY010000021.1 GCF_014696925.1 Phormidium tenue FACHB-1050 | reverse complement strand
TTTTTCGTCGTGGTTTTGATTTCCTGCGTCACTTCATCTTTGACCTTCATCTCAATTCCGAGGCTTTCTTCAACTCCATTAAATTTTTGTCCTGTACTTAGATTATATAAATAAAAAAGAGCCTTCAGATCATCAAGAGATTTAGGTGTAGTTATTCCATTTTGACTTGGTATGATACTTTGAGTTTCAGAAGCTTGATTGTCGGACATAACTAATATAGGTATAGATTTTGTGAAAGAATTATAACATGAAATATATTACCAACTGAGAGATCAAAATTAGCAATTGCAAACACAGATAACAAATTTAAATTATTCTCTTTATTTATAAATTTTTATCTTTCATACTGCGATTTGCCGTGAGCAAAATCATCTGTTTTTCTTGAGCTAAACGCCAAACCACCCTGTCATTGCTATTGATCGCTAAATCAACCTCCGCAAAATTGACAAACTGAATTGGCAGAATATCCAGCCAACCCTGACTAGCGATCGCCCCAAATAAAACAAGAGCATGACCCTTGAGATTGTGATCGATCAAGAAAATCATACCTTTAGCTCACGATGCGATCGCATTTTCTCAAGCTTTTTCCAAGCAGCCTCATTACCAGTTTTTACCTTTGCAGCAGTACTAATTAGGCGATCGCGATTTTGATTAGCATAATATATTTGAAGCTCTTCAGTTTCCCGAACTACTTGAGCATACTCAGCTTCCACCGCATCACGATTTAGCTCAATGTAGGATAGAGCCGCATTAATTTGCTCATCCGTAAGCTCAAACAAACCTTGGATAAACTTAGCAGGATATTGAGCTTTCACATAGTCCATCACATCATAGAGAGTAATCCTTGTACCAGATATTGTTAGCCCTCTCTCAGTAAGGATAATCGCTACTTTTACATTGGATTGAGAAATCATTTGTCTAGCCTCCTATAGCGTAGCTCCATACTACATTTATTCTCAAAGCGATCGCAAGTCTAAACTAGCGACTCAGCAACACTTTTCAGTGAGCAAAAGAAGTTTCTCGATGCTTGATCAACGTCTCCACAGGCAAAGCACTCCGCAGATGTTGCCAAGGTAAAACTTGATTCACATCCCAATCCTCATGCACATACCAAGCAAGGGGCGGCAACTGTCCGCGTAATTCCTTAAAGGCGCGTTTGTAAGAACCATCACTCGGTACATCCCCATCGCTATAGCTGCAAGCCAAAATCAATAACTTAGTCAAACGGCGATCGCCTCTCGAAATAAGCGCTTGCACCAGCGAATCTTTGTAACTCTCAGGACGAAAATCAATCCCTTTCGGTAATAGCTTCTTACGGAAATACTGCATCTTCTTCTCAGCGGTCGTGCTGACACCCTGCCACTGCCAAGGAGTATGGGATTTCGGAACAAAGGTACTACAACCAAAAGTAATCTTTAATTTTGGTGCAATTTTACGCAGGGAAACTAGCATCTCAATCGTTTGCTCGATATCATCATCATTTTCCATCGGCACACCTGCCATCCCGTAGAGCTTCAGAGACTTCAAACCACCAGCCTGAGCATTGATCGCCGCTTGCTTGATTTCATCATTATGCAACTTCTTATTAATGATTTCCCGCAAACGTTCAGAACCACTTTCGATCGCAATGGTCACGGAACGACTATCACGGGTAGAGAGAATTCTTGCTAATTTCTCTGTCAGTGTATTGGTACGCACCGAGGCAAGACTGAGGCGCACATCATCAAACTGCGGCTGGGCGAGATGATCCAGTAAAGTATCAAATTCAGGATGTTGGGTAATCGATGCACCGAGCAAACCTAGACGTTTGGTTACAGTTAGCCCTTTCGCGATCGCAGGCATCAGACTTGACTCCAAACTCGCTGTCCGAAAGGGAAGCGTGAGATAACTCGCTAAACAGAAGCGACACATCTCTGGACAACTCCGCACCACTTCCACCATAAAGATACTTTCCCATGCTGCTTTTTCAGTCACAACTGTGGAAGCTGATAGCGTATTGCCTTTGTAGGTTTGTTTATGAACTGTGGCAGGAATATCCGAATCGATGGGCTGAATGGAAGCGATCGCGCCATCTTCGGATTCGTAGGTAACTGCATAGAACTGCGGAACATATATGCCATCTAGTTTTGCTAAATGGCGTAATTTTATTTCACGGCTAGCATGACGTACTTCTTGATAAGCATTGAGGAAGTTCCCAATTAATTCTTCGCCATCACCGAGTAGCACAATATCAAACCATGCAGCAAATGGTTCAGGATTGGCGGTGAGGACTGGTCCCCCACCAAAAACTAATGGATGCTCATCAGTGCGATCGCAGGTATCAATGGGAATCTCAAATTTTTTTAATGCGGCAAGAATATTGACGTAATCCAGTTCCCACGAAAATGAAAAGCCCAAGATCTCAATTTGGCGCGGTAAATCCTCATGGGCATCGGTAAACCAACGACTGACATTAACTTGCGATCGCGTGGCTAGGTTTGCCCAAACTCCTTGATAGCCTAAGCTGGTGATTCCTACGGTGTAGGTATTTGGGAAAGCAAAGACAATATTTACTGCATCATGGTCTGGTGTAGTGGGGTCAAATAGTAAATATTCGGACTGAAAATAGGATTGATTCAAGGTTTCGGCAATAGATCGCAATATCGCTATTATGCCAGCAATTTTTGATCGCTGAACCAACAACCATTTTGAAAAGTGTTGCTTTGCAACACTTTTCAAAATGGTTGTTGGTTCTAGTTAAGCAATCCGCGTTTCCTCAATAAAGGAAATCCCATCAAAAACACCATCCTTAAAGGCTTGGGTGCTACGAACGCGATGATTTTCGCTTAGTAAAGTCATTGTTTCTATAAACGTAATGAGCGCACCATCTTGAGTCTTATTTGCCCGAAAGCAAACTAAATCCTGACCTGCATCCCATGCGATCGCCGAAAAATCAGAATAGCTGCTCGAACGCATTTTCAAAATCCGATCCTCAAATTGCCCTTCAAAATCAAGCTGAAGGCGGGAACCATCGGCGTATTCGTACTTGTTTACCTGTTGATACTGATTACCTGCGATCGCGATCGTAAAGCTGCCGACAAAGCTCCGCGAAAAATGTCCCTGCTTATCAGTTTTAATATATTCGCCTTTCCAAGTACCAATATGACGGGTAAATATTTCAGGAACTTGTTCTAAATCTGGAGCAATTTCAGAGGTTGTCATCATTTAATTTGTTTTTTCTAAACAACTTTGTATCTCTTGTTAACGCAACACCTATGCCAAACCAATATTTGTCCTGATTGTGCAAGGTTATAAACCGTTAGACATCATTTTTCGGATTTGGGTATTTAGCCACTATAACTTCTGCCGATCGCAAAACTTTATCCCCATTCATATAACCAGTTTTAAGAGTTTTCACAAGCGATCTCTCTGGTAAATCATCACTATTTTCAGAATCAATAATGCGACATAGCTTTATATCAACAGTTTCTTTTTCGGGAATGACAATTGGATAAACATCTCGTTTTTGCAACGTTGCCAAAAGTTTACGTTGAATAGAACCAATTAACCGAGGTAAACGTTGATGACTTTCTGGTAGAGCTTCAATGCTGTTTTCTAAAGATGTTGTCAAATTATCAAGAGTATCAATAACTTCTAGCAGTTCTAGAAAAAAAGCATCTTTTTCAGCTTCAATATCATTTCTGTTATTACGAATATCTTGCTTTAATTTTGCATTTTCTTTCTGTAAACTACCGATATCCTGCACAAGACGTTCTCGTAATTCTGTATCAATAACAAAGTTTGCATTTTGATTACTCATTATCTATTCCTCAAAATCTAAAGTAAGTGAGTCTGCTAAGGTTTTACCGATTTGAATATCAAGTTCAGAGACATTTTTAATAGTGCGAATTGTATCGTGTAGTCCTTCAAATTCAGGCAAAATTTCTAGAGTTGGCAGTTCTTCTTGTAAAGCTGATAAATCTGAGCGCTGAAATCGTTGCAGCGTTGGTAAGATCGGACGTAAAAAATCGGCAACTAATCGCTCCTCTGATTTCATTAGAGCTTTTTGAGCTTTGGCGATCGCATCAATGGGATAAGCTTTTTGTTTCATCGCTGTTGCCATTGCTTTCGTTATCTCAGATTTAGATGATGCTGAGGTTAAACCTAAAATATCGTAAGGGTTGCGTTCCATAAGTATCTTTAACTAACTTTGCTGGTTTTAAGGTTACTAATTTACTAGATCGGGGACTAACTTGGTAATCCAGCCAACTACTTGCATTCTCTCCCCATAACTGATCCTGCCTGTTCTATCGCCTTCTTGCAAGATACTAAACAACACTTCAGCTAATGTTTGTTTGACTTCACGATTACCAGAACGCATAGCGCGATTGACTGCGCTCTCGATCTCACCTCTCTTTAGGAATTGATGAACTTCTTGATTTGCCATTACTACTTCTATACGATTAACTAAATCTCGATAAACGGGATTACTGGTATCAATATCATTTAATTCACGGAGTCTAGACAGACCCTGTTGAGGTGTAATTTTATCTTGAGCAATTTGCGTCCGAATTTCTTCAGTTTTGCACTCAGTGTAAAAGTTTTTAGCTAATTTGCTAGAAGTGACTTCTAGCCATGATTTAGCAAATGTTATTTGATCTTTTTCATCTAATCCGCGCACTATTGATTCACATAGACGATCTATTTCATTAAGCCATTCGGAATTTTTTTGAATTGACTGTTTGAATTGCTTGGCTAATTTCAGAGCATTTTGCCATTGATTTTTCTTCAGTAAGTGGCAAGCTTCAAAATAAGAGAGCATAGCTTGGGCGTTATCGAAATGCTCTTTGTGATTCAGATATCCAGAATTCTGATGTTTTAGTTGTAAGCCTCGTTCAATGTCTCCATCGAGACAGGCGGCGATCGCTATTCCTAATGGAGTATAAAGAAGTGGTGATTGAAAAATTGTCGGTAAAAGTTTATGTTGATTTTGCAGATCAATCATGGACTTTGTAAGATTCTCATTTGACTTCTCGAATTGATGTAAAAAGTTCACAGCGCTAGGCAAAATCGAAGTTGAGCCTAGATTAAGGATTTGTTTAAATGGACTATTGAGAAAATTCAACGTATATCGGTCAAGGCGTTGCCAGTCGCGTAATTGCATATAGGAATTGAGATCATGACCTTTAAAACGATCCAATACGCGATCCCAAAGTTCTTCGAGTTTTTGCTTGAGTTGCAATCGATTTGGGGTTGAATTACCCAACCAAGGCAAATTACTTAATGACGGATCATCTGACAGATTGGCGATCGCAGTTCCCCAACTAGCATTAAATTCCATCATCAAGTCGAGATTTGGATACGCTGTATTCATCGCGCAATAGTAGGCAGCAACAGCCCAATTATGTAAACTTTGTAAGTTGGGACGTTCTAACCAAATAGAACGAGTTTTTTCTAGCAAAGTATTCCAGTTGATATCAGTCTGTTTCCATGCTTCCGAATCTAGTCGCGGGAGAATATGATTTTCTAAATTCTCTCGAATGACTTCGGCTTGAGGATGACGCTCTAGGGCTTTGTGACTTACCTCGGCTGCTTTTTCAAGATCACCACGATCAACAAATTTCTCGATCGCCTGCAAGTTCAAAAGATAAGCTTTTTGCCTAATAATGTTCAATCTTGAGCGCTGAGTATTTAATTCAGAAGATCTAAGTCCTTGCCATTCTCTTGTATTGTCATCATAATTCTGTTGCTTGGCAAATATAAAACCACGCAAATAACTGGCGCGATCGCCATTCAAACCATCGAGAAAACCTAATGCGTGTTCCCAATTTTCCTGTTTACAAGCAACAATGACTTGGCGAAAGCGACATTCTAATAGATCTGGCATTAGCTTATAAGCTTTGGTATAGCAATCTAAAGCTAGATCTAGTTCTCTAGATTTTTCGTGCTGCAACCCTTGCTGGAAAATTGTCTTAGATTCGAGAATGCGCTCAAGATTGCGTAAAAACTTTTGTCCATCTTCACGGGGGAAAGAGGCGATCGCCATTCTTGCGGATTGAAAAGCTTTTGGAAAATCAGCTTGCTGACAGTAAGATTTAGCATTTTTTAATTCTTGGCAATATTGCTTTTCAGCGATTACGCTTGACTTGCAAATCGCAATTAGTCCATTTAGTTCATCTGTGCTGTAAAGTTTTTGAGCTTCTTCATAAATTGGCAATGCTCTTAGAAAATATTTAACTAAAGCATTTGCCTGTGCATCTTCAAAAAGCTCTAACCAATATTTACGTTGTTGTAGCTCAAAACTATAGGACTTTATCTGCTCATTAACTGCGGGATCGAATAGTAAATTTTTAGCCATCTGTAAGCAATTAAGCGCTTTCTCTAAATTTTCATATTCTTTAGGATCATCAGAAACTAAGGCAAGTAGATTATTCCCTTCTTGAGTTAGGCGTTGGGCATTTTGCATTTGCCCACTCCATTTCTTTAAAGATTCTTCTAGCTCGCGCAAAAGATCGCTAAGAAACCATTTACGAAATAACTGTTCCCAAAAGTTAGGATTCAGACTCCATAGACGTGTTCCACTGTTAGCAAGCTGAATTGCTTCTTTGAGTCGCCTTGTTTTAGCCAGTTCCTCTGATTTAATGAGGAAATCTTTTGTTTGATTGGCGCGATCGCGAATATCGATGACACCAACACCACAGCAAATCCTTGTCAATGAATTGATTAGCATCATTACCATAGATAATTATTTCCCTTTGCAATTTGTTGGAATATTTAGCTTTTCACCTACCTCTAGATCATTTTGCCTGCCAACTAAAGAACGATTAGCAATTACCAAATCACGCCAATATAAATCATTTCCACAAAAACGAAGTGCTAGAGTCTCTAACGCATCACCTGTCTGCACAGTATAGGTTTGTGGCAATGATATTTTTGGCGAAGGTGGGACGATTGGACTAGAAGTGATTGCGAGTGGAGTTGGCTGTGCAACTTTTTCAGGAATTTGAGATATTAGAGTCGATTGGAATAGTGAGTAACCAGTCCAGCCTCCGATAGCAAAACCAATTGCTATACCCAGCAAAACTAATAGCCAAATTTTTGGGAAATTGGATTTCTTGGGAATAGTTTGAATGTTCTCAATATCTGTAACGTTTGTCGCCTCTAAAATTGGCAACTCTAAAAGCGATCGCAACAAAGACACATCCGTATCACAATTGGGACAGATGCTTTTTTGTAGGTCTTGATAACCACAGACAGGACAATTAAGTTTGATAGATTCAGTCATGTGAACTCTTCCAAAAATAGAATTGAATAAAACTAGCGAGACAAACCTGTACTGATTGCTGCCGAAGACATTGGCGTATCAACATAGCGCTCCACCATAGGGAATAGATCCTCTACTATTCTGGATACCTGCATATCTTGATTGTTTTTCATCGCTGTAATCAATCTATCGAGCTTACTTGCCATAACTTGACTCTCTGATGGATTGATTTGATTTGCCTTACGCACTCCTGTCATCAAAAGACCAATTAAAGTAACGCGCTCAGGTAGATTATTAATTTCCTGTCGAACACGCTCAAGAGAAACCTGCATTCCTGAAATATTGTTTTTATCAATTGCCTCTTGTAGTTCTTGTAACAACCTTTGTAATCTTTGATTCTGTGCAGTAGGTATTAACTCTCCACAGAGTCTGAGCAATATTTCGATTTCATTGATGTATAGTTCAGCATCCAATCGTTCTTCGGACATCATGACCTTCAGAGATTCAAGTTCTTGTTGTGCTGCTTGACGCATATCAGGACGAACATCACCCGTCTTTTTATCGACAATCCGATTAGCAGATTTGACAACAGCAGAAATTTTTTCCGTAGCGGCAGCAACTCCAATCTTGGTTAAACCAATTTCATTCAGTGCTTGAATCATCGACTCTATTTCATTAAGCACCTTCTCATCACCGTCACCTCGTGAAAACTGGCAAGATACACTCACGCTGGGATCATTCTTTAAATGAGCATGAACTTTGAGCGGACTATCTTTTTCATCTAGTTCTAAAAAAGTCTGAATCTCTGTTCCTTTTGGGTAGTCCTGCTCCAATGACAGCCAAGCCTCTCCAATTTTTTCATCGTTGCTCTTACCATCAATATCTTTGCTCACTTCATCAGGGCTAAAGAATTGAAAATGTATCAACCTTTGTCCATCATCAACTAACTTAAAAGTATGTGAAGTTTGGACTGGTAGAACATCACCACGCCGAATAATGAGATATCGCGGATCATCAACTAATTTGATGCAATAATCCCGCGCCACAGTACCCACTTTATCAATTCGCCCCGCCGCAACAATTGCTGCACCTTCAGCGATCGCATACATCGGGCGTGGATGAATCACAACTTTCTCATTGCCAAATGTAGCCCTCACCTGTGCTTGCACGTAAGGAATCTGCGATGAACCACCAACCAAAAGCACTACATCCACTAAATCAGGCGTGTATTCTGATAACTGCAAAGCCTCATGACAAATCTGAATTGTTCGCGCCACCAATGGTTTAATCATCTGCTCAAACTGCGATCGCGAAATCTCCACTTCTACAGGAATCCCAATCCCTAAGTCATCTTTGAGAGGTGTAGAAGGCGCAATTATTGTAGATGTAGATTTACTCAACTCCACCTTCGCTTTTTCACAAGCCAACTTGAGATCGGCAATGAACCGTAATTTCTCATAGTGAGGCATTTTGTCAATCAGGTGATCGATATCTCTGATACCTTCCTGTTTAGCAACTTGTTCCTTCACAAATTGAGTCAACTTGAGATCCACATCATCGCCACCGAGCCAAAGATCTCCCGCCTTACCTTGCTCAATAAACTGAGTTCCGTTCGCCACAATGAGAGAAGCATCAAATGTCCCACCACCAAAGTCATAAACCAAAATTGTTTTGACATCATCACTATCTGGCTTAAATCCATAGGAAATCGCCGCCGCCGTTGGTTCTGATAGCAACTCTAAAGGGGTCAATCCTGCTTTGTAAGCAGCCGATCTCGTGGCATTTTTCTGTTTGTCATTAAAATAAGCAGGAATTGTAATCACTGCCTGATTAATCACTTCATTTTGTTTGCCAAGGCGATCGCGGCGATAAGCAACCGCATTACTCACAACTTTTTTAAGAATTTCTGCGGAAATATCTTCAGGTGAATGTTCCTTACCGCCCATCCAAACACCAATGCTATTTTCAGTACCATCGCTGGGTGCTGTAACCTTGTATGCACATTTCGATTTATGCTCTTGCACCTTCGGATCAGCAAAACCACGCCCGATTAATCGCTTGATCGAATTAATCGTGTTTTCTGGACTATGCCCCAGATTGTTGTACGCAGGTTCCCCCACCTTAATTTGATTGTCGATGCAGCTAACAATTGATCTAGTGAGCTTACGCTCAGGAGAAGTGTTATCCGATCCTGTAACAATTTCCACCCCAACTTCGCTAAACGCACCAACTGAGTTGGTTGTCCCTAAATCAATGCCGAGCGCTTTACTCATGATAATTTATGCCTATTCCACTGAAAATTTTACCAGTAAAATGAAACAAACAAACTAAATAGTCTCAAAATTTTCTGGTAGCGTTAATCTCTGCCCCAAAAGCAGGGTTATCCCACCGCGATCGCGAAGATGGGAGATCTGGCTCCTGCTGGCTCTAGAGGGGTTGTCGTTGTCAATAATTTTCTCAGCCAGACGGGAAGAGAGACTTTTAACGGGGAGAACCATACCTTGCAAAGGAATGCAAATGCCGATATTGTCATTCACTTGAATTTGTGATGCTGCGGATGTGTATAGGGTAATATTAACGACGACCGATTTTTCGACTCACTTCTCGACTGGTACGTTGATATTCATGGACAATCGGCAATCTCTCGGTCTGGTATTTTTCGAGCGCTTCGGAAATACTGGCGCTAGATTTGAGATATTGCGTTAACAACAAACCATCTTCCCATCCAGAAGTCATGCCTCTAGCACGAGTAGAACTCTTTGCATGAGCCGCATCAC
The DNA here is from genome assembly GCF_014696925.1 of Phormidium tenue FACHB-1050. Lineage (GTDB taxonomy): Bacteria > Cyanobacteriota > Cyanobacteriia > Pseudanabaenales > Pseudanabaenaceae > Pseudanabaena. Next base: position 74,862 of record NZ_JACJQY010000021.1, on the reverse strand, counting down.
CAATTAAAAGCACGCGACCATCGTATAACTGTGGTAAGGGATCGATATCGTAGGAGTAACGACAAATCATAGTTTCTAGAGGCGTTGATTCAATTACCTTTCGGGCATCTTCTGGAAGTTTCGCTAACTCTTGAGCAGGAATATTTGTATTAGTTGGCTGTAGCATTCCCTTCTCAGTATCCGTTTGCTCTGTTTCGATAAAGAATCCCCAATGAGTATGAGTATCGTCAATATGAAAGAAATTTGCATAAATGCCTCGACCACGTACATAAACAAAAAAGTTGCCTTCGGGACAGAAGCTATGATCTTCAACAATTCCGCGCCAAACGAGATCCCCTAAATAGTTAAGCTCAACATCGGGAACGACAGACTGACGCACCTTAGAGAGAATCCCATCCGCACCAATAATTAAATCTCCTTCCCATTGACTGCCATCTTTAAAATGGGCGATCGCACTACGATCAGTTTGAGTGATTGCTGACAATTGAGCATTAAATTTAATCCGATCAGTTGGTAAAGTATCGAGAATTGCTTCTAAAATTGCCTTGCGGTGGACGAGCATTCCTGGTAGTTCATCTTCCGCATAGGTAACAGCTTCTGAATTGATGAATCCACCCTTAAGATTGCGGAACTCAAATAATTTAACAGGGTTACCAGCTTCAATAATTTTTTGAGTAATTTTTGGGTTGCCCTCATGCAACGCTTTCATTCCCGATTGGACGATCAGAATGCCACATCCATCGGTACGGACTACTGGTGCTTTCTCAAATAAGGTAACCTGAAATCCTTCTTGAATGAGTAAACTGGCAAGATAAGCCCCTGATGTTCCTGCGCCGATAATACCTATCTTGCTGTTGGTAGAAACCATTGATGTCTCTTTTCGATTATGTTTGATTTGGCATTGTTCTAATCATAATCAATATTTCTTTATCTGTCAGGTTTTTGTGTTTTATGTAACATATTTAAAGTAGCTCAAGTGTGTGTCGTCCGCCTAGAGAGCGACACACACTTCTAAGTTTATGCTGAGCTACTTATTATTTTGGACAAACTCAAAAGAGAGTGGCAGCGCGTAGCGCCGCCACTCTCTTTTGGTTAAATGTCTATAGCTATATAATTTTGGCAAGATTTCCCTAAATAAGTAGCCGATCTTTTCACTTTTTATCAAACGATTAGTTGTTCAAAATAAAGTGTATGAAACTTTCTACAATTACTATCCAAGCTTTAATTTTGGGCTTATCGATTGGAGGTTCCAGTCTTGCTCAAACCCCCGAACTTCCGCCAAATTTAATTCCATTTAACTCTGCTGAAGGTGAAAAGCTATTAATTAACAGTCAGAATCGAACAGATTATTTTCCTTTGAGTATCCACTTTATCACGCAGCAAAATCAAGCTTTTTGCGGAGTAGCTAGCATGGTCATGGTGCTGAATGCTTTGAATGTTCCTGCCCCTAAATCACCCGAATATCCGAATTTTCGTACTTTTACTCAAGACAACTTTTTTAATAATGAGGCAACGCGCAAAGTTACATCTGCGAATGCTATTCGTCGCCGAGGCATGAATCTAGGTACATTGGCTAAATTACTGGAAAGCCACGATGTTAAAGTCAAGGTCTATCATGCCTCTAGCACTAATTTGGCAGAATTTCGCCAGTTAATCGCCGATAATCTCAAACAGTCCAACAACTTTGTCATCGTCAACTACTTGCGAAAAGCCATTAAACAAGAAAGTGGCGGACATATTTCACCGATCGCAGCCTATGACAGAGCAACAGATCGTTTTTTGATTCTTGATGTTTCTCGCTATAAATATCCACCAGTTTGGGTGAAAGCAGAAGAGTTATGGCAAGCTATTGACACTGTTGATTCTGATGGTGGCAAGACAAGAGGTTTTGTCTTAGTGAGTCGATAGATTTCTAGGCTTAAATACAGGTTTGCAAGGTTGCGATATCCGCGCTCACAATCTGATCCAGATTTCTGGTGATCTTCTCCATGTCCCAATTCCACCAAGCGATTTCCAGTAACTGGGCGATCGCTTGATCTTCAAATCTTTTACGAATCAATGTCGCAGGATTTCCACCAACGATCGCATAGGGTGGCACATCTTTAGTAACCACAGATTTAGAGGCAATAATCGCGCCATCACCGATCTTCACTCCTGCCATAATCACCGCTTCATAGCCAATCCACACATCATTCCCAATTACAGTATCGCCTTTGTAAGGAAATTCCAGATTTTGCGGTTTCCACTCATTCCAAAAGATTTGAAATGGATAGGTAGAGATGCCTGACATACTATGATTTGCGCCGTTCATGATAAATTTTACGCCACGAGCGATCGCGCAAAATTTACCGATAATCAGCTTGTCGCCAATAAAGTCAAAGTGATAGAGAACATTGCGCTCAAAGTTTTCCGAGTCTTCAGGATCGTCGTAATAGGTGTAGTCGCCGATAATGATATTCGGATTAGTAACTGTGTTCTGAATAAAGCAGACTTGAGGAAATCCTTGCATCGGATGAGGATTTTGGGGATCTGGATAGTTCATAGATGTCACTCACACTAAATTACAAAATGGCATAGCCATTTTGTAATTTTAAAATCTTTCTGTAGTCCACTTCAGTAGACTTGAGCTTTTAGCCAAGAACTTGAGTTCTTGGCTTACTGAATTACATCAACAAGGATTTGCATGTTTAAATCAAATATTTTGCCAAAGCTTTGGGCGATCGCCTCTTTTACCTTTACAAACTTAATATCTGGTACAAACTGATCAAGATTGCAAACTTGGCAATCGGTAATTCCACAAGGCACAATGCGATCAAATCCTGATAAGTCCATGTTTATATTTAACGCAAATCCATGCATGGTGATCCATTGACTAACCTTGATGCCAACTTGAGCGATTTTTTGATTTTGACCTGCGTTATTAATCCATACACCAGTTAAGCCTTGAATGCGTTGCGAAGCCACGCCAAAGGTAGCCAATACCTGAATAATGACTTCCTCAAGTTGGCGCAAGTACCAATGTAAATCGCGTTGATGATAGTCAAGATTTAAGATGGGATAGGCTACTAATTGCCCGATCGCATGATGGGTAACTTCGCCGCCGCGCTCGATGCGATGGCATTCAATATCAGGATCATCAGGACTAAATTTTAAAAATTCTAAGCTCGATCCTTGACCAAGTGTATAAACAGCAGGATGTTCAACTAGTAATAAAACATCGGGTAGGGCTTTCCCCTCTCGTCTTGCTTGTTTGCGCTCCTCAACGAGTTTTTTTTGCCATTGCCATGCAGTTAGGTAGGGAATGGGGCGATCGCCTTGGTAGAGAAAACAAGTTCGATTCATATTAAAAGCTTAAATAACGATAGAAAAATAGGTAAGGGATGGGCGGCGCGAAGCGCCGCCCATCCCTTACCATGATAAATCCTTGTGAATTAAAAAGGAAATCTTGGAATGCTGGGGATAGGAATACTGGGTGTGGGGATACCTGGAATCGAAATGGGGAAATTCACACCTGGAAATAGACCATTAAAAACTGAACGGACTTTATCAATTCCAGGAATTTGATTGGTAAAGCCCTGAAATAGATTGCCTTGGAGTAGTCTTACAAACTCATTCTCTGTCAGTTGTTTAATTGTTCCCAACACACCTCCCTGACTAACTTCAACCTTTTCGCCAGCTTTTAGGACAACTTCATCTGATTGATCAGCAGGCTGTGAGTCCTCTTCAATTTTGAGTATCGGTTTGTCATTGGCTGGCTTTCCATTAAGAGGATCTACAGATTGTCCTCCCTGTTGAGGATTCGTTGTTGGTAATACTGGTCTTGTTGGTACAGTTGGTGTTGTAAATTGCTTTACCTTGGGCGCTATAGCAGGAGAAATGGTATTGGGCTTCGACTTGCTTGGTGTTACTGATTTAGTTGTCGGTTTAGTTGTTGGCTGATTTGTGGGTTTAACTGTTGTTTGCTCGTCATCTTCATCAATGATGGGAATTGCATTGCGCTTGACTACGACTTCACCTTCTAATACAGTGACCTGTTGATTGCCTGACTCATCCACTTCTAGCAAATAAGTTGTACCGCGTACCCCTGTCGTAATCGATGATGAGCAGGCATTAACTGCACCATTAATTAAAATCGTTCCCTTTCTTAATCGAGCGCATTGCCCAATACTTAGTACTGAATTAGCAGACAGCCGAGCGACTGCTCCAGTATTAAACAAAAGTGCAGTTCTGGAATTACCAGTGCGGACTTGCTGCTTCTGTTTTGCTACATCATTGAGAGATGCTCGCTTATTTTGAATAAAAACTTGATTTCCATCAAGAATTTCCTGCACCGTAGCTTGGGTTGATTGTGCAGATACGGGGGCAATCTGTGGAGCCGCTAGCGCAAAAATGCATAAACCTGTCAAGAAAAAGGCAAGTCGCTTTCGGTGAGGCTGTCTAACAACTCCCTGTATAGAATTTTGCAAATGGTTCCATAAGTACATATGTGATTGATCTCCCTAATTGAGCTTGAGACAGGGTTTAATGAATTGAAGGTTGCGTCCCAATTTCTCGATCTCTAATCGCAAAAGACAGTTACATTATGCAAAAGGTTTCATTAACATCTGAGATAGTTACCAATAATAGTTTGATTTCAACCGCTCAGGTGAGTTACCAAACTAAATTTCGCACACTTTTGACGAATGTTTCAGTAGCGATCGCTCAAGGGAGCAAAACTGCGCTAATTGGCGCAACGGGATCGGGCAAAACGACATTTTTACGGTTGCTTAACCGTTTGACCGATCCATCGGTGGGGACTATTTTTCTCAACGGTAAAAATATTCAAGAAATTCCAATTCAGACTTTACGGCGAAGGGTGATGCTAGTGCCACAGGAGCCGAGCTTGTTGGGGATGACTGTGCATGAGGCGCTTAGTTATCCGCTCAAGCTGCAAAATTTCTCTCAGAGTGAAATTGATGGGCGATCGCAAAAATGGATTGACAAACTGCAAATCGATCGCAAGTTACTCAATCGCTCAGAGCTAGAGCTATCCCTCGGTCAAAGACAATGGATGGCGATCGCCAGAGCTTTAATTATGGAGCCAGAGGTGCTCTTACTGGATGAACCAACTTCAGCTTTAGATCGGGGTTTATCACATTTGCTATTAGATACCTTAACTGAGCTAACGCAACTACCCCAGCCTGTCACCGTCGTGATGATTAACCATCAACTCGATCTAGTCCAAACATGGTGCGATCGCCTCATTTGTTTGCATAAGGGAGAATTAGTGCAGGATGCTGAGGCGAGTCTGATCAATTGGCAAGAGATTGATGATTTATTAAGACGCGATACAAGTTCAGGTCAAGATGGTGAATCAGTGGATGACTGGACTTAATGCGCCAAGCTCATCACTGAATTATTTGTTTGAGACAATATCAACGTGACGTATAGGGTGATTAGGCGGAAATTTGACTTTCGGGCTAAATCGCCTATAGTCAGATTAGACAGAAAGTTTCCGTCTAATACATAGTTAGCTGGATTTTTACATAGTTCTTAAACTTGCTTTCAAAATTTATATTTTTAGATGATTAGTTTCTATAGTCTGCTAGCAGACTATAGAAACTAATTTAATAAAGTCAAATAAAATTGAGAACGCAAATTGTTGCAGACTAGGCAAAAGGTTCAACCTAGAGACCAAACCATCTAATTAGCTTTAAGGAGAGAAAGCGACCATGAATATTTTCCAAAGAATGGGGCAAGGGGTAACTCATTGGGCTTATCAATTGGGGCATAGTACTTCTGATGCGTTTCATAACTCTGTTGAGGCAACAGAAAATGCGTTCAACTATATAAAATCTACTGTTGATGATGCCATCAATACTGGACAGACAGAAATTGCTAGAGCCATAGCAGGTAAAAAAGCAGAAGAGTTCTCGGAAATTATCGAATCGATCCGAACTCTTTGGCCTGAAATAGAATCTGATTTAGGTTCTCAACTTGTACTTCTAAATGAAGCAGCTTCTTATAGGGCTGTTTCATACATTAATCCTACTCTTGCACAGTCAAGCTATCAGCCACATCATCAATCTGAAATTGTTGATGTAATGACTAAGTTCGCTAATCTGCCAGGTATGCACGCTTTGCTAGCACAATGTTATAACTTAGGAATGAAATCGTGGGGATTAGAATTTGCAGGGGATGCTGGATTGATTCTTTCAGGATCGTTCGCTTCTGGGGTCTATGCAGATATTCTGAATCCGTCAGAATGTCAAACAGTTGCTGTCTTTGGAGTAGGTATTGGTATAACTGTGGGTGCTGGTTTGGGCGGAGTATTTGTTCTAAATAAGTCCCCTGCCAAACAATGTACTGGTTCTTCTTTTTCAGTAGTGGTAGAAGCCATCTATGGTGGAGGGGCTGAATCTGAAATTGAATTTGACTTGCCTGACTTTTCGTTTTCAGGCATTGCATTTGCGCCTAAGGCTGGAATTGAGATCAATATTTCTGCGGGTGCTTCATATACCATCAAGTCCTAGCCCAGCTAACATTGCGGTGCAGCGGATTAAAGAGAGCCATTGGTGCTGAGCTTGGGGCTATTCAGAACCGCTGACCGCAACCGCTAGACCGAAGCACTCTACAAATATTCTCATCTCCTGTATCTTCTCAAATTTCTTATCTGTTTATCGAGTTATTGATGAGATTACCATCCTCCATTTCTACAATGCGATCTGCAACATCCAAAATGCGATTGTCGTGGGTAACTAGCAAAATCGTACAGCCCTGCTCCTTAGCTAGGGTTTGCATCAAGTTCACCACATCCCGCCCAGATTTACTATCCAGAGCCGCCGTTGGTTCATCGGCTAGGACTATTTTGGGATGGCTTACGAGCGCACGGGCGATCGCTACCCGTTGCTTTTGACCACCCGATAGATCATCAGGATAATAGTCTAAGCGATTACCCAGCCCCACATGATCGAGCATGGCAGCAGCGCGATCGCGCATTTCTTGCAGCGAAAGATGATTATGTAATTCCAGTCCCATTTTCACGTTTTGCAAAGCCGTTAAACTATGGTGCAGGTTATGGGCTTGGAAAATATAGCCATTGTTTCGACGCGCAAGGGTTAGAGTTTCGGCACTGGCTCCACATAGTTCTTGTCCTAAGACCTTTAAACTTCCCTCTTGAGCTGATCGCAAGCCGCCGCTTAAGGTCAATAATGTGGTTTTTCCTGAGCCTGAAGGACCAGTCATGATCACAATTTCACCCGCATTAATTTCCAAATTAATATCAAATAGAACCTGCTTGCGTAATTGTCCATGTCCAAAGAAATGATTGAGATTTTGGACAGTGATTACAGGGGCTTTGGTTGGATCGCGATCGCTCTCATTGGCTATTAATGTTTGCATGGGTTTGTGTAGGGATGTTGGGTTGTCAAAAATCTGGTTTTAGAACCTATTTAAGAATTGCTTTAGATCCCCCCAGCCCCCCTTTTTAAGGGGGGAGAATCAAATTCTTCCCCCTTAAAAAGGGGGATTGAGGGGGATATCTTAGAGTTTTTGACCGCAGGAAGTAATTCTTAAATGGTTTCTTAAACTAATTGGTTGCGAACAGCAAAAACTGCGGCTTGCACGCGATCGCTTACGCCCAATTTGTTGAAAATGCCATTGACATGGGACTTAATCGTATTGAGACTGAGATAGAGATGAGAAGCAATTTCAGGGTTGCTTTTGCCCTCGACAATCATGGTAAGCACTTCAAATTCTCTTTCCGTAAGTTTAAAGCGATAGGAACCTGAATGAGGTTGAGTTAGCGAAGATAGGGATGATGCCATAATCGTGAATCCTTAAAAGCTAGAAATCTTTAAAACATATCAGCAGGGTCGGCAGATTGCAGTCGGCGCGTAGCGATCGCCCCTGAAAGAACGCACATAGCGACAGTAAGCATAAAAACCGTTGTAGCTCTTGCCGCAGTCATGGCGATCGGTAAGGCGGTTGCCCCTGCGGCGAGGCTATACAACCCAATCGGGATAATCACTCCTGGGATGAATCCCAAGAACGCGAGAATGATCGCCTCTTCAAACACGATCGCTAGCAAATATTGATTGCGATAGCCCATCGCTTTAAAGGTGGCGTATTCCTTGATGTGGCTATTAACATCGGTGGATAGCACCTGATAAACAATTACCACTCCCACCACAAACGCCATCGCCGTTCCTAATCCAAAAATGAATCCAATCGGGCTTTCTGTCTTCCAAAAGCTCTCTTCAAATTCAATGTATTCCGCATGGGTTAGAACTCTGACATCATTGGGCAAATAGGCTTTTAACTCGGTCGCAACTTGCTTAGGGTCATAGCCAGACTTGACTTTAACTAGTCCTAAACTAATGCTTGCCACATCACGTTTGGGAAAGAAATGCAGAAAAGTCTGATCGCTAACCACCACAATACCATCGGCTCCAAAGGATGCGCCCAGACTAAACAGCCCTGTAACTAACACGTTACGGCGATCAACTTCAGTTTGAACGGGTTTGCCCTGTTCGACGATCGCGATCGCCTTTGTGTAATCGCCCCTCGACTTGCGATCGAATAGCACGCGATCGGGAATTTTGATTTTGTCGAGTTGCTGATTAATTTCAGGCAGATTCAACGCTGGCTTTTCAGGATTAAAGGCGATCGCCTGTACAGAAGTTTCTTTACGACTATCAGGATTTTTCCAAGTAATGATATTGGAATAAAAGGCTTCAGCCGAATCTACACCTGCAATATCCTTAGACTGGTAGAGTCTGCGGCGTGAAAATGTACTCAAATTTTGGGTGTTCCGAGCTTGAGGGCTAACCAACACAATATCGGCATCCAGAGAGCGGCTGAGCTTTGTATTGCTGTCGTACAAAGCGCTTTGAAATCCCAGTTGCATAAACATCAACACATCTGCAAAAGCAATTCCCGCGATCGCTACCATCAAACGCCCACGCTCGCGCTTCAGTTGCAACCACCCCAAGGGAGTTCGGCGTTGAATTTGTTGGATCATGCTCATTGCTCAATCTCCATTGTCACTTGCAAATTCGTAAACTTCGCCGCCCTTTTGCTCGAATCCCGATCCAGTACGACATGGACTTCCACAACTCGACCATCAATATTCGTACTCGGATCGCTATTGACAATGGTTTGCCGCTTTACCTGCGAATCAATGCGCTCGACCTTACCTAGCAATTCGCCAGCGATCGAATCGCTAAAAATCTTGACCCTTTGATTGGGCTTGACCTTTTGGATATCACTTTGATAAACCTGCGCGATCGCATACATTTGCTGCGTCTTGCCAATGGAAACAATGCCATCACTAGAAACAACTTCACCAGCGCGAGTATGAATTTCTAACACCTCACCAGCGATCGGTGCTTTGACATAGGCTTGATCAAGATTTGCTTTCGCCTGTTTCATGGCTGCGATCGCCCGATCGACCTCCGCCTGATTTGCCTCCACATCCACCGCACGCACTTCCGCCACCCGCGATAAATTTGCCTCCGCCTGATAAATTTGAGCAGGGCTAGTATTCTGAATCCGATTTAATACCGCTTTGGCTTCCTGTACGTTGCGCTGAGCCGTATTCAGGGTTAATCGCTTACTATCAAGAGTCGAGTTAGAAATCGCCCCCTCCCTTGCCAACTGTTGATAGCGATTAAATTCTAATTCCGCATTTTGCAATTCCGAATTCAGGCGATCGACGGTTGCCGCTTGTGCTTCCACATCTCCCTGACGCTGAGCTTGCAAGCGCACAATTTCTGCACGTTGAGCATTGATTTCCCCCTGCTTTGCTCCTGCTTGGGTAATCGCTAACCTTGACTGGGCTACCCGCACATCTTCTTGAGCCTGTTCATAGGCAGCCAGCAAGCGATCGCGACTATCGAGAATCGCAATTATCTGTCCGACCTGTACGCGATCGCCTTCTTGCACCAGTAATTTCTCTAATCGATTGCTATTAGTCGAGTTTGCCGAGAGCTTAATTACTTCTCCCTGCGGTTCTAAACGACCTAATGCTGTCACCGTATTACTTTTAACGGGAGCAATTACCGTTTGGCTCGCTGCCGATTGACTAGCCTGCGATCGCCAGACTCCATACCCCACCCCGCCAAACACCACCACACCAACCGCAGCCGCAACCCCAAACCAGCGTTGAGACTTAATACCCGACCCACCATCAGAAGAACTTTGCAGCATGGCGACACCCTAATAAAACTAAACAGTTTCGTTTTCTTTTAAACTAAACTAAACAGTTTCGTCTAGTTTGTCAAGGGGGTATGATAGAAATATCAAGAGGCGAGAAAAAGCGATCGCTTTTTCTCGCCTCTTGCGAAATAATTTATCCAAGTAAATCTGAATCGCGCAAAGCGAGATTCAGATTTACTCAAAAAGTATATGAATGCCCCAATAATGACTAAAGCCAAACCTGTAGAACGAGAGTTATCTTCTAAGAAAACTGCATTAATCCTTGAAGGAGCAATGCAAGAATTTCTAGAACATGGCTATGCAGGCGCTCGCATCGATCGCATTGTGGAGGCAGCAGGAGTCTCCAAGGCGACCGTTTACCGACATTTTCCCGATAAAGAAGCTTTATTTACAGCGCTTATCCAGCAGATGTCATGCCGCAAAAATATATTTGAGCTTCAAAGCCAGCAATCCTTTGAAGAAGCTCCAAGCGTATTTTTGAAGCGCTATGCCAACACCATGCTGGAAAATGTTGCCGAAGATCCGCAAATCCTGACCTTTTTAAGAATTATTATTGGTGAATCTGGTCGTTTCCCAGAACTAGCAAGAGCCTTTGTGATCAACATTGAGAAAGTAAGCCTCGACTTTCTCACTCAATATCTGTCCAATTATCCACAACTCCAAATAGCCGACCCTGAAGTGACAGCCCGTGCCTTTATTGGAACCTTAATTCACTTTGTGATGATCCGTGATGTCCTGCAAAGTGGCGATATTGTACCGATAGAACGCGATCGCTTATTAGAAAGCTTAATTAAAATAATTATCAATTGATTTTAGATTCTAAATAGTTTGTGTGCGCCCCTTCGGGGCGCACACAAACTATTTAGGATTGCAACTCATTACCCAAAATAAAAGTGGTGATGCTTAGCACCGCCACTTTTATTTGTCTTTAGCCAATTTGATATGTTTGGTTTCTACCTAACTCTTTCGCTCGATACAGCGCATAGTCAGCCGCCGTAAGCAACACCGAAGGGTGTGAATCGATCATAGGAACCAAAGAAGTTACCCCCATACTTAAAGTCACAAGCTGACTAACTGCTGAATCCTCATGGGGTATAGCAAGCTCTAGTAGTCCTTGACGAATAATCTCAGCAATAGCCATCGAACCTTCGATGTCAGTGTTTGGCAATACCAGCACAAACTCCTCACCACCATAACGTGCAGCCAAATCCGCAGGACGACGTACTGATTGCTTAATCAAAAGTGAAACCTTGCGTAGACAATCATCACCAACTACATGCCCATAGGTATCGTTATAGTTTTTAAAAAAATCAATGTCACACATAATCAAAGACAGTGGTAAATGCTCTCTTGCGAGTCTCTGCCACTCTTGATCTAAATACTCATCAAAGCATCGGCGATTGGCAAGTTGAGTTAAACCATCTAAATTAACTAAGCGCCCTAATTTTTCATTAGCCTCTTGCAGTAAAGTTTCCGCAATAATCCGACTACTAATTTCTTGTTTAAGTCGTTCATTTTGTTCTTGTAACTGTTTTTGTAATCTTCTCAAAGTGAGTTGATTCTCGACTCTTGCTAATACTTCCGCTATTTGAAATGGCTTAGTGATGTAGTCAACACCCCCCACGGCAAAAGCTTGTACTTTGTCTAAGACCTCGTCTCGCGCACTAATAAAAATGACAGGAATGTCACGAGTACAATCAAGTGACTTTAATTGCTCACAGACCTGAAACCCATTCATATTTGGCATATTAATATCCAACAATACCAAGTCAGGCATCTCAGTCTGTACGGTTGCTAGTGCTGTTAAGCCATCACTTACACCACTTACCTCATAACCCTTACGTGTCAACATACTTATTAGCAAATGTAAGTTGGGTGGCGTATCGTCTATAACTAGCACGGAATCTTTTTTAGGCAAGGCTTCAGGCAGTTGCATTTTCCTATCTTTAGACCATTTGGAACGCAGTATTAAAATTTATCGCTCTATAGTATGGTTTTTGAGATACTAATTACTCCATATCTTAAAAATAAATGAAAAAACTTATTGCCTAGGTTTAGCAAATTGTGAGAATTTAGAGAGGTCGCATATAGAAGGTTTGTTTCCTCAAAATTCTTAAAAATCGCCATCAACTATTTGTTTAAGCATGGTTTACTCATGATTTTATCACAATTAAACTTTAGACTATTTGTAGCTTAAAAATTGTATTAGAAGATCTAGATCTTTTGCTGAAAATTTATCTTAAATTTCAAAACCATAGCAATCTTAAATCATTTGGAAGAAAGACAAGGGGCTTAAGCTCCTTGTTCTGAGCCTTAGATCTTCGAGATTCATTTAGGATTGCTATATTAAAAATTTAGACTTTCTTCCCATAACGAGTGCTACAAACATACCAGATATTGTCACAGTATATTTTTTGAAAGTGTTACGAAGCAACACTTTCAAAAAATATACTGTGCATTTCTCAAAAAGAAGTGTTGCCGCCACTCTCTATTGGTTTTTATAGCTACAGCCACCTGTATCAGCTAGTGTGAGGCGGCGCTTCGCGCCGCCTCACACTAGCTGATACAGGTGGCTGTAGCTATAGTTGCGTTCTAACATTGATGGCTATAGCTATATTCAGTTAAGATACTGGGTAATGTTGAGCGTTTTCCCCTCCACATAAATTCTTTTAATTATTGTGTTAGCTAATGTCTAGTAGTTCATCTCAAAGAATCGATCTCTCAGGAAGTGCTTTGGGAATGGTCTCAACTATTAGTTTCCCTGCGATCGTCGGAACTGCTGACATGATGCTCAAATCAGCAACTGTGAGACTGGTCGGATATGAAAAAGTGGGCAATGGTTTTTGTACGGCGATCATCCGTGGTTCAATTACCGATGTTCGCATGGCTGTCGAAGCAGGAGCCGAAACTGCTAGAGAATTTGGTCAACTAGTTTCCACAATTGTAATTCCCCGTCCCTATCCCAATTTAGAAGCGATTTTGCCTATTAGTAGTCGCCTTAGTCAGTTAACGGATGGTCAATATAGCCGTTTGAGTAATCAAGCGATCGGGTTGCTGGAAACCAGAGGTTTTCCCGCGATGGTGGGGGCTGCCGATATGATGCTGAAATCAGCAGATGTAAATCTAGCGGGCTATGAAACTATTGGAGCGGGGTTATGCACAGCCATTATTCGTGGCAATGTCGCCGATGTGGCGATCGCGATTGAAGCAGGAATGTATGAAGCCGAACGCATTGGTGAGTTTCATACCCTGATGATTATTCCTCGTCCTCTTGACGATCTCGAAGAAACCTTGCCAACTTCAGAATATTGGATCGAAACACCAATACCTGTAAGCATTCCCATGGTCGCCTTACAAGAACAAGAGCGAGAGTTAGTACAATTACCTAATTTAGAGATTGCCGAAGTAGAAACTATTTCGATCAGCGATCGCTAGATGATCTGCAAAATAAAAAGTGTGGCACACGAGTAGCATGTGCCATACTTTTTGGCTTTTGAAATTTTGTAGCTTAGCCTGTATCAGGACAAATCAAAACCCAAACAGTGTGAGGCGACGCTTCGCACTGTTTGGGTTTTGAATGGCTACAGCTATACTTAACCCAAACAGCGCTGTAATAATTCTTGGGTTGAGAGCCTATTTTAAAACTGGGAAAGAAATATATCTTGATGCAAATAAGCCAAGATTATATGCACTATTTAGATTTATCATGACGGCTTATATTGTCAAATGTACCGCCACTCGTTATCGTAGATATAAAGATAGAGTTGAATATATTAATATTATTCACTCTCCCTGATTATTCAGATTTAGTATGACTAAGTCTGTAGTAATAAATACTTATTTACTATTTTTTAATAACTAGGTTAAGTAAATTAATTGCAACAGTAAGTCAAAAATATTTCTGTAAATTAGCTGCGAAAAGCTACCTGCAAAAATGTAGCTTTCAAAACGCGCCAAGCGTCATCTCATTTTTATTTTGTATTAAAAATTTGAAATTTGATGTTTAAAGCGAACCGATCGTAGCTAAGATCAGTAGTTGCGCTTGTGCATCTACATCTTTTGATAGATACAACCTCAAGAACTTCAGTTTTTTAGAGAGTCGTAAGGACACTGACTTAAATTATGGCGATCGGTATTGGAATGATCGAGACCAGAGGCTTCCCCGCAGTTGTAGAAGCTGCTGATGCTATGGTCAAGGCTGCTCGCGTCACCCTTGTGGGTTACGAGAAAATCGGTAGTGGACGAGTAACTGTCATCATCAGAGGCGATATCTCTGAGGTGAAAGCTGCTATGGCTGCTGGTGTTGAAGGTGCAAATCGGGTTAATGGGGGCGAAGTTGTTTCGACTCATACCATTGCTCGACCACACGAAAACCTAGAGTACGTTCTACCAATTCGCTATACGCGAGAAGTAGAGCAGTTTGCTTTTTAAATCTACTTATTAAAGATTGTCTCAAAAAGACTCTCTCAAAAAAGTATCAAAAGACTAAATTTTCATTAATTTCATCATCTGTTTTTTATTAGGAGAACATTAATTATGGCGATCGCAGTTGGAATGATTGAAACCCTTGGTTTCCCTGCCGTTGTAGAAGCAGCAGATGCTATGGTCAAGGCCGCTCGCGTAACCTTAGTTGGCTACGAAAAGATCGGTAGTGGTCGTGTGACCGTTATCGTCCGTGGCGATGTATCCGAAGTACAAGCTTCAGTAGCAGCAGGTACTGAGTCCGTAAAGCGTGTAAACGGCGGACAAGTACTTTCCACACACATCATTGCTCGTCCTCACGAAAACCTTGAATACGTTCTACCTATTCGTTACACCGAAGAAGTCGATCAGTTCCGTGACAATGTGAACTCTATCCGTCCTATCAATCGTCCATAGTAAGGGCTTAGCTAGCGCGATCAACCTTTATCTAAAGGTTGTTTTTGTTATTACTCAGACTTTGGCTAGCATCTATCCGTATTTTATTCATTCTGTAAACGTACTCATAACAATATGCAAATCGCTAAAGTTTGCGGTACGGTCGTCAGTACCTACAAAGAGTCCAATTTGTCTGGAACTAAGTTTCTGCTTTTGCAAGTTATTGATTTGCAAGGGCAGTTGCTTCCAGAGTATGAAGTGGCTGCTGATACAGTCGGTGCTGGTGTAGACGAATGGGTGCTATTTACTCGTGGTAGTGGTGCTAGACAAGTGACAAATAGCGAAAATCGTCCGATTGATGCCGCAGTTATTGCGATCATTGACACAGTGAGTCTGAGCGATCGCACTCTCTACAGCAAAAAATACAGTGAGAGAATGCTATAGAGGTATTTATTCGTAAGTATCTCTCGTTCAATTATTGATCAGCGCTAGTAAATATACAGTTCTCCGACGTTGTAGCTTAAGTTGTTATTTGGAGGAGCGCTTTTAAGTTCTTATACTCTCGATTTTGACAATCAGAATATAGGTAAAGCTTAGAAGTGCAGATTCACTATGGTAGTTCGTAGCTTTGCTGCCCCCCCTACACCTTGGTCTAGGAACTTGGCAGAACCCAAAATCGATCCATCCGCCTACGTTCATTCTTTTTCCAATTTAATTGGCGACGTTTATATCGGCGCTAATGTTTTGATTGCCCCTGGAACCTCGATTCGTGCGGATGAGGGGCATCCTTTTCATATTGGAAACAGTACTAACGTCCAAGATGGTGTTGTGATTCATGGTCTGGAAAAAGGTCGCGTGGTTGGCGATGACGGAAAAGAATATTCCGTTTGGATTGGTGATAGTACCTCCATCACGCACATGGCTTTGATCCATGGACCAGCCTATGTTGGGAATAATTGTTTTATTGGGTTCCGCTCGACGGTATTTAATGCGCGAGTCGGTGACGGTTGCATTATTTCCCTACATGCCCTTGTCCAAGATGTAGAAATTCCTGCGGGTAAATATGTTCCTTCTGGTGCAGTGATTACAACGCAGCAACAAGCCGATCTGCTACCGAATGTGCGGGAATCAGACCAAAACTTTGCGAGTCATGTTGTCGGTATCAACGAGTCCTTAAGACAAGGTTATCGCTGTGCTGCTGATATTGCCTGCATTACACCGATTCGCCAACAACAAGAGAACTCGTCACAGCCAATCAGTGATGCAGCTGCCAGTTTTAATACACAGCTTAATAAGCAACATTCTAATCAAACTAATCAAACCCTTACAAATACACCAGCACAGAGGAATGAACCTATGAATGGGGATTTAGCGCAGCAAATACGACAACTTTTAGGTCAGGGCTACCATGTTGCGGTCGAGTACGCAGATGTACGCCGTTTCCGCAGTGGCTCTTGGCAATCTCATGCTATTCCACATACATCTGAAGCCACAACAGTAATTAATGCTGTCCAATCAGCTTTAGTTGAAAATGAAGGCGAATATGTGCGCTTAGTTGCGGTTGATCCTAAAGCAAAGCGCCGTGTTTCAGAAACTATTATTCAACGCCCCAGCGATAAGCCTGTGGTAATTAGCAATTCTGCTCCCAGCAACAATACTTACACTGCACCTAAAGCGACCTCCAATGGCGCAGCTCATGCGAGCAATAATGATATTTCTAGCCAAGTTCGTCAACTTCTTGCTCAAGGCTATCGCATTAGTACTGAGTATGCTGATGCTCGTCGTTTTCGTTCCGCAGCATGGATGACTGGTCCTGCGATCGATGCCTCGAATGAATCTACAGTGATCGCTGCATTAAATAGCATTCTCGCTGAGCATGAAGGTGAATATGTGCGTTTGGTAGGAGTCGATCCTAAAGCGAAACGTCGTGTCGTAGAAACAATTATTCAACGTGCTGATAGTCAAGCTGTGAGCATTGGTCAGTCCAATGGTAATGGGGCTTCGGCAAGCTATAGCGCACCTCGTGCGACCAATGGTAATGGTGTGGCGAATGATGTATCAACTACCGTAGGTCAACTTTTGGCGCAGGGTCATCGCATTAGTGTTGAACATGCCGATGAGCGTCATTTCCGTACAACTTCTTGGCAAACTCTGCCCGCTATTACAGCTAGCAGTCCTGCGGCAGCGATCGCTGCTTTAGAAAATTACATTGCTGAATATAGCGATGAATATGTGCGCCTTGTCGGAGTTGACACTAAAGCAAAACGCCGCGTTGTCGAACTGCTAGTACATCGCCCAGGGGGACAGCCTGTAGTTGCAACTCGGACTGCGGTTAAGGTAAGCAACTCTAGCAATAGTTCCTATGGCGGCGGTAGTGTTGGTAATCTCAGTGCAGATATGCTGTCACGCATTCGTCAACTATTGTCTCAGGGATATCGAATTGGCACTGAACATGCTGATGAGCGCCATTTCCGTACTAGTTCTTGGCATAGCTGTTCACCGATCGCCGCTTCAAATGAGTCTGAAGTAATTCGGGCTTTAGAAGCTTGTCTTGCTGAGCATGGTGATGAGTATGTGCGTTTGCTAGGTATTGACACCAAGGCAAAACGTCGTGTGTTTGAAGGTATCATTCAACGTCCTGCAAAGTAATGTTTCTAGAGAACCTCGCTTTGCGAGGTTCTCTATTTAGAAAGTAATTAGCGAGTAATTGTTGTCAAGAACTTAGCGAAGTCCTTGATGAATTTATACCAAGTTAATAAATGATGTAGTCATTTATTAACTTGAAAACCCTTACTAGGTTTAGTTTTTAATTCGCAAAAGTGTTGTCACACTTTCGTGAATTGGTATTAGAGAATATAAAAATCATGCAATCGAACTACTTACCACCTTTAGAACCGATCGGAGATTTTCGCTCCTACGTTTGTGGGGATGTAGTGATCGATGAGACGGCGGCGATCGCATCGGGCGTATTAATCCAAGCTGATCAGGGTGGGCGAATTACGATCGCGGCAGGTGCATGTATTGGTATGGGTGCTGTCCTTCATGCCCAAGATGGACTTTTAGAAATTGGGGCTGGGGCAAATTTGGGGGCTGGAGTTCTGATTTATGGAACTTGCAAAATTGGGGAAGGGGCTTGTATTGGTGCGTCGAGTTCAATTGTGCGTGCGGTAATTGGCAAAGGTGCGATCGTGCCACCTTGTTCTTTGATCAGTGGTTTAGAGCAAAGTGCTGTGGAAAAAGAGGTGAGTCCTGCGATCGCCCAAGAATTAGAAATTAGTAAGACTTATACGTCACCCACAAACCACTCGTTTACACATACCTATTCATCAGCAAAACCTTTAGCCAATAATCTAGGGCAGGCGATCGGCTTTAGTCAAGCAACCTTAAATGGTGCTGATAGTGTTGCTGACAATGACAATATAGTTGAACGATCAACGACCGAAACCTATGTGCATACGAGTTTAACTGCAACACCAGAGAGTGTTATTGCTAATTCGGTAGAACGTACAGTCACGGAAACAAAGTTAGAAATTCCCACGGAAGCGATCGCGAATCAGGCATTAGAAACTGCTGATGTTTTGGTTAATGAGCAAGCTAATCCAGCCGTAAATCCTTTGGAAACTGATATCTCGACTATGGTAACTGCGAATTCTGCACAAGCTAAAGCCCACGCTCAATCTCAAATTAATCGCTTCATCAAAAGGCTTTACCCACAAAACTAAATTAACGTCAGTTCGATATAGCCATTTGCAGCGTGCTTCGCACGCCGCAAATGGCTATATCGAATTAAATCACCCAGTTAGCGCTTTCCGATTTTTAGTCAAACCTATACATTAGAAACACATTACAATTCACTATATTTTTACGGATGTTGCCCCAGATCATATTAATACTTCAAATCACTTAAGCTTGATTAATTCAGTCTTTAGAGTTTAGGTTTTACGGAAAAGAGTAAGTTTCAGGGCGTTATTCCATAAAATGTTGAGGATGGCTATGTATAGGTATTAATCCTCATTAATATCAACTGTGTTGCCTGTATGTGACTAAAATCACTCAGAACATGATATCTAAATTACATTTTTACTTTTATGTATCAATTATCATGAATGTAATTAAAGTGATTTTTAGTCGATGAACCTAAAAATTATTATCACAAGAGTCTGTAAACGCACTTTAACCAGAGCTCTAGAAACAAAAAGAATCAAAGTTTAGTCATTGGGTTCGTTGGGAAAAGATTGTTGGAGGAATATGAAGATGAATAGCACTTTTAGCCTTAAATCTAGTATTGCCTTGCTAGTTTTGGGAACTGCTATGCTTGCAGCCCCCAAACAACCCGTAACATCAACATTATTTGCACTTAGCGCTTACCAACCTGCGATCGCCGCCTCTGCGGTTGGTGCGATCGCCAGCACGATGCAATATGCAATTGTTTAGTCTAATAAAGTAAAGACAGCGCAAAGTACTTTTTTGCTTTATACAAAAACTAGAGGCGGTGCTTTGCACCGCCTCTAGTTTTTGGTTTTGTATAGCGACCGCTATATAAAACGGTAGAATATTAAAGAAAATTTTTGGCTTTGGTGGACAAGGGGCAATTTTGGAAAAAGGTACGCTAGTCGAAGTGAAATTGCATGGCGATCGCCGCCTTGTCGTGATTGATCGTCCTGAAGGCAAAAAACACTTTCAAGCGATCGATGAAAACGGCAATACCCACACCATCCATCCCCGCGAAATAAACTACACCATCAAAGCTAGTGGTGAAAATTCTAGTTTTACCCATTTGCAAATCCCCTCATTTTTGCAAAAAGTTGAAAAATTTCTCGATCCTTCTAGCCTAGAAGTCGCATGGGAAATTTTGATTGAAGATAATCAAGCCACAAATCCCAATGATCTTGCTAATCTTCTATTTTCAGAATCATCTGCGGTTACTTCCTACGCATCCTATTGCTTATTAAGTAATGACAAAATTTACTTTAAGCAAAAAGGCGATCTCTATGAGCCACGCTCAAGCTCACAAGTCTCCGAGTTAAAGCATCAAGCTGATGCTGCGGCTCAAAGAGCTAAATTAATCGAAGAATTTCAGCAAAAGCTAACTACTAAGCTTTCAGGTGGTGACGTAGCATGGACAACTAGCGATCGCAGTCGGTTAGATTGTCTAGAGCGTTATGCTCTTTATGGTGATGAAGCTTCAGACAAAGCTGCGGCTCAAGAGCTTTTAAGTTTTGCCAAACGCTCTAAAAATGAACAAGCTGCTTTCCAAATGCTAGTCGATCTCGGTATTTGGAGTGAACATGAAAATCTGAATTTACTGCGTAGCCAGATTCCGATTCGCTTTGCCAATGAATTGATTGCTGCCGCCCAAGAGTGTTTCACTTCCCCAATTCCTGACAACATGGGAGACTTGCGGCGCGATCTCACCCATCTACATGTTTATACGATTGACGATATTAGTACCACGGAAATTGATGATGGTCTGAGTATTGAGACGCTAGCGGATGGACGCAAACGCATTTGGATTCATATTGCTGATCCGACAAGATGGCTCGATCCTGAAAGTCCTCTGGATAAGGATGCTCGTAAGCGGGGTACAAGTGTCTACTTGCCCACAGGCGTGATCCCCATGTTTCCGATTGAGCTAGCGGCTGGCCCCATGAGTTTGATCGAAAATAAAGTTTGTCATGCGATGTCTTTTGCCGTCGATCTTGATGAAGTTGGCGCAGTTGCTCATTATGAGATCGTGGCAAGTTTAGTGAAGCCCAACTATCGCCTCACCTATGAAGATGTTGAGGAAATGTTGCAACTTGGGGTGGAGGACGATCTTGATCGCCTGGCTGACTTTGCCCGCCTCCGCAAAAAATGGCGTGTTGATCAGGGTGCGATCGAAATTCATTTACCTGATACCAGCGTTAAGGTTGACTCTAAAAATGGCGATCGCCTCACCTTAGAACTGATGGAAGATACCTTCTCGCGTCAACTGGTCGCCGAGATGATGATCCTCGCAGGTGAAGTCGCCGCTAAATTCGCCCAGACCAACAATATTCCCATCCCCTATCGCTATCAAGAACAGCCCGAATTGCCGCCCCTCGATACCTTGATGCAATTGCCATCAGGCCCTGTGCGTGAATTTGCGATTTGTCGTTGTATGACTAAAGGTTCATTAGGTTTATATGCATCGCGCCATTCAGGTTTAGGGCTTGATGCATATGCACAGGTAACTTCGCCAATTCGTCGATATAGCGATCTATTAGCGCATTGGCAAATCAAAGCTTTTTTGCGCGAGGAGCCTTTGCCATTTACGGCAGAAATGCTGACAGCCATTTTGCAAGCGATCGATCCTGCGATTTGGGATGCCAATCAGGTCGAGAAGCAGTCGGTACGTTATTGGAGTCTAGAATATCTGCGTCGTAACAAAGATGTGGTGTGGGAAGCGCTGATGCTGGACTGGTTGCGCGAAAATGAAAAACTGGCGCTAGTGTTGATCGAGGACTTAGGCTTGAAGTTACCGATGCGAATTAATCGTCAGATTCAAGTGGGCGATAATTTACGCATTAAAACTGGTGAAGTCGATCCCCGCAAAGATATTATTTATTTCCAAGAAGCTCAGCAATCTACTTCAGTCTTAGAAATGGAAATGGAGCGAGACAGCGATCGCCTCGAATCTGAATATGCAACCCTCTAAAAAATAATAGGTGGTACTTTGTACCACCTATTATTTTTAATAATCCCCCTAACAAAATATAAGACCCGCTAAGCGAGTCTTATAACCTTAATGGCGACGATCGCGTCGTGAGTTACTTCTTACTGGTATAGGAATCAACTCAGGCTGGGGCTGATTTTGACCCAAAAGGGCTTCCAGAACGCGATTTAGAATTTCGCCGATCTCTTTCAGTGCTTTCTTGATCGCTTTCACTATGCTTGGCTCCCTATCATCGTCTAGGTTTATTTACCCAATCATAACAAATCTTTTCCTAAACAAATCTAAAGCTGACATTACAGTTGCCTTTCTAATCCAATTTCTTCCTCTAGAGGGACTAAAACGCAACTCGATCGCCTCGACCTTACCATCGGGGTAGGCGATCCCCACGTAAATCAAGCCCACAGGCTTGGTCTCCGTGCCACCAGTTGGTCCCGCGATCCCTGTTATGCTGATCCCCCAATCCGATTTGAGCTTTGACTTGACCCCGATCGCCATTTGTTCGGCAACGATCTCACTGACTGCACCATGCTGATCGAGAACTTGGCGATCGACATTAAGTAAATCAACTTTTACCTCATTGCTATAACTGATCACGCCACCGAGGAAATAACTAGAACTTCCTGATACCTCAGTTAAAGTCTCACCCAACCATCCACCTGTACAGGATTCAGCAACTGCTAGAGTTTGACTACTTTCCAGTAACAGCTTACTTGCCACAGTCGCTAGTGTATCTTCATCAGTGCCATAGCAAAACTCACCTGTTAGTTCCCGAATCTTCGCTTCGACGGGAGCGATTAAAGCGATCGCCTCTTCTTGCGTGTTAGCTCTTGCCGTGATTCTCAATCTTGCCTGTCCGAAATTAGCATAGGGCGCAACCGTAGGATTTTTGAGATCGAATAAATGATTAACTTTAGTCGCTAGTGCTGACTCGGCAATGCCCCAATACAGCAAAACTTTAGAGTGAAATGTCCCCTGTCCATAGTTTCTCGCTTGCAGCAAAGGTGCAGCAGTTTGCTCCCACATCGGGTAAAGCTCACTGGGTACACCAGGGAAGGTAAGAATCAATAAATTTGGCTTAGGCTCCCAGATCATGCCTGGAGCAGTGCCAACGGGATTATGTAAAATCTCTGCACCCTTTGGTAGTAGGGCTTGCTTGCGGTTGTTGGCGGTAAGTGTCCTACCTGTCTGCGCTGCCATCTGCTGGATGCGCTCCCAAATTTCGGGACGTTCTTCGAGAGGTGTGTTGAAAAAATTAGCGATCGCCTCAGTGGTGAGATCATCGGGTGTGGGTCCCAGTCCTCCCGTAGTGATAATCAAGTTAGAGCGGCTAGCAGCAATTTCTAAAGCCTGATGAATGCGATCGGGATTATCCCCAACAACGGTTTGATAAAAATGTGGGACTCCCAATAGGGCAAGTTGTTGTGCTAGATACTGAGCATTGCTGTTAAGAATTTCGCCCAGCAATAGCTCAGTACCAATGCAAAGAATTTCCGCGCCAACCTTCATATGAGTACCTGTGCAAAATAAATTACCAAAACCCGTAAAGTTGCGCCCCTGCGGGACTCAACTTTACGGGTTTTGCTTTGTAATTAATTATGCCTAGCTACTTACTTAATCTCACTAGTTTCTCAAAATAAAAGGGGTGCTTTTGCACCCCTTTTATTTTAAATTTCTCGTCGCTTCGGCTTTTCAACGTTAATCCGAGGACGCTCAACTTGAATTTTTTGCCGTTCTGGCTCAGAATGCTCTGCATTTCGAGATTGATAATCGTCAGAATTTGCGTTGGGGTTTGGGTCAAAGACTTCAAATCTAGCACTATGCCCAGCTTCTTCGGCTGCGGTCATAACCACTGTCCGAACCGCTTGGATTGTCCGTCCCCCTTTACCAAAAATTCGCCCCCGATCTTCTGGATCGAAAGCAACTCTGATCCAGACGCGATCGCTTTTGCTATTTGACTCAAAATCTACCCGAAGCGCCTCTGGATGAGCTAATAATGGCTTCAGCAAAAAACTAATTAAGGCGTTATAGTCTGGCACAAGTTTAGATCGGCACAAATTAGAAATTAATTCAGAGAATTAGGCAGTAACGAGATCAAATACCTTCGCTTTTTCGAGAATGCGACGTACGGTGTCAGTAGGTTGAGCGCCTTGCTTGATGCGAAGCACGATCGCTGGTACATCGAGTTGGGTTTCTTTGGTACGTGGGTTGTAGAAACCGAGTTCAGCAAGGGGACGACCATCGCGACGGCTAGTACTGTTTACGGCAACGATGCGATAGCTGGCTTCAAATTTTTTGCCAAATCGCTTTAATCTCAACTTCATCATGGGTTTATGGCTCTAGTTTCTGGGGGTGATCTAGTTCAATACTATTTGGATATTTTAGCAGGCTTATTAATATAGCATTATTTCAGGCTTTAAATAAGCGATGTACAACTATTTTTGAGATAATGACCTGTGGTTGTTTGAGCTATTTGAAATCCAATGTGCTTATTACCGACATTCATCACTTCTTAACATACTTGCAAGCTTCTTAAACATAGGCAAAAGTCTTTTTACGAAAATCTGTCATTATAGGGCTCTAATCCAAAAAATATTTTCAATTGTTAAACTCTATTGAGAAATTTGAATACAATCCTTTACATAACTTAGTTTTCATGCATATTGCTATAACGCTTTTATAATCGCGTTTAAGATCTAATTTTATGACCGAGTTGCTCAAGCGTCTCTAGAACAGACTGGAGCTGAGTTTGCCGCTGCTCGACTAAAAGATCTAAGTTGTCAAACATGTACTTTACGTGTTTGTAAGCATTGTCTAGCAGGGCAAGTAGGAATTTACTGTCACCCGCAATCTCTTTGCAAGATGGGGATCTAGTCCGTTGCAATAATGAGTCTACAGAACTCGACTGAACAAGCAAAGGATCAGGTTGACGGGGGGGATTAGAAGGCGATCGCTCTGCCTCTAAATGTTGAATAGTTTGTTGTAAATTTTCAATCACTCCATACATTTCCATTGGGTCAAAAACCCGTAATAGACTTGTTTGTGTCACAATTCCTAACCCCTGCCCCCAGTTCCAAGACACCACCAAGCGCCCCACTCGCCTTTTCTGCATTTGCTGATGTGCCGTCCACAACGAATCCTCAGGACTGAGGAGAAATAGCGGCGTACTCATCACCGTTTGAGCCAGAGTTTTTTGCAGATCGATTTGAAGCGATTGAAACTGCACAATATCGCGCTCCGTCACAATGCCAACGGGGCAGTCATTATCTTCTGAATTTCTTTGCACGATCACCACACAGCCCACGCAATGCTCGGTCATTAACTGCGCCAATTGCAAGACCGTAGCGGAGAGTGGGGCATGCACCACCTTAGTGGTCATCACATCCGATACGCGACGAAACTGCAAGAGATTGGCTGGGCGCATAATTTTGCGAATACTTTCTTGGGAAATAACCCCGACCAAATGTCCTTGGTCATCCACAATCGGCAAATGACGAATCTTGTAGCGGCGAAACAAAAACAGTGGGGCAAAAATGTCTTGCATGGATTGCTGCGGCAACGTGATCATCGGATGCACCATCACATCAGCGACGGTTATCTCAGTCAAGTTAAGCCCTTTTGCGGTAAGTCTAACCACATCACGTTCTGTCAAAATCCCCAATAGTTCTTGCCCTTGCATTACCAACACACAGCTAGTATGAACCTCTTTGGCGGAAGGGGTTGACAACGCTTGGTCATCTGTCAGCACACAAATAATGTCATGCGTCTGACTGAGCAAAGCGATCGCCTCCACCAATGGAGTGTTTGGTGGCAGCGTCAACGGATGTCGATCGATGGCATCTTCTAGATTAGGAGCCCAACTCTGAAATGTATCGAGTGGCATCAGCACCTTCCTGTAAACCGAAAAGTCAAGATAGGAGATTGAGCCTCACTACAGGAAATAACCCAGCCCTTCATAGCAGCTAAAACCGTCCCAAAAACTATCCCAGAATGTAGTGTCATCTGACATCTTCAAGAGAAATGTAAAGTTTTATTGCTATTAGTTTCAAATCTATACCAGTTTTGCACAGACATAGGTGCATGATAGAGGGATGTTACAGACTAAGTGTTAAAACCCTTTACCTAGAAGTATTAGATTCTCTATATGGTTGTCGGTTGCGATGTCATCAAGCGCTAGGGGAGACGCTTCAGGGTTTTGTTCATCCTGAGATGCTACTCCTGAGATTCTGGACAGCTTTCCGTAGAGTCGATCGAGCACTCGTTTTACGGAAATACGATGCCACAGTTGACCTCGTTTGGTGGTGTACCCATTTTCATTGAGCCAATCGGCGATCTTCTGTAACGATTTCCCAGATTTGTGATGGCGGCGAATTAGTTCAATTACCTGAGACTCTTCTGGGTCATTCACTAATTCACCATCTACTGATCGTTGCCCAAACGCAGGCGATCCGTAGCCCGCATAACCACCGTTGCTTGCTTTTGTTTGCCTGCCTTGCTCTAGGCGCTCCCAGGCAGATAAATTGTTGGAAGGAACTGCTGTCATGGTGGTGTCTATTTCAATGACTTGCAAGAACACTATATCCCAACTTAACGCCTTAAATTTGTTTTGATTAGGAGTACCGCATGGCAACTTACAAAGTAAAACTCGTGAATGACGAGGGATTAGATGTCACCATCGATGTCCAAGACGATCAAACCGTTTACGAAGCCGCATGCGAAGCGGACATTGACTTACCAATTTCTTGTCAGGCAGGGTCTTGTTCTAGCTGTGCTGGCAAACTGATTTCTGGTGAAGTGGATCAGTCGGATCAATCATTTTTAGATGAAGACCAAGTGAATGCTGGGTTTGTGCTGACCTGTGTTACTTATCCCCGATCCAATTGCACGATTAAAACGCACCAAGAAGAAAATTTGTACTAAGTCACACAGTACTAACTCACACATCATCAATTTGGAGATATAGACATGGTTACGGCTACATTTATTCAAGATGAAACTGAATTTGATTCCCTATTGAGCAATGAATCACTTATGGTTGTGGATTGCACGGCAACTTGGTGTGGACCTTGCAAAATGGTTGCGCCATTAATTGATCGACTGGCTGAAGATTATAGCGATCGCGCAAAAGTCCTCAAGCTGGACGTGACCGAGAACAAAGCCGTAGCCAAACGCTTTGGAATTAGAAGTATTCCAGCCGTCATGGTATTTAAACAGGGCGAATTGATGGAAAC
This sequence comes from Phormidium tenue FACHB-1050, assembly GCF_014696925.1. GTDB lineage: Bacteria > Cyanobacteriota > Cyanobacteriia > Pseudanabaenales > Pseudanabaenaceae > Pseudanabaena. The sequence continues at coordinate 47,886 of NZ_JACJQY010000021.1, read as the reverse complement.
GTTAATTGGGGTCAAGCCCTATGAAGAATTTATGGCTGCGGTAGAACGACAGCGATAGTATTCCAATGTGTGTTCCCCCTTGTTTCTGAACATTTCCTTCTCACGCGATCATTCAATTTTGAAATGCAACGATGAACAAAATTATGAAAATTCGATGTCCCAACTGCGGCAGCGAGGCTCAACGGCTCTTTAGCACTCGCTTAACCATTGGGTGTAAGTGCCCAAGACTACAAGTGACTCAGACCGAATGTCCAACCTGCGACTATTTCATGACGACATGTTCACAAAACGGTGCAGTACTTGAAGCCTATGCACCTGGCATTCAGGAGAAAGCTGCCTCCCGACCAGATTCAGCGATCGCCCTCTTACCTCTCTGCTATCTGTGATGAAATTAGCACCCAGCACATTACTTTCTGGGCAATACTAGCCAATTTTTAACATATTCCAGTTATCCCATTCAATAAAAATTTAAATTCCTATATTACTTTCTGGGCAATACTAGCCAATTTTTAACATATTCCAGTTATCCCATTCAATAAAAATTTAAATTCCTATGATGCAAGCTGAAGAAATTATGACCCCAAACGTTGTCACCATTCTTGGTTCGGCAACGGTTGCAGATGCTGTGAAGTTGATGAAAGACAAACACCTACGGGGACTGATAGTCGAACCACGCCATGAACAAGACCCCTATGGGATGGTGACTGAAACCGACATTATCTACAAAGTGGCAGCCTTTGGTCTCGATCCCAAGACAGTGCGGGTTTACGAAATTATGGTTAAGCCCTGTGTGGTCATCAATCCCGAACTGGGTGTGGAATATGTGGCTCGGTTATTTGCTCAAACCCACATTCGTCGAGCACCTGTGATTCATGGCAAAACCTTGCTAGGTATTGTTTCCGTCAGTGACATTCTCTTTAAGAGTGACTTTGTAGAAAATCCGAAACGACTATTTATTGAAGATGAAATCGAAATTGCCCGTGAAGACGCGCGAACTATTTGTATAGCAAGGGGGAGCACCTCTCCAGAGTGTGCTGCGGCTTGGGATGCGCTTGAGGAACTCCAGTCGGAATTCGCCCATCAACGGGTCAAAAAGAAGGAAGCGGAAGCCGCCCATCAACAGGTCGAAAAAAAGGAACAGAATTCACTCCTGTCGTACTGCGAGGATAATCCCAATGCCTTGGAATGTCGTATTTATGACGATTAGATCCTTCTCTCCCAAAATTGTTTATGAATTTTTGTGATAAGTTGAGCAAAGCTATGACCCGCAATCAGAGTTTGCTCTCTGTTGAACTCTCTCCAAATCCTCAAATATGGCCTCAACACCTAGGTGGTTGGGAAGGAGCTCATGCTCATATTTGGGAATTACAGGAATGGTTGCAATGGTTGATTGTTGAAACGGCTGATTTAGTTTGCGCTTACACGCTAACTTTTGAGTTCTATCGCGCATTGGGGGCTTCGGGGCTAGGATTATTGCGGCAGATCCTGGCGACCATCCCACATCACATTCCAGTTATTCTAGATGCTCAGCATAGTGACAGTCATACCAGCAGAATTTTTTCCCAGATGATCTTTAAAGTCTGGCAGGTAGATGCAGTTACCCTCAATCCATACATTGGGCAAGATGGCGTGACTCCCTTTCTCATCTATCCAGATAAAGCTGTATTTATCTTGTGTGCTACGGACAATTCTTCAACAGCTATGTTGCAAGAATATCCGACCCGTCAATCGCCGTTCTATCTGAATTTAGTAGAGCAAGCTAAAACTTGGGGGATTGCAGAGCAGTTGGGGTTAGAAGTGGCTGGCAGTGCTGATGTCTTTGCCCGCATCCGTGCGATTTCGCCTGAGCGGTTGATCTTAGCGGATGACATTTCGCTAGAGCCAACAGAATTAAAAGCATTGCTGAAAGCAGGACTGACCTCTAATGCTGATGGGCTTATTATTTCTACTCCCGATGATCTGTTAAGCCTTGAATCTCCCAGAAATGCCATCAAATCGCTACGGAATGACATCAACCAGATGAGAGCAGACATGAATCAGGGAAATCCAACCTGTTCGGTTTGGTTTTCAAATGTGTGCATTCTGCAAGAACATCTCCATAAGGATTTGATTTTGCAGCTTTATGACATTGGCTGCATCCAGTTTGGAAAATTTGTCCAAGCATCTGGTGCGACGTTTCCCTATCATATTGACCTACGCACCATAATTTCACATCCTCAAGTATTTGAGCAAGTCCTCAATGCCTATGCCAATATTCTTAAAACTTTGACGTTCGATCGCATTGCAGGCATTCCCTACGGCTCATTGCCCACGGCAACTGGTTTGGGGTTGCGCCTCAACTACCCCATGATTTTTCCTCGCAAAGAGGTCAAAGCCCACGGAACTCGTCGTTTAATTGAAGGGCAATTTCAGGAAGGTGAAATGGTTGTGTTGATTGATGACGTTCTGATCACAGGTAAGAGTGTGCTAGAAGGCATCGAAAAACTGCAATCGGTGGGTTTAATGGTGAAGGATGTGGTTGTATTGATCGATCACGAAAGGGATGTAACCCATAAACTAGCGCGTCAGGGTTATCAAGCCCATACGGTGTTGAAATTTTCTGAAATTGCCAAAACGTTATACGAAGCTGGTCGTTTAGAATCAGCGCAACTCGATATTTTATTGACGACTTGCGCTTGATTTTAAAGGTTTATTCGGCAGACTGTCTCACTTTTCCTTTAAGTAAGCCCTTTAAGCAAGCGATGTGCAACTATTTTTGAGCTACCAACTTGTGGTTATTTGAGCTCCCGAAAATTCAAATTTATCATAAGTACAATACGAGGAACCAATGCTTTTATTTTTGAGCTACCAACTTGTGGTTATTTGAGCTCCCGAAAATTCAAATTTATCATAAGTACAATACGAGGAACCAATGCTTTCTGACTTTTAGTTGCGCATCGCGTTTTAAATCGTAGATAATGTAATCGTTAATCAACGATTTAAAACCGTGCCATTTTTTCGTCAGTACATTGCACCGTTCATCATTTTTGCCATCTTTTTATTTACGTTAGTACTAGTTAGCTCTCGCGCTTTCTTGCCAGACGACATGGTTGCCCCTGCCCCCATCGGCATGATTTCGGGTATATCTCTTATCTCTTAGCTTTAAAGCAACATGACTGAACTTACTTGGCAGCGAAGACATGTAATCTCGCTGGCTGATTTTACGCCGAATGATTATGAAACGGTCTTGCAGACAGCCGTTAGCTTTTTAGAAGTGCTGTCGCGTCGCAATAAAAAAGTACCAACCTTGCAGAGCAAAGTTGTCGCTAATTTGTTTTTTGAATCTTCGACCCGTACCCGTAATAGTTTTGAGCTTGCCGCCAAGCGACTCTCAGCCGACACCTTAAATTTTGCTCCTGGGACATCTGCACTTACCAAGGGCGAAACGATTCTTGACACGGCAAGAACTTTTCTGGCGATGGGTACAGACATTATGGTGATTCGCCATCAATCGGCAGGTGTGCCTTTGGCGATCGCCCGCGATATGGATGCCCTCAGCGGCAAAGTGGCGATCCTCAATGCTGGTGATGGCAAGCATGAACACCCATCCCAAGCTTTATTGGATTTATTGACCCTTTGCATGTATCTCAATCCCAAAGCGCCGACGGCTAAGGATCTAAAGGGCAAAAAAATAGCGATCGTTGGTGATATTTTGCATTCACGGGTAGCGAGATCGAATCTTTGGAGTTTGCTTACTAACGGTGCAGATGTACATCTAGCGGCTCCGCCAACATTATTACCACCAGAATTTGCGGAATATGGCGCGAAAATCCATTACACCCTTGAGCCAGCCCTTGAGGATGCGGATTTTGTGATGACTTTGCGTTTGCAAATGGAACGTATGGGGCAATTCCTGATTCCGAGTTTGCGGGAATATCATGCGCGGTATGGGATAACTCGCGATCGCCTAGCCAAATGTGCGCCGAATGTCCAAGTCTTGCATCCTGGCCCCGTTAACCGTGGTGTGGAGATTAGCTCTGACTTAATGGATGATCCTCGTTTGAGCTTGATTGATAAACAGGTGACTAACGGTGTAGCGATCAGGATGAGTTTGTTATATTTACTCGGTACAGCAATTTGAATTTTTGCAAGTTCTTGCAAAGTAAGGGCGATTAGTAAAATTTACCAAGAACAAGGCGATCGCCTTATTCTGAAGACTGAGACAACTTTTTATCTCATTTATGATCGCTTGAGACTGAGTGTTTCTGGATCATATTGAAATTGGTCAAGGGTTCCTTCTTTAATTTTTTCAATTACGGCTTCAATGGTTTCTAATGGAACGAAAAACCATTCCCTTGGTTGTACTGGTATGCCAAAGCGATCGGGTAGGGCTAATTCTAATCGGGCGTTGTCGAAAAACCTGTGCAGCAGCGCCTCAAGTTTTTTTGGATTAATATTTACTAATTTGAATGTGCGGGCAATGTCCACGTCGGCGAGTAGGTAGGTGGGATCTTTTTTAGCGTTGGCAATCCGCTTTTTTACGTCGCCGCTAGTCACGCCGATCTTGTGAATGACCGAACGATTTTCGACAATGAAGGGATGATCGGATTGGCTTTGCAGCACATAAATGTAACCAGTTGGTAAGTCGTCTTCAGCTTCAGTACTGAGAAAAAGTGGTCCGAGATCGGGAGTGGTGATGCGGCGGCTGGTTTTGTCTTTATTTAAAGCGCGTTGCAGCGATCGCAATAATAAATCACTCTCTGTGCCATTGTCATAAACAACTCGTAAGCGAGAGTTAGGCAGACCATAATCGCTGGTAAACCATTCTCCCATTTCGGCAACGATGACTTTCTGCCCGTCAAGGATAAATAAATCGTTGAGGTTGATGGTGGCATTGTCCTGATATTTGATGGTTTGACGTTCGCCTGTTTTTAATTGGTGCTGTACTTGGTCAAAGATTGGTTTGAACTGCTCGAAGTCTTGGCAGGGATTACGTTGGGCAATTTCTTCGGCGGCTTTGATTTCTTGGCGCGATCGCACATAGGTGAGACGGGTAATATCTTGTGCTGGATTAGCTTCTATCCCAAGAGCCGCCAACAGTTCTGCATCTGAGATATCGTCAATATCGGAAGATTGATTAATATTAGGATCTTGATTATCTGCATCTAGTAAACCTCGATTGTCCAGAGATTTAAGAACTTCGCGACATTCTGGTGATTCACGGAGGCGATCGAGACGTACTGCATAAAGCCGTTCAAAAATATCGCGATCGCTACCATGTTGGGGTAATCTGTCATGCTCAGCAACAAAGCGCTCAATTTCTTCAAAGCCAGCAATAATTCGTTCTTGTTTAGCGGAGAGTTGCCCAACTTGATCGGGAGCGATATCATCTCCAAATTCTGCTAACAAGGCAAAATCTTCATCGGTAATCTGTTGAGGGTTTTGGGATTTAGGCATTTTGTGCCTCCTTCGCTTTGCGTTGGAAAAAGATTACTCCTTCTGCCATCTTTTTTTCCCAAGGATCGATGGCATTGATAGATGGTGGTCTGCCTCTCTCCTGTTTAAACCGTAGCGCTCGTTTGGTTAATTCCCTTGCTTCTTCTATGGTGAGTTTTATATCTTTGGCGGCAATTACTTCGGCGATCTGTTTGAGTCGCTCTTCGGTCATGGACTTGGCGAGGATGGCGTAGGCTTCACCGAAGGGATTGATGCGATCGATTAGATCAATGTCTAATTCGGTGACGGAGAAGGCGAACTGACGCACACCGTCAATCAAGGCTGTGTTTGGAGATGGCTCTTGCTCTAGTTGTTGACGATCTGATTGATCGGGAGAATCGGTGGATTCAGGAAAAGCGATCGCATTGGGATTAAGCGTATAGCTATTACCTAATTCATTTAGGGATTTTTTGGCTTGTTGGATTACGTTTAGCGCTGCGATCGCATGTTGACGTACTGCTTCTTGATCCTGTTCTTCGAGGATGGGAAACTTCTCTTTGACGATTTTGCCCATGCGGACTTGGGTTAATTCTTCAGGAACTAACTCCTCATCGAATAGACCACGCTCGATCGCCTGTTTATCTTGCACAAAAGCCGTCACCAGTTCCGTTAAATCTTCGCGACAAATCCTTTTTGCTTCTTTACTTTTGGGTTCGGCTAATCCCTTAATTTCTAATTGAATCTGACCAGTCTCTGGGTTAATCCCCACATTACATTTATTGGGATCGTAGCCCTCTGCGCCATAGTCAAAGCCTTCTGTTGGTTGATTCTCAGGGCGTTTGGGTTTGAACTCGAAGCGCGGCGCAAGAACCTGTTCCATTAACAGGCTGGCGGCGATCGCTTTCAAGGTGTCATTTACGGCTTCGGTGACGGCTTCTTCGGAAGCATCGGGTTCGGCGATGAGGTTGGTGAAACGGGCGCGATATTTATTGGGTGCATCACGGGTGGCGCGACCGATGATTTGGATAATTTCGGTGAGGCTGGAACGATAGCCGATGGTGAGGGCGTGTTCACACCAAATCCAATCGAAGCCTTCCTTTGCCATGCCGAGGGCGATGATGATATCGACATGATCGCGGTTATGCTTTTGGGTGGGATCTTTGAGAGCCGATGTCACTTTGTCGCGTTTAGCGGGATCGTCATCGACTAAATCGGCAATTTTTAAGATTGTCCCATCGGCAGTTTTGACCAGTTGAAAGCCTGTCTCTGGATCGGCTCCTTGCCATTCTCCTAACTCTTCAATAATATGTTCTACTTCGCGAATTTTGTCCTTGGTGCTTTCGCGGGAGTTGACATTGGGAATATGCAGAATCGTTTTTTCTTTGGGATTGAGAACTTGCATAATTTCATCGGCATAACTACCTGCATAAAAGTAATAACCGATGTCGAGTTGCTTTAGATATTGGTAGCCGTTGAGTTGTTCGTAGTAGGTGTATTTAACGGGTTCAAATTTGGCTTCGTCTTCGGGGTGCAGCACCGCGATCGCATCACCACGAAAATAAGAGCCAGTCATGGCGACAATATGGGTTTTATCCCTTGCCATCAGTTGACCGACATATTCACCGAGTTTGTTGTTGGGATTTGCGGAAACATGGTGAAATTCATCGATGGCGATCAAGCGCTGATCAAACGCCTCAATGCCAAATTTATCCACTGCAAAACGGAAGGTGGCATGGGTACAGATCAAAATCTTGGCTTCACTATCGAGAAATTTCTGCACCGATTCCACTTTGCCGCCATCGTTGCCAGCAGCATCGCACAGGTTCCATTTTGGTTCTACTTGCCAATCCGCCCAAAAGCCATACTGAGTAAGTGTCTCATTGTGAAAACTAGCGCCGATCGCTTTTTCGGGAACGACGACGATCGCTTGTTTGAGTCCTTGATTTTCGAGCTTGTCGAGGGCGATAAACATCAGGGCGCGACTTTTGCCAGAGGCGGGGGGTGATTTGATTAATAAATATTGTTCGCCGCGTTTTTGGTAGGCTTGTTCTTGCATGGGGCGCATACCGAGGGCATTGGGGCGGCTGGATGTGCCGTTGTGGGCGTAGGTGACAGATACGGAGGGGATGGCTTTGGGTTTACTCATGGATGTTTTTGACTAGATCTGGTTTACAGGTATTTTTGAATGAGATAGTCTGTATACTCGGATTGCAGTTCTTGATCGCTAGGTGTTGAGTCAGAGCGTTTGGCAATACCTAGAAGTCCAGTGAGTGTACCAAGGGGAAGCGATTGGGATGGATTGTGCTGTTTTTGGTGGAGAGATTCGGCGAAGTAAAAAATTTGGTTGATTTGGTCTTCTGGAAGGGTTTGGATGAGTTGATAGAGCTTTTCGGTTGCTGTCATGATCTTTAGGTGAATAAGAATTTTATTTTTATTATGGCTTGTTACTCTTCCGCTAGAGCGATCGCCTATTTTGACGCAAGTTGTATTGACGACCTAAATACAGGATAAACATAATTAATTATGTAGGGGCAGAGCATTCCTGCAACTATTTATTTGGATCGCTAGGTTTTATATACAGGAATGCTCTGCCCTAAACTTAGCGCGATCGCAGGTTAATTCTCAACTGCGGAAAGGGTAATAATCCCCACGATCATCTTGAAACGCAAATGCTCAACCCTTTGGGCTTTGATCGATAATTTGTCCCTGCGTTGCGAGGTTTGGGCAAAGCATTCCCAAATCAAAATCATCTAAAAACTTATAGATTTCTGTGGGAATGCTTTGCCCCTACAGGTGGATCGTCTGATGCGCGAATAATTCATGACACTATCGAATTTTCTTCTTTCCCCTTTTTAAGCTACCTTGTACACACAAGTCTCTTTGTCCTAGTTTCAATGGATCTAAGCCCCCTAAATCCCCCAATTCTGGGGGACTTTGAAAGAATTTTATTTTCTTGTTCCCCCAGAATTGGGGGCTAGGGGGCGATTAATTGTTGACTTGACTGGGTTTTATGACTTGTGTGTACACGGTAGCTTTTTAAGGGGGATTGAGGGGGATCATTAATTGATGTTATGACTTGGTTTTTCGTTTGCTAGATGGTTTTGCTGGGGCTTGTTTACTGGTCATTTTGCTGTACATCTCAAACAACTTCTCTAATCGCTCGGTGTCATTTTTAAACCGCCGCCCGATGTAAATCCGTTCAATTATTTCATCGTTTCTCTCGTGGGCTTGTCTGACTAATGGAAATTCGCTGTCCATTCTGTCGCGATCGTACATATCGGCGATCGCGGCAGGAAAATAATGCTCTCTGGCTAACAGTATGTCTTCGGCGCAACGGGTGAGGTCGGTTTTGTTTTGTTCGGTGAGGGTGGGGACGGGGAAGGTGTTCCAGCCGAGGGTGTTGGAGTAGCGATATCGGGTTTCTAGTTTGCCGCAGACGGTGGCGATCCAGACTAGATGTAATCGTGAGGCGATTAGTGCCATGTTCCAAAGAGGGGCATCGTAGAGAGCGAAGGCACTATCAGAAACAATAGAATCAGGCGGTAATAATCCACACGGTAAAAAATCTCGACTTTCCGATGAAACCCTTGGTATTGCAATTACAGTTTCATCGCCTTCCTGTCGCTTCTCGTCAAATCTATGCGGATATTTAGCACCTTCACGGGTTCCAACTTTTGAGCTAGATAAACGCATCAAACGAACAGCATCAATACGTTTACTAATTTCTGGTATTGCCCTTGCTTTTGCAACATCTTCATCGGATATCCATAAACAAAATCTCTGTTGTCCACGAATAAATTCCGCAGATCCCAAAAAAGGGCGAATGAAAAGCAATTTCTGATCAACTGAAAGATTTAAATTTTGTACTTCTCTTGATGATAGTAGAAGACTTCCACCATCGGTTGGACTACTACCTTTTACCATTTCAGGGCAGTTATTTAAGGGTTTAGCTATTTTATCAATGACAACATTAGCACCCGAAACCAAATAAGCATTTATATTCTCAGTCTCTCTTAAAATTGTCTGATTTTTCTCATCATTAGAAAATAGATACTTCAACTTTCGAGGTTGATTAGAAATCCCTACAATAACCACCGTCACCCCAGCATTATGACTCGCCAAATTTGCCCATTTAAAAGAAGTATGAGCAAAAGCAATTTCATGCCCAGTTGCAAAAATTAGTGACCATAAAATCGGTACTTGTTGCCCCTGACAAATGGAATTAGTGGAAACAAACGCCGCCGCCGCTTGGGTTTGAGTGCCATAATCAGCAGCCTTCATAAACCAACCCGCCACATAATCCAGTGACTTCCATAACTTAGTGCGTCCATCAAAAATTTGTTTTAAATCATCCTTCTGTTCCTTCGATTGCCAAGTAGAACCCAAATAAGGCGGATTCCCACAAATATAAGTTTCACCGCCCTCATTTTTAAAATCAATCTCAGCCTCATCCCGCGTCTCTTGCCACAAATCCAAATCCTCACGCTGCACCGTCACACCCTTACCCGTCGGCGGACACAAACTCAACCAATCCAACCGCAACGCATTACCACAAGTAATCCAATTGTCACTCTTTAACGGCAAAAACTCCGCCAGCGCCAACATTTGCCCCCGATACAACACATCACACTGATACTCCGCAATAATCAACGCCAACCGCGCCACCTCCACCGCAAAATGCCGAATCTCAATCCCTCGAAAATTAGTTAACGGAATCTCAGACCCGCGATCGCCCTCACCCCGCCGCCGATTGATATCCGCCTCAAGCGATCGCATCTCCTTATAAGCAATCACCAAAAAATTCCCCGACCCACAGGCAGGATCAAACACCCGAATCTTCGCCATCCGTTGCCGCAAATTTAACAACTTACGAGCATTGTCTCCCGCCGCCTCCAACTGAGCGCGTAAATCATCCAAAAACAACGGATTCAGCACCTTCAGGATATTCGGCACACTCGTATAGTGCATCCCCAAAGTGCCGCGCTCCTCATCATCAGCGATCGCCTGAATCATCGACCCAAAAATATCAGGATTGATCCGCTTCCAGTCCAGATTGCCAATATGCAGCAAATACGATCGCGCAATCTTGCTAAAACGGGGAACTCCCTCACCCCCAGCCCCTCTCCCAGAACGGGAGAGGGGAGTAAGAGGAGATTCTTGTCCCCCTTCTCCCTCCTTGGGAGAGGGGGCTAGGGGGTGAGGGCGATCCACGGGATGAGGGCTAAACAGTCCCCCATTCACATAGGGAAACACATTCGCCCAGTTGCGAATCCCTAACGCCTCTCGTTCCTGTAGCGGAGTCGCCATCGCCCGAAACAACTCCGCCAAAACCTCATGGGTATTTTCACCATCACTCATCCGTGCGATCGTCTGCGTAAACAACCCATCCCCATGAAAAATATTCGTATCCTCCGCAAAAAAGCAGAAAATCAACCGCGCCATAAAATGATTAAAATCTTCACGGCGATCGCCCTTGTCCCAATCAGGATTATCCTTCAACAACTCCACATAAAGCCGATTTAGCCGCCCCGTCGCCTTAATGTCAAAGGCATTTTCCCGAATTTGCTTAACCGTCGTAATCCCTGCCAACGGCAAGAAAAAGCCAAAATGATCCGCAAACGCTGGATATAAACAGGCGATCGTCTCCCCATCCACCAAATTTTCCGCCTCAAAGTCCACCCCATCTGTTGCCAGAATAAACTTCGCCTTGTGCTTAGTCGTAGCAGAACTCTCCCGCAAAGCCGTCAAAGTTGCCGATACATCCCCCAACCCGCAAACCTTCAAATGAATATTATTCCGTTGCAGCACGCCGCCCACATCCGACTGATTCGAGCTACCCTGCTCACTCCTGAGCCGCTTGAGCGTAGTCGCCTTATTGCCAAAAGCCTCTAGAAACGCAAAAGGAAATTCCGCCGCCTCAAAAGGTGCTTCCGCCAACCGAGAAACCGCTTCTTCAATTTCGACTGCATTCATTACGTTAAGTTGGTTGGTTATTTATCATCCTCTATCATCCTCAGTGCGATCGCCACTAGGCAAACTATAAGGCTCAATACCATTGTCTTTAAGCAGTGAGGTCAAATAAGCAATTTCTCGATCCTTATCAGCATCGATCGCAAAGCCCTCACCTAACTTAGCTAAATCTTTTTCTAATTGGCTATTTCGTTGAGATAGTCGCCTATTACGCTCTTGCTCACTGATAACAACCCCAAAAGCATCATCAAATCTACGCTCTAGGCTTTCTATAATAAGAGCCATGCAAAGGGATAAGGCTTTTTTGTTGCCACGATAGGACTGCCAAAGCCAATAAGCCCCAACAACCTCTAAAGACACTGAGTTAAAGCGACTTTGACCTCGTTTATCACCTTCAGACTCAATCTCAATTTGTTCATTACCAGAAATCGGACTCGTATAACCTTCTCCCAGTAATGTTTTGATGGCATTTGAGCGTAAAAAATCGGACACGTTTTGACGTGATAATCCGACTGCTTCAGATGCTTGAGTCTGAGACATCCGATAACTACCATCTGGCAACATAAAAGCATCAACGGTTAAACCGCCGATCGCCACAGTAGCGCGGGTTGCTTTGAGAGATTCACTCATAACTTTCTGCCATTAGTGAGATCGCCCAATTTGCCCTCCTGCTTAGCAGTGTTGACTGCTTGAGTCAGTAAATAAGTACACAGGCTACTAACCGATCTACTTTCAGCAGCAGCCCACATCTCCAATATTTGCTTTGTTTCGGTGGGCAAATAAGCCGTCACCATGTCTGATTGGCGTTTTCCCAAGGTTTCCACTTTTGACGCTACTGCCATAAATAATAACTCTGATATTGCTTGTTGTAATATAGCTACAGTATTTTACTGTAGCTATATTACAGTAATACCAAATAAAGAAATAGCGGAGTCCTTTCTTTATTTAAAAACCCATACTGGGTTTGGTTTTCAATTCACAATCTCCATATTAGTATTCGTAAAGTCGGCATCCGCTAGAACCGCCTCATTAAAATTCACGCCCCGTAAATTTGCCCCCGTAAAATTTACCCCACCTAAATTCGCGGCGGTGAAATTAGCACCTTCGAGATTCGCACCACTCAGATCCGCTCCCAGCAACAATGCATCCGTAAAATTTGCCTTTTGCAAACAAGCCTCACTAATGATCGCCCCAGCTAAATTCGCACCGACAAACTTGGTCTCGATCGCCGACAACTCACATAAATCCGCCAGCATTAATTTGGCATTGGTAAAGTCCGCACCACTCAAATTTGCGCCATTGAGTTTCGCGCTCACCAAATTCATCAGCCTAAAGTTGCGCTTACCCACTGAATATAGATACAAAACTTCCTGACTGCGATTACTAAAGAGATTGCCGAAATTGGGGCGATCGCCTTGATCCGCTAATTCTTCCAGAGCCATCGCATCGGTAGCTTCGCTGATCAGGTTAAGCAGAGGATTTTGGGTTAACTCCGCACTGCTAAAATCGCGATCGGGAAGTGACTCCACAATGCGATCGAGTCGCTGGGCAACATTTTGGCGCTGGGTCATCAGTTCTTGGATTTGCAGATCGAGTTTGCGGAGATGTTGCTGCACCATTTGTTTAAAAGTGGCGTAGGGAATAGTTTGGGCGGCTTGTAAATCCAATAACTGTTTGATTTCCTCAAGGGATAACCCAAAGGCTTTGGCACTTTGAATAAATAACAGACGCTCTAGGGCATCGGTGGCATAGAGCCGATAACCCTGTGGCGATCGCAGGGGCGCGAGCAGCAATCCCAAACGTTCGTAATAGCGAATCGTTGGGGATGGAATCTCGACTAAGCGGCTTAGTTCGCCGATCAGCCAACCACGGGCGCTATTTTGAACGGGTTCGCTAGATTCCATGCTGGATTCCATAAAAGGATTGATAAGTTTTTTTAATAGGTTATTTGATTTTAGGGATCTTGACCTTGCAGCTAGCTGCAAGCTCTAACGTAGGTGCATGGGATGGGAAAGAGCTAAAAGCAATAGAAATCAGCCCAAGGGAATCAACTAAAGACGTAAGTAATAAATTAAGGATAGATAACCATGTCACTACAAGCAACATCACAGGGAACATTCACGGTTGGGGCAACAGGCAAACTAAGTTTTGATTTTCTATTTGATGGTGGTCAATTTCAAGGCGAACTTGCCATATTCAGCTTGAAGGGAATGGAAAGTCTCGAAGTCGGTTCGGTTGCCTTCAATCAAGAAGCTGCTCGCCGCGCCCTGACCAATTCCACCCAAGGTCGCATTCTGGTTGCTGATAGTTCTGAAGGTGCAAAGTTTAGCGCTGAACTAGATTGGGAAGCAAATTATAATAGCGGCGCTTACAAAGGAATTAGAAATTTCTCCATGCAAGCAGGCGATCAGGTTGCCTTCATGTTGATTTCTAATGGAACTGTTAGCCAAACCTTTAATACTCTAGCCAGTGGATTAGATCTAGGACTAAGACAACCCTTATTCTCGATTAGTGCCGCTAACCCTGATCTTAGCAATCAGTTTTCTCAAGTTACTGATGTTGCTGGCAAAGGGAATCTCTTTGCAATGGAAGATGTCCGCCTCAAGGGTGGTTCTGACTATGACTATAACGATGTGATATTCCAATTAACAGGAGCCGAAGGTAATGGAATTCCTGCCCTTGAGGATGTCGGTGCATCGACTAAGGATTGGGTAGATACAGCGATCGGCAAACAAATCATCGATTATGCTAGCCGTTCTACCTTTGAGTCTGGGGTATTTCGTGTGGATGCATCAGGTCAGGTCGGTGTGGACTATCTCTATGATGGTGGTTGGTATCAAGGGGAAATGGCAATCTTTAGCCTCAAGGGAATGGAAGGATTAAAGGTTGACTCTAATGAGTTTGTGCAAGAAGCAACCCGCCGCGCTCTGAGCAACTCTACTCAAGGTCATGTTGTCATTAAGGATCGCAACGAGGGCGCAAAATATACTGCTAAGTTTGCATGGGAAGATGGTTTTAATGGTGGAGCTTATCAAGGTGTCAAAACCTATGCCATGAATGCAGGTGAAGACTTTGCGGTAATGCTCATCCAAAACAGCACCGTTCAAGATCTTGCCAATGATGTCACCAGAATGTGGTCAGGCAATCGCTTACCGATTTTCTCAATCCCTCAAGCTAATATCGGCGCACCTAGTAGCGTTCGCCAAATCGTTGATGTCACGGGTCGCGGCGATACCTTTGGCATGGAAGATGTGCGGACTGACTGGGGAACTACTTCCGATCGCGATTACAACGATATGGTTTTCCGTTTCACAGGTGCTAAAGGTGTGGCTCCTTTGATGGATACCAATGTGAACCGCGATCGCGATTGGCGTAATTCTTCCGTTGGTCAAGAGTTGGTGCAGTATGCCACCCGTCCTGATTATAGCGGCGGTATTTTTGACACAGGCGAATCGGGCATGGTTCGCGTTGACTTTCTCTATGATGGTGGTTGGTTTCAGAGTGAGTTAGCAATTTTCAGTCTTGATGGGATGGAAAATTTTAAGGCTGGCTCGACAGAATTCATTCAAGAAGCATCCCGCCGCGCTCTTAGTGAGTCTAATCTTGGTTACGTGGTAACTAAAGATCGTACCGACGCGGCTAAGTTCTCAGACAAGGTTGCATGGGAAGCGGACTTTAACGGTGGTGCATATAAAGGTGCTCAAACCTTTAACATGTCTCCTCGTGGACATTTTGCCTTCATGTTGGTGCAAAACAATACCGTAGCAGCGATCGCTAACGATATCAGCATTATTAATAAAACTGGCAACCTGCCCATCTTCTCAATTCCTGAAGCTAATCCCTTTGGCTCGGCGATCGGGCAAATGGTAAATGTCGATGGCAAAAACACCTATGCCTTTGAAGATAATCGTCTAGACTTGCCCAACATTTCCGATCGCGACTACAACGACATCGTGATTCAAGTCAAGGGCGCAACTAGTGATGTACCTCTGATGAATAGCTTGGTCAATAGCGATCGCGACTGGCGCAGTTCTACCGCTGGACAACAGCTACTCAATTATGCCAATCGTTCTGAATATGACAAAGGCGTAATTTCCTCAGGACAATCTGGCAGCCTCGAAGTAGAATTTCTCTACGATGGAGGTGCATATAGAGGCGATGTTGGTATTTTTAATCTCGATGGCATGGAAGCCTATGCTGCGGGATCGGCGGCTTTTATTGCGGAAGCAGCTCGTCGTGCAGCCAGTAACTCGACCCAAGGCTATGTATTGCTCAGTGACACTGCCGATGCTGCTAAGTTTACCAGTGGTTTAGATTGGGAATCTAACTTTAACGCTGGTACATTCAGAGGTACAAGAAGCCTCAATCTTAATCCCAACAGTGCCTATGGAGTGATCCAAGTTCCCAATGGTCGAATTAGCGAAGTTGTTGCCAATCCTGCGATCGACGGCACTAAGCGTCCTCTATTCTCCATGCTTGATAACAATCCTAGCCGCAGTTTCCAAATGGGTAAAATCGATGTCGGTAATGGCTCCTATGTCATCGCCCTCGAAGATCAACGCCTTGATGGAGCTAGCGATCGCGACTACAACGATATTATCTTCCGTGTTAAGGGTGACATTGCCATTACTGCTGATACCTTGGATCGGGTGATGGCTTCGAGTAAAGATTGGCGATCTACCGACATGGGTAAATCCCTCATCGGCTATGCCAGTAATCCCACCGCTGCCACAACCACCCAATCAATTTTCGGATTTAGCTGGAGCGATACATTGCAAGGAACTAATGCCAGTGAATTTATTTCTGGTGGTGCGGGTAATGACATTCTGATTGGTGGCAGAGGTAATGATATTCTTGTCGGTGGATCAGGTAACGACACCTTCCAGTTTAATAATGTCAATGAGGCTGGGGACACAATTCTCGATTTCGCGACTGGCGATACAATCAACTTGAGAGGTGTATTTAGCTCAATTAATTACAGAGGTACTAATGCGATCGCTGATGGAATCCTCCAATTCCAACAACTTGGAGCCAATACCGTTGTTCAAGTTGTTGCCGATGGTTTAGGTAATACCAATAATTTTATGGATTTGGTGACCGTTAACAATACTGGTATTGCTTCTGTTCGCAACAGCCTGATCTTTTAATCGTTGACCCAAAGATAAGTGGCGGCGCGAAGCGCCGCCACTTATTAATATGATCAAAATAACAGCCAAGAATATTTTCAAGTAGCAATTCTCATTATAAAAATCGGTTTTTTGAAAGCCTGCCAACGGCGGGCTTTCAAAAAACCGATTTTAGTGTTTTCAGCGCCTTTGGCGCTGAAAACACTAAAATCGGTTTTATAACGAGAATTGTTTATTTTCAAGTACTCGAAGCGCAAAACCTGATTTACGATCGCTACTATGCCAAACACCACATCAAATATCAGAATTGTGTTAGTCGAGACGGCGGGGGCGAGAAACCTTGGCTCGGTGGCAAGGGTAATGAAAAATTTTGGGATAGCGGAATTGTGGTTAGTAAATCCGCAATGCGATCGCCTTGGTGATGAAGCGAGGCATATGGCAGTCCATGCATCGGAAATTTTAGAAAATGCAAGGATTGTGGATAATCTCCCAGATGCATTAGTGGGCTGCCATCGGGCGATCGCCACCGCAGGACGCATTGATCAGGGCGAGATGAAAGTTACTGATCCCCAAAAAGGCTTGAGTTGGTTAATGCAAGCGGAAACCAGTGCGATCGTCTTTGGTGCAGAGGATCGGGGCTTAAGTAATGCTGAGATTCAACATTGTCAACAAGTGATCCGAATTCCCGTCCATCCAGACTATCCCTCGCTCAATTTGGCGCAATCGGTTGGTATTTGCTGCTATCAATTGCAACTGTTGAAAGCAAATTTTAGAGAAAACCCTCAATGTCACGAAAATTTGACTAGCCAAATTGCCCAAGATTTGATACAGTCAGCACCCATAGACCTTGCTACCCGCGCAGACCTAGAAGCTTGCTACCAGCAACTTGAAGCAGTATTGCTCAAGATCGGCTATGTTTATCCACATACCGCCGCTCATCGATTGCGAAAGTTTCGGCATATCTTTGATCGCGCCAATCTGAGTCCGTCGGAAGTTGCCATGCTGCGGGGGATTTTGCGCCAAGTTAATTGGGCTACGGCTCATCTTGATTCATAACTACTCGCGTATGATACCAATTACCGAAAGTGTGGCAACACTTTCGGTAATTAAAACCAAACCCAGTAAGGGTTTTAATATCACAAAATGGCTATGCCATTTTGTGATTTGGTATAACGTGAGTAGTTAATCGGTTAGTAGAGACATTTTTGTATCGGAGTTATAAATAGCAGTGGAACCCAGAAACTTTTCATCGCCTGACGCTACCGAAAAAAGTCGAGAAGCGCGTTTAAATAAGTTGCGCGAGCGTCGCGCCAAGGCTGTGACAAGCAATAGTGACTCTGTTCTCCGCCCAATTAGTGCTGAAGTTCCACCGCGTTTGGGGCGATCGCCTGAATCAAATCGATCCCCAGAACCGATCCTCGACAATCGATTTAGCAATCGCTCAGACCGCCGTTCGGAAGGACGGATACAGGAGAATAAGGTCAAGCCATTACCCAATCGTCAAGGTTTTGTAGAGGCTCGTCCTGAGCAACGCTCTGACAATAGGACTGAGTTAAGACCACGCAAAAAATCCAATGGCAACAATAGGACAATCCCCATCAAGTCACCTATTAAGTTGTTTGGTTGGCATGTACTACGTTTAGCGATCGCGGGTATTGGGCTGAGTGTGATTGCTGGCACAGCCATTTCTTTCTGGCAAAATCAGCAATCTATTTCTGCAAAAACTAATGCTACAGAGTTAGCAGCCAAGGAAGAGGCTAATAAATCTCCAGATATTGCTCCCCTTGAACTCAAAACTGAGGCAGTTTCTTTGCTCAGCAAGGTCAAGGAATTAGCCGCTAAAGAAAAAGATCTCACCATGCAAATGATGGTGGTTGATCTTGACTCTGGAGCCTATGTGCAAGTGGGGGCAAATCAGCCGATCGCAGCGGCTAGTACGATTAAAACCCCGATTTTGGTTGCCTTTTTTCAGGATGTGGATGCAGGCAAAATTAAGCTTGATGAGCAGCTAGAGATGACTGCTGACGTTAAGGTGGGAGAAGCGGGTGATTTTCAACTTTTACCAACGGGTACAAAAATCTCGGCGCTAGAAACAGCAACCCAAATGATTGTGATCAGTGATAACACAGCCACGAATATGATCATTAAGCGTCTAGGTGGTTTGACAGCGCTGAATCAACGTTTCAAATCTTGGGGGCTAAATAATATAGTCATCAAGAATCAACTGCCCGATCTTGAAGGTACAAACACAATTAGTACTCAAGATATGGTGACATTATTAGCCATGCTCGATAAAGGTAAGTTGATCGAGCCACGTAGTCGCGATCGCTTTATGGATATCATGCGCCGCCCAGTGACCAACACGCTTTTACCTAAGGGGCTTGGTGAAGAGGCAAGAATTATCCATAAAACGGGAGATATTGGCTTAGCAGTTGGCGACGCTGGCATTGTTGATATGCCCAACGGTAAACGCTACGCGATCGCGGTAATGGTTAAGCGCCCTGATAATGATCAACGCGCCAATGAGTTAATCCGCCAAATCTCACGGACAACTTACGACTATTTTCTCAATGGCGGTAGTTTACCTGCTAGCAATTCTAGCCCTGCTAATCCAACTGCCCCAGCTTCTCAAGAGTCCAATGATTCGACAAATTCTCCAACTCCAAATAATGGTGGTAGCGGGACTAGCATTATTGAAAACATTACTTTGCCCTTGCCAAATGCGACTCCGAATATGTCTCCATCAACAAGCCCCAACTCATCTCCTAGTTTTAGCAATCCATCCGAAGTAACTCGTCAAAATCCATAAACAAAAAAGCCACGCTTTGCGTGGCTTTTTTGTTTATAAATTTTGTGAAAGCGCAAAGCGCTTTCACAAAATTTATGAGTGATCCCTTGGTTGGGAGATGTCGGCGGCTTTTGGCTCAGAGAAACGTGACGTGCGATCGCTACTAATGCTGTTGTGGGGTAAAGGCTGTTCGGCGATCGCTGCTTCGATATTTGCTGCCATAATTTCGCGAGGGACTACTCCTGTCGTATCACCGATCGCTTGATTAGCACGATCTAAAAAAATAAACCGAGGAATCCCATCAACCCGATATTTAGTCACCTCTGGCAACCACTTAGTATTGTCTACATTTAGCATCACAAAATTCATGCGATCGCTATATTCCTTTTCCAGTGATAAATTATCTGCCGCCATCGACTGACAACTGGTACACCAATCCGCATAAAACTCAATCGTAGTTGGTTTCTCATTGGCTAAAGCTTCATCGATAGGCAGCGCCGCCGCCGAAACTGCATCCAGTGATGTGCTACTTTGTTGCGCCTGAAACCCGAAAAATAGGGCTGTTGTTAACAGAATGGCAGCGATCGCCACTAATAAATTTCGCAACTGATTAGAAGTGGCTGGTGTGGGACTGGTTGAATGCTCTGAATTCATGACAATAACTTACGAAAATTACTATTCCCATTATGCCGAGCAAGGTTTGCCCTATGCTAAAGAAATTCTAAATGAGTTATGAGAGGCTTATCTACGGGTAAGCCTCTCATAATTTAAAACTGAAATTACGCAACCAATCATGAGTAATTCCGAAAGTTCCTTTGATCCATCCCCATATGATCTTACCCAAGCTAAATTAACTCTTAGTGAAAAAATTGCCTATGGTGCAGGTGATCTTGGTACTTCGATCACCACAAATCTGCTCTCATTTTTTCTATTATTCTTTTTTACTAACGTCGCAGGACTCGAACCTGCCCTTGCAGGAGTGGTTTTATTAATTGGCAAAATCTTTGATGCCATCAATGACCCGATTGTTGGTGTACTTAGCGATCGCACTAAATCCAAAATGGGAAGGCGACTACCTTGGATGATCTATGCGGCGATTCCGTTTGGGCTGTCATTTTTCGCGCAATGGCTAGTGCCTAGCACTGATAAGATGGTTCTTTTCTGGTATTACGTGATTGTGGGCATTGTGTTTAATCTCTTTTTCACAGCCGTTAATCTTCCTTATACCGCGCTTACACCCGAAATTACCCAAGATTATAACGAACGTACTAGCCTTAATACCTTCCGTTTTACCTTCTCCATCGGTGGCAGTATTGTCTCGTTATTTATCGCCCAATTAATTTTTGCCTTCTTTAAAGATCCTGCGCGGCAGACTGATAGCTGTAATACAGGTGGAATGCAATATATTGTGCTGGGTGCAGTCTGTGCAATTATTTCCAGTGTCTCGATTTATTGGTGTGTCTGGGGCATTAAAAGAAGAGCGATCGCTAGCGATCGGCATCGACTTCATAATGAATCCATTGATGCGACTACAGAGGAGATGAGCTTTTTTGAGCAGTTAAAAGTTGTTTTTAGCAATCGCCCATTTCTGTTCGTGATTGGTATCTATTTCTGCTCATGGCTAGCCTTACAAATCACTGCCTCGATCATTCCCTATTTTGTGGTGAATTGGATGAAGATGCAGGAAAGTGATTTTATTCTTGTAACCATCGCTGTCCAAGGTACGGCGCTAGTCATGCTATCGGTATGGAGTGAGATCAGTAAAAGATTTGGTAAAAAAGCAGCTTACTTCATGGGTTCAGGTATTTGGATTATTGCCCAAGCAGGATTATTTTTCTTGCAAGAAGGACAAGTGGTGCTGCTCTATATACTGGCGATTATGGCAGGTGCTGGTGTTTCCACCGCTTATCTGATTCCTTGGTCAATGATTCCTGATGTCACGGATCTTGATGAGCTAGAGACTGGACAACGCCGTGAAGGAATTTTCTATGCCTTTATGGTGCTATTACAAAAGTTTGGGCTAGCGGCTGGTTTGTTTCTGCTTGGTCTAGGTTTGTCATGGGCTAAATTTCAAGAGAGTGTGCCTTGCAAGCCCTTACCAACTCAACCTGATTCCGCCCTATTTGCAATTCGCTTAGCGATTGGTCCTCTACCGACGATCGCCCTTGTGATTGGTTTAGGTTTGGCATATTTTTATCCGATTACTCGCGAGGTGCATACAGAGATTTTGATGCGCCTATCAGAAAGAAGAAGAGAACAAAGCGAGTAAACAAAAAGCACCCGATGGGTGCTTTTTGTTTGAGCAATAGAAATTTATCTAACCAATAGTGTGAGGCGGCGCAAAGCGCCGCCTCACACTAAGCCATAAAAGCTTAATAAAAAAGCGTCCCTAGGGACGCTTTTTTATTAAGAAGTAGCTAGCGTGCGACGCTTGGTGACCATGCGGAAAGCTTCGATGATATCGCCCTCTTTCCATGTCGAGAACTTCGCAAGGGAGATACCGCACTCAAATCCAGAGGCAACCTCCTTCGCATCATCCTTAACCCGACGCAGCGAGTCAAGTACCGCTGAATGTACAACCTCATTGCCACGTTTGACACGGACATTGCAGTTGCGGATCAGCTTGCCATTCTGGACATAGCAACCAGCCACAGCACCCTTACCAATCGTAAAGATGGCGCGGACTTCAGCCTGACCAAGGTATTCTTCGACCATTTCAGGATCGAGTAAACCTTCCATCGCATCTTGGATATCTTCCAAGAGCTTATAGATGACGTTGTAATCACGGAAGTCAACCCCAAGGTCATCCGCAGCCTGTCTTGCCCCAGGAGCCATCGTAGTATTGAAACCAAGTACAACTGCCGAGCTAGCTGCCGCTAAACTGATGTCGTTTTCGGTGATTTCCCCAGGAGCTGATAGTAGGATGCGGAGTTGGACTTCACGCTGAGGTAGCTGTGCCAAGGAACCAAGAATAGCTTCGAGGGAACCTTGAACATCGGCCTTGAGAATAATATTGAGTTCCTTGAGATCGCCTTCTTTGACTTTTTCGGACAAAGTACCAAGGGTGACCCGACGTGAAGCCATAGCTTGTACCAAGCGGGCTTGACGTTGATCCATGGTGCGTTGATCGGCGATCGCACGGGCTTGTTTTTCATCAAGATAGACTTCAAACTCATCACCCGCCGCAGGGACATCGCCTAATCCAAGGACTTCCACTGCGAAGGATGGCGAAGCCTTATCGACACGTACACCGCGATCGTCCACCATGGCACGTACCTTACCAAAGGCAGCACCTGCAACGAAGATATCGCCAACATGCAATGTACCGTTTTGAACTAGCAATGTTGCTACGGGGCCCTTTGCCTTATCGAGGTGAGCTTCAATGACCGTACCCTTAGCAGTACGGTTAGGGTTCGCCTGTAAATCTTCAACTTCGGCGACCAGCAAGATCATTTCTAGCAAGGTATCAAGATTCTCGCGACGGATCGCACTTACAGGAACCATGATTGTGTCGCCACCCCATTCTTCCGCGACGAGAGCATATTCGGTTAATTCTTGGCGAATGCGATCGGGCTGAGCTTCAACCTTGTCAACCTTGTTAATGGCAACGACGATTGGAACTTTAGCAGCACGAGCATGGCTAATCGCTTCAATGGTTTGTGGTTGTACACCATCATCGGCAGCAACAACCAGTACGGCAATGTCAGTAACCTTCGTACCACGAGCACGCATGGCGGTAAAGGCTTCGTGTCCAGGAGTATCAAGGAAGACGATCTGCTGTTTCTGACCATTATGCTCAACATCAACGTGATACGCACCGATATGTTGAGTAATACCACCTGCTTCTCCTTGAGCGACCTTACTCTTACGAATTGCATCAAGTAATGTGGTTTTACCGTGGTCAACATGTCCCATGATCGTAACTACGGGAGGACGACGTTGGAGTTTATCAAGGTCACCGACCTCAATCATTTCGGTCTTGAGTGCTAGTTCAACAACTTCAGGATCGTGGACTTCATAGCCCAACTCCGCTGCCACCATTTTGGCAGTACCGACATCAAGGGTTTGGTTGATATTCGCCATGATCCCCTTCATAAACAGGGTGCGAATCACTTCTGTCTCAGAAAGTACTAGGCGTTTGGCCAGTACGGCGACGGTCATACCCTCTTCAATTTCCACCGAAGTAGGCTTTTCAGGAATAATTTCGACTTGTTGATGACGGCGATCGCGGCTAGGTGCAGATCTTTTACCTTTTTGGGTTGGCTTAATGTCAGCTGCCATAGTTGGCTTCGATGGCACTGCTACAGCCTTAGGACGAGCCGCAGGACGAGCTAGAGACAAACTGATCTGAGCTAGCTCAGCAGCAGCTTCAAGATCGGCGGCATCATCGTCATCATCCGCAAAATCACGCAAATAGCGCTTTGGCTTATTCAGGCGATTCTTTTCTTTAAGTTCTAGTAGATCCTTCTCTTCTTCTTCCTTGGATTTCCCCTTACGTTTACTAGCCTTGTTAGGCAAAGTTGGCTTTTCCAAAAGTTCAGGCAATACAGGATTAAAGCCACCCACAGCCTCAGGTTTTTTACCAGTTTTGTCAGCAATTACTGGCTTCTCAGGCGCACGCATTAATGTGGGCATCGGAGGACGCAAGTTGTGGGGTGGCTCTGTTGGTGCGGTGATTCCCCGTTCAATTAGTACCGAATCCTTGACTAATTTTGGTCCACGACCTTGAGGTCTACCGTTAGCAGAAGCTACAGGTTGTTCAACAGGCTTGTTCAGTTTTGGTTTTTCAGGTTTGTTGACCCTAACTGTTTCTGGATTGGTTTCGTTTTTGACCTGCTCAGATCTGTCTTGCTCAGACCTACTCTGATTAGCTTTTGCCGAAATTCTTGACTCATCTGAAGGCTTGGCGGCTGGCGGCTTAGGCGCAATAACTGCCTTAGGTGTAACAGATACTGGAGGTTTGGGACGCTCTGGTGCTACAGGCTTATTCAATTTGACTTGAGGTGGTGACACACTTACTAGAGCTTGTTTCGGCACAAGTGGACGTTCAGCCTTTTCTGCTTGTGGACGCTCAGACCTTGGACTGTCTTTGCGTGGGTGTTCTTTGGGTACTTGTTTGGATGGGTTGACCCTTGCTGCGATCGCTGGCTCCTCAACTGAGATTTTGGCAGGAATCGATGCAGCCGCCTTTTCTGGTGATTTGGGGGCAGTGGGCGGCGCAATTAATTCTGTCTTTGATTCTGATGGCGATGCTGGCTGAGAGTCTTTGATCGCTTGGGGATTTACTGGTGAGGTCAATTCAGTTTCTGAGGTCAATTCAATTTTGGGCGCAGGTGTAGTTTCGGACTGGTTACCTTCTGAGACAGAAGGACGACTAGGAGGCTTAACTAGTGAAGAAGCAGAGGGCATGGGCAAGGGAGGGTTAATAACAGCAGTTTTAGCAGGAGATTCTGAGCTAGGCTCAGCGATCGCATTAGATGAGTTGAGAGGCGGATGCAGAGGAGGGGTAGCTCCTCCTACATTACCAGAGGCAGGCGGAGTATTCAGACGAATTGTGGGCTTGGTAACAGCAAGAATTTGTTGCTTGGCAATACGAGCATCGGATTCTTTGGTCTTTGCCACAGCAATTGTTTTCTTTTCAGAAGTTTTGGGATCGTTTGTTTTGGGATAATGTTGAGGCGCTTTGATCCGTACCAATTCCGCCTCTGATTCTGTAATTGTACTACTATGACTTTTGACAACTATATTTAATTTCTCACACACCGCGATGACATCTTTGGTGTCGAGATCTAGCTCTCGCGAGAGTTCATATAGTCGAACTCGATTGCTTATACTCATTGCTCACTCTGCCCTGCGTAACTGTTGTACACGATGAAATTGAATTTACATAGAAGTTGCTTCCTGTCTTCTGCTAGGTTGAATTACATTGGCTGAATTACATTGACCATAGTTAATCTTAGAAGCGCCTAGCTATTCCTGTTGAACAGGCTAGCGAGTATGTTTCAATTTTTAGATGAAACTACTATAGCTATTATTACTCATACAATCTAGTAATATGAGAAGTCAGATAATTTGGCTCACAAATCCTTGGCAAAATCTCACCCAGTTTACTAGCTCTTGTACATTACCCCTAAACACAGTTTTTGAGAAGAGATTTTTTATGTATGCATTGCCTTGTGTTAATTACAGAGGCGTATATTAATAAAGTTGTGCTTTGTAGGAATTCCTCAATATATTTAGCTGAATTTAACTGACTAAGTAAGACTTTTACAGCTCTGTAAATTTATTAGCGTTTTTACAGTTGTTTACATTAGTTTACTTTAATGTAGGATCTGATTGTCTCGCAGTGTTCTGCCCCCCATTGTTTTGATATCTATGACCAACGTACCCGTCTCTCGCATTCGTAACTTTTCGATTATTGCCCATATTGATCATGGCAAGTCTACACTTGCCGATCGCTTGTTGCAATTTACAGGCACGGTGGCAGATCGAGATATGAAGGCGCAATTTCTAGACAATATGGATCTGGAACGAGAGCGAGGGATCACCATTAAGCTGCAAGCAGCGCGGATGAATTATCAGGCTCTCAATGGTGATGAATATACGATTAACTTGATCGATACTCCTGGACATGTGGACTTTTCCTATGAGGTATCGCGCAGTTTGGCAGCTTGTGAAGGTGCTTTATTAGTGGTAGATGCCTCGCAGGGAGTAGAGGCGCAAACTTTGGCTAATGTTTATTTGGCTTTAGCTAACGATTTAGAAATTGTGCCTGTACTAAATAAGATTGATTTACCAGGAGCCGATCCCGATCGCATTGCCCATGAAATTGAGGAATTAATTGGCTTAGACTGCGCGGACGCAATTCATGCCTCGGCAAAGCAGGGGATTGGGATTCGCGAGATTCTTGAGGCGATCGTTTTAAGAGTACCGCCACCGAAGGATACAGTCGATCAGCCTTTACGCGCTTTGATTTTTGATAGTTATTACGATGCCTATCGGGGGGTAATTGTTTACTTTCGGGTGATGGATGGCACGGTCAAAAAAGGTGATCGTGTCAAATTCATGGCATCGGGTCAGGAATATGTGATTGATGAGTTGGGAGTATTAGCCCCAGGGCAAATCCAAGTTGATGAATTACATGCGGGTGAAGTGGGTTATCTGGCGGCGGCGATCAAGATGGTTGCCCATGCGCGGGTTGGGGATACGATTACTTCGGCGATCGACTCAGCACCAGAACCATTTCCGGGGTACGAAGAAGCTAAGCCGATGGTTTTCTGCGGCATGTTTCCCACCGATGCCGATCAGTTTGAAGAGTTGCGTGAAGCTTTAACGAAGCTCAAGCTCAATGATGCGTCTTTAAACTATGAGCCAGAAACCTCGAATGCTATGGGCTTCGGGTTTCGATGCGGATTTTTGGGGATGCTGCATATGGAAATCGTGCAGGAGCGTCTGGAACGTGAATACAATCTCGATTTGATCGTGACTGCGCCATCGGTAATTTATCGGGTGACGACTAATAACGATGAGATCTTAATGATTGATAATCCGAGTGAGTTACCGCCACCCAATTCAAGGAAACAGATCGAGGAGCCATATGTGAAGTTGGAGATCATGACTCCGCAAATTTACATTGGTACATTGATGGAGTTGTGTGTAGCTAGACGTGGCGTATTTGTCGATACAAAGTACATCACTACGGAACGGGCTACTTTAATTTATGAGTTGCCATTAGCCGAAATGGTGACCGATTTCTTTGATCAGATGAAGTCACGCACTA
This sequence comes from Phormidium tenue FACHB-1050, assembly GCF_014696925.1. Classification (GTDB taxonomy): domain Bacteria; phylum Cyanobacteriota; class Cyanobacteriia; order Pseudanabaenales; family Pseudanabaenaceae; genus Pseudanabaena. Next base: position 20,807 of record NZ_JACJQY010000021.1, on the reverse strand, counting down.
AGGGATACGCCAGTATGGAATATCAAATTATTGGTTATCGTCCTAACGATCTGGTGCTAGTGGATATTCTCGTTAACGAAGAACCTGTGGATGCCTTGGCTTGCATTGTCCATCGTGACAAATCCTATAACGTCGGTCGAGCCTTGGTATCGAAGCTCAGAGAATTAATTCCTAAGCAACAGTTCCAGATTCCGATCCAAGCGGCGATCGGTTCCAAGATTTTGGCGCGGGAGAATATTTCGGCTTTACGCAAGAATGTGCTGAGTAAGTGCTACGGCGGTGATATTTCTCGGAAGAAGAAACTTTTAGAGAAACAGAAAAAGGGTAAAAAACGGATGAAGTCGATTGGTACGGTGGAAGTGCCACAAGCCGCATTTATGGCGATATTGCAATTGAACGGTGATTAGCATAAAAAAAGGAGCGCATTGCGCTCCTTTTTTTATGTTTATACGAAGATTAGCGATCGCTCGGCGGCGATGACTTCACCAATGTGATTAGTGACAAAGCCTTGGGACTGGAAATAGGCGATCGCTTCATCAGCTTTGGTGGGATCAACGACTACTGCCATGCCAATACCCATATTAAAAGTATTGAACATATCTAGTTCTGGCACTTCACCCTCAGACTGGAGCCATTGGAACAGAGCTGGAATCTGCCAACTATCACGGAAAATCTGCACGGCTTGACCTTCGCCGAGGCAACGGGGCAAGTTTTCAGGCAAGCCGCCGCCTGTGATATGAGCAAGTCCATGAATACCAAAATTTGCCTTAAGTGCTGCTAAAACTGGCTTGACATAGATTTGCGTGGGCGTGAGAAATACTTCAGCCAAGGTCAAATCCTGAGTATCGATGGAAATTTCTACCTTATCGTCCCAGTTATAGCCTTTAGTTTCGATGATTTTGCGAACAAGGCTATAGCCATTGCTATGGATGCCCGAACTCGCCAAACCAATGACCACATCGCCAATGTTGACTTGTGTGCCATTGAGCATTTCTGACTTTTCGGCGATCGCTACACAAAAACCCGCCGCATCATATTCGCCCACACCATAAAATCCTGGCATCTCCGCCGTTTCGCCACCAAGCAAGGCACAACCTGCCATCTGACAACCATCGGCAATGCCCTTAACTACTTCAGCAAGTTGATCGGGTTCCAGCTTGCCTGTAGCTAAATAATCTAAGAAAAATAAAGGCTCTGCGCCAGAGGTCAACACATCATTTACGCACATTGCTACTAAGTCAATGCCGATGGTGTCGTGTTTATTGGCTGCTTGAGCAATTTTTAGCTTTGTGCCAACGCCGTCTGTACCTGAAACGAGAACGGGTTGTCGATAACCTGTGGGCAGTTCAAAACATCCACCAAAACCACCTAGATCTCCCAGTACACCTAGACGATGGGTTCTCGCAACAGAATCGCGAATTTTTTCCACGAAAGTGCGACCTGCTTCGATGTCTACACCCGCTTGACGATAATCCAAAACCTCTAACTCCCAATCTGCTCAATTAAACTTTTAGTTTCCTGCTTTGCAGGAAGCTAAAAAAACTTATTGCTTGCCTAATTGGTCAGCCCGATGGGTTGCCGCAAGCACGGCTTCTATCATAGCGGAACGCAAGCCCGCTTTTTCTAACTGAGCGATCGCCGCAATAGTTGTGCCCGCAGGACTGGTGACTTGATCTTTTAATTGAGCAGGATGTAACTTCGTTTCAGTTAATAATTGCGCGGTTCCTAAAACCGTTTGCGTGGCTAATTGCATGGCGATCGCTCGTGGTAGCCCTGCCGCCACGCCACCATCTGCCATTGCTTCTACCATGAGAGCAACGTAAGCGGGGCCAGAGCCTGATAAACCTGTGACTGCATTCATCAGTGATTCGGCAACTTCGACAACAGTACCAACTGCCCCAAAAATTTTCTGCACAGCATTTAACTGTGCTGCGGTTACTAAGGCATTTGCAGCGATCGCAGTTACACCTGCACCCACTTGCGCTGGTGTATTGGGCATGGCTCGGATAATTGGTTTAGAGGGAAACATCACCTCTAGTTGAGCCAAAGTTACACCAGCTAAAATTGACACAATGCAATTAGCAGGCGCATTTGCTAAACCGATTGCAGCTGCATTTAGTGATTGTGGCTTAACGGCCAGAAGCATGATCTCTGCTTCCGCAGCTACCAAATTATTTGGTGTAACTTGTACCCCATACTTTTTTTCTAAAAGAGCGCGACGCTCTGGCATCGGATCGCTGACGCAGACATCGGATGGCAGGTAAAGGTTACTAGCGATCAGGCGAGACAAAATTGCCTCACCCATTACACCGCCACCGATAATACTGAGTTGAGCTTTCAAAGATTCACCAATAACCTAGATATTATTGAGCGAAACGGCTAACGGGTGCTTCGGCAGCCCATGCTGGAGCAGGTGCTGCGGTAGGACGTACCACGCGAGGCTGAGGCATAGGTGCTTCGTTCAATACTGAAGACTGTGATGTGACTTGAACACAAGAAGGTGCAAATAGGAAGATGCTATCGCCAATACGTTCTTGATGACCATCAAGGGCATAAGTACCACCAGCAACAAAGTCAACTGCTCGCTGAGCTTGATCGGGGTCCATCATCGTCAAGTTAAGCACAACTGATTTGCGTTCACGTAATGCTTGGATGGCTTGAGGCATTTCTTCAAAAGTGCGGGGCTCCATCACCATTACTTGGGACAGACCATTTGCAGCACCAGGCATACCAATTACATTGCTCATGTTTTCAGAAGTTGCTCTTAAAGCAGTGGGACGTTCACGGGTGCGGCGAGTTTGTGGCTCCTCAGGTTCTGGAGCGATCGCGCCATTATCTTCTTGATAAATGTCTTGGTATTCACGGCTTGAGGCTTCATCGTACTCATATTCGTACTCTTGGGCTTCATTCAAACCAACAAAATCCTTGAGCTTTGTAAAAATTCCCATCGTAATTAACTCCTAGTGTGTGCTCCTCAGTTTTGGTTTAAAACCGCAACATCATACTTCTAGACTAGATGAGGAGTGCGATCTAATAAAGCAGTCTTATAAAATAAGGCAAAGAGTTGCTTTGTCTAGTTGTGTTAAATTGCCTTTACTGTCCAAAACAGTATTGACAAAATATTTACTCGCAGACTGTAACCGATAACAGGCAAAAAAGCTAGATACAGTTATTAACTTTTTGTTATACGACAAAACACGACTTTTATTTGACAAAGCCTTGTAGTACATAGGACTTAACTACTTAAGTTAACTAGTTACCTACGAAGAAATCTTTTTGATATTTAACAAGTTTTTAATAATTGGGTAAACTTGCTTGCTACCAAGGACTTTGCAAAACAAATTTGTGCTTGCTAAGAGCGTCTATGTGAGTCTAAATGATGATAATTGGACAATGTGATATCAGCATAAAAACTTAGTTATACATAGTCTTTCTTAAAGCTTTTCGTATTAGCCATTAGAAAAGATAAAAGCCATAACATCAAAATAGTTAGTAATACTCATGGGTGATTTCTGATTTGGGGGCATCAGTATTTTTATTTGAAATTAAAGTATTCTAGAATACAAAAAATGTATTAATTTATTGTATTGCTAGCAGTAATTTCAAACTCTCACCATGAGGATTAGCTAGATTCTCAACTTAACTGAGAAAAACTATTTGCTTTAGAACGCTAAACTTATAACAGGTTTGGGCATGTCTGGCAAGCAAAAAAAAAATTAATGTTTGTAAGGCGGTAGCGCTGCAATTCTAATTATAAAAATCGTTTTTTTGCAAGCCCGCCAATGGAGAGCTTGCAAAAAAACGATTTTGGTGTTTCCAGCACCGAAGGTGCTGGAAACACCAAAATCGTTTTCATACTGGGAATTGCTGTGTGAAGCGCCTCATTCCAAATATATTACAGAGCAAAAATCTGGCTACCAATCCGAATGATCGTAGCGCCTGCTTTGATGGCGATCGCATAGTCGGCGGACATGCCCATTGATAGTTCTTGAATATTTGCCCAACCGAGAGATCTCATTTTTGCGGCTAGTTCAGTAGCGTGGCTAAAAACGGCATAGGCTTTAGCTTCATCTAGACCAAGGGGCAGAATTGTCATTAGACCAACGATATTGAGATTTTGTAATTTTGCTAGTTTTGGTAAATCTGCTAATAGTTCTGATTCTGACCAGCCTGACTTGTTGGGGTCTTCGGCTAGATTGACCTGCAATAACAGCTTCGGTGATTTCCCAAGTTCAGATATAAGGCGATCGCATTGTTCGGCAAGACTCAGGCGATCAATAGAATGTATCCAATCAAATTGGCTGAGGGCTTGTTTTGCTTTGTTACTTTGCAGAGAGCCGATCATGTGCCATGTGATATCAGTTAAATCTGCTAACTCTGTTTGCTTGATTTTTGCCTCCTGTACACGCGATTCGGCAAAGTCACGCACACCTGCATAGTAAGCCGCGCGGATTGCCTCTGTCGTCGTGTATTTGCTGACAGCAACTAGTTTTACCTGCGGTGGAATATTGACCCGAATGTGATTTAGGCGATCGCCGATCTTTTGGGCGATCGCTTCAGAAGTAACTTCAGACATAACTTTGATGGTAATAAAAATCCAGATCTAAAACCTCTAGCCCACGCGCAGCGTGGGCTAGAGGTTTTAGGTTTTGTCTACTTACTTATTAGAGCAAACCTCAGGCAAGAAGTGAGCAAATACGCGCAGACTCGTACTTTTACATGAGGATCACTTTATTATGGGGATGGTCTAGCATTTTTAGCTTTTTGTATGACTGCCCCCGCCAGTAAAGATGCCAAATCTCAACGCGATCGCCAGCTTTCTCTCAAGATATTGCTGATAGTTCCTTTTGTGACTCAAGTGATTGCGGCGGTAGGAATTACGGGATGGCTATCGGTACAAAATGGGCGGGAAGCAACTCAGGAGCTAGCTCCTCAAATTGGACAGGAAGTAACCAATACGATTGAGGCGCATGTGCGGGGTTACTTTGAAGCCCCTTTAGAGATTCTGCAAGCCCATGGATCCTTGGCAAAGGCAGGCTATCTAAATTTTGAGAATTTAAATGGTTTAGACAAATTATTTTGGCAGCAGATGCGCCAAGCTCAAAGTTTATATTTTTTCTACGCAGCAAATCCTCAAGGTCAATTCCTTGGTGTGGAAAGGCGAGAAGGTAATGCTTTGGTGTTGCATCGATCTTCTTCGCCAAATTTAGTAGCACCACTGCAAAAAGCCATCTTTCGCTTAGATAACACTGGTAAAGTCCTTAACCAAATTGAAGTAAATATTTACGATCCTCGAGATCGCCCTTGGTACAAGGCAGCAGTTAAGGCTCGCCAAACAGTCTGGAGTCCTATTTATCCATTTGTAGCACGTCCGATTTTAGGGATTACGGCTTCTTTGCCGATTTATAGCGAATCTGGTAACTTGCGGGGAGTCATGGCGATCGACTTAACGCTCTCTCAAATAGGGGATTTTCTAAGACAGCTAAAAATCGCTAAAACAGGACAAGCCTTTATTTTGGAACCATCGGGGGAGATCGTTGCTACATCAACTTCAGAAGCATCCTATATTTCCATAGATCAAAAACAACATCGTATTCATGCCCTTAAAAGCCAAAATCCTCTACTGCGCTTAGTCTTTCAAAATCTTCAACAAAAATATCTTAATTCTGCTGATATTCCCAAGCATCAGCAAATCCAGATGGAATGGGAGGGTGCAACCCAATATATTCAGATTACGAGATTACGTAATGCTCAGGGATTAGACTGGCTGATGATCGTCGCAGTATCTGAAGAAGACTTTCGCGATCGCATTAATATCAACACACGCAACACGATTGTCTTATGTGTTTTAGCCCTAGTTTTTGCTAGCTTGACAGGTTTTTATACATCAAAATGGATTGCCAAACCCGTTGAGAAGCTTATTGATGCTTCTCACTTGCTTGCAAATCTGTCTGCTTCAGCCGATCTCGCTACTGGTCAACCCTATCGTCCCATCGAAACTGCAAATGTGCGAGAGCTATCAATTCTGGCTGACTCCTTTAATCAAATGGCGCAACAGTTACAGATTTCTTTTATGGCGCTTGCTCAAAGTAAAGAGGAGTTAGAAATTCGGGTAGAACAGCGTACTGCTGATTTAAAAACCAGTGAAATCAAATATCGCACCCTTGTGGAAGCTGCCAACTGCATCATTTTACGTATCAATACTGTCGGCACAATTAAATTTATTAATGAATATGGACTAGCTTTTTTTGGGTTTAGTAAGGAAGACGAAATGGTGGGGAGAAATATTAGTGGCACGATTGTCAAAGGTAGTGATGACACAACTATTTCTGATTTACTCAGTTGGATGAAGGATCGCCACAATTCTCATCAGATATCAATGTTTCAAGAAAGTCAAAATATCCGTAGCGATGGAGAGCAGGTGTGGATATCTTGGTCAAATCGCCCAATTTTAGATGATTCAGGAAAATTGGTGGAAATTCTCTCAATTGGGGTTGATATTACGGAACGAAAGAGAATTGAGTCTACCCTTGAAGAGTTTGTGAGTTTACAAAGAGCTACCTTTGAGTCGATCGCAGATGGTGTGGTCGCCGTTGATCGAGTTGGGCATATCAATAGCTACAACCAGCGTTTTATCGATATGTTTGGGCTATCTTTGGAGGTTTTATCTATACCTGATTATGACCTGAGATTAGAGTTTCTATCGGAAAAGATGCTCGATCCTCAAGACTTTATGCAGCGATCGCAGGAGTTTTATAGCCATCCTGAACGTGAAAGTTATGATTTGTTAGAGCTGATTGATGGTCGAGTTTTGGAACGCTATTCCCGTCCCCAAAGGCTTAGCGATCAGATTATTGGTCGTGTATGGAGTTTTCAAGATATCACGGCGCGGGTGATAGCGGAGCAAGCTCTTGAAGAGCAAAAAACCTATTTACGATTAATTATTGATAGCATTCCCCAACAAATTTTCTGGAAAGATACAAATCTGGTGTTTAGAGGATGTAATAAAAATTGGGCGATGTATGCTCAACTGGAGACTCCAGAAAGTGTAGTGGGTAAGACTGACTACGATCTAATTAATAATCCTGAATTGGCAACTATGTTTCGGACTCACGATCAGCAAATTATGGAATCTAACATTCCTGAAATGCATGTGATTCAGCGCAAACTCAATCCAGATAAGTCTGGACAATCAATATGGCTGGATATTAGCAAGCTCCCAATTATTGATGCGGATGGCAAAACGATCGGGATTTTGGGTGTACTTGATGATATTACTGAAAGAAAAATGGCTGAAGAAGCTCTCAATGCTGAGCAGGAGAAATCAGAGAGATTATTATTAAATATTCTGCCTAAGCCGATCGCCGATCGCCTTAAGCAGTTTCACGGTGTCATTGCGGATAGTTTTGAGTCGGTTACAGTTCTCTTTGCCGATCTGGTGAGCTTTACGCGAATGTCTTCCGAACTTTCGCCCCAAGATTTGGTGGATCTGCTCAATCTCATTTTTTCTACGTTCGATACACTTTGTGAAACCTATGGCTTAGAGAAAATTAAAACCATTGGTGATGCCTATATGGTGGCAGGTGGTATTCCGATTCCTACGGAAAAACATGCAGAGGCGATCGCCTGTATGGCTTTAGATATGGTTGATAAAGTGGCTGAACTCCGTGATTTGACAGGTAGACCATTACAAATTCGCGTTGGTATCCATACGGGTGCGGTAATTGCAGGGGTGATCGGCACGCAAAAGTTTATTTACGATCTCTGGGGTGACACGGTGAATGTGGCAAGTCGGATGGAGTCTCACAGTGAGGTTGGCAAAATTCAGGTGACTGCCGCCACCTATGAATTGCTCAAGCCTAAATTTGATTTGGTCGAGCGGGGTGCGATTGAAGTCAAGGGCAAAGGACTCATGCAAACCTATTGGCTTACCTCCAAAAGATAAAAAAGGCGGCGCTTTGCGCCGCCTTTTTTATCTACATCCAATCATCGTCGTCATCGTAAGACACTCGCGTATTTGGACGGCGGCGATCATCTTCGTCCCTGCCCCGTTTGTTGCGGCTGGCAAAACTACCGATACTTTCGAGGATGCCACCAAATAAATCATCATCCTCATCATCGTAATCCTCGTCATCTTCGGCATAGAGTTCCGTTGATAGGGCATAGAGCGCTTCCTGCAACTCGGACTGAGCGCGATCAATTAGGGCATCATCCTCCTTGACGATCGCATCTCTTAGCTTTTTAATCGATCCCTCAATTTGTTTGCGGCGTTCGTAACTGAGTTTGTAGCCGTAATTAAGGGCCAAATCTTTGAGTTGACGCTCGGCTCCCACTGCCAAGTTATCGGCTCGATTAAGTTTCTCGATGCGTTCCCGTTTAGCACGATCGCGATCGGCAAATTGCTCAGCCTCAGTGACCATGCGCTGCACTTCTTTCTCGTCTAAAGTCGAAGCACCCTTAATTGTGACGCGGCGTTCGACACCCGTGCGGCGATCGCTAGCAGTTACCGCCAAAATCCCATCAGTATTTAGATCAAAGGTGACATCCACCTGAGCCACGCCGCGAGGCTGGGGATCAAGTCCACTTAATTTAAAGCGCCCCAAAGACTTGTTATATTCAGCGAGATCTCGTTCGCCTTGGATCACATGGATTTCCACAGAGGTTTGGTTATCTTCGGCAGTCGTAAATAATTCCATCTTGCGACAGGGGATCGTCGTATTGCGAGGAATCAAACGTTTGACTACCCCGCCCGAAGTTTCAACACCAAGAGACAAAGGTGTGACATCTAGCAGCAACACATCCTTAATTTCGCCCGACAAAATCGCAGCTTGGATCACCGCGCCGATCGCCACCACTTCATCGGGATTAACGCTTTGGCTAGGTGGTTTACCGATCGCTCTTCCCACCATTTCCTGTACCGCAGGAATCCTTGTCGAGCCACCAACTAAAACCACTTCATCGATTTGGCGCGGACTAATTTGAGCATCACGTAACACGCGATCGAGGGGAATTTGTAAACGCTCTAATAAATCAGCACTTAAACGCTCAAACTGCGATCGCTTTAAACTAGTTTCTAAATGTAAAGGTCCCTCAGCCGTGGCTGTGATGAACGGTAAATTAATTTCGGTTACGCCCACCGTCGAAAGCTCAATCTTGGCTTTTTCGGCTGCCTCGGTCAAACGTTGTAATGCTTGGCGCTCTTTACGCAGATCCACACCATCGGATTTTAGAAATTCTTCAGCGAGGTAATTCACAATTTGGCGATCGAAATCATCACCGCCTAACTGGGTATCGCCCGTCGTTGCCTTGACTTCAAATAAACCGTCGCTCACCTCTAGCACAGACACATCAAATGTGCCACCACCAAGGTCAAATACTAAAATTTTCTTGTTGGATTTTTTATCTAATCCATAGGCTAGCGAGGCAGCCGTTGGCTCATTTAAAATCCGCTTAACTTCAATCCCCGCTATACGACCAGCATCTTTTGTAGCCTGTCTCTGCGAGTCATTAAAATAAGCAGGAACTGTAATTACTGCACCTGTTACAGGTTCGCCTAGATACCGACTCGCCTCATCGACGAGTTTACGAATTACCATTGCTGAAATTTCTTCAGGTGCAAAATCTTTCTCAAGTCTAGAGCTGCGTAACTTGATATTGCCCTGATCATCACGACGTACTGTATAAGGGACACGCTTAGTTTCCGCCGAGAGTTCACTATGCTTGCGTCCGATAAACCGTTTGACAGAATAAAAGGTATTGTCAGGATTTAGCACTGCTTGCCGACGTGCCATTTGCCCGACAAGACGTTCGCCATCTTTAGTAAAGCTAACAACGGAGGGAGTGGTGCGGCTACCTTCTGAGTTTGCAATCACTATGGGTTTGCCACCTTCCATAACGGCTACCACAGAGTTTGTCGTACCCAAGTCAATACCTACAATTTTGCCCATGCTTGACGTATATACCTCTTCACTTCCCAAGACTGTCTATTAAACAGCTTAACAATTTTTGATGTTGCTTTACTTTGCTAATATCCTATCTCTAAATATCACGCTTATAGACAAAGGGCTTCTAAGCCCAGTAATTCTCATTATAAAAATCGATTTTTTGAAAGCCCGCCGTTGGCAGGCTTTCAAAAAACCAATTTTGGTGTTTCCAGCGCCGAAGGCGCTGGAAACACCAAAATCGGTTTCATAATCAGAATAGCTGTTCTGATTCCCCTTGTCGTGAGATTGGTTATTTAGCCGAAAACTTTGCTTTTCCAAGCTGTGATCCCATCGATTAGCTCCTTGCGAGTATTAGCAAGTAATAGGTATCGATAGATAAACCATACCGAATAGACAAAGCCCACTAATTCAAAGAAGCTAGGCAATACTGGTAATTTATTCAAAAAGCCTAAAATTTCTGATGTGACAATAAATACAGGGATGGTAGCAATTATGGCGATCGCTAGGGTGCGATTGGTTTTTTTGCCTTCACCAAAGTACTCCTCCCAAAGTTCCTTGATTTGCTTCAAAATATCGAAACTCACGTTGAGTGAGTCGTCTATGGGTGGAGTAGCAACTGTTTTGGCTTCAGATGTTGCTACAGAAACGGATGTTACTGACTTTGTTATTTCTGGTGCTTCTGGAGACTTTTTGTCTGGACTAGTAGCTTTTAAAGTTTCGGCTGGATCTTCTGCGATCGATTCGTCAGTGTTTTCTTTAGGTTCCATAATTTGTTTGATCTTATTGACCAGTCAGTAGGATGGAGAAATTTTAACAATAATTTGCAGCGCTTTGTTAGGGGATCGCTGGAACGCAATAAATCCAAGTAGCGCCGCTACTTGGATTTTGGGTTTTAATTTGTCTTATTTCGTCTTATTTAACTCTTGCATGGCTGTAGCAATCCTACATGGTTTGTGGAAGGACTCCCCATCGGGGTGTCCTTCCACAAACTAAAAAAATCCACAAATGATATAGGACGGCTATATAAGATTTTTAAGTTTTAACAATAATAGCGATCGCAAATATAAAAACTTAAAAGAGGCATGATGTCTTAGCACCACGCCTCTTTTAGAAAATAAATAAAGGCGGCGCTTCGCACCGCCTTTATTTAGGTTTTATATCTTAAGCAAGATTGATATAGTTAAACTTTTTTCAAAGAATGTTCAAACTGGCTGCGATTTTCAAATACATCAAATAAGTTTTTCATTGATGTTGCTTCTAACAAAAATTCGATATATTCGCTAATTGAGCAGAGTGCAAACTTACAGCCGATCGCCTTTGCGCTCCTCAAAGCAAAAATTAAAGCCCCCAAACCTGAGCTATCCATCTGTTTGAGATGTTTTAGGTCAATAAGTAATACATCAGGTTTCCGATCTAAAACATGACTAGCTTGTTGACGAAAATAGTTAGTACTAGTGGCGTTAAGATGTCCCGTTGGCTGCATTACTTCAATATGCATGTTTTTTCTCCTTTCCCCAGTTTTGAGGTACTAAAAATATCTAAAGTGATTTAATAAATTATTTAATTGTTAATTCAAATGTCTGGATAACTTTTAGAAAATATGAAGTTGAAGAACTGCTTTAGCTATCTAAACAATTATTTAATTTAGATAAGGCTTTTGGGCTATGCAACTGTACTTTTCTATTTCATAGGAACATCCTACTTCCTAAATTCAATATTTATTTACCCAAAAGTTATGAAAAGGTTATTTCTAAAGTTATTAATATTGAGAGAGCGCCGTCTAAAGATCTGACAATGTTTTCCAGCCCAGCATTTAGTGGTGCAGCACTTCGTGCTGCACCACTAAATGCTGAGTACTTATTCTGGGTACTTATTTAGGTCACTTTTCGAGATACTGAGGTGCGATCGCCTAAATACCAACGCCAAGGAATATCTACTCCCTGCGTAATTCCGATTCTTGTGGTTTGGTAAATTGGCTCAGCGAAATCAGGTGATCGTACTTCGAGCCATAGATCCGTATCTGGATGCAGCGTTACCCCATCAAGTTGTCGATCAATTTTTAATAGGCGGCAAAGTTTGCCAGGTCCTGCCCCTGCTCGATGCGCCTTTTCTTTGGGATTGTGCCAACTTGGTAAGCGATCGCATTCGATCGCCCGAATTAATACTGCACTGCAAAAATCTTCGCGATCGGTGACGATATTAACGCAATGATAAATTCCATAAATTAAATAAACATAGGCAGTACAGGGTTCACCAAAAATAGCGGCATTGCGCTGAGTTTTGCGGCGATAGCCATGACAGGCAGGATCAGTTGCGTCATAGGCTTCAGTTTCGACAATAATTCCCCGATATTCAATCTTGTCAATCCTTCTAACTAGAGTACATCCCAATAAATCTGGCGCAACTTCGTATGCAGGTCGAGCAAAAAAAGATTTTTCTAGCAGCATCAAAAACTCCAAATAAAAGGACGCAAAGCGTCTTTTTACTTATATGGGACAATTTACCCAACTGCTGATGCCGTCCAGCCAAAATTCTTTTTTCCAGATCGGGGCATCAATTTTCAAAGTGTCGATCGCATAACGACAAGCTTCAAAAGCTTCAGCACGGTGTGGAGAACCCACTGCGACTAAAACGCTAATTTCGCCAATTTTTAACTTTCCTAGACGATGATGAATGACAACTTCGGTAACGTCTGGAAATTTCTGATGGCAGCGATCGCTAATTTCCTGAAAAACTTGTAAAGCCATCGATTCATAGGCTTGATAGTCCAAATAATCAACGGCTCTTCCCCCCGTCTGATTGCGTACCATGCCGCTCATCAGCACCACGGCTCCATTACGGGCATTATCAGCTATCGTATAGACCTCTGATACATCCAAAACTTCATGAGTTAGTCGTAAGTTTTTAATCATCTATTCGCCTAAACTATTCGCCTAAACCGCGCAAGGCACGGTTTAGTTAAATTAATCTTCGTGTTCTTCAAACTGATCGACTAATTCTTTATTGGGTGGACCAAACGCCACGTATATCGCATAAGCTGTTAAAACGATCACACATACGGCAATAGTCACCGCGATCGAAGTTGCGTTTTCCATGAATTGAACCAATGATTTGAGTTATTCTTAATTACAATTATACTATTTTGTAACAATCCTTTTAAGAAGACAAAGTTATGTCACAACGTACCCGCCTTGGCGATATCCTCAGACCTTTGAACGCAGAATACGGTAAGGTCTCTCGTGGCTGGGGAACTACCCCTCTCATGGCTGTATTCATGGCGTTGTTTCTTGTATTTCTGGTAATTATTCTCCAGTTGTACAACTCTTCCTTGATCCTTGATGGTGTTAACCTCAACTGGGGCGGCTAGGTTCTAGCTATCCTTAGCAAAGATTAAAGGCACGCTCTGCGTGCCTTTAACGTATCAATAGTTTTCGTTGTATATAAATTTTAAGGTCACTCCCCATGAATATTTTTGGTATTGGCTTGCCTGAAATGATTCTGATCATGTTGGTAGCACTTTTGATCTTTGGTCCAAAAAAACTGCCAGAAATTGGGCGCAGTATGGGCAAAGCGATTAAAGGGTTTCAAGATGCCTCCCGTGAATTTGAATCAGAGTTTAAGCGCGAAGCCGATCGCCTTGAGCAAACTGCAACCATTGTCGATAAACCGACGGCACAACCAAATCCTGATGTGGCCACACCCGTCGCTGCTGCTGTTGCCACATCTTCAGAAGAAACTAAGGAAGTAACAACTGCCTCGGATGCTTGAGACTCAATCTATTTCTCTGATTGTGGGACTGGGTAACCCCGGTACCGAATATGAGCGTACCCGTCACAATATTGGTTTTATGGCGATTGATCGCTTAGCGACATCTTGGGGTATCTCTCTTGGTAAAGAAAAGCGCTTTTATGGCATTTTTGGCGAAGGTCGATTATCGACTCGATTAGCTAGTAGCGGTAAGATCCGTTTGCTCAAACCAACTACCTATATGAATGTCTCAGGACAATCGGTACGAGCCTGTGCTGATTGGTTTAAGGCGAATCCTGCCAATATTCTAGTGATCTATGACGATATGGATTTACCCCTTGGTAAATTGCGATTGCGTCCTTCAGGCTCCGCAGGGGGACACAATGGCATGAAGTCCATAATTTCGCATCTTGGTACGCAAAATTTTCCTCGGCTTCGTCTTGGAATTGGTCGTGGCAGTAAAGTTGATGGTGATAATAGTGCGATCGCTTCTAAAGCTAATCAAAACGTCACTAACCATGTTTTAGGCGGGTTTTCGTCCGCTGAAACTAAAATCTTGCCTGAAATTCTTGATCTGGCTGAGTCCACAGTTACCAGTATTTTAGCGGATGGACTAGAAAAAGCAATGAGTCTATACAACAGTCGTAGTATTGATGTCTAAATATTCTAAATATGTTTAAAAAATCGAGTGGCTATGTTAAAGCATTGCCGCTCTAAGTTAGAGGCTAACTAGCTAGTCTTTCCTAAGTTTTTTTAGACGGCTTACAGGGTATGATAAGACGGGTTTTTAGGGTTCTTGAACATAACGTAGTAACCAAATTACTAAGATATGCAAGTGCCATTTAATCGTAGTGAGAGGAGAACGTAATTTATGAAAGCCATGATTTTGGCTGCGGGTAAAGGTACTAGAATCCGCCCGATCACGAATATCATGCCTAAGCCCATGATCCCGATCATGCAAAAACCTGTAATGGAGTTTCTAGTTGAGTTACTCAGACAGCACGGCTTTGATCAGATTATGGTTAACGTTAGCCACTTGTCAGAAGAGATCGAAAATTATTTTCGAGATGGTCAAAAGTTTGGCGTGCAGATGGCTTATTCCTTTGAAGGAACCATTATTGATGGCAAGCTCCAAGGTAGTGCGCTTGGATCGGCTGGTGGGCTCAAAAAAATTCAAGATTTCTCTCCTTTTTTTGACGATACTTTTGTTGTTCTTTGTGGTGATGCATTGATCGATCTCGATCTCACCTATGCCGTTAACTGGCATCGTCAAAAAAAATCTCTAGCTACGATTATTACGAAAACTGTTCCTAGAGATCAGGTGTCGAGCTATGGAGTTGTAGTTACGGACTCCGATGGTCGAATCAAACAGTTTCAGGAAAAGCCAAGTGTTGAGTCAGCTCTAAGCAATACCATCAATACAGGTATCTATATTTTCGAGCCAGAAATCCTCGATTATGTGCCTTCGGATATGGAATTTGACCTTGGCAGTGATTTGTTTCCTAGGTTGGTATCAGATAACCTTCCTTTCCATGCTATTTCTATGGATTTTCAATGGGTCGATATTGGTAAAGTTCCCGATTATTGGCAAGCAATTCAAGATGTCCTTTCAGACAAAATTAAAAACGTTAATATTCCTGGGCAGGAAGTTAAGCCAGGCGTTTATACAGGTTTAAATGTTTCGGTGAACTGGGACAAGGTAGACATCCGTGGTCCTGTCTATATTGGGGGTATGACTCAAATAGAGGATGGTGCGACCATCATTGGCCCAACAATGATTGGCCCTAATTGTCATGTTTGCAGTGGGGCTGTGGTTGAGCGCAGCGTAATTTTTGAGTATTCGCGCTTATCAGATGTGCGGCTAGTCGATAAATTGGTGTTTGGTCGTTATTGTGTTGACAAAACGGGTGCAACTATCGATTTGCAAGCAGCAGCTTTAGATTGGTTAATTACCGATGCTAGACATCAACAGCAATCTCAATCTCCATTAGAATTTTCTAATGCTCCTTCTTGAGAAAAACAGGGGAATCGCGAAGCGGTTCCCTGTTTTTTACCTACCACGAACACGCATGAACTGATCGATACCTCGTGCGATCGCATCAGCCATCTGTTTTTGATAGCTAGGATTGCTAAGATTTCTCGCTTCAGTCGGGTTTGTCACAAAACCAGTCTCCACTAAAATAGCAGGCATCGAAGTTCTAGCAATTACGTAAAAACCTGCGGCTTTAGCACTGCGATCAGTTGCACCAGTCGCTGATATGATTTGTGACTGAACGTAGCTAGCTAGCGTTCTCCCAATTGTTGAGCCTCGGGCAAAAAAAGTTTCTACCCCATTAACGCTATTGTTGCGAGAAGCCAGAGAGTTCGCATGAATACTTACAAACACATCAGCATTAACTCTCTCGGCAAGAGCTACACGCGGCTCCAAATCAATTTCTACATCACTAGTACGAGTGTAATAAACCGTGTAACCCATATTTTGCAGGGCTTTTCCTAAGCTAATGCTGATGTCTAAAACAACATCTTTTTCCTGTATGCCGTTACCAATAGCACCTGGGTCACGCCCGCCATGCCCTGCGTCAACTAGGATTACTCCTCGGCGACGCTCACCTGTATTTAGAGGAGATTGGGGAACAGGATTGTTATTAGGTAAAGGTGTTTGGTTGTTTGGAACAATACTATTGAGTGAAACTTGTAATTGAATTTGTTGATTATTGAGACGTTGAGTTTCACGTACTTGCCAACCAGCGATCGTTTTGATCCCAATTTCCACAGAGGTTCCCACTTGCGAGAGCCTAATTCTTTCAATAGGGCTGTTTGCCGCAAGATTGGGACGCTGTAAATTTGGTGAGATTTTTGCATTAGCAACCGTTAAGTTATAAGTACCAGAGTTAGCATCAAAACCAATCCGATAGCTCACGGGCTGGCTTGCTGAAACAATGAGTTGACCAGTACTACTAAAACTCAATCTTTCGATCGCCGCAGGCGTAGAAGATGTGGGGCTGCTGGGAGTATTAATTGGTCTAGGGAGACTTAGATTGGGATTGATTGAGGGATTAATTGGGAATTCTTGAGCAGTTTGATTTGATTGAGTTAGTAGTAGGGTTCTAGTGGCAGGGATGTACTGACTTTGCCATGCAAATTTGCTGCTTGGATCACTACTATCGAGATCAAAAACTAGTCTGGCTATCGCAGGATTATTCTGAAACTGAGCTACTCTGACTTGCTTAATGCCGAGTCGGTTCATTGGCAGAGTTGATTGATGTAATTGTTGCGCCAAATTCGCGTTTTGCAGATCGACAATTAAGCGATCGGGATTATTCTCTCTTTGGATGCGAATTTGAGGATTAGCATTAACAGTCAGCATTAAGCCATTGTTAGTTGCTCGAATGCTGTTTATTTGAACTTTACTAGATAAGTTAGATGTGTTGTTGATCGACTGTGCTTGTAACTGCCCTAAGACAGGGCTGATATAGTCAGTAACTACAGTCATCAAAATTCCAACTGCTAGTTGTCGATATCGCAAAGTAGTTCTCCCGTGGGCATAAAGATCTAAAAGTTGAGAAGATCGAGCAGCTAGATTCTTAATAGATTTTTTAATCTGGAGCAATTCCCAGATTATCTATCTTCGGTAAGATTTCAAGAATTGATCGATTCCTTGAGCGATCGCTGCGGCCATTCGCTCTTGATAGTTATTATTAAGCAACCTTGAAGCCTCTGATGGATTTGTAATAAATCCAGTTTCTACCAAAATTGCAGGCATTGAAGTTTTCGTAATCACATAAAATCTAGCTGACCTCACACCACGGTCATTTGCACCTGTACTCGCAATAATTTGCTGATGTACCAATTCTGCAAGATTCTTACCCAAAGACGCATTAGGTGCATGATAAGTTTCAACCCCATTAACCTGTGATGAACTTGCATCAAGGGAGTTAACATGAACGCTGACAAATGCACTCGCTCTAGCATTCTCCGCCATCTGCACTCTTGGTTCTAGATCGAGGTCTATATCCTCAGTGCGTGTATACATCACAGAATATCCCATTTGCTGCAATATCCTGCCGAGCTGTTTACTCATTGCTAGCACAATATCTTTTTCGTAGACTCCATTTCTGGTAGCACCTACATCTGGTCCCCCATGCCCTGGGTCAATCACAACTAGTTGGCGACCAGAAGTGACATTGCCATAGTTGGGCTGAACTTGCGATCGCGTATTTTGGGGAAGACCTGCGGTAACTTGTCCAACACTTGTTAACTGTAAAGCGATCGCTAGCGGATTCGTGCGGCTAGTCTCGTTAATCTGCCAACCTGCGACTGTTTTCACACTAACGACTACTGCATCACCCACCTGATTGAGGCGAATTTGCTCTATAGGACTATTTGCTCCTAAGATTGGTCGGCGTAACTGCGATGAAATCCGAGTCGCAGGAATTGTGACACTGTAGGTATTACTAGCTAAATCTACACTGCTACGGTAGGAAATCGCTCGACTAGCCTGAATTACCAGCTGACCATAACCATTAAAAGACAAACCCTCAATTGTCGTAGCTAAACCCTTGTTCGCTATAGACGAAGTTGTTACTGGCAAACTTGTATTGAGGTTTTCTGCCCCTATGGGGCGTAGTACCAATAGACCACGTGCTTGATCGAAAGAACTCTGCCAATTGACAGGGCTACTACTATCCAGATCAAAAACTAACCGAGCGATCGCAGGGGATTTTTGAAACTGAGCCACTCTAATTTGCCTTACCCCGAAGCGATTGATCGGTACTATGGAGTTATGGATATAGGGTGAAACTTCGGTTGCTTGTAAATCTAAAATAATGCGATCAGGGTTAGCTACTCGTGATGCCCGCATTTGAGGAATGCCATTAATTTGTAGGGCAAATCCATTCGCATTAACTTGGACGCTGCGTAACTGTAACTGCTGACTTGACGATGGTAGTTGTGCTTGGAGATTATTGTCCTGTACTGATAAGCTAAGAGGCACTTGAGCATTAACTGCTGGTGTACCTAAGCATGTCCCAGCCATTAACATTACTAGCCATAGCGATCGTCGGTAATATGGGTTCAAAAAAATTACTCCCATTTGACTAGAGCTTGCCAATCAAAACTTTAAGACAGCAATTCTACAGGAGATAGGTAAACTTTTTCCACCAATGGCGACTTTCCTAGCCAGCGTCGTGATACTTGAGCAAAACGATCTGGATCGCCGCTTACAAAAAATCGAGTCTCAGCGCGATCGCTACGATTATCTAAGCATCTTAGTCCCATCAAATCTAACTCTTGACTTGCTGCTCTCACCACATAAGACGCAGGATTCACTAGAGCCACATGAGACGGCAAAATTTGGCGTAAAACCCCTGATAAATGTGGGTAATGAGTACAACCCAAAACTAAAGTATCAATATTTGCCTCAACCAGTGGTTGTAAATAATCCTTGGCTACTTGCAATGTGTATGGATCGTTAATCCGATCAGACTCAATCAAAGGTACAAATTCAGGACAATCTACCTGAAAAACCTGTGCTTGAGGATCGCTTTCACAAATAGCCCTTACATAAGCTTCACTTTTAACAGTTGCGGTCGTGGCAATTACCCCAATTCTCTTGCCTTTACCAACAGCTGCTCTCGCTCCTGGCAAAATCAATCCTAAAATCGGCAGATCAAAATCTTTTCGCACTATATCTAATGCTAAAGCCGAACTGGTATTACAAGCCATGATTGCCATCTTGACTTGCTCAGACTGCATCCAGTGCAAAATCTCATATACATACTCAATGATTTCAGCAGGCGATCGCTTCCCGTAGGGCAATCTTGCTGTATCACCGAAATAAACCACAGACTCATTAGGCAATTGGCGATGAACTTCTTGTAAAACCGTAAGTCCCCCAACCCCACTATCAAAAACACCAATAGGGAACCGAGCTTCTTGCTGCAAAAACATGCACATCCTCACACTTCACATGCATCACAGTAAAGCATACTTTTCTTAACGTGAATATCAGCGTAACTAATTAACCTCAAATACATTTTCCTTACGCACTTATACCAAAAGAAAAAAAGTATGCTTTTTCTTTTAAAAACTTCACTCGATTTGAGCGCCAATTCATAAAAGTGTCCTTACACCTTTGTGAATTATTGTTGTCACCATCTAAGTTTAAAGTCTTTTAAGGCTTTGAGTAGCCCTGAGTAATTTCTGGAAGACTTGCTCTGCAAGTCTTCCAGAAATTACTCAGGGCTTTCAGTCAGCGCAAAGTGCTGTAACAAGGATGGTGATGTTAAATGCTGTCATCTCTTTCTAGGTTTTATGTCTTAACGGTACTTGCGATCGCTATACTTTTTCTAGGCAGCCTACGATCTCCTATGCGACTAGCATCTGTCATAGCATAAAAAAAATAACAACTCAAAAACTAAATCAAGGAGTACCCAATGGACTTATCGCGCATCCCCCCCCAACCTAAAGCAGGCATCCTCAACGTCCTGATTGAAATCCCCGCAGGCAGCAAAAATAAATACGAATTCGACAAAGACCTCAATGCTTTTGCCCTTGATCGTGTCCTTTACTCCTCAGTCCAATATCCCTATGACTATGGTTTTGTCCCCAACACCCTTGCTGATGATGGAGACCCTCTTGATGGCATGGTGATCATGGATCAACCCACATTTCCTGGTTGCGTTATTCCTGCACGCCCCATCGGGATGCTGATCATGATTGATGGCGGCGATCGCGACGAAAAAATCCTCTGCGTCCCCGCTAAAGATCCCCGCTATGCTGATGTTAAAACATTGGCTGATATTGCCCCCCATCGCCTTGAAGAAATTGCTGAGTTTTTCCGTTCCTATAAAAACCTAGAAAAGAAAGTCACTGAAATCAGAGGCTGGGAAGGTGTAGAAGCAGTTCAAGCTCTTGTAACCAAATCTATTGATGCTGCTTTGCCCAAATAATAAAAAAGTTTCTTCTCTTAATGCCTTATTACGTATAGCTTTGAGAGGATTTCTAGCAAAAAATTAAAACTTTATTCAAGAAAACGCTTGACAAAGTTAATT
The DNA here is from genome assembly GCF_014696925.1 of Phormidium tenue FACHB-1050. Lineage (GTDB taxonomy): Bacteria > Cyanobacteriota > Cyanobacteriia > Pseudanabaenales > Pseudanabaenaceae > Pseudanabaena. Next base: position 64 of record NZ_JACJQY010000021.1, on the reverse strand, counting down.
AAGCTTGCTAACTTAATAAAGCGCTGAAGGGAGAGACGAGCGAAAGCGAAGCGAACCCGACACA
>NZ_JACJQY010000020.1 GCF_014696925.1 Phormidium tenue FACHB-1050 | reverse complement strand
GTCTGTCCCTGTAAAAATATGGAACACTTTCCCACATTCCCGACACTTGTATTTGACGATTGGTGTACGTTGGCGATCGTGTGGCGCTTGTCCCACTGGTATTGCGTGTCCATTGGGACAATACAATCCTTTCGGATGTAGAATTTCTAATAACCATTCATAGCAGGCTTGCTCATCTAACAATTCCGTCAGGGGAAATTTGATCATGGCATCTCTATCGATTCATGAAAATGACTCCCTCCTATTTTGCCATTTCACCTGCTTCCCCATATGAGCGAAGATTTATCTTACCTGCATTGTTATGACCGATGATAACATTGACCCCATCATTAAAAAGAATCTCTTTGTTTTGGAAGTTTCTAAATCCTTGGATATGAATCTTAGATATATACACAGTTTTACTATCACTTAATTAATGATTTAATTATAATACTTTTGCGACAATTTAGTAATTTAAATCAGATTCTTATCTTAAAGAACATCTTATATTTGAAGTATCCTTTTACAAACGTATGTTGTCATGCAAAGCTGTGTTCAGAGTACAAAAAATTTAGTCTATCTCAGTGTTAGGCTGATCGCTCATGACATATTCTTAGAGCGATCGCCTTGCACTGCTTGCCCCACTAATCCAACCTAACTCATGCTATCATTGACATCACTAATTGATTGCAAAGATGGCTAACATTACGATTCGGAACTTAGATGATGCTCTCAAGGCTAAACTGCGAATTAGGGCAGCGCGGTTAGGGCGTTCTATGGAAGAAGAGGTACGGGTAATCCTCAAAGATGTTCTTGCACAAGAAGATACTCCAAAGAGTCTTGGTGAATCTATCCATCAGCGCTTCGCAAATTTAGGTGGACTTGATTTGCCATCAATTGAGAGAGAACCGATTCGCGATCGCCCATTATTCGAGGATGTATGATTATCCTCGATACAAATGTGCTTTCAGAATTTATGAGAGCAGTTCCTAATCATACAGTTATGGATTGGATTGCACGGCAAGTTTCATCAGAAGTCTTTGTCACCACAATTACACAGGCGGAAATGTATTACGGACTTGCTCTACTGCCTGTAGGAAAACGCCGTAGTGATATGGAGAGAGCAGTGCGGCAGATGTTTCAGCAAGATTTTTTAGAGCGGATTTTGACTTTTGATAGTGCGGCGGCTCTGGAATATGCAAAGTTAGCCTCATTGCGGCGACAAATTGGTAAACCGATCGCCCAAGCTGATGCTCAAATTGCAGCGATCGCTCTTTCTAAAAATGCTGTACTAGCAACTCGTAATATTACAGATTTTTGTGACTGTCAAATAACTCTGGTCAATCCTTGGGAATGTTAAAGATAAAAATACGCAGTTGATTGGTATAGGGGCGATCGCCATCAAGACTTATTTTTAGCGCGATCTCGACATTTCACCGCGCAGGTCTGTGGGGATAATGCGATCTTCTAAGATTTCAGTCATACGCTAATCAAATTCTCCTTGCATGGCTTGGCATTGCTTTCCCCGCGTGCGATCGGCAATTCTTACTAAGTGTCTTACTATTATAAGGCTTTGCGGGGTTGCTTTGCGTCTATACAACCTTTGAGCAAGGAGCTTAACACTTACGAATACAGCAGATGATTTAGGTCTAGCAAAACAATGTAAAGTTCGATTGTTCCATCTCATTGGCATCACAGGCAAAGTATTCTTCAACTTCATGTAAAAATTCTTGTGTTGTTTCGGGCAGATTGACCTTTGCATCTTTAGCGATCGCTTACCAGTCAAATTGAAAGCTTAAGTAAAACTTACATTGCTATACGAAGCAAAAAAGAGAGGGCGATCGCCCTCTCTTTTTTGCTTTTGTATAAGCTAAAAACTATTTAGAAAGAAATAGTAACGCGCCTACAACCAAAAAGATGATTGACCATAACAGTCCCCAAAAAGCAGGATGACTGGAAACTTTGTTGCCATTGGTAGTAGATAGAAGTTCTAAATCCATCCAAGAGGCAATACCACGACGGAACCAACCTTTTGCAGTGGTTTCCATTCCAATCAAGCCCTGTACGCGCTTCATGCCAAAGAAGAAATTCCCTAGAGGACCCCAACGTGAAGCATAGAGCAGATACATCATGCCAGTTTTGTCCTGTAACTTCAGATCAGAACCAAAAACATAACCAGCATCCCCACGCCCGATAAGAGTTCCTTCCAATTGCACAGGTTGACCACGCAGAGGACTAGCATAGGCATCAGACATGAGCGTAATCACATCATTCGCAGGAGCGTTCTTAGAACTGGGGTACATGACCGATCGCTTAAAGATCATCACAGCACCTAGTAATAGAAGTGGAATGGCAATAAATGCTTTTAAACCACCGATGCTTTTAACCAGAACCGCTCCGATCGCTAAACCAATCACAATGGCGATAAATTCTGCACCATAGAGCAGGACATCTTGATAGAAAGTGCCATAGAGACGCTTCTTATCAAGTTGCTTACCTTCGGCAACCACCCGACCCATATCAAACTCCATATCCAGCCCTAACTGCTCAGCATAGTTACTGAGAGCGCGAACTCGCTTACCTGTAAGGGGATGGGTAGAGTTTAACTCCATCCACCAGCCCCAAGGATTGAATAAATCCCAAAGGAATAGGCGACCAACTTTTTCGGGAGAAGAAGAAATTTGGTAAGCAGTACCAGTAGAAGCGGCTGCGGTTGCATCATAAATACCAAGGGCGCGAGTGCCTTGCAGCAATCGACTTGGCTCCTTTGATGTTTCAGTCTCTTGGACAATGCCATAGGCGATTTTGACTAAAGCACGGGATAGAGCATTAGGATTACCCGTTTGTTCCGCCGCAAAATGATCAGCGAAATATTCTCTAGTGCGCGATAGATATAGCAGCAAATATGTACCGACGATATAAAACCCATAGGCAATAAAAGCCGTGATCATGGCTGCATTTTCAGCACGTTCATCATTAACTTTTCTGCCGATTTCGCGGATAGTGACATACAGCAAATAGGTAATTTGCACTAATGTCGAAGCAACGGTCATCACTGCAAAATCCCAATGAACTATATGACCAAGTTCATGGGCATAAACTGTAGCAGCTTCATCATCATCAAGATATTTGAACAACCCTGCACTAACCACCAAACGGGCGCTATCTGGCAAAGCACCATAGGTAAAAGCAGTGGGGTTATTGTCGTCAATAAGACCAAGACGCGGTTGCTTTAGATTTTTGAGACTGCAAATGCGCTGAATTGCTTGGGCTGATTCAGGGCTGAGGCGTTCGATTTCTTCAATCTGCACCCAGCGTGTGTGGTAGAGCCAACCTTGGGTTAAGTCCATGATCCAAGGTGACACAAAGAAAATAATCGCATTTACCACAATTGTGACAATTACGGCAACGCCAAAACCAAGAACTGGATCGGGGCTATTGACGATAAAGATTGTGGCGGTAACTAATGAAAATACAATCCCTACCAGTAGGGCGATCGTAATACTAGAGGCAAGGGCAAGATTTCCTACGATTTTGGCTGTGGCTAGACTTGCGCCAGCTTGAGCGGCTCGCCCTGCTTTTTGGGGTAATTCGGAGTCTGGTGCGGACATAAAATCCTCTCTAAGTTATTGAGTATTAGTCCCGTATCGTGATGTTTTCGTAACGACATGCTCTAAAAACATACCCATAATTCAATATAAATATGATATAGCGATCGCCCTATAGCAGCACACAGAATGGCTACGCCATTTTATGTGCTTACAACCTTTACGGGGTTTATAGCAATGTAAGTTTTGCTTACCAAAGAGTGGCAGCGCTTCGCGCCGCCACTCATCTTTTGAGTTTTGATTTTTGTCCGAGCTATCTCTTACGTTGCTATAGTTTTTAAATCCCCAAAATATAACGATACTTTTGTGAATTAGTCTTATAGCAATGTAAGTTTTGCTTAGGACATAAAACCAAAAAGATGAGTGGCGGCGCTTCGCGCCGCCACTCATCTTTTTGGTTTTGATTTGTCCTATCTATCTCTTGCGTTGCTATAGTGCCGAATAATTAAGGGACAGCGTGAAACACTGCTCCTTAATTTAAGAGGATAAGTTTTGTGCAGTAGTCAATCAATTCATGCAGGAGTTTAAACCGAGTCTTGCCATCGTTAAAGGAGTAGACACCAAAAAACAAAACAGTATCTTTAGAGATTCAAAACTATGCAGAAAATTATTCTCAGTTGCTTTTTCAGTGCGATTTCGATCGCGATCGCTTCCACAACATCAGTCACAGCAGTCAAGGCGCAACCTATGGGTGAGTACCTCGACAGCACTACTTCTCAAGTCATCGAAAAGATTTCTGGTAATATTGTTACCTTCAAAAACAGTGCGGGCGAATCTAACAATTACTTCGTTCCTAACTGGATGATTGACAAATACGCGCTCAAAGTCGGTACTTCAGCCAGTCTCTACAATCGCAATATTGTTCAAGGAATCTATCGCGATCGCTATATTGATGTGGTCAGTCAAGGCTTACTCTCAAACATGGGTGCATTTTCAATTCATGAAACAGAAAGAAATTGCACTACGCTACAAAGTCCTGCTAGTGAGGGTTTAACTTCAGGTAAGCGCGTTTGGTATAAGACCGATAGTTGTCCCTCTGCGATTCCGATTGTAGGCTCTATGTCACTTTATCAACCGAGAGCGGTTACTTCCTCAACCGAAAGCAAAATTGATACGGCTACAACTCCTGAGCCTAGCTCTCCATCAATGTCTAACTAGAGTTATCTATATAGCTGTCGCCAAGTGTATGAGGACATAAAACCCAAGAAGAGAATGGCGGCGCGAAGCGCCGCCATTCTCTTCTTGGGTTTTGATTTTGTCCTAACACAATCGACGGTATCTATACATAAGATGTAGCGTGTTTCGCAGTATCTTAAAACCAAAAAGAATGATTGCGACGCTTTGCGTCGCAATCATTCTTTTTGGTTTTGCTGTAATTATCCCAATTCACAAAAGTGTGACAACACTTTTGTGAATCAAAAACCAAGCCCAGTAAGGTTTTTTAAATTAAGATATGGCGGAGCCATTTCTTAATTTGGTATTAAACATGAATGGCTATGGATTTGACCGCATAACGATCGCTCGTTTTACCGATCGCAAATTTAAAGGACTCAGACACCGTTTTATTAGACTGCGTAGCAAAAACAACCATTCCTATCACACACAAACCTGTCGCGATCGCAAAGATATTGGTGAGGCCCACTAACCCAATCATCTTGCCCATAATTGGACCCGCCAAGGCGATCCCCACATCAAAACCGATCCATGTCATTCCAAATACATAGCCGCGCTCCTGTGGAACCGTGCGATCGGCGAGCAAAGCTACCACCGAAGGAATCACAATGCCAGAGCCAAGCCCTTCGGCAATTCCCGACAATAAAAATGCATAGTCATGATCGGCGAAATAGATAATAGCCATCGACAAGCCATAAAAGAAGATACCAATCGAAATGAAAATGCCACGCCCCCATTCATCACTAAGTCTCGCCACAGGGAAACGAATAATAAAACCAGATAATGCTGCCGCCATGTAGAACAAGCCCGCATTCAACGCGATATGTTTTTGCTGCATCAAAATTGGCATAAAAGAACTAAGCGTTCCAAAGGCGAGTCCCACTAGCAATAAAACCGTAGAAGGAACTCTGACTCGAGGATTAAGGAATGTCTTCCAAAATCCTACTTTTGCACTAGTTGTTGAGGAAACTTGGCGATCGCCAATATTTCCTTCCGTTTCAATTTGAGTTGTCAGCAACAGCCCAGCCAATGCTAACAAAGAGGCTGAGACAAACAGAGGTTGGTATCCCCAAGCTTCATACATCAATCCTCCAATCGCAGGGCCCAAAGCCAATCCTAAAGGATTGACTAAGCTCATGTAGCCAATCACTTCACCCCGTTTCTCAATGGGCGCAAGGTCAGAAACTAAAGCACTATAGCTAGCGGCAAAAGCGGCAATGCTGATCCCATGCACTGCGCGAAAGAACATTAATAAAGGGATAGATGGTAATAATGCATAACATAAGGGAACTATAGCCGCTACAATCAACCCAATTCTCATGGTGTAGCGTCTACCTTTACGATCAGCAAGTCTCCCCAGATAGGAACGACAAACGAGCAATCCGATCGCAAAGGAACCCATAATGATCCCAATTTCGTCAAAGGACTGCGTTAAGGTGCGAATGTAGAGCGGCAAGGTAGGCAACTGGGAAGCCATGCTCGACCAGAAAAATAGACCAGCCAAAAAAATCGCAGTCAGATTTTTGCGAAGGTTCGTATCAAGATTAGAAAAAGTAGTTAAAGACTGCATGATCTGAATATGACCATTAAAATATGGAGCCCAAGTCACTTAAGAGAATTCCACTTTATGGATATCCCTATCAATGACTTGGGCTGCGATTACTTATTTAAGATTATCTCTTAATCTCTAGAGTAGAGATATCAAGCGATCGGGTGAATTAGTTCCCAATCAGAGGAGTTGAGAAGCAACTCCTCTGACTTAGTTCTAGTACTTAACTGGAGCCGAAGAACGATCGCGATCACCAGAACGGGTAGGACGACGAGAGTCATATCCACCTTCACGACCACCGCCACCTGAACGACCACCGCCGCCATCGCCACGATAACCACTTTGACCACGCTTGATTGGTCTACCACTGTTGTAACCACCGCCATCGCGATCGCGTCCACCAGAAGGACTGTGAGGTTGCTTAGCCAAAACTTGCAATGCAGCTTGTTCTGCTTTATCCGATTGCAGTTGAGTATAGGCAAGTTGTAAAGCTGCGGCAGCGATCGCTTGAGGATCATAATCCTCAACCAATTGCGATACTAAAGGTAAAAACGAAGCCAAACGCTCGCCAGACAGAGCCTCTAGAATTTGCTCAGTGAAGCGACCGATGCGACGCTCTTGAATTTGAGCAACATTAGGCAATGGCTGAGGAGGCAAAGGCATTCCCACTTGCTGTTCCAATTGACGCAACTTGTAGCGCTCTTTTCCAGAAATCAGAGTAATCGCAGTTCCCTTTTTGCCAGCGCGTCCAGTGCGTCCAATACGGTGAACATAGCGCTCAGGATCGTCAGGAATATCAAGGTTAAACACATGGGTCAAACCATCAATATCCAAACCACGCGCTGCAATGTCAGTTGCGACAACCCAACGTACTTGTTGGTTACGGAAGCGACGCAATAGATTTTCGCGCTGAGACTGAGAGAGGTTACCGTGATACTCATCAACACTGTGACCAGAAGATTGCAGAATCTCAGTCAGGCGGCTTGCCGAATCCTTAGTCCGTACAAAGATAATGGCTGAAGTTGGAGCTTCGTATTCTAGAACAGGCAGCAAAGCCTCTTCCTTAGTCAAATGATAAGGAACCAGATAAATCTGTTGATCAATACGAGTAGGTGTAGAATCTTGAGTCTCCACCTTGACAGTTACAGGAGACTTCAAGAAGTTCTTTACCAAGCGCTTTACCGCAGGAGGCATAGTTGCCGAGAAGAAAGTACTTTGTTTAGTAGAAGGAGTGGTTACCAAAATCCTTTCAACATCTTGAATGAAGCCCATGTTGAGCATTTCGTCTGCTTCATCCAAAACAAACCAAGCAAGGTGCTCTAATTTTAGCTTCCCACGTTCCATCAAATCGATGACACGACCAGGAGTACCAACGACTACATGGACACCACGTTCCAATTGAACCATTTGGCGACTGATGTCAGATCCACCATATACGGTGAGAATCTTTGCACCAGGTTTGGTATTAAAGCTACGTAGCGCTTGTCCAACTTGAATAGCCAATTCACGAGTTGGAGTTAAAATCAACGCCTGTAATGAGTCGTTGGTCAAGTCTAAGCGCTCTAAAATTGGCAGAGCAAAGGCTGCTGTTTTACCAGTACCAGTTTGAGCTTGACCAAGTACATCTGCTCCTGCGAGCAGTTGAGGAATTGCTTGTTCTTGAATAGCTGTAGGCTCTGTAAAGCCAATCGCTTCAAGCTTAGCAACTCGTGCTTCAGAAATACCGAGAGAAAGAAAAGATGAGGGCATGGATGATCCTAAGATTTGCAGCAAATTTGTTCTACGAACAGTTCGCCTATTCTGCCAATCGCACGGGATAAACAATCACTAACAAAGCCGAAGGACATCTCTGCCCTAAATTTTAAGCGGTTTAAAAAGAGCTTTTCTATGAAAACCTCAGCTTCCAAAGATTAGATTGCTTTGGATAGTCATGCAATGGGAGAAATCAGCAAAATGAAGTTAATTGTTTCTAGTATAAACCTATGTTAAAGATTGTAAACAATCTTTTAGTGGATTTATGTCTATGGTATGGGTGTAAAAGAGTTGATGATCTACTCTGATATAGCATTTCAAGATAAATTAGTCGTCGCCTAAAAGATTTTGTCTGGATGCATCTAACTTTTTCCAAAGTTCTTTGATCTGTAGATAAGCTTCATTAGGCGAAATCTTACCCCCAGTTTCTAAAGCACAAATAATCGAAATACGATTAGTAAACTCTTGCAGATTAGCATCAAAGGCTAAATTTTGCGGAGTGAACTCACCTCTAAAATTAGAGATAGGGTTCAAGAAGCTCTCTTTATCAAGGTTAGACATCTAGATTTAGCCAAAGGGTATAGGCTGGACAGGTTGAGAAGACCTCATGATCGCAGACGTAGAAAACTGTAGGGAAAAGCGATTATTCTGCAACCTGCCCGATTATTTCGGGTCGCCAACAAAACGTTATAAGACCGCAAGCCCAAAGTGACTAATCCTGAATCGTTATCCGAATTAAATTATAGCAAAGATGATTTAAGCCCCCAGTGCCATGAGCTACTTAAACACTTTTAGTTGCTAATGCTCGGAAAACGCTAATTTATCATTGGTTAATTACTATTAGTTTGTAGCAGTAACTTTTTTGAGGGCGACAGCGAGCTTTGATTTGCGACGCGCACCTGTGTTGCCGTGGAGAACTCCACGCTTGACAGCGCGATCAATCTTGCTATAAGCCAAAGACTGTTTAGCATTAACTGCTTCTAGGGCTTCAGGCGTTGGATTTGCCTTATAGGCATCAACTGCTTCTAAATAGCTTTTCATTAAAGTCTTGACGGCTGACTTATATGATTTATTATGCAGACGGTTACGCTCAGCGATCTGAATGCGCTTCTTGGCGGACTTGATGTTTGCCACAGTTTATTCCTTTAGCGAAATGACATGGTTTAAAGCATTTATCATCGTAACATTTTGATTAGATTTTGCAACTATAAAACCAATTTACTTTTTAATTGATTTTTGAATTTGCTTTGGGATTGCTGTTCTGGATTTGGACTTTCTTGGATCTCTATGTTGACTAATCTCACCCTCAAACGCCCATGACCTACCTGAATTTTGTTTCTTTCTTTGGCATTTTTGGCTTGTGCTTTATAGCTTGGATCTTTTCGGAAGATCGTCGAGTCATTCCTTGGCGCGTCATTATCTGGGGAATTGGCTTGCAGTTAGTACTTGGCTATTTAGTTTTTCAGCAGCCCCAAACTAGAGAAGGGTTACGGTGGTTTAGCGGTCTGCTAGATGGCATCTTTGCATCGGCGGATACTGGCGCAAGATTTGTATTTGGACGTTTGCTTGTCCCACCTACAGGACAAGAGCCTTATGCATTATTGCCACTAAGCCCCAATGGTACTTGTCCCCCTGGGCAGGTTTTATTAGATGATCTGACCAGTGTGGCAAACTCGGCTGCAAATTATTGCACAACGAACCGTTTGGCTTATGTATTTGCTTTTCGAGCCTTGCCTGCGGTAGTTTTCTTCTCAGGCTTCATGGCGCTACTGGAAAATTTGGGGATCATTCAAAAGGTCGTGGAGGTTTTTGCTAAGCTCTTTTTCTGGACAATGCGTTTGAGCGGTGCTGAGGCTCTGAGTGGAGCCGCCAATATTTTTGTAGGTATTGAGGCAGCGATCGTGGTCAAGCCTTATTTGCCTAAGATGACTCGCAGTGAATTATGTGCAATCTTGGCTTGTTGCTTTGGGACAGCGGCTTCTTCGACCTTGGCGATTTATGTGAGCTTTTTACGACCAGTTTTTCCAAATATTCTTGGACACTTAGTTTCAGCTTCGATTATTGCGATTCCCGCTTGTTTTGTGTTGTCAAAAATCCTTGTGCCTGAAACAGGTGAACCGCTAACAATGGGTGGTATCCCCAAGGAGGATAAATCCTCAAAATCTGATGAAGAGGGTGAACTAGAAAATGCCGGTGGCGAAGCAATGAAGCGGATGAGTCCCATGGATGCCACAATTATTGGCGCTTTGGATGGCTTGAAGATGGCTGCTTCGATCGCTGCAATTTTGATTTTAATTGTGGGTTTAGTGGATCTGGTTAATCAAATTTTTGCTTGGCTAGCAACTATTAACGATATTTTTAAAGTGGTTAATCTCCCTAATATTCAAGGAGCATTATTTTATCCTTTGACTTTGCTGACAGGAGTATCATTAGAGGATTCTTGGCCAGCTTCAGTGATCATTGGTCGGCGACTACTAGAAACAGCGATCCCACCTTATCAAGCTTTGGCTCAGGCTGCTCAAGCTGGTACGATCAGCGATCGCACCGTGATTATTGTTAGCTATGCATTATCAGGCTTTGCCCATTTAGCCTCTGTAGGAATTTTCGTGGGTGGCACAATTGCTTTGATTCCATCGCGTCGCCGTGATATTTCTGATCTGGGTTGGAAGGCTTTATTTGTGGGTACTTTAGCGACCTTGATGATTTCTTGTATTGCGGGTGTGTTTGACGATGGCAGTCCTAGCATTTTAGGCGAGAAGAAAAAAGCTGAGCCAGCACAAGTTCAGCCTCAAACGACAGCTTCACCAAGTGCTACTCCTAAAGCGTCACCTAGTCCTTTACCAAGTGTGTCGCCTAATAGTACAAGTCCTGTGCCTAGCGTTTCACCGAAAGCATCACCTACTTTGCCGACAACACGTTAAAAAATAAAAGCCTTGCAATGCAAGGCTTTTATCATAAAAAAAGGAGCGCAACGCGCTCCTTTTTTTATTGATTCCGATATTGCTGCAATTCAGATTTTAGTTGAGCAATTTCGGCGCGGAGGTTATCAATAGTTTCTTGCAACTCATCAGGATCGATATCACTATCATCAGTGGTAACAGTTCCCTTTTGTTGTTCGGCTTTTTCCAAGACGGTTTCGACGAAAATACGAATCTGTTCCCGTTGTTCGGCATCAAATTTGCCTAAGGCACTAAGAGCCTCAGTTACCGTTTCTTCAATGCGATCAATTACAGCCTCAGCCGTTGCTCTACCAATAAAGAAAGCGTCTAATGGTGATTTGCTCATGTTTTTTAATTATTGGGTTTAATTATTTTGAAGCTGTTTGGTTTGATGTCTACATCATGATAACAAACCTGAAAAGCATAGACCGCACATCAAGGGCTATGTGCTTTAGAAAGGTGCTTTAATTTTTGGTTCTTTGTAATCTAGCTCCTTCAACTTCTTAAGAATACGGCTAAAGTAGTCCTGCATATAGGCTTCAAGAGTAGTGATATCGTCTTCTTCCAAGCCAAATATTTTGTAAGTTTCCTTCATGTCAGCATCAAGAGGAATGCCACTAGCAAGAACTTCGGCGTAGGTCATGCGCTCCGCAAAACTCCAACCCCATTCAAAGCCCAGAGCCACCTTACGCGCAAAGCGTAATAACCCAAGGGGCATGTTGGCGGTTCTGCGGGTGCGTCCTGACATTCTTTCGCAAAGTTTGATAATTTCGCTGGGTTGCCATGCTTTTGGTCCTGCGATCGCAAAGGATTGACGCTCAGTTTCTTTAACAGTCAAGGCGCGAATAGCAAACTTGGCGATGTCTTGAGTGTTCATATAAGCGATCGGCGAAGACTCGCCGCCAATCCAAATTGTTTGATTTTCAAGGATGGGGATCGCATATTCACCAATTAGGTTTTGGAAAAATCCGCAGGGCTTGAGGATGGTGTAGTTAAGATCGGTAGATTCTAAAAATTTTTCGGTGCAGTATTTAATGTCCATGAGGGGGACGTTAGGGTATTTCTCAGCGTTGAGAATTGAGAAAAATACGAACCGCTCAACCTTAGCGCGTTCAGCAGCTTGAATCAGTGAGACTTTGCCGAGCCAATCGACATCTCTAATTCTGAGAGATCCAGTTGCCCGAGTTGTGGCTGCGTCAATAACTTCGGTGACCCCTTCTAATGCATCATCCAGACTTTGAGGATTATTCAGATTGCCTGCTACTAAGTCTGCACCCCATTCTCTGAGGAAGTTTGCTTTTTTGGGATAACGAACAAAACATTTGACTTTCAGCCCCCGATCTAGTGCGTGACGGGTGATTTGACGACCTAATGTACCTGTCGCACCAACGATCAGTAAGCTCATAAAATTTTTTTATTAAATTGACTTTGTAAACATATATAAATCTAACAGATATTTGGTGACAACTTTTGGTAGGCGATATCAGCGATCGCGATATCTATCTATAGACAGTAAAACCAAAAAATAAAATGGCGTAGCCATTTTATTTTTATAAAACCCATAAAGATAAAGGCGGTGTAAAGCGCCGCCCTTATCTTTATGGGTTTTACTATTTGATTTGTAACTGAATATTACAAAAATACTGGCTAGCAAGAAGAATTATTGAGAACCATCAATGGGTTTGAGTGGCTGTTGTAGGCTAGCAATCATTAAGCATAAAAAATTTTTAATAGTCGGTATTTTTAAAATGTATAACAAATCCACTAAAGATCCAGTAGTTGCCGCAGTTACAGCAGGTTTAGGAGCAGGTGCAGTTGCTTGTTTTAGTGTTAGTCAAGGACAAAATGTTCTTGTAGCAATAGGTGTGACTGCTTTTGCTACTACAGTTGCATTAATTGTTGATCGCTTGTTTTTTAACTAAAATCAATACTCATCAATAGAATAATAGAGGCGTGCTTTGCACGCCTCTATTATTTTGAAGTAGTGAATTTATATCTATAGGAATAGCTAGGAAATTGAGTACTGAACTTAAAAAATTTGTGATGTGGGGCAGCTATTGCGATAACGTTCTCGAAAAACGTACGCCCTTTCGTCAAGCCCATCTTGATAATCTTAAGGCTTTACATGAGGTCGGGACATTGCTAACAGTTGGTCCTACCCAAGATGTGACCAAAGTATTTGCGGTATATGTTGCGACTGATGTAGCAGCAGTAAGAAATTTAGTGGAGTCAGATCCCTATTGGCAAAATGGCATTTGGACAGATTATGAAATCCATGAGTGGATTCAGGTTTACTAAAGAATAAAAGGGCGCTTTGCGCCCTTTTATTCTTTAGTCTCAGAATTTTCATCACTGGTACTTGCCACAAAATGATTGAACAGAATTCTGCTAGTACCTGCGATCGGTGGAGCGACGATCGCACCAACTACGCCAAATAGTTCGGCTCCCACAATAATCGAAAGCAAAAGCTCAAAGGGATCGAGATTCAAATAGGGAGCAACTAGCCAAGGCTGAAGGATAAAGGCTTCAATTTGTTGAAGAGCAAAGCAAATAAATAGAGCGATCGCACCTCTATTAAAATCCACACCCCACGCAGCAATAAAAATTGCCACTAGCGCCACTAGCCCACCGATATAAGGAATTAAATTAGCGATCGCCACTAATAACCCTAAGGCTCCTGCATAGGGAATTCCAAAAATAGAGAGCGTTAAATATGTGCAGAAACCAAGCAAGCTAGATGTGCCAACTCTTCCCACCACATAGGCTCCCAGACATCTAGTAATTGGTGGGATAAGAATCTCAACCTGTTGGCGAATTTCCTTAGAAAAAGGACGCAAGCACCTTCGCACAAGACTATCGGAATTGATCACCATATAAGCAGCAATCAACATACTTAAAATACCTACCCCGATCGCGTTCACTACTTGTAAGGTAAACACAAAAGTCTGACCAACAATGTCTTTGCCAAAATTTTGGGCTTGATCGATCAATGGCTGCGTTTGGAAAATGCGCCTGAGTTCATCTTGGCTAAAATTTAATAGTCCGCCTTTAGGCAATTGAATTTGCTCTAATAAGTTTGGCAACTTAATAAAAAATTGTCCCAGTTCCAAAATAATCTGCGGTGCTGGAGCGATCGCTAAAACGATCACTATTAATAAGAACAAATAGAGTGTTACCACAGCCCACACTCTATTTAAGCCAAATTTCCAGCGATTAAACTTAAAGTGAAAACGGGATATCTGCTCAACGATTGGTGTAATTGCTCCTGCTAAAAACACACTAGTTAGCAATAATTGCAAAGTTTGTTGTAATCGGAAGGCAAGATAAATCGCAACAGCAATGAAGACAATGCGCTTTAGATATTTACTAAAAAAATTTTTGCCATTTAACACAGTTGGTTCTAAGCTTCTGAGAAGTATTCTTTAGTCTGCTGAAGCAGACTTGAGCTTTTAGCCAAGAACTTGAGTTCTTGGTTGGTTGACGTGACTGACCGTTATCGTAAGAAAGCATCGCTTCTGTCCGCCTCTACTTATAATTACCATAGCAAGCCACTCAATCACTAAAAATTTCACATGAACTATGGGTATGAAGCGATCGCGATCGGGCGACGTATTTTATTAGAACTGTTTCGCACATATCGTACTTTACTCTTGTGGGTGATCTTTCCCATTTCCATGCTGTTACTAAACGGGTTTGTCTTAGCAGAAGGTTCAAAAATCACGACAGCTGAATCTTTTAAACTAGCGGCTCCTGCGACTTTAATCGGCTCAGCATTGTTTTTTAGTTGTCTGGGCGGCACGATGTCTACGATTGTCTCCGAAAGGGAAAGTCTAACGATTAAGCGTCTATTAATTTCGCCGATTAATGGGATTTCTTACTTTCTCGGCATTTTCTTCGCCTATGCAGCGATCGGGATTGGACAGACTCTAATCATCTATACAGTGGCAGCGTTCTGGGATGTCCGTTTTAGTGGCTCGATCGCGTTGGGGATTTTCGTGATTTTGGCAAGTATTGGCTCCTACGTGGGAATGGGGTTTGTCCTAGCCACAAAATTTGCTCGTAAAGTCGAAGATGTCAACTCTTTGGTTGCAGGAGTGGGCGTGCCGCTATTGATTTTAGGTGGAGCCTTTTTTCCGACTACCTTTTTATCAAAAGATTTACTCTTGATTACCCAATTTAATCCTGTCTATCATATGAGTGAAGCCTTTACCGCCCTCTCCACTGATAGTAAAACACTCACCAGTCCAGATATGGTGCTACATATTCGATTTTTGATTGGTTTTTTTGTCGTAGCGATCGCCTCAGGTTGGTTCGCCTACAAACGGATGTTACAAACTGAAAGTCACCTATAAGTCAAAAAAAGAAAGAGTGCTTTGCACTCTTTCTTTTTTTGAGCTTTAAGTTGCTATATTAGTCACTTCGATAATTTAATCAAGCCATAAATTCTTTAAAAAGCACTTTATGCGTGAACTATATCCCGCGATCGAGCCATATAGACAGGGAAAGCTCAAGGTTTCCAATTTACATACTATTTATTTTGAAGAATCAGGAAATCCTCAAGGTAAACCAGTAGTAATTTTGCATGGTGGTCCTGGAGGAGGGAGTCAACCACTTTATCGCCAATATTTTAATCCAGACTTATGGAGAATTGTCCAATTTGACCAACGTGGTTGCGGCAATAGTACTCCCCATGCCGAACTTATCGAAAACAGCACATGGCATTTAGTCGAAGATATTGAAACTTTGCGTAAATATCTCAACATTGATCATTGGGTTGTATCTGGGGGAAGTTGGGGCAGTACCCTCGCCCTTGCCTATAGTGAAACCCATCCTGAATATTGCCAAGCCTTGATTTTAAGGGGCATTTTTATGGTGAGGCGCAAAGAATTAGAGTGGTTTTATCAAGAGGGGGCAGGTTATTTTTTCCCTGAAGCTTGGGAACAATACCTTGAGCTAATTCCCACCGATGAACGTCACGATATGATTGCTGCTTACTATCGCCGCCTCACTAGTGATGATTGTCAGGTGCGATCGCAAGCAGCCCGTGCTTGGTCAGTTTGGGAAGCCAGTACTAGCAAGCTCATCCCAGATCTAGAGCTAATAGCTCGCTTTGGCACAGAGGACTTCGCCGAAGCCTTTGCGCGACTAGAATGCCACTATTTTATGAACAAAGGCTTTTTCCTGTCAGAAATGCAACTTCTAGAAAATATTGATCGCATTCGCCATATTCCCACAACCATTGTCCAAGGTCGTTATGATGTGGTCTGTCCCATGTTTACAGCTTGGGAGTTACATCAAACTTTTCCTGAAGCTGAGTTTATTGTTGTGCCCGATGCAGGACATTCCATGACTGAGGTTGGCATTCGTAGCGCTTTAATTGAAGCGGGCGATCGCCTTGTCCCATAAAAGCGCTCCCATAACCTGATACGTAGCTAGTTGTAGCAGGTACAGACTAAGAACAACTAACGAGTAACATAATGGCGGAAAAGAAGCACGTAAAAACTAGCATTAGTATCATTACTCAATTTTATCCACCAGACTATGCAGCAACTGGTCAGTTTGTATATGACTTAGCGGGGGGATTAGCTGAAGAAGGATTTGAGGTAAGCGTGTTTACTGGGATGCCTGGATATGCTTTCAACCAAACGGATGTCAAACATGAAGAGATTGATAATGGGGTGTTTGTACGACGCACTGGCTCTATCCACCTCATGTCTAAGCGAATTCGCAACAAAATTTTTGGCAGTGTCTTATTCTTAGCCCGATGCGTAATTAAATTTCTGAGTAAAGACATTCGTGGCTCCCATCTTGTATTAACTTCTGCACCACCATTTTTGGGACTAATTGGATGGTTTTACAATAAAGTTTCTGGTCATACCTATAGCTGCATTATTTATGACATTTATCCTGAAGTAGCCATCCGCTTAAAAGTAGTTGCTGATAATCATTGGGTTATTAAATTTTGGGAATTTATCAATCACAAGGTTTGGAATCGATCAGAGTCATTGATCGTTCTCAGTGAACCAATGAAGCAACTCTTGATTAAAAAACATCAACATCTCGAAGACAAGATTCATGTTATTCATAGTTGGGCTGACCCTAAATTTATTACTCCACTTGCCAAATCAGAAAATTGGTTTGCCAAACACCATGGATTAACTGATTGTTTTGTTGTGCTTTATTCAGGTAATCTAGGGCGTTGCCATGATAGTAAAACCATCCTCAAATGTGCCCAGTTACTCACCAGTCGGACTGACATAAAGTTTGTATTTATTGGCAATGGTGTAGGTTCACATATTATTAAACAGGCGATCGCTGCGGGACAATTGCCCAACGCCCTGCAATTGCCTTATCAAGATCGCGAGGTTTTACCATACTCATTAACGGCTTGTGATCTCTCGTTAGTAAGTATTTTGCCTAATGTCGGTGATACGATCGCCCCATCAAAAATGTATGGCATGTTAGCGGCTGGAAAACCTGTGGCAGCAATCTGTCCTACGGATAATTATTTGCGAGAAATTGTGGATGAGGGCAATTGTGGAGCTTGTTTTGAGAATGGCGATGCTCAAGGATTAGCTGATTATATTTGTTGGCTTGTGTCAAATCCTCAGTTTCAAGACAACCTAGGCAAGAATGCCCGAAAATTATTAGAACGCCACTACACAATTGATCAAGCTATTCCCAAATACATCGACGCTCTGAGGCTAAGAGATCAATTTCCTAAACCAATTGAACAAAATCAATTGAGTTTTTATAAAACTGAAAAAGCTGTATAGCGATCTATAGCTGTCGCCATTCTTATTAGGACATAAAACCCAAATAGTGTGAGGCGGCGCTTCGCGCCGCCTCACACTATTTGGGTTTTGATTTGTCCTGATACAGGAGGCTATAGCTATAGGTGCTGAAACGCCCATTTCATGCTGACTAAAAAGACTCAAATACGTCAATCACTCTTTAACTGTCCAGTGCCTATTTATGCGACAAAGGCTTGTTCAATATAAGACTGCAAGCAAAAATCTTCTGAGGCTGTACGGCGGACTAAAGCCACATCAAACCGACAGGAAAGTGTTGCTAAATGGGGATATTTGCCTAAAAATATAGATGCGGCTCTAATAAGTTTGGCTTGCTTTTTAGGGGTAATCGCCAGACTGCCATCACTATCCCAATTGCGATCGCTACGGGTTTTAACTTCAATAAATAGCAACCATTGGCGATCACAAGCAATCAAATCCAACTCTCCCCAACGACATCGCCACTGAGTTTCTAAAATTTCCCACCCGTTCGATTGTAAGAGATGGGCTACTAGCATCTCTCCGCGATCGCCTACTTTTTTTACCATAAGGATTATGCGATTTAATAAACTAATCTATTTTTTTATGTCGCGGCTTTGCCGCGCCACAAAAAATAGGTTCCTTATCTTAAGACTCAGTTATCATAAAGATTATGAAAATCACAGTTTTTACGTTACGCAATTTTACTTTTAAAGCGATCTTTAAAGTCATAAATATACTGCTGCTGAGCCTAACTCTAACTTTGACTAGCACTCAGCTTGCTGTAGCAGATGTATATGTGAAAGCTTTTCTCGAAGGAGCCGACTTTTCGGAGCGATCGCTGCAAGGCTATCAGTTTAACGAGTCCGATCTACGCAATACATCATTTGTGAATGCTGACGCACAAGGAGTCAGTTTTTTTGCAGCCAATATGAAAGAGTCAAATCTGACAGGAGCAAATCTCAGCTATAGCACGCTTGATAATGCACGTCTTGACAAGGCAAACTTAACCAATGCCATCATTCAAGGCTCATTTGCTTACGGAACTTCTTTTAATAACGTAATCATTGATGGTGCAGACTTTACGGATGTGGATCTACGTCCGCCAATTCGTCAAAAACTCTGTCTATCAGCAAAGGGGCAAAACCCAGTTACAGGAAGAATGACCCGTGAAACTCTTGAGTGCGACTAAATCCCACTGTATCGGCTTTAAGCCCTAACTTTGGAGGCAATTGCCATATTTGTATTAAGTTACCCTATTTTAGGGAGTATGATTCTCTGTGTGCATAGCACAGAATTTTTGGGAACTATTTTTAACAAATAGTTTGACTGATACAAATACCTGATATCTGTGCTAACAATACTTGTCCTGAGGATCGCTCTGCCTATTAGTGTATGCAGTTAAATGAAACTTCCAACGACCTATCAAGTGGCAGATTACTACAAAGAAGCTTATTGCCACAAAGCTTGCCTGCTTACCCGGGGCTAGAGATTGCTGCGGAAGTATGGACAGCAGTAGATCTTGGTGGCGATTATTATCAGTTTTTAGAGCAATCAGGCACATTAGCTGTAGCGATCGCCGACTCTTCAGGCAAATCAGTCGCTGGGGCAATTCATGCTGCTTTATTTAAAGGACAATTGGATGCCTATGGTCAGCAGGGGAGGCTCCAAAACCCTTCTTCCATGTTGAATTCTTTGAACCAATTACTTTGCAAAAGCGGCACTGATGATGCGATCGCCTTTTGTTATGGTGCGCTTGATCTAGTTAACTATGAGCTGCATCTGGGTAATGCTGGCATTCCCGGACCTTTAATTTATCGGGCTGCAACTAATACCTGTGAAGAGGTTGTCAACCCTGCGATCGCCTTGGGGCGCTTTGATAGTGCAGCCTATAAAGCCACTTCGCGATCGCTGCATGAAGGGGATATTGCTATCTTTTTTAGTGATGGACTATTTGAAGCCACTAGTCCATCGGGAGAAGAATTTGGCAGATCTAACGGGGCTGATATTTCCCCACTACGCAAAACCGTAATTGAACTAGCTGAATATTCAGCTACAGATATTTTACAAGGCTTAAAGATTGCCCTTGATCAATTTTCAGAACTAGACGTTCCTGACGACGATGTTTCGATCGTGGTGATTAAACTTAAAAACAAGGTTAAATTTTCTGAACTGCGTAACTGTCCATATCTGGAGGCTTTACAAGCTTGGCAACGATCTGAAGAAACCGATGAATCTTGCTTATTGCGGGGAACCCGTCTCGCTGAATCCCTAGCTTGGGCTGATGGTCAACCAGAATTACCGAGAATCGATCTTAACTTTTTAGAGGCTTCACAAAGAGTTAACGAGCGGGAACAAATGATAGCAGCACGTGCAGCTGATGCTGATCGTCTCGAAAAACTGAGCCAAGAACTCGAAAAAAGCCTAGAGTCCGAACGTCGTCAGCGTGTAATTGCTGAGATGGGCGAAATCAACGAAAAAATAGTTGCTTACACCATTTCTTCAGAAGCACTATTTCTTTCTAATAATCATATTGAAGCGATGATTGCGGGCGTAATTGGTGGTGTACAGCTCAAACGCCTTACAACTCAAGTTGACGAAAGCACTCTTGAGAATCTACGTGCCAATACCCAAATCCGAGCGATTACGGCTCTAGAACAAGTCGTCTATGGTACTCATGAATTCAATCGTCTTGAAGGACATGGATTTTGGGTTAATAAGGTTTGCTATTCTCGCGATGGTCAATTTATTGCTTCTGCTAGTAGCGATCGCACCATCAAAATTTGGGACGCATCAGGAGTTTTACTCCAAACCTTAAGCAGTCATACAAATTGGGTAACTAGCGTTGCTTTTAGCCCCAACGGCAACCTATTGGTGTCAGGTAGCCGCGACAATATGGTCAAGATCTGGAAACGTGATGAATCTACAGGTAAATTTGCCGCTCAACCCATCGCTACCCTCAGAGGTCATGAAGGTCCTGTTTTAGACGTATGTTTCAGTCATGACGGTGAGATGATTGCCTCAGCAAGCGAAGATACAACCGTTAAACTTTGGAAAAATGATGGCACTGTAATTCGTACTTTGCGTGGCGGTCATGATCGTTGGGTTACCTGTGTAGCTTTTCATCCCAATAGTAAGTCTCTAGTTTCAGGTAGTGCCGATCGCAATCTGATCATCTGGAATACTCTGGGCGTACCCATCAGACATTTACGAGGACATGACAGTTTTGTAGAAAGTGTTGCCTATGCACCTAATGGTTTAGCAATTGTTTCTGGAATCCGCGATCGCACCGTTAAAATGTGGGGATCAGATGGAATATTACTGAAAACTTTTTATGGACATTCTGACAAAGTATGGAGCGTCGCCTTTAGTCATGACAATCACACGGTAGCTTCAAGCGGATTTGACCGCACAATTCGCGTTTGGGACATAGAACAGGGTTTGCAATATACGTTTCAAGGGCATGGCGACGTTGTCCATAGTATTGCCTTTAGTCCCGATGGCAAAACTCTTGCCTCGGCCAGTCGAGATACCACTGTCAAACTCTGGGCAATCCGTGGTACTCCTTTAAGAACTTTGATGGGACATACAGATGAAGTGTTCTCGGTTGCAGTCAGTCCTAACTCTAAATTTTTGGCATCTACATGTAAGGATAAAACAGTTAATCTCTGGAATGCCAATGGTACTCTTGAGGCGGTCTTAGAAGGTCATAACGATAAGGTTAACTGCGTCACCTTCAGTCCCGATAGTTCTACCATATTGACCGCCGCCGCCGATGCTAGTATCAAAATCTGGAGAACTGATGGAACCTTAGTTGATACCATTAGCGCCCATCGTGCGGAAATTTATAAGGTTGTTTATCGTTGTGACGGTCAAGTTTTTGCTTCTTGTAGTGCAGATGGTACTGTCCGAGTTTGGAGTGCTGATGGAAAATGGCTACAAACGCTCACAGGACACACTGCGGAAGTTTACAGTATCGATTTTGCTCCCGACGGCAGTATGCTTGCCTCCGCAAGTAAAGACAAACTGATTAATCTCTGGAGTTGGGATGGCACTCTGTTAGGAACTTTAGACGGACATAGCGCTGAAGTTTATACAGTTTGCTTCAACCCCAACGGCAAGATGATTGCCAGTGGCAGTATGGATCAAAGTGTAAAACTTTGGAGTATTGAAGGGCAATTAATCAAAACCTTAAATGGTCACAGTGCAGAAGTCACTAGTGTCTGTTTTAGTCCCGATGGCAAGTCGATTGTTTCAGCTAGTGAAGACTCTACTATTCAATTTTGGAGTGGTGATGGTACGCTTTTACGCACCTTTAATGGACATCAAGGACCAGTGCGAAGTGTCTGCTTTAGTCCCAATGGCAAAATTCTGGTGTCA
The DNA here is from genome assembly GCF_014696925.1 of Phormidium tenue FACHB-1050. GTDB lineage: Bacteria > Cyanobacteriota > Cyanobacteriia > Pseudanabaenales > Pseudanabaenaceae > Pseudanabaena. The sequence continues at coordinate 69,270 of NZ_JACJQY010000020.1, read as the reverse complement.
TCGGGTGAAGATCGGAAGATCATCATGTGGAATCTCGACCTCGAAAATCTCCTAATGCGGGGATGCCAATGGTTACAGGAATATTTAAGAACGAATATTAATGTTTCCGAAGAGGATAAGCGTACCTGCTTAGGTGGCTGTGGCTGGCTCTACAAATACCTCAAATCCACTCCTCCTTCCTGATTTTAAACAATAAAAAAGCCTCGCTTAGCGAGGCTTTTTTATTGTTTAAAATCTAAGAACTATTTCAAGATCTTAGTTACAACACCTGAACCAACTGTACGACCGCCTTCACGAATAGCGAAGCGCATTTCGTTTTCGATCGCAATAGGGTTGATCAACTCAACTGTCATCTTGATGCGATCACCAGGCATTACCATTTCTGCCTCAGTACCATCATCAGCAGTGAAGCTCGCAATAGTACCAGTTACATCAGTAGTACGTACATAGAACTGAGGGCGGTAGCCAGGGAAGAAAGGAGTCTTACGACCGCCTTCTTTCTCAGTCAAAATATAGACTTGACCTTCAAATTGAGTGTGAGGATTGATTGACTTAGGCTTAGCCAAAACCATACCACGCTCAATGTCAGCCTTCTGAATACCACGCAACAATAGACCTGCGTTGTCACCAGCTAGACCTTCATCTAGGCTCTTCTTGAACATTTCAATACCAGTAACGGTAGTAGTACGGGTATCGGTAATACCAACAAGTTCCACGATATCGCCAACCTTAACAGTACCACGCTCAATCCGACCAGTTGCCACCGTACCACGACCAGTGATCGAGAATACGTCTTCAACAGCCATCAAGAAAGGCTTGTCAACTGCACGCTCAGGAGTAGGAATGTAGGAATCAACAGAATCCATCAAAGTCCAAATTTTATCAACCCAAGGATTGGTTCCACGAGCAGTTTTAGGATCTTTGGTCATTTGCTCAACAGCTTTCAGCGCGGAACCACGAGTGATGGGAATATTGTCGCCGTCAAAATCGTAGGAAGAAAGCAATTCACGAACTTCAAGTTCAACTAGTTCAACTAGTTCTTCTTCGCCTTCCATTTGGTCTTCTTTGTTCAAGAAAACAACGAGGTTAGGTACACCAACCTGACGAGCAAGCAAGATGTGTTCACGGGTTTGTGGCTCAGGACCGTCAGCAGCAGATACTAGCAAGATAGCTCCGTCCATTTGAGCTGCACCAGTGATCATGTTCTTAACATAGTCAGCATGTCCTGGACAGTCAACGTGAGCATAGTGACGCTCTACAGTTTGATACTCAACGTGAGCAGTATTGATGGTGATACCACGAGCTTTTTCTTCAGGAGCAGCATCGATTTGGTCATATGCTTTAGCTGTTGCTTGACCTGCGGCGGCAAGAGACATGGTAATTGCAGCAGTTAAAGTGGTCTTACCGTGGTCAACGTGACCAATAGTACCGATATTGACGTGGGGTTTAGTTCTCTCGAATTTAGCGCGTGCCATTTTTTCGTAATTATCCTTAACTTTAGTGATTGTTACTCTAGTTTATAGAGCATTTTGGGTAATTGCTACTCTAGTTTATAGAGTATTTGTCGAGTATTTTGAAGGACTACTCTTTGCCCTTGCTTTTAGCGATGATGGCTTCAGCCACATTTTTCGGTACTTCTTCATAATGGCTAAATTCCATCGAGAAGCTCGCCCTACCTTGAGTTGAAGAGCGCAGGTCAGTAGAATAACCAAACATCTCCGACAAGGGAACCCTTGCCTCAACTCTCTTGCCAGATGGAGTATCGTCCATACCCGCAATATTGCCACGACGACGACTTAGGTCACCGATGACATCACCCATGTAGTCTTCAGGAGTTTCCACTTCAACCTTCATCATCGGTTCAAGTAAAACAGGCTGAGCCTTCATTACAGCTTCTTTGATTGCCATCGAACCAGCAATTTTAAAAGCCATTTCTGAAGAGTCCACATCATGGAACGATCCATGTACGAGGGTAGCTCTCAGGTCAATTACAGGATAACCAGCCAGAATTCCTGATTCACAGGCTTCCTTCATACCTTGTTCTGAAGGCTTGATAAATTCCTTAGGAATCACACCACCCACAATTTTCGATACAAATTCAAATCCTGTACCTGGTTCGGTAGGTTCCAAATTGATCACAACATGACCATATTGTCCCTTACCACCACTCTGACGGGCAAATTTACCTTCAATATCGGTAACGGTTCTGCGAATAGTTTCGCGATAAGCAACTTGAGGCGCACCAACGTTCGCTTCAACATTAAACTCACGCTTCATCCGATCAACGAGAATTTCAAGGTGAAGCTCACCCATACCAGAGATAATTGTTTGATTAGTCTCTGGATCGGTCATCACGCGGAAGGTAGGATCTTCTTCAGACAGAGATTGCAAAGCCTTGGATAATTTTTCCATATCCTGTTTCGTTTTTGGCTCAACAGCTACGGAAATAACAGGCTCAGGAATAAACAGAGTCTCTAATACAATCGGTGAGGTGTCATCACAAAGGGTGTCGCCAGTGAAGGTATCTTTGAGTCCCAATACTGCACCGAGATCACCAGCTCTGAGTTCATCAACTTCTTGGCGATCGTCAGCTTTCAATACAATCAGGCGAGAAATACGTTCCTTCTTGTTTTTGCTAGAGTTCAGAGCGTAGGAACCTTTTTTCAAGATGCCAGAATAAACTCGCACAAAGGTGAGACGACCATAGGGATCAGCCATGATCTTGAACGCCAATGCCGACATTGGTGCATCATCTTTTGCTTCACGAGTAGCCTCCTCACCGTTAGGTAGCAAACCTGAAACTGGTTTAACATCACTGGGCGCAGGAAGGTAATCGATAACGGCATCTAGTAAAAGCTGTACGCCTTTATTCTTGAAAGCCGAACCACAAGTCATTGGGACAATCTTGCCGCTAAGAGTCCCTTTACGCAAGCCCGATCTAACTTCATCTTCAGTGAGTTCCTCACCTTCAAGATATTTTTCCATCAGATCATCGTCAGAATCGGCAACTGATTCAAGGAGCTTACCGTGCCAATCGTTAGCTAGTTCAACTAAGTCAGCAGGAATATCTATTTCTTCGATATCTTTGCCGATTTCATCTTTATAGATGTAGGCTTTCATTTTGACGAGATCGATAATTCCTACTAGCTCTGCTTCACTACCAATAGGCAGTTGGATGGGAACAGCATTAGAACCAAAACGCGCACGAATTTGTTCTCGTACTCGCAAAAAATTCGCCCCCATGCGATCCATTTTGTTGACGAATACGAGGCGAGGTACTTTATAGCGGTCTGCTTGTCTCCATACAGTTTCGGATTGAGGCTGTACGCCACCGACGGCACAGAAAACTGCAACTACGCCATCAAGTACACGCATGGAGCGTTCCACTTCAATGGTGAAGTCCACGTGTCCAGGAGTGTCGATGATGTTAATGCGGTGATCTTTCCAATTGGTGCTGATAGCGGCGGCAGTAATGGTGATACCGCGTTCGCGTTCTTGAGCCATCCAATCAGTTACGGCGGTTCCATCATGGACTTCACCTATTTTGTGAACAACGCCAGAATAAAACAGAATTCGCTCTGTAGTTGTGGTTTTACCAGCGTCAATATGCGCCGCAATACCTATATTGCGTACCTTATCTAAGGCAATAGAGCGTTCCACAATAGTTTCCTCGTGTTTGTCAGGAATTGAGAATTTATATTAAGAATAGTATAGCGAGGCAAGCTAAGGTCTAACAACGTTAGTAACGGTAGTGAGCAAATGCTTTGTTTGCTTCTGCCATCTTGTGGGTTTCTTCACGCTTACGGATGGTTTGACCAGTTTCATTGGCGGCATCCATCAACTCATTAGCTAGTTTAGTTACCATGCTACGTCCAGCACGACCACGAGAATATTGGACTAACCAGCGGAGGGCAAGGGCAACACCACGATCAGTGCGAACTTCCATAGGCACTTGATAAGTAGCACCACCAACACGACGAGCTTTTACTTCGACTAATGGGGTAGCGTTACGAATTGCACGGTCAAACACCTCTAATGGTGGGTTTCCTGTGCGTTCGCCAATTGTGTCAAGAGCTTTGTAAACAATGTGAGAGGCTACAGAATGCTTACCACGTGACATTACACGTCGGATAAGCATACTAATAAGACGGCTGTTGTAAACCGAATCTGGAGGAGTTATGCGCTTTGAAGCTTTCGTTCTACGGGACATTGCGGTACTAAATTCACCTTATAAAATGAATTGCTAATTTTACTAAATGGCTACTAAGTAACCTTTTTATAGATGATTCTTACTTTTTCTTCTTGCCTGTGCTTGCTGCTGGGGCTTGACCTGGCTTAGGTCGCTTAGCACCATATTTAGAGCGTCCTTGCTTACGATCCTTAACACCTGAAGTATCGAGAGTGCCACGGATAATGTGATAACGCACACCTGGAAGATCTTTTACACGACCGCCTCTAATCATCACAACGGAGTGTTCTTGGAGGTTATGTCCAATCCCAGGGATGTATGCGGTGACTTCAAATCCAGAAGTCAAGCGTACCCGTGCCACTTTTCTAAGTGCAGAGTTGGGCTTTTTGGGTGTTGTAGTGTAGACGCGCGTACATACTCCCCTGCGTTGAGGACAACTTTTTAGGGCAGGAGATTTTGTTTTGGTGTTTATAGTTTGTCGCTCAGTGCGGATGAGCTGTTGGATCGTGGGCATAAGTGATGATTTGGTATATCTGCGGCTGTGTATTCTAATCAACAGCACATAATTATAACAAAGTAGATCTCACAAAGTCAATTGTCATAGCAATTGTCATAGCTTGATGAGCTTTGTTATGGTTATGTCGGCTGTGGCGATCGCTGTCTTTATTAAAAAATCATTAGGGACAGCATGTAAACAGAAAGTAATCTAAGCAAACCTAGCGATAATTTACAATTCGGGCGAAGCCTGCTGGGTCAAGACTTGCTCCACCAACTAGCACACCATCAATTTCAGGTTGCGCCATGATTTCATCAATATTATCAGCTTTGACAGAACCACCGTACTGAATTGTGATGTCAGGGTTCGCAAGCTTACCACGAATTAGTCCAATTACACGATTGGCTTCGCTAGAAGCGCAGGTGTCACCAGTACCGATCGCCCAAATTGGTTCATAAGCAATGATCAAATTATTTTGATCAACATCTACAAGGTCGGCAGCTAGTTGCGAAAAAATCCAAGACTCGGTTTCGTTTGCGTCGCGTTGTTGCTTGCTTTCACCAACACAGAGAATGGGAGTTAATCCGTGAGCCTGTGCAGCTTTTAGTCGCTTGTTCACAGTTTCATCGGTTTCACCAAAAAACTGACGACGCTCACTATGTCCGATGATCACATATTTGATGCCAAGCTCGACTAGCATCGGTGCAGAAATTTCACCAGTAAATGCGCCATTTTCTGCCCAATGGACATTTTGAGCGCCAATACTCAGGTTTACTTGACCGATCGCTGGCACGATGGTTTGTAGAATCGCCAGATTTGTATATGGAACGCAAATAAGGATTTGCTGATCAGCGATCGCCGCTTGGGGAGCGGTGGCTTTGAGATGGGCAGGAAATTCCGAGAAAAATGTTTTGGCTTCAGACTGGTTTTTATACATTTTCCAGTTGCCAGCGATAACGATTTTACGCAATGCTCGTTTACCCCTGAGTTAGGATTGTGAAAATAATGAATTGTTATTTATTTTACCGAAAAAGGGATCATTAAAAGCAAAGGTAGGTGCGAAGAGATCACCTTTGCTTTTATCTCCAAAAACTGAATGAGTCTAGCAGAAGGCTGCTAGACTCATGTCTTTAAATAATTCAATTAAGGTTTCTACTAGAGGTTTACTGGAACGTGTGGGTATTGATTAACTGTACGCCGTAGCCTTTATCTTTTCAACTACATAAGTTTGTCTCATTTCGTTTTCATGCTAGGTCAAAACCTAAGTAAACATTAAATAGAAATTTAAGAGACCCCAATAACAATACAGGCTATCGAAGTTATCAAAACTACACCGATCTTTAGAATAAGCACTGCCCCGTAAAGATCGAAAGAATCGTGGGGAGCAACAAAGCGTCAATCCGATTTTGACTTTTAACTCTTTCTGTTAGCTCCTCCTTAACATTGAAGATTTACTTTCAACATTTAAACTAGGTTTGCGTTTGGATTGAGTTGCTCTGTCTCTTGTGCCATGTATATACATTAACGTAGGTGGTGTTACACGACACCATTTGTTTACATAAATTCACAAGTTTCTTGATTTTTAAAATCAAAAAGTCAAGAAGATTACTGAGTCATCGTTCTGACTTTGGGGTTTACATTTGTTAAGCTATGTATACTAAGCAACTTACTTAAATACAGCCAAGACTTTCACTATGCTGCAACAAGCTTCCCGTTATACGACGACTTGGGTGGATACGGTTAATAAGGTCAAGGCTGAGGCATGGAATATTCTCGCAAAACCTTTGGCGACTCCTTTTTTTGAATGGGAGTGGCTCTCGAATCTAGAGACTTCAGGTTGTGCGATCGCGCAGCAGGGGTGGCTACCTAGTCATTTATTAGTATGGCAGGGTGATGTATTAGTGGCGGCTGCGCCTTTGTATTTGAAGGGGCATAGTCAAGGTGAGTTTGTATTTGACCATCAATGGGCCGATTTGTCCTATCGGTTGGGGATTGAGTATTATCCAAAATTATTGGGGATGGCTCCGTTTACGCCTGCGGTGGGTTATCGCTTTTTAGTGCATCCTGAGTTGAGCGATAATCCCAACGAATTATCAAAAATCTATGACTTAATGCTTGCGGAGATTGATCGCCTTTGTGACAAACATCAAATGTCGGGCTGCAACTTTTTATATGTTGATCCGAGTTGGAAGCATGAGCTAGAGTCGCGAGGTTTCACAACTTGGATGCACCATAGTTACGTTTGGGAAAATCAAGAGTTTACAGATTTTGATGATTACCTCAAAAATTTCAATGCGAATCAGCGCCGCAATATTAAGCGAGAGCGCAAGTCGGTCGAAAGCTCAGGGATTACGATGCGGGTTTATACGGGTGAAGAGATTCCGCACTATTTTTACGGCTATATGTATGAGCTATATAACGATCATTGCAATAAGTTCTGGGGTGGCAGCAAGTATTTGAACCGCAAGTTTTTTGAAAATCTCGCCCATAGTTTTCGCGATCGCCTTGTGTTTGTGGCAGGTGAGATCGAAGATTATCCCAAACCTGTCGGAATGTCTTTTTGTATTCGTAAGGATGATCAGTTATTTGGGCGCTATTGGGGATGTGTGCAGGAAATTGATTGTTTGCACTTTAATGCTTGTTATTACAAGCCGATTGAATGGGCGATCGCACAGGGAATTAAACGCTTTGATCCAGGGGCAGGTGGTCAGCATAAAAAACGACGCGGATTTCCTGCGACACCAAATTACAGTTTGCATCGCTTTTATCGCGATCGGCTCAAGCAAATTCTTGTACCTTATATCAATGAGGTGAATACTTACGAAGCAAAGCAAATTCAAGCAATTAACAACGAACTTCCCTTTGATTTTGCACCTCCCGATCTTCATGTTTAAATTGCCCACAGCAACCTTGAAAAGATAATCGTTATTGCGAAGACCCGCAGCAGATTATTTACGCAATGGAATCTATGAACTGCGGGCTAAGCATATTCACATTCAGTATCGCATTTTGTACTTTTTTGATGGTCAAAATATTGCAATTCTCGCTCATGCAATTACCAAAGATACAGATCGAGTTCCCATTGTAGATATTGAGAGAGCGATTGAACGTAAGTGTCAGTTTGAGGAGAATCCAAATGTTCATACTTATCAAGAGGATTTAGATAATGGCTAAGACTAGTGATGCCCTCAAAATTATTGATAATTTGACTGGCAACGATCCTGTACTTGAGGATTTAGTGAGGGAAGCTTCGCTTAATGCTGTGGTGGCTCAACTTATCTATGAGGCAAGAACTGCAAGAGGATTGAATCAAAAGGAACTTGCCGATCGCATTGGTACGAAGCAATCAGCGATCGCTAGACTTGAGGATGCTGATTATGATGGGCATTCGCTGTCAATTCAGTACGATAGTGATAAAACATTGCCATTCACTGACCAGCTATAACATCTAAAGCTGGTCAGTGAATGGCTACCTGAGTTGGACGTTGAACATTTAGAAAAATGTTTGTTAATAGATTCGCAGCTGGATGTGATGACGGCTTTTGCGGGAAAATATGCTTAAACCAAACACACGATATTGATTGAGATTTGCCAGAGTTTAGCTAAGTTTTTGCAAATCTGTCTTTAAGCGTGTATTTAGGCGATCGCATATCCTGTATATTGCCTTAGATAAGCAGGTTGTAAGCCAATCACAATATCTTCTTTGGGTACTCCTTGAGCAACTAAAGCCTCAGCAATATCTATTTCTGTATTGTTCGATTGAATCCAGATTTTCCCTGCTCTAATGTCAAGATGCATCGAGCAGCCATAGATACGTTTGTCTTGATTCCAACCAATTGCTAGTACTTGATATCGATCCTGTTCGTTATCAAAGAGGGTTTGCATTTCAAATTCGCCGTGTGAGGGTTTATAAGAGGCATGTTGATTGAGAATTTGTTTGATGATCGTGCGATAAGTCTGGATTTTTTCTGGATTTTCCATTTGACAATCACCTCCTTGTTTATGTCATAAACTAAAATATTAAGCTGACATTTCATTCAGAACTGCTATAGACATTTACTTCAATTATTCATTTTACTGATACTCCAACCATTATTAGACTTTTGGATATTAAAGTTTGGAATTTCTTCAATTATCTCAATCAGTTTTTTGTTAGGAGATACGTTTTTCACTACACTTCTTATCGGCTTTTGATAATACTTCAAAAAACTTTTACTTAATTCGGAAGAACTAATAGTACTATAACCAGTCTCTTCTAAAGTGTTGTCAATAATCTCTACTAAAGCTACTTGTAGATCATCAATTGATTCTATACATATCGGAATCTCTAATTTTTTCTTGTGCTGTGTACTTTTGAGCTTGGATTTGCCCGATTGCAAATATCCTGTTTCAACTGCACCTTCAGATTTCAAAAAATTTATTAAACGCCCATCAGCTTTCCAAGGTTTCTTGATTGTGAATTTTGTTAAAGATGCCTTCTTATCCGAATTTGGAACAACAATCTGCAACATAGCAACATAAAAATCATCATATGATTGTGTAGGATATATTGAGAAACTTTTGCTTTGAATTAAGAATTTTTTTAATTCATTCTCATATCCTAAATTCTTAATTATATCATTTAATTCAATCCCATGTTTCTTAGCGAATAATAAATATAATTCATTTTTGCTTACCCATGGAGAACCTGTCTCTAAATACTCAAAAAGTAAAATTTTTTCTATATATTCTATTAATCGATTAGAAGAAAAATGTGAAAAATAGCCTGAATTTAATTCACTCATAAAACAAATTAGGATCTAAAAAAAGATAAAAAAGTCTCATAATAGTAACCGTCCAAGGGGGGTACGAATTTGGTGCGTTTCAGGCTCATCAAATGACCTAAATCAAGACAAATCAGCGTTAAAGCACCTCAAAAATTGCTGGAATGACCATTTCTCGTTACCCCCTTGGACACTTACTCATAATATAATTCCCAAAATCGTTTTTTAGGCATATTTGGCGGTGTAGCTGCGGGCGATCGCATCGCAACGTTCGTTGTCAGGATCGCCAGAATGTCCCTCTACCCAATGCCATCGGATATTTGATGTATTGAGGGGATCGAGTTGTTGCCAAAATTCTTGATTTTTGACGGGCTTATTATCCTTGGTTTTCCAGCCATTCTTCTTCCAACCCTTAATCCATTTAGTAATCCCGTCAAGTACATATTTACTATCGGTATAAAGATCGACAGGAGTGGATTGTTTGTGAGTAGCGAGAAATTCTAAAGCAGCGATCGCACCTTGCAATTCCATTTGATTATTGGTGGTTTCGCGCAGCCCACCACCAAGCTCTTTGGTACTACCATCAGAGAAGTGAACAACTACACCCCAACCGCCAGGTCCTGGATTTTTAGAGCAAGCACCATCCGTATGGATACTAATAATTTTTGATGTTCCTGAATCTCCAGCTTGAGGTTTTGGGCTTGTAGGTTTAGCTTCAGGGATAGATTCAGTTTTAGGAATTGTTTCTAGTTTTGTGTGAGTGGTTTTTGCGGCATTTGTAACTGGAGCGTGAGAACGCGATCGCACAATTTCTACAGCGACTGAGCCTAGGAAATTGGGTATTGGAGGATGCTTGATTACCTTCACCTCCACCTGTGCGATTTTGGGATCTTCCAAAAGACTATCAGCGATCGCGCCAACTAATCTCTCGATCAGTTTAAATTTCTGTGTCTGTATTAAAGTTTCGATCTTGCGAATACAGGAAATATAGTTAACCGTATCTTCAATTTCATCGCTATGGGTAGATTGCTCAAAATCGACCCATAGTGTTGCATCAACCTCAAACCATTGCCCTAATACATTCTCTTCAGGGAGATATCCTACATATCCATAGGCTTTTACGCCTTTTAAATAAATTTTGCTTGTCATCTGGTTGAGTAATGCTAATTAAAAATGAGCCAAGAACTCAAGTTCTTAGCTAAAAGCTAAAGTCCACTGAAGTGGACTACAGAATACTATTACAGCGTTTTGCGTTTAAAACCAAACCGAGATATTTTTTGCAAGCATTGCGAAGCAATACTTGCAAAAAATATCTTGTAGTTAGTTTGATCGATAATTTCTGTAAGTTAAGGATCGCAAATTAAATAACGTTAGGACTTACGCAAAACGACTTATAGCTGTCGCCATTCTTGTTAGGACATAAAACCCAAATAGTGTGATGCGGCGCTTCGCGCCGCATCACACTATTTGGGTTTTGACTTGTCCTGATACAGGTAGCTATAGCTATAAAACCTGTGTAGCAAAGTAAGGGCAATTCATGAATTGCCCTTACTTTGCCCTCTTTTGCGTGAGTCCTAAACGTATTAGAGTGGTGGCGGGTAAGCCGACACCTTAACTATGAATGTAAGGGCTTGAGCTTTTAGCCCACACTTGAGCGCATGTCTACTTCACGATAAATGTTAGTGAGGTGGCATTTCTAGAGCGATCGCCCCTAATTTCCCTTTGCGAAAATCATATAAAATTAGCCTTGCAACTTTATCTAAATCACCTTGAAACTTATTTAAGGCTGCAACCTCGTGGATATACTCGATTCCTGAAGTTACCGTTGCTGGATCAATGATGTAACGGCTGCTCAGCTTTGCATTTAACTGGATCAGCAGATCCACTGCTTCTGCCGCCACTAATACGTTGTCGTAAGCTGCCTGACCAATATCATCGCAAATGGCAAGCTTCATCGCTGCATCTTGATCGTGCAGCAATGGTGGAATTACTCCAGGAGTATCCAGCAACTCGATCTCATCAGAAATCCTGATCCAACGTAACTGGCGGGTAACCCCCGGTTTATTGGCACTAGCAACCACTTTTTTCTTGAGTAACCGATTAATTAGCGCCGATTTGCCGACATTAGGGAAACCAACTACTACAGCCCGCACAGGACGCGGTAGCATTCCCCGTCCTTTTCTACGTTCGTTGACCTTTTCACCTGCGACTTGAGCCGCCTTGAGTAGATCCACCATACCTTTGCCAGCCTGTGCATCGGTAAAATATGCCATGCGTTCCTGCTCGGTAAACCAGCGCATCCATTGCGTTTTCACCGTCGAGGAAATGGCATCAATACGATTGCATACTAAAATATGCGACTTTCCCTCCACCCATTTTTCAATTTTGGGATGCTTACTAGACATCAAAATGCGCGAATCACGCACCTCAATGACCACGTCCACCAATTTTAGTTGTTCTAACAACTGCTTTTCAGCTTTGGCGATATGACCTGGATACCACTGAATTGGGCTTGCCATAGGAAAAAAATACAGAGAGAAAGTATCTTTAACTATATACTGCTGCTAAGATATTAAGAAATATTAAGATTAACTTTTAACAAAAATCATGATTAAGTCCAATCTACAAAACTTTGCTCGGAGATTCGCTCAGAGATTCGGCGCGATCGCGATCGCCATATTCCTCCCCTTGGCGATCGCCTTTACCCATATTCCTGCGGCTCAAGCCTTTGATGCCCCAGAGCTATTGCCTGAAAAGTATACAAACGTTATTGATTTGGGACGTTTTTTGACTGATACAGAAGAATTAGCCCTAGATCAAAAGTTAACCAAATTTGAAGAGCAAACAGGTTGGAAATTGCGTGTTCTTACTCAAGTTGATCGCACCCCAGGACGCGCAGTTAAGGAGTTTTGGGGACTAGATGATAATAGTGTGATGTTAGTAGCGGATGCCCGTGGACGCAACTTACTCAATTTTAGTGTTGGTGATGCCATCTATCCATTGCTATCTCGCAGCTTCTGGATTGAGTTGCAATCGCGATATGGCAACCAATTCTATGTACGTGAGCAGGGTTATGATCAATCAATTTTGTCGGCTATTGATGCGATCGCTACCTGTCTCGATCAAGATGGTTGCGCTGTTGTTCCTGGGATTCCTCAAGAGCAGTGGATTTTGACTTTGATTACTTCCATTGTCGGTGGTGTCGTATTTGGATTTGCGGGACATCCTCGCAAAGATGGTGAAATCTTTGCTTGGAAGTGGGCTTTAATCTTTACTCCACTTTGGGGCATGTTGTTTATCTCTTTTGGTCTAGGCCCAGTACTGACGCGCACGAGCGAATGGGTTCCCATTGTTCGCAATGTAGCGGGGTTTGTCGGTGGCGCAGTAATTGCCTATTTGATTCCTTCACCAAAACGAGTGACTCCATCAACCGAAGCAAGATAAATAAAAAGCGGCGCGATGCGCCGCTTTTTATTTGCAATCAAGATCTGCTCAAAGCGCTGAGAGCTATTGAGCTTGTAACTTGGAGTCGATCGCTTTGGCAATGCGATCATTAGCTTCTTCGAGGTGGGCTTTCGTATAGGTATCGAGCTTATCACCACGATCGCGCAACACACTCGCAAGGCGATCGCGCAGTTGGCGGAGTTGATACCACGCAAGGGTACGAGCATCTTCAGGTGGATTGCTGGTTTGGATACCAACTAGGAAATCAAGGAAATTATCGATTTTGTCTATGGAGAGACGATTGCGGAGAGCCAGATTGACTAATAGATTCATATGTTGGCGTTGAAGCGAACGCCGCAGGCTCGAAACTTGTGTTAAGTCATTAGTTGGTTGCATTACCTCTGTCCAAATACCTTGCATTAGAGTATCAAACAGTTCTGGTAATGTCAGAGCTTCACCAGCAGAGGTTTTCAGTTCTGTATCACGTAGCCTTTGCAAGCGTTCTGAAGATAATAAATCGCTTAGAACAAAGGTTTGCAAAGAGAGAATGCTATCGTGAATTGGATAGTCTAGAGAAGAATACTGCGGTGAAGCTCCCCAATGATACCAACGGGATGGAGCCAGCTTATTTAACAGATTAGGCGAAAAGTTGAGCGCGTCGGCTGAAAAGAGATTTTTTTGAATTGAGGCGATCGCTTCCCGTTGCTTAGATAGAGGAACTGGCTCAAAGGGTAATCGCCCGATCGCATCACCAGAACGATAACGGTTAAAGGATTGCCCACCAACATAGGAAACTAGGGCAAACAGATTAGATGCGTAATGTCCAAAGACCTGATTGAAGGCTACTTTAGTATCATTAAAGCTTTCTCCTTTTCCGGGATAGCGCTTTTCGATGCGGTTCCACATGACGCGAGCATTGTCAAACTGCCATTGAGCATAGGTCACGGAATCATTGCTCAAATCATGGGCTTGGGTCATAGGATCAAGTCCCGCAAATGCATCCTCATCGGGGGCATAGGCTAGTTCTGGCTGAGGAGCAAGCTTAGCGATTTTTTCTAGTTCTTTTAACTCACCAGCAGGAATAATCGCATCGATTGGAGTATATCCATAGGCGATCGCCCATTCGTCATAGGCTCCAATTTTACTGGTGAAGAAATCACCTTGCTTCGTTCCTTGGGGCGCAAGGTTCACACCGTTGTAGTCCATTACAGAAGCAACTAAACCACGTTTGCGAGTGATTTCAGTATTATTCAGTTCCGCAGGTGAGAGCATCGCACTACCATGAAAATTATGGCGCAGACCCAAGGTATGTCCGACTTCGTGGGCTGTGACTTCTCGCACAAATTGATTGATATAGTCTTTCATGCGATCGCTACTGGGCAATACATTCTCAAACAGAGATAGAGACATTGCGCCCACCTTAAACTGTTCCACCGCTTCTATGCCATAGCACAAATCACTAGCACTAGACATAAACAAGTTGTCATTGAACTTAGGGGAAATCGGTTGTTTTTGGAGCAAGGCGATCGCCTGTTTGTCGTAGCGCATTCGCCGTGCATCCATTCCATAGCTGCATAGATGCGGATTACCAGTCAAACGTGACAGAAAAGCTAAGTTTTGCCAACTATTTTGCTGAGTAATACTGCCAAAATCTTGCTTGATGGCTCGAACCAAATTACTGTCAATGATAATATCAGCATCGAGAATCTCACCTGTTAAGGGATTCGTGCGAGATGGACCCATCGCAAAGAAACCATCAACTGAGTTGAACCAACGAATCGTGTTATAGCGAACATCAGCTGGATTCCAATCGGCGCGATCGGGCATTTGTTTGACAACGATCGCATCTTTAAACCCGATCTTCTCAAAGGCCCTATTCCACATTAATGCACCTTCACGCACAGCAGCCCGATATTCTAAAGGAACCGTATTCTCTATCCAAAAGGTAATCGGCTGTTTTGGTGGAGAAATTAGACCACGAGGATTTTGCTTTTCTAAATGCCAACGGTTGATATAACGGACAAATGGAGTTTTTGCCGAGCTTTTGGAGATGTCTTGATAGGCTGTCACAAAATAGCCAACTCGTTCATCAGCAAGACGAGGACGATAGCCATTTTGAGTTGGTAGTTGAGATAGGCTATAACGGACTTTGAGCGTAAAACCATTGCCATCAGGCAAGGTATCTAGATTGGAATTACTAAATACTGAATTTGGTACTATTGATCCCATAAATCCAAATACTGACTCCAGTTCAATATTTTTTGGGAAGGCTTCCGCTTTGCTGATATAGGATTTACTGGGATCGGCTGTGAAGGAAGTACCAAGTTGTGCAGCCAAAGTTTTACTCAAGCTGGGTAAAATATCACTCAAGATTAATGGATCTAAATCAACTAAAAAAGATTTATTTTGAGGATGAATACTAAGAATTGGCAGTGAGATCAAAATCGAGTCACTAAATGATTGACTAAGCGATCGCTCTTGGGGGTCACCTAGCTGAGCGCGAAAGTTAGTATTCGGAATCACAAATTGCAAATTGTTATTTAAGCGGCGCAGGGTGAACATCAAGTCACGCAAAGGAATACCACGATAGAGACCGCGCTCACCTAGCCCAGATTCAAGGGTCATCACCGCCAAAAAGTTGCGATTAAGTTGTGCAGGTTTAATTTCGGCAAAGATTTTACCTGTCTCTTTATGGCGATAAAGCGTAAATAGCCCCGCTAATTTTTGATGCTCTTTGATTACTTGGTCAAATGGTTGTAGCTCAGGTTTTTCTTGCCCTTGAAGCGTTGTAGGTAGAGGAGGAATATTATTAACAAAAGGAACTTGTGCGTAAATGGGAGAAAATCTCTCGATAAATGGATGAGAAATTAGAACAAGAAAAAAACTAAGGCAAATTGCTATCCAAAATCGAATTCTCTTCATTTCCGCACCTATGACATGAGTTTTGTTAAAACAGACTACCCACTTTAGTTGTACTTGCAGCAATTAGTCTAAATATCTTTAGATTTTTAGGATTTACACTATAGCAACGTAAGTTTTGCTTAGGACATAAAGCCAAAAAGATGAGGGGCGGCGCGAAGCGCCGCCCCTCATCTTTTTGGTTTTAATTTGTCCTATCTATCACCTAATTAAGAAAGGCGACGCGAAACGCCGCCTTTCTTAATTAGGTGAATTGTAATGTTCACTTTTTCAAAATTAATCCTAAAACCAATAGAATCGCCCCGATCGCAAAACAAACAACCATGCCGTAGAAAAACCATTTAGCAGCATTTGCCGTAGACTTAGCTAGTTCCTCTTCACTCTTGAGGGAAATAATAAACTTTTTGTCAGATTGAATCGGTTTACGCAGTATAACTTGACCACCATCATCAGCCGCCGTACCAATCACCAACACCTCGCGATCGCAGGGTAAGATTGATTCTGTATAGCGATAGCCGAGTGTGCGTCTACCTCCTCCCATACCACCTCCAACAGCTAAACTAAAGCCGCCAAAAGATATAGATGAGCTATTAAAATTTTCTTGGCGAAACTCATTTAATATTTGGACTGTCTCAATATTGCCACCATCAGGATTTACCACCAATTCCCCAGAGCGATCTTGCAATGTAAAGGGAATTGACTGACTATTACTCGATATCGTCTCAGAA
This sequence comes from Phormidium tenue FACHB-1050, assembly GCF_014696925.1. GTDB lineage: Bacteria > Cyanobacteriota > Cyanobacteriia > Pseudanabaenales > Pseudanabaenaceae > Pseudanabaena. The sequence continues at coordinate 52,731 of NZ_JACJQY010000020.1, read as the reverse complement.
CTGCGACGGGTTTCGGTGCGGGTTTTGCCTTCGCTGTCTCTGGTTGTTTGTTGCTCCTCATATTCCCTGACTACGCGCATCGTGTAATGCACACAGGGCAATTGCTTTAGCTCCGAAATTAAAGGGCGATCGCTACGAATAATACCGCGCACCTTTACATATTCTCGCAGATTCCCACTCCCAATCTCACCTGCAATCTCACTAGCAATCCTTTGTAACTCCCCAACCGTTGAGGCTGTTGCTAATTTAATACTTTGTAATTTTGTACTGTAATTTTTTTGGACAAAAAATAGAATGATACCGATTACGATCAGAATGCCGCCAAAAATTGCCATAGTCTTTGCAGTATATATGCGCTTTTGCTATGGCTTAAAATTAACATAGGTTAACCTTGAGCTAGAACTCAATTTTATAAATTACGAATTACAAATCACGAATTACAAATTATGGTCACTATACCTGCCAGTAGTCTTGATATTCAAGTTGCGATCGCCAAGCAACGTACTTTCTTTGCCACAGGTAAAACCAAAGATTATAGTTTTCGAGTCGCTCAGCTAAATAAGCTTGCACAACTGATCAAAGAACATGAACAGCTAATTCTTGATGCTGTTTATGCCGATCTACGTAAGCCTGCGATTGAGGCGTTTGGCAGTGAAGTTTTAGTAACTCTCTCAGAAATTAAATTTGTACTCAAACATCTCAAAACTTGGATGAAACCCAAGAAAGTTGGGACTCCCATAAATTTATTTCCAAGTTCTAGTTATATCTATACCGAGCCTCTAGGCGTAGTATTGATCGTTGCGCCGTGGAACTATCCCTTTGCTCTTACCATCCAACCCCTGATTGGAGCGATCGCCGCAGGAAATTGCGCCATTCTCAAGCCTTCTGAACATACGCCGCATACTTCCCAAGCGATCTCTAAGATCATTAACGATAACTTCGATCCTAACTTTATAATCGCCATCGAAGGCGGTATCGAAACCAATCAAGCCCTACTTGCCGAAAGATTTGACCATATCTTCTTTACAGGTGGAACTGCGATCGGCAAAATTGTGATGGAAGCCGCAGCAAAGCATCTCACCCCTGTCACCCTAGAACTTGGCGGCAAAAGCCCTTGTATTATCGATGAAACCTGTGATTTAGAAATTACTGCGAAGCGGATTGTCTGGGGTAAGTTCTATAATGCTGGACAGACCTGTGTTGCTCCTGACTATCTATTGGTTCAGAAAAACATTAAGCCTCTACTAATAGAGAAGTTAGTCACTCATGTCAAAGCCTTCTTCGGAGAGAACGCCCAAACGAGTCCTGACTTAGCCCGTATCGTCAACGATCGCCAATTTGATCGTCTCGTAGGTTTGCTAGATGAAGGCAAAGTACTAATCGGGGGTAACAGTGATAAAAGCGATCGCTTTATTGCGCCGACTCTAATTGATGCAGTGTCTCCTAACTCCAAAATCATGGCTGAGGAAATTTTTGGTCCAATCTTGCCAATTTTGGAATATGACCAACTTTCAGAAGCGATCGCTTTTGTTAATGCTCAAGCTAAACCTCTAGCCTTGTATTTTTTCTCTAGCAACAAACAGAATCAAGAGCGCATTATCCAAGAGACATCCTACGGTGGCGGTTGTTTCAACGACATCATTATGCACTTAGGCAATCCAGAGCTTCCCTTCGGCGGTGTTGGTCATAGCGGTATGGGTAGCTATCACGGTAAGGCAAGTTTTGATACTTTTTCTCATCGTAAAAGTGTACTCAAAAATTCTTTCCGCTTTGATCTCAAATGGCGCTATCCACCTTACAAAATGACTCTTGAAAGCCTGAAAAAATTCATTAACTAGTTTATCAAAAGTCACAATTTATGAGGCTTTTGATAAAGCAGATTTCGTCTAGATAATCAATCTTTCATCGTAAGGGCAATTCATGAATTGCCCTTACTTGGATTACTCCGTTCAATAATTTGAAATTGTGAGGGCATTTTCAGGCAAGATATTAAATTGCTGTAGTTGCCAAGCGAATATCGAAAAGCTTAAGGTTTGTCAAGAAATAAGATGAGTACCCCTCCCTCTTCAGAAATTTATGATGCGATCGTGGTTGGCTCTGGAGCCAACGGCGGTGTAGCTGCGAAGGAATTGAGCGAACGCGGACTCAAAGTCCTTGTCTTAGAAGCAGGTCGTACTCCCGATGCAAAGGCAGATCTAGGGCATCAGGTTAGGGACATGGCAAAGCGATTTTATAACCTCGCGATTTCTAAAAGACAGTCTTACCAATCAATGCACCCTGGTTACTGGAAAGCAAACCCTGACTTATTCATCGATGAAAAGGATAATCCCTACACCACACCAGAAGATCAGCCCTTTTATTGGATACGTGGGCGACAGGTGGGTGGCAAAAGCTTAACTTGGGGAGGCATCACCCTCCGCCTATCGGACTATGAATTTAAAGCAGCCAGTCGCGATGGTTATGAGCAAGACTGGCCGATCGCCTATGCCGATCTCGCACCTTACTACAGCAAATTAGAGCAGTTTTTTCAGGTGCGTGGCAGTCAAGAAGGACTAGCCCAACTGCCTGATGGTGAATACCAACCCACACTACCCCTTACTCCAGCTGAACTGCATTTAAAGCAAGTTGTAGAAACTAATTGGTCTGACCGTTGCCTGATCCCTTCACGGGGCTTCGGTCTGCACCGTCCCACCCCAGAGCAACCTTGGCCGATGTATTCCAGCCTTGGCTCTTCGCTCAAAGCTGCGATCGCTACAGGTAACGTAACTTTGCGATCGGATGCAGTAGTTAGTCATGTGATTTTTGATCCAGATACGCGCAAGGCTCGTGGTGTGGCATATCGAGATCGCCACAGCAAAACCACCCATGAAGTATTTGCCCGTACTGTCGTTCTCTGCGCTTCCACTATCGAGTCAGTGCGAATTCTCCTACATTCCACAGAGCAATATCAACAGGCAGGATTAACCAACCCATCGGGAATGCTAGGACGTTATCTAATGGATCATGTATCTACTTCCACATTCTTTTTCTTACCCAATATTAAACAGCCTAAAACCTTTGATTTATCAGGATGTGATAGCTTTTTCATTCCCTGCTTTACTAATTTAGAATCACAACAAGAGAAGTTTTTGCGCGGCTATGGTATTTGGGGAGGAGTGCAGCGCTTTGATTTACCAAGCATTGTCCGTAAAGTCGGATCTGGTTCCATTGGCTTTCTGATTGCCCATGGAGAAGTTCTACCTCGCTATAATAATCAAATTCAATTAAATAATGATGTCGTTGATGCATGGGGAATTCCTGTACCCCATATCGAATGTGCTTGGTCAGAGAACGAACATCTGATGTTAGACCATATGCACCGACAGATTGACGAAATCATCAAACTTGCAGGTGGAAAGAATATGAAGTTGACGGATATGTTCCATGTTCCTATCTTTGCAGATTTTGTTAGCCAAATGGAAGAAATAATGGCATTTTCAGCTCCCCCTGGTTACTACATCCATGAAGTCGGCGGCGCAAGAATGGGAACATCACCAACAAACTCTGTAGTCAATGCCCATAATCAAGTATGGGAATCTCCTAATCTTTTTGTCACCGATGGAGCTTGTTGGGCTTCATCAGGTTGGCAAAGCCCTACTTTAACCGAGATGGCAATTACGGCTAGGGCAAGTGAGTTTATTGCAGAAGAAATGCGTAAGGGAGTTTTTTAAAACTATAGCAATGCAAGAGATAGCTAGGACAAATCAAAACCCAAAAGATGAGTGGCGGCGCGAAGCGCCGCCACTCATCTTTTGGGTTTTATGTCCTAAGCAAAACTTACATTGCTATATAAATGCAAGAGATGTTGTACCGCAAAGCGGTGCAACATCTCTTGTCGGGGAACTCATTCAAAATTAACGAGCCTGAGAAAAAATTCGGTATTCTCTAGTATCAAAGCTAGACATATGTGAATCTGATTTATTATTACCTTCTGGTAAATTTGGCAATTCATTGGGAGTCATTCGTACAAGGTTATAGCGAGTTTCACCAGCATAAATTGCAAGAGCGATATTCAACATATCGATAAATGAAATAACTGATTTACATTTAGACTCACTATATTGACTGTAGTATTTAATTATAGAAGCTACCCTTATTTCAAGAAATGGGCGAATAGATTCATTTAATAATAGAAGCTTCACAAGTAGCATCACTAAATTAATCGGGTTTGTATGGTGCAGTAAGATATTAAATAGCTCTGTTGGCTGATCGCGATCGCTAATTGTAATCTCACTAATAATATACTTAGCAGTTTTAAAAATTAAGAGTTTACTAACAGGAGCGTCATGGTAATTTGAGTTCAAATCCCTTAAGCCATGATACAGTTTAGTTTGTACTGACTCAGATATTTCAGCATCAGCCATAGAAAAATCAATATATTTAAGCAAACCAAATTTAAATTCTTGGTATGATAAATTCTGGATATTCTCAAGGAAATTAATAGCTAACTGTTGACAATTAAGTACACTTTTTTTAGTAAGCATAAGTGTAACTAGATTAATCACATTGTTGGTTAGGCTTGTAGGGTTTGTGGAGTGATTTTGTGTGGATGATTGTGTACCTATACGCGCAGTGTACATAGCGAGATCAAACTTAAACTTATCTTTCATCTTTTGAGCTAATAAGTTAGCAGCCTGTCTCTGCTCTTGAGAACTAGATGGGTTTGTATATTGATAAGCAAGTAAATAAGAGGCAAAACGGTTACCCCAATTTTGATCATGATTGACCTGATCTTCTAAATGCAGTGTAAACAGTTTCAAGGATTGAAAATCTTCACTCTTGATAAATATCTGCAACCAAATTCGGAGAGTTCTTAATTTAATAGATTTTGGTTTCTTATGGATGGAAGGATGATTAAAAGTATCAATCAATGATTGAATACAATCTCTCTTATTACTAACTGTCCAATTATTAATCAGAATATAACAACAACGTTTTAGCGTATAAAAAAATTCTTTTTCATTATATGCAGTCAGAATTTGATCGAGAGCATAAGTAATTTCAGGATTATTGTCGTCACTAAAATTTATGAATAAATTCCTAAAATCTACTAGTACGAGATCTGGCGATTTACAGCGCACGACATCTAAAAAGAATTCATAAATTCTTTTCTGTGCTTGTTCAATTCCTTGAGAGTAAATGCGATCTGCTGTCCAGAACATAATAATTTCGTTCTTTAAAATATGAACTCAACAATACCTAATATCAATTCACACAAGTGTTGTCACGCTTTTGTGAATTAAAACCCAGACCCCTTACCAAGTGAATAAATGGCATAGCCATCTATTCACTTGATATAAAGCTTAATATTTTCTGCTAAGAAAGCTTAGCGGAATAACTGTATAGATATTATTCACTTTTTTAACTATTTAAAAGTGTTTTCTAGGATAATTTTGTTATCAAAAAGATATATGGAAGTTATGAAAACGTTATATGGATCACATGACTGCATTCAAGAGCCATAATGCTTGAAATTCAAAGCCCAATAGTCAGCACAAAGTGCTGACTATTGGGCTTTGACAATTTATACCAAAACACAAAATGGCTACGCCATTTCGTGTTTTTGAAATCCTTACTGGGCTTGGTTTTCAAGTCACAAAAGCATATGGTTTAGCTCTGAGCGTAAAGCGCTGTAAGAGCTAGTTTTATGTCGCTTTGCACAACCCCAGTTCTTGAGGGGTAAGGGAATAGCTAAATTTTGTTGTCGCACCGCACAAACATTTGTGCAATGATAAAAGTACACAGAAAAAAGCCCACTGTTTCCAGTGGGACTAGCATTTTTGTGTTGAGTGCGGATATCTTAAATCATTTTGTGGTCAAAGATATTAAGTTTTTTGCCTGCTTAAGTGATTTTTTTGTGATTATAAGTCACAAAATACAAAATACAAGTAACAGCAAGCCTTGCTGTTACTTGTCACCCTCTAGTTAAAGATTTTGCTAGCCCTGACATGCCTGAAGAAGTTAATCTCCCATCTCCACAAGAATCTCCCGCCTCTCCTTTCAAAAATCTCACAGGAGCAGCGATCGCCGCTACTCTTGCCACTGGGCTTTACTCATTTACAAATATGGTGGCTCACAAGCTAGCTTCAGCACCTTTGCAAACTACAAATACTCTGGCTAATCGCATTGCCACACTGGTTCGTACATTATTGTTAGCGATCGGCACGGGTGCAACGATGATTTTTGCGGTAATTGCTGTGGGTTTGGTATTGCTCACGATTAAACAGGTATTTATGGCGATCGCCATTAAAAAGTAAAAGTAAAAAAATATTGCAAGTCGCGCTATCTATAGCTATAGCAACCTGTATCAGGACAAATCAAAACCCAAAAGAAGAGTGGCGGCGCGAAGCACCGCCTCACACTATTTGGGGTTTATGTCCTAACAAGAATGGCGACAGCTATAGCAATGTCCGAGCTATCTCTGACAAAAATCAAAACCCAAAAGAAGAGTGGCGGCGCGAAGCGCCGCCACTCTTCTTTTGGGTTTTATGTCCTAAGCAAAACTTACATTGCTATATAAATATAAAAGGGACATTCCTTTGAATGTCCCTTTTATATTTACCATTCCAAAACCAGTCCTTGCGATCGCAAAAGCGTCTGTAAATCGCCAATCCTACCGCGATCAAGAATAGCCTGTGGAGTTAATGATGGATCATCCTGCAACACAATCCATGCAGCAGTAGCTCCTGCGGCAGATCCAGCCGACCATTCACCCACATGGATGCGAGTTGCACCATTAACAATATGACTAACTGCGATCGCCTTACCACCCATCAGCAAATTATCAATACGCTGAGGAATTAAACTCTCAAACGGCATAATAATTGGACGGACTTTATCCTCATTCGCAGGAGCAGAACTGGGAGCTTTCGATGGTTCCCAATTGCGATAACGACAGCCGTGCATATCGATCGCATAGTGGGTCAACCCAATCGAAGTAGGATTAAAATCACGCCCACCTTCCATATCATTACGGATATCTTGCTCACGCATCATAAACTCGGACTGACCATAGGCTGATCTTCCCAAAATTCGTCGACCTTCACGGATATATGGATACATGCTTAATCCCGATTCTGTGGGCATCGGGCTATCAACCCCAGACATTAACCGTAGAGGAAATTCTGCGGATACATACTTTTCCATGATCCATTCTGCAAACAGCAGAGCATGGTTTTCTCCATCCTTGAGGGCTGTCGTATTCAATCCCCCCAACCAGTTTTGCTGTTGTCCAGAATCTCGGATTTGTTTGTCAGTCAAGATTAGAGGTGGATTCATTACCCCCCAATCATTACCACGGTTCCAGTTAATCACCGTCATATCGCCTTTAGCAGGAACTGCCTTGAAGGGATCATCACGCTTCATACTGACAATACGGCGATAGTTGAATACGCTATTGCCTTCAAACATGGGAAATCTACCCAAGTCATAGTCGCTGCGATGTTCTTCACGGGAATAACCTGGTTGAACTTTGCGAAGTTCTTTAAGCGATCGCCCTTCATCATCAGCAATTTTCAGAACAAAAGGAAAAGTAAAAGCTTGCGTGCATTCAGGATTGTCCGCTACTGCATGAACTTCTCCTGTTGTAGCAAAACCTTCAGAACCTAAACGATGCGGAAGATTTGCCCAAGCGATCAATTCAGCAGTATCTGTAGAATCAATTACAATCATCTGCTTACCTACAGGAGGCTGCAAACGGATGGGCTTCTTAACAAAGGTTTCGTCAGAGTTCCAATTAAACCAGCTTGTGATTTCGCGAGATAAGCGCCCTTGAGAAAGATAGTTAGGATCGCGAGGAATCCTCTGCACAGCATGGATAGAGGTAATGCGATCGCCTTTTTCATTAAAACTTGCACCCTTAAAGGCAATCTGAGTACTCCATCGGCTTTTAGGAGCTGAGCGCTGCGACTCTCGCAAAAATTCTTCGGACGCAAGTTCTCCTGAATAGGGGGTAAAGCAAAGATTGCCCACCCAACAGCTATTGGTGTCCGCCACCACTGCCCCTGGTTTCAAGTAAGAATATTTCTCTGGCAGAGCAGGCTGACTGGCAATAATATTTTTAAAATGCGTCCAACTAACGGGAAATTTTTGTTGATAACGCATTAATAGCGATTCATCAATGGCGCTAACACCCTGTGAACTAACCTGCCCACCCAGCATCGGTGTAAGCTCGATTAGGCATGTTGTAGCCCCAGTTTTCATCGAATGATAAGCCGCCGCAACACCTCCTAATGAACCGCCCACAACAGCTACTTCGCATTCCCATACTTCAGCATCCTCTGGTGCTGGCGGATTCAGTAATGGATAGCCATTGCGATCAAATAGTGGAATTGGATTATTCGCATTTTGGGCGATCGGTTCGATAGACTTTGGCTTATTAAAAATCTGCCAAGACCTTGCTGTTGCACCGCTAAGTACCACACCCATAAACAATAATCCTAAGATATATCGCAATTTAGGGCGAAAAGACGGATTCGGCTTTGGATCTTCAACATCTTCAACGCGATCGCTAATGTTTTCTGATTTTTCTTGTTGATCTTCTTGATCGCTCATAACTTGCTATTACTAACTAAAGATTTGCCTGTTTGGAAGACAAGCAAGTTTACTCACATCACACAATCTTAAGATTAACTTATAGTGTCAACGATTTGTCATACTTTAGTGTAAGTGAATTGGCTGAGTAAAAAAGTTCGCCATTTAATGAGATTTCATCAGTTTTTCTCTAGGGAAACCATAGTCTAACTAACGATTTCGAGACATTCTCTATCAGTAGTTATAGCAATGTAAGAGATAACTCGGACAAAAATCAAAACCCAAAAGATGAGTGGCGGCGCTTTGCGCCGCCACTCATCTTTTGGGTTTGATGTCCTAAGCAAAACTTACATTGCTATAGAAAATATTTTTGTCAAGTCTATTAGTATACAAACTAGCAATTCTCATTATAAAAATCCTTTTTTTTGAAAGCCTGCCGTTGGCGGGCTTTCAAAAAAAGGATTTGGATGTTTCCATTGCCAAAGGCGATGGAAACATCCAAATCCTTTTCAAAATGAGAATTACTGCTTGGAACTGCTGTTATAGCAATCCTAAATGGTTTGTGGAAGCGCACCCCTTCGGGGTGCGCTTCCACAAACCCCAAAAATCTACAAATGATTTAGGACTGCTGTTATTTAAAAAAAGCTTGCAGTAATACTTACTGTGGCAGTACAGCTAGCATTAGGTTCTAGTACAGTTAAATACTCCTTAGTATTCAAAGAATTGCGAGTTGCACTCCAAGGCTCTAGACAATAGAAATCTTTGCCCTTAACTGTCCAAAACACCAGATAGGTATAAAAATCATCGTAATCGATCGCAATTTTAAGTTTGCGATCGTTGTCAGTTACTGAAGTTGAACGACTGGAAAGATTCCCAAATACGGAGTCAATCTCATCTTGATCGAAGTTGAACTTACCATCAAAAGCAAAACTCTCCTTAGTCCGATTATCCTCGTAGCGTCCAGAAGGGATATTGATTTCAATCTGATTTTTGTCGCCGCAGAGAAAATAGGGATGGAAACCTGAAGAGAATGGCATCGGTGTAGAAGAGAGATTTTTGTATTCTTGGCGAATCTCTAAAGTATTGCCGCGCAACGTATAGGTAAAAGCTAAATGGAAATCAAATGGATAGACAGCCTTAGTTTGTTCATTGCTACCTAGCTCAACGGTCACACTTGCTCCACCATCATTACTTTGTGATGTAGCTGTCCAAGGTAACTCACGAGCAAAACCATGCTGTTTGATTTTGTAATCAGTTCCATCGACATTGTAAGTATCACTAGGCAAGTTGCCACAGAGTGGAAATAAAATAGGATTGCCACCTCTAACGCTCAAATCAGGATGGGTAAAGCGTTCAGCATCAATGTAGAAAACTTCTTGGTTGTTGATCCGCCAACTTGTGACAATGCCACCGCGCTCTGGCACAACTTCTATTTGAGAATTTGCGCTCTCATCAGACAAGATATAGGTATGATATTGCTTTTGCTGAGAAGAAACTGTATACACAAATTTAGCCTTGTAACATTGCAAAAATGATTATATAGCAATGTAAGAGTTAGCTCGGACAAAAATCAAAACCCAAAAGATGAGTGGCGGCGCTTCGCGCCGCCACTCATCTTTTGGGTTTTATGTCCTAAGCAAAACTTACATTCCTATATAGCAAAGTAGATGGAGAGCTTAGTATTATCGCTACTTTCTCGCGGCACAACCAAATGGATAAGCAGTCTGATAGGTGCGATCGCGTTTCCCAAATAATTGATAGCGATGGTCTCGAACCTGAATATAGGTTGAGTCTCCAAGGGACTTAATCGGTGCGATCGCCCGATATGCCGATATTAAAGCTTTGCCCATAGGCAGTAGTCGCGTAATTTCTTCAGCAGCCTCACTACCTTGCCATCTTTGAGTAGGAACTTGGCGATCGATCAAGATCATCCCCATTTCACAATCTTCAGGTGTGACATTAAAGACTTCTAATGTCTGTGCATCTTGCATAGGGATATAGCAAAACTGATGACCGCGATCGAACTTCTCTAGCAGGCTGACAAAGCTAGCACAAAGATTACAATTACCGTCATAAATCACAACATAGTTCATAGGAGTTAGGGTTCCACAATTTAAAAGAGAACCGATTTTTTACGGCGAAACTGTGCCACAAAAAATCAGTTCTCTATTGTTTTTTAAGGCTTATTGAAATTTACAAGGACCTTTCGCTCCATTAGGACAAATTGTTTCCTCATCTGTTTTTGGCAGCTTGTTCCTGTCAAAAGTAACACGAGTAAGGTTCATCCCATTGAGCTTGGCTCCACTCCAATTAGCCCCGTTAATTTGACTACCTGTTAAATTCGCACCACTCAGGTCAGTATTGGTCATATCAGTAAAGTTCAGCTTCACATTGGTTAAATTAGCGCGTTTAAGACTCGTAAAGCTCAAATTTAAGCCTGACAGATCTTGGTTAGCTAAGTTACGTCCCTCACGAGGCTGATTGACAATTTGCCATGCTAGTAAAGTTGTTGCACTAAATTTTGTTGCCTTCTCTGTTCCTTGAGCACCTATTTTAGAATCTTTTAAGTTAGCACCTTCCATTCTAGCTCCAACAAAATTAGAGCGTGTCAGGTCAGCTCCCGCGAAATCAACGAGATTCATTTGAGCCTTGTTAAATTCTGCCCAGATAACACTAGATTGAATTAATCTCGCTCGACTCAAATTAGCATTAGTAAAGTTCACTCCATCGAGGTTTGCATCCTGAAAATTCGCGCCCACAAGACTCGCATCTTGCATTTTTGCACCCGTAAGGATGGACTTGCTAAAGTCAACGTTATCCAGTTTGGCTCCTCTGAAATCGGCATTTGTAAAATCTTTACCACTAGCATCCTTAAATAGCCCCCACCGTAACCCTAAGTCGAACACAGGTCTATTGAGCAGACTATAAATTAGGAAAGCTCCACCGATCGCACCTAATCCGATCACAGGAATTTTGAGATAGTTTTGCCATAGTGCCTCCAAGCTGACAGTAGGTATCGTTAATTTGGTCTTAGAGGTGTTTGGCGATGGTGGTGCTACTGGCTGTTCATAGCCACCATAAGCATCGTAGTTATCTTCAGTAAACCGATTAAAATCAATTTGATCAGGTGTAGCGCCCATACGAGCTTGTGTCGAATCACCAAAACTAGCCATTGGCTTACGGCGATCGCGTGGAATTTCTCTAGTCTCACTTGCGCCCGTCACATCAGATCGAAAAGAGCCTGCTGGATTAGTTCTAACTCTGGAAGGTAGTTGTGTACTTTGAGGACTGATCGTAGTGATACTGTCGGATAAATCCTCGCTATCTAGTAAACCTGACCAATCTGTATTGTCATCATGAATTTCCAACCCAAGATCGTTAAAATCAGGTAATCCAGTTTCTTTGCGTTTAGGAATACCAGAAGAGTTGCGGTCTTTCCGTTCTCTATTTTGTGGGACTTTGCCAACCGATGTTCCTGCACTTGGAGGCGTTGTTATATCACTATAAGAAGAGCCTGTTAATGCTCTTCCTCCAGAAAGCACAGTATCAGCATCTAGTAATTCTGACCAACCTTCATCAATCGAGGTGATCGGTTTACGCTGTCTATGTTGATCTGATTGAGAGTGAAATCGATCAAAATCATCTTCATTGCTTCGACCCATTCTATTCTGGGGCTGTGGCTGAGAGCTAGCATTAGGACGTGGTGGGACTGGAGCCGTACTACCCTGAGTGGGATTGCGCTTTGGTGGCAATGGGGGGAGAAAAGGTGGTGGAGGTGGGTTACTGACAGAGGGAGAAGTTGGTTCTTGCTTGGTCAGAGGAGGAAGACTTGGAGGTAGTGGAGCGATCGGTGGTGTTGGTGGTGTCAGCCCCGTCGATATTTGTGCAGATACAAACCTATCGCCATCAAGTGGGTCAAGACTATCTAGATCAAAATCATCTAAAAAGTCATGATCGCTTGTACTTACGGCAAACTTTGATGATGGTAAGTTTGAATTTGGAGATACCATAGGGGCTGACTCTTTTACTGAAACGAAATCATTAAAATCCTCTGATTCTGATACAAAGCCATTGAGTAAATCATGGGCTAAAGCTTCTTCTTGAAAATTTACTTCTCCATAGTTATCATTGAGTAAATCATTTACCAAAGCTTCTTCAAATGGGTCACTTGCTCCAACTAAGTTATCTTCCAACTTATTTACTGAACTGTTAGTAGACTGATTAAGACTAAAACCCTTAGAAAGTGAACCTTCTTCTACAGACAAGTCAGATGCAGGACGGCTTGGCGTAAGTGTTGTAGCAATACTGCCAAGATTAAAGTCAGAGACAGGAAGCTCCGATAAACTATCTTCATCAAAAGAGGCTAGATCGAAGTTATCATCCAGCATACTTTCTAAATTATCATCGGCATTGTTATTATCTGGAACAAGTGATTGAGAAGTAGATGTATTCCAATTAGATTTTTCTGAATTATCAGTGACTGGTGGAACTATATCTATACTATTCTCAAAATCATTGTCAAAGCTATCAACATAATCAGCAAAACTATCATCTAAACCTGAGTTAGCAAACTCCTCTCCTGCAAGACTATCAGTATAACTAGCAAAATCAGAATCAGTAATTTGTTCTACCATAGATTCACTAAGGCTATCCAATTCTGATGATGAAGAGATATAGTTTTCAGAATCCTCAAATTCATTGCTTGTTAGACTTGCTGAGTAGATGTCATCGTGGGATAGCTCATCAAATTCATTGAAATTATTTTCGTTGAAATTATTAAACTGTTGCTGATCGGGAATTTGTTCAGGAGTCTCTAGATTTTCTGAGATGTCATTCAAATCATCATATGTTTGTATAATCTCAGAATTAATAGTCTCAGGGTCATCAAGATTGCTACTAAAATCAAATTCTTCATTGAGAGGCATCTCTGGAAATTCACTATCACCTGCACCGAGCAAGTCATCGTTAAAAATTTCCGAAGGTTGATCTACAGAAGACAAATAATCTTCTGTTTCAACTAGCTCCTCATTCCATGCATCATTACCGCGACTAATTTCAGCTTCTAGACTTGCACTCCAATCAGTGTCATTATCAACACCAATGTCAGCTTCTAAATTCTCATCCCAGTCAGTGCCATTGCCAACACCAATTTCAGCCTCTAAATTCTCATCCCAATTCGCTTCATCACGCAAGCCTGCATCGATGATATTGATTTCATCTTCCAACGAGGCTTCCCAATTTACATCAGTACTAATGCTAATAGCATCTACATTTTCAGAATCAGGTTCTATATCCCAATTCTCATTATTATTTCCATCTTCAGTTTCATTATTGGACTGCTCAAAATTCTGGGTAAAAGGTGTTGCAGATTGAAAGGCTAACTCGGGAGCAAAGGACGATGGATCAACACCTTCTATACTAGAATCTAGATTAGTTGTTTCAAAGCTAACATGATTTTCTAATTCAGAAGACTCTAGATTAGGTAACTCAAAATCAACATATTCTTCTGTTGCAGGTAGGTCTACCTGTGAGCCACTTGCCCAGTCATCAGATATGCCAAAGGCATTCTCGATAGATGTAGTAGATGCTATCAAATCGCTATCTATGCCAGAAGGACTATCCCATACAGCATCATCGATCGCATTTTCGCTAGCCTCACCCCAATCATTGGTGAATGCATTCTCAACTGATTCTTCAAGATTGGAAGACTCAAGATTTACCGAATTGCTCGACCAAATCTCATCTTCAGCCATGTTTGGATTAAATGGTTCTTGAGGATGAGATATTGCAAAATCATCATCTAAAAATTCATCATCTAATGAGGTGTCAACTGTGAGATTAACATCTGCTTCCAAATTGACAGCTTCAAATTCATCAAAAGATAGATCCTGATCTTGTGGATTTTGTAATGCGTTCTGAATTTCAAAATCATCGACAATCTGATCAATTTGTATTTCTTCAGATTGTATTTCTTCAGACGAATCTAAATCACTACCTAATAAGCTATCTAGGTTGTCTAAGTCATCTGAATAATTAATCTCAGCAAATTGTTCAGAAACTAGATCTAAACTTTTAAATTCCTCCTCAGTATTTCCAAAGATATCTGGAATTTGAGCTGATATTTCCGGAGATTCACTGGCAATATCTAGACTAAGTTCGCTAGATGGTTGATTAAAATTGTTTTCTAATATCCCTGAAATACTATCCCAATCATTATCACTGTTACTTAAATCAAAACTTGAGTCATCATTGTTATCTAGCAGTTCGGCTAGTCCTTGTATTTTACTTTCGGTATTATCTATCTCGCTTTGTAACTCATCAATACTTAGTGAATTTGAAGTGTCAAAGCCTAAGGAGTCTAGATCGGTAAAATCAGAATTATCTAAGAAATCCAATTCGCCTAAGCCTAGATCTTCATCTAGACTGAAATTATCTGGTATTGGTTGAAGAGTTGTCTGAGATTGACCAATATCTTGATATGAAGGAGTAGATTTTGCATTGTCTGATTCATCTATCCTTGTCTTGAGGTCAGACACAATCAGCCAATCAATATCCCCAACTTCGCTGTTGTTAGCAGTATTACTGCCCTGACTATTTGATGTATTTCTTGAAGATGTAGGACGCTCAATTGGTTCATCTAAACCAATTGAGCGTAACCATTCTAAATCTTCAAGATCATTGTCAGTAGCTTGGTTACTAGATACTTGAGAAGGTGAACTTGCTATAGATTTATTTGATCCTGATTTGATGTCTGAAGATCCGCCAATTCGCGTACTAATATCAGATATAATCATCCAATCGACATCAGCAGCATCAGCTTTCTTATCTGGTTGGTTAGCGCCTTGATCTTTTTGGGGAATATTTTTATTGGAAGCCATGAATCAATCCTCAGCATTATGTTCGGGCTTGCACCGCTAGGCGCTTTCTAAAAATTAGATCGCAATTTAGTTAGATAAATTTAACGTTATTTCAAACCATAGCTTATCAATAACGTTAATGTGATTTTAACAAATAACGATTTTCATCAGCAAATCTTAAATCAATAGCAATAAGCGTTTTATTCTAGACTCTTGTAAGCTCCAATTATTTCATTGCATACAAAGTTTAAGCTAATCTTAACAAACAAAGTCTACAAAAGTAGGATTGATACTTCACTTTATGTAGACAGTTCTCATTGCAAAAAACAAATTAAGGTTCTTCACATCGTTGATGCGAAGAACCTTAATTTGTTTTTTGCAGAAAAGTCCCAATTTTTGTAGCTGCTTCTCGTAAAACTTCGGGTGGATGTACCAGCGCAAACCTGACATAGCCTTCGCCATGTTTGCCAAATCCTGAGCCAGGGGCTAATGCGACTCCAGTAGATTTAATTAAGTTTAGACAAAATCCAACTGAATTATGGGCGTATCGGTCAGGTAGTTTTGCCCAGAGATACATCGTAGCGTTGGGATTAGGGATTTCCCAGCCGATCGCTTTAAGAGATTCGAGCATCACATCTCGCCGCTCTTGAAATGTATCGACTACATGTTCAATGGGTGCGCGATCGCTATTAAGAGCTTTGATTGCACCACGCATGATGCCCTGATATTGATTGAAATCGACGACGGCTTTAATTTGGCGCAACGCTTTAATCAGTTCACGATTGCCAACTGCAAACCCAACTCGAAAACCACCCATGTTGTAGGACTTGGACATAGTAAAAAATTCGATGCTGACATTCAGAGCGCGATCGGCTTGCAGCATCGAAGGTGGAGTCGATCCGTCAAATACTAAATCGACATAGGGAAAATCGTGAACTAAAGCAAGATTATGTTTTTGACAAAAGCTGACAGCAGACTGGAAAAACTCTAAAGTTGCGGTGGCCGCAGTGGGATTGTGGGGATAGCTCAACACCATCAGTTTTGACTGTGCCAACACTGTCTCAGGAATATCCGCAAAGACTGGTAAAAAGTCATTTTCAGCTAATAGGGGCATACCATAAACTTGACCACCAGCTAAATGAATACCGCCATAGTGCGATGGATAACCAGGGTCTTGTAAGAGCGCAAAATCATTGGGATTAAGTAAAGCAAGTGGTAAATGGGCTGTTCCCTCCTGTGACCCAATAAGAGGTAATACTTCTGTCTCAGGATCAACCGTTACTCCAAATTTTTTTTGCATCCATACTGCTACTGTTTGGCGGAAGTCCAGAGTGCTACCAAATAGTGAATAGCCGTGAGTAGTGGGATCAGTTAATGCGGCGGCGATCGCTTCTAGAATAAATGCATCAGTTGGCAAATCAGATGAACCAAGCGATAGGTCAATTATTGCCATTCCAGATGCTTTGACCTGACTTTTGGCAATGTCCATATCGGCAAACACATTAGACTGTAGCGGCTGAAGGCGATCGGCAAATTGCATAAAACTTAGCAAATATTGGTAAATAGGTATAGACAGCACCTAGCACTGCCTATCCTATTTTTACCTGAACTAGCGTTATTTGTAAGAAGAAAACAAGTTGTGAGGTTACGCCCCAGAGGGGCGTAACCTCACAACTCATTCATGGTTGCGATAACATAGAGTAAGTTGTTGAATTATTGAAAAAAATCATGGTTTGCTGTAAAACAAAATCCAACCTTGCGAAGGCTGTAAAACTACACCGCAATTTTCATTTCAAAACTGGGCTACTTCTAGATCAAGGGGTTCGCCTATTGGGTGTACATAAATGCTTCCTTACCAAACCATTTTATAAAGCCGCCAAAGTAGCTGGTTACACCAATGTATCTCTAGCTAGTATTGCGCTTGTGTTACTAGAAGACTAATATTGCTCTTAGCAAGATTCATAAACAGGAAAATTTCACATGATTACATTGACCGACGCAGCGATCGCTCGCGTAAGAAATCTGCAAACCCAACGAGCCACTTCTGCACCTTTGCGTTTAGGCATTAAACAAGGTGGCTGTTCTGGTTTGTCCTATTTGATGGACTTTGTTGACCAACTCGAAGCTGATGACAATCAATACGAATATAACGGCGTAAAAATTGTGATCAACAACAGTAACTTGCCTCAGTTGCAGGGTTTAGAACTCGACTATACCGAAGATTTATTAGGTGGTGGTTTCCGTTTCCGCAATCCTAATGCTAGTAAATCTTGTAGTTGCGGAACTTCTTTTGCTACCCCCAAAGAACTGGGCGCACCCGTAGCTTGTAGCTAATAAAAAAGAAGCCTCGCATTGCGAGGCTTCTTTTTTATTAGGTGATTTGCTGAATATTATCTTCCCAATGTTTGCCATCAAAAGGCACAACCGTAAATCGCATCATTGCGTCATCATCTAGACAGCGCACATTTACATCGTAATCATGAGGATGCGATCGCGGACGGTAAAAGGGATGAATCCCACAGGTTTTGCAGAAAAAATGCTTGGCAATTCCTGTATTAAAAGTGTAAGTGGTGAGATTTTCTTCACCTTGTAAGATCTCAAAATCTTCAGGAGGAATGATCAAATGCAAAATCCCCTTCTTTTCACACATTGAGCAATTGCAGGCGATCGCTTCATATTTTCTCACATGCACTCGAAAGCGTACTGCTCCACAGTGGCAGCCACCAGATATATTGGTAGTTAAGTCTGGATTAGGTAATAGAGACATATAGTTTGATTAGTTTGATGTGCTTATTTGCATAGATGAGCAGGTATAGCTGTCGCCATTCTTGTTAGGACATAAAACCCAAATAGTGTGAGGCGGCGCGAAGCGCCGCCTCACACTATTTGGGTTTTGATTTGTCCTCATACAGGTGGCTATAGCTATACATTCAAGATTTTTAGTCTAGAATTAATCTATTGAACAATTCAACAATTTATGGTTGTCGATCGCCCTATTAAACGCGCAAAGCATCCCTTCATTTCGATGAAACTGTTCTTAGTTGTCCCCTTTGCAATCTTGTTAAGTGCGGCAATAGGAACAGTTAGCTATCTGTCTTTTCGCAACGGGCAAATGGCTGTAAACAAAATTTCAGGACAACTTCAGCAAGAAATAAGTTCTAGGGTTAAGGAGCAGGTTCAAAACTATCTAGAAGTTCCACGTTTAGTGACCCAAACTAATACAGATGTTATTCAGTTAGGGATGATTGACTTAAATAATCTTGATAGTGCAAAGGGCTATCTATGGAGATTAGCAAGTCGTTTTAAAACTATTAGTGCTATTGCGCTGACTAATGCCAAGGGGGAATATCTTCAGATTAGACGAACAGACAAACCACGAGCTGAAAACTCTCCAGTAAGTGAACCAAATAATCCAGATGCTAATGATTTAGATTTAGCTTTTGATAAACAAGATTTTCGGGAGAATCCACAGTTTAAAGAGGCTCTCAAAAACAGCAAAAATAATCAGTCGGTATGGAGTGATTTAAATATTAACCCTGATAATACTGGATTACAACTTAGCTTCAATATTCCTAAATATGATAATGAAAAAAATTTTATAGGGCTATTAATTTACCAGATTGGCTTGGAGCCAATTCGTCAATTTCTGCAAACACTACAGATTGGTAAGTCTGGTGTAGTGTTTATCATCGAGCCTTCAGGTAAGCTAGTGGCAACTTCAATCGCGAACCAATCAACTGTTAATAAAATAAGCTATGCAGCTAATGGGAAGGAAGATGTAAGGCAACTTATGGCAATAGATAGCACCAATCCTATAATTGCTCAAAGTATGCAATCAATGCAATCTAAAATTAGTAACTTATCAACTATTCAGCAACCAACCCAACTCGATTTTCAAATAAATGGCGAACGATACTTTCTTGCAGTATCTCCAATCAAAGATGAATATGGACTTAACTGGTTAGTAGCAGTAACAATACCTGAATCTGATTTTATGGAACAGATTCATATAAATACACGCGATACAATTCTCATTTCTATATTTGCTTTGATTTTAGCGCTTACCCTCAGTTTTTGTATTGCTCAACTCATTTCTCGATTTGTTCAAGATCTCAATAATTCAGCTAAAGCGATCGCTAATGGCGAAATGGATCAATTTGTCGAGGTAAATGGATGTGCTGAGTTAGAAACTCTGGCAAGTTCGTTTAATCAAATGGCTGTTCAATTACAAACTTCCTTTGAAACCTTAGAAAAGCGAGTACAAGAACGTACCTCTGAATTAGCGGTTGCTAAGGACAAAGCCGAAGTCGCTAATAAAGCTAAAAGTATGTTTATTGCGAATATGAGCCATGAACTAAGATCACCGCTTAATGCCATTATTGGATTCTCGCAAGTGATGCTTCGTTCTAAAAATTTATCCCATGAACAATATGAAAATGCAGCTATTATCCAACGGAGTGGTGAATATTTATTGAACTTGATTAATAATGTTCTAGATTGTTCCAAAATTGAAGCAGGCAAAACTACTATCAACCCAAAAGATATTGACATCTATCAATTGCTTGATGAGTTGGAAGATATGCTTCAAGTACAAGCAGTGAAAGCTGGATTAGAATTGATTGTAGATAGGGGGAAGAACTTACCTCAGTACATTCATACTGACGGGGTGAAGCTACGTCAGGTTTTACTAAATCTGTTGGGGAATGCAATTAAGTTTACACAAGAAGGTGAAGTAGTTTTGCAGATTGATTCTGAAGAAAACTTTGCAGACCAAACCTATACTTTAAATTTTCAAATTAGCGATACGGGGGTTGGAATCGCATCTCAGGAATTAGAAAAACTATTTGAAGCTTTTAGCCAAACTGAATCAGGTCGGGAATCTCAAGAAGGTACTGGATTAGGCTTATCGATTAGTCGCCAATTTGTTCAGTTAATGGGAGGGGATATCAGCGTTACTAGTGAACTAGGTAAGGGAACTACTTTTAACTTCTCAATTCAGGTACAACTGGGTAAAGAGATCCTTACAACATCTTTTGATAACCGTCAGGTAATAGCGCTTGCTCCCAACCAACCATCTTATAAGATCTTAGCAGTAGATGATAAACCGATTAATCGTCAGTTATTAGTTAGGTTGCTTTCTCCGTTAGGTTTTGATGTGAAAGAAGCAAGTAATGGTAAGGAAGCGATCGCTATTTGGCAAGAGTGGCAACCACATTTAATTTGGATGGATATGCGAATGCCCGTAATGGATGGTTATGAGGCAACTAAATATATTAAATCCACTCCCCAAGGTAGTGCTACCGTAGTCATAGCCCTAACTGCCAGTGTCCTAGACCAAGAAAAAGCAGTCATTTTGGCAGTGGGTTGTGACGATTTTGTGCGAAAACCTTTTAAAGAGCAAACGATTTTTGCAGCACTAAACCAATATTTAGGTGTGCAATATATTTACGAAGATTCTGCTGATCACCAAACAAGTGAACTCAGTGATTCTAAGATTAACTTAGATTTGTCTGTCATGCCTGATGAATGGCGTTCAAAAATATGTGAAGTGGCTCTAGAGGGAGATAGCAACCTTGTTAATCAATTAATTAAGGAAATTCCTAATCAAGAATCAGATATCGTGAAATTACTAGAAAAATTTGCTGGTCAGTTTCAATTTGAAGAATTGGCAGAGTTTATTATAGGAAATTCACGCTATGTCCCAACTACTTAGTGAGTATTCTGTGAACCTAAATTTTCCACCAGAAACTAAAGGTAATATTTTATTAATAGACGATCTACCTGAAAACCTCAAGTTATTGACCGAATTACTCTCTGAGCTTAATTACACAGTTCGTAGCGCTATTAATGGCGCTAGAGCCTTAAAAAGTGCAAAGGCAAAGCTTCCTGATATTATCCTGCTCGATATTCACATGCCAGAAATGGACGGGTATCAAGTTTGTCAAGCCTTTAAATTAGATCCTGAGCTTTATGATATTCCCATTTTGTTTATTAGTGCCTTAGATGATACCTTTGATAAGTTAAAAGCCTTTCAAGTTGGAGGAGTAGACTATATTACTAAGCCATTTCAAATGGAAGAAGTTGTGGCTCGGATAGAAACTCACCTAACGATTCAAAGACAAAAGAAGAGATTGCAGGATGAAATCGCTAAACGGAAGCAAACCGAGTTAATTTTACAGGAGGCAAACCGCAAGTTAGAGTTGCTGGCAAATTTAGACGGATTAACCCAAATTGCCAACCGCCGCCGTTTTGACAATTATTTAGCTTTGGAATGGCAGCGTCATCAGCGAGAACAGCATTCTCTCACTCTGGTTTTCATTGATATCGACTATTTCAAACGTTACAATGATACTTACGGACATCAAGGTGGGGATGATTGTTTAATGAGGGTTGCTCAAGCGATCGCTAAAGTTCCACAACGTCCTACAGATTTAGTAGCCCGATACGGAGGAGAGGAGTTTGCGGTGATTTTGAGCAATACGAATCTAGAGGGTGGAATGAAAGTCGCCACGGCAATCCAAACCCAAGTTTTAAATCTTAAAGTCCCTCATCAAAGCTCTGATGTGAGTGAGTATGTGACCCTGAGTATTGGTGTAGCAAGCCTAGTTCCCACATTAGAGCTAAGTTTGGAAACGCTCATTGCTAATGCTGATGAAGCATTGTATACAGCTAAAAGTCAGGGTCGGAATCGGGCGATCTACCTTAGTAAGTTTGATGGCACGTTGATTTTACCTGAGTTGTAGTCATCCCATGCTTTCCACAGTAATCTTGCTCTCTTTTCGCCCGTCTCTTCATAGGCTTGGATTTCGGTTCTCAATAACTTTTTCATCAATGGACGTTTAGCTAATACCAATTCACGAAAGTGTGACAACACTTTTGTGAATTGAAAACCAAACCCAGTAAGGGTTTTAAAAACACAAAATGGCGTAGCCATTTTGTGTTTTGGTATAAATCCAATAATTCCTGTAGTTCCATTTCTGAAAAATTAGATTCTAATCTTGCCACATACCGAGATTCAACATACTTCCATCCAGCTACTCGTGCCAAAGTTTTTTGCAACCAAGCACTAAACTTAGTTCTTGAAGCATTTCCAATGTCAACACTATTCCAAAAATAGAGGTCGTACTGTTTACCAATACCCAATTCAACTAGAACTTCTTTAGCTAGTTGCTTTTTTGATTTTAGGGGGACAGTAATCGGTGTAGGGGAATCTTGACTAGTTTCGGCATTAGCGATCGCTGTATATGGAGATAAACTTATACAACTAAATAATAGAAAGCTAGAAAATCTAAGAAGTTTTAACTTGATATTTTTCATTGCACTTAAGTTATTTGTTGTTTATATCAATAAAGTTTAGCTTACTAGACCTTTGTCAGCTAATCAGGGATAGGTGCTGAAAAGCCCATTTCACAATGACAAAAAAGACGCAAATACGTCGATTACGCTTTAACTGTCCAGTGACTGGGTGTTGTGAGTCTAATTCCTACATTAGAGCAAAGTACAGAAATTATGATTTCCTACGCGGACAAAGCTCTTTATACAGCTAAATATCAGGGGCGTAATCGGGCGATCGCTTACAACGTTACATAAACCCGACATTGTGAGAAGATTTAGCAGTAAGGAATCCAGTTATGTTTTCGGCTAATAAATCCATAAATAGATCAATGAGATATTTGCTGCGGCGCTTTTTTGCTTGGTTTGCGATCGCCCTAATCACACTAACCACACTATTTGCCTGCACCAATGGCAAAATTACTAATAACGTTAATAGACTGGGGATTAGCGATCGCACCGATGAGCGTATCGTTTTAGGCACAACCAGCAAAATTCGCACTCTCGATCCTGCCGATGCCAACGAATTTTTTATAAGTAATATCTTTTACAATACGCTGGAACGTCTTTACACCTACAAAGAAGGCTCCAACGAAGTAATTCCACAACTAGCGGCAGATATGCCCAAGGTTAGCGAAGATGGCTTAACTTATACCGTACCCGTAAGAACAGGAATCAAATTTCACGATCGCACCAATTTCAACGCTTATACGATGAAATTTGCCTTGGAACGCTTCATAAATTCCAAAGGTGCGCCAGCATATATCTTGGGTGATGTTATTGAAGCTATTGCCGCACCGAGCGAGACTGAACTAATTTTTAAGCTCAAGCAACCTTTACAATTTTTCCCTAAGTTCTTAGCTTTTACAGGTGCAGCGGCGATTTCACCACAGGTTTACAAACATATTAAAGATGAAAAGACAGGCAAGCTCCTATTTCTACCTGATAAATTAGTAGGAACTGGCCCCTATCAAGTTACCCAGTTTGTCGAAGGTAGCTATTTACGCCTAGATACATTTCCAGACTATTGGGGTAAAAAGCCTGCCAATAAAGGAGTTGACATTCAGTTTTTCTCCTCTAATTCCAACTTACTCAATGCCTTCAAAACGGGTGCAGTGGATATTGCATTTCAGACCCTGACACCAACTCAGGTCAAGAATGTAGAAACTAATGCAAAACAAAATGGCTGGACGATCGCCTCAGGTCAAGGTGCAACCATTTTGTATATGGTGCTAAACACTTATCAAGCTCCACTAAATGACGTACGTGTACGTCAAGCTTTATCTGCGGCAATTGATCGACCTCTCCTAGAATCACGTATATTTTTCAATCAACGTGCGCCACTGTATAGCTTAATTCCTAGTGCTTTTAAAGAATCCAAGCCTGTATTTGAACAGAAATATGGTGATGGTAACGGTAAGCTAGCGCGACAATTGCTGGAATCAGCAGGATATTCTGACGATAAACCTGCCCAAATTACAATTTGGTATTCCCCAAAATATGGCGGTAATGGCGACTTAATCGCTAGCACTATGCGTGCATCAATTCAAAAAAACGTCGGCAAAATTTTGCAGATTAAAACTGAGCGTGTAGAAAATACCGTTGGTTATGCTTTTTTGGATAAAGGTGTATATCCTGCTTATTTACTCGATTGGGTTCCTGATATTCTCGACCCCGACAACTACATCAAGCCATTTTTAGAATGTGAAGAAGCAGAAGGCGATCGCTGTATAAAAGGAAGTACTCAATTTCAAGGCTCGTTTTATAACAACCCTGAGATGAATGAATTAATTGCCAAACAGCGTAAAGAGCGCGATGAGGTTAAGCGATCGCAAATACTTCAAAAAATCCAAGAAATCCTAGCTCAGGATGTACCCTTTATCCCACTCTGGCAAAATAAAGAATATGCTTTTGCTCAAAGAGGTTTACAGGGAGTCAAAATCGAACCGAACCAACAACTTCCTTACTGGAATATTTCCAAATAACAAGCCAAATAACAAAAAGGAGCGCAATGCGCTCCTTTTTGTTTCCTTATATAGCAAAGCAAGTTTTGCTTAGGACATAAAACCCAAAAGATGGGTGGCGGCGCTTCGCGCCGCCACCCATCTTTTGGGTTTTGATTTGTCCCAGCTATCTCTTACGTTGCTATAGTTGCTTTATTGGCTAGTCTCACTAATCGTTAGACGATAAGATGTCCGATCGCCATCGGGCGTACTAACCCAGATTTCATAATTTCCCGCCACCCAAGCACCTGATAGTTCAGGACTTCCACCACTACGACAATAAATCCCATCTGGTCCTTTGACAAGTAGTGATAAATTACGGCTACCTGACACTTGCAATGCCAAAAAACCAAAGTTTTTCTGTACCGTCAAAGTATGGTTTGGTGTTTGCTGTGTCAATCCTTGGCATTGTCCACTAGCTCTACTAGTAGCAATAGATGCTAAGGGAATATCTCCGCCTGCGCTACCAGTATAGACTTGAGGATCAGGGGTAAATTTAGGGGAGATTGGCTTCAGTACCTCTTGGCTCAATGTTGGCGATACCGCCAGAAACATTGGTACTAGAGCAAATCCCAGTAAAGCAATTGGGAGTTTCAAGAATTTCATTTTTGACTTATTTCACTCAAAGATAGCGTATAACTAAAAGATTGATTTATATTTTTAGAACCAACCCAAACTTGGTAAGTACCTTTTGGCCAAGATTGATAAGTACCATTAGCCAAACGGCGAGAGGACTGTGGATTGCGCCCGCCTGACTCATCGTCAGCACAGATCACAATGCCGTTTGGTCCTTTAATTAGCATAGTTGGATCATCATTGATGTTAGTGGTATAAACCAAAAGATCTAGCACTTGAAATGTTTCAGTCAAAGTAATTGTATGATTTGGTTCAGCGTTAGCAAATCCACGACAATTATCAGCAATTCCTGCAATACTCGCAATACTGACATTACCGCCCCCATCTCCAGTTAAACGTTTTGGATCAGGTCGGAAATTTCGCTCCAAGGAAGTAACATTTTGGGAAGTAACATTTTGGGCAAAACTTGGAAATGCGATCACCAAAGCTGCAATAGTTGTAAAAGTTCCCCAACCTAGCTTAAGTATATTGGAATACCCAATTTTAGAAACGTTCATACCTGACTCCATGTAGGATGCATTATTTTAGATGCATTATTTGGGATTCATTTTCATTTTGTTTAAACATTATGACCAGACTGATGCTGATTTTGTTCCTGTAGCAATCAAAGGTTCGATTGCGACATTAAAGCCAAAATACAAGTAGCGGCGCTACTTGTATTTTGGCTTTTGATTTGTTTTATCTAACTTTTGCATTGCTATAAAAACAAGTTTATAGCGATTTACGACTTTCCTAAGCAATTAAAGACGCAAGCTTCGGGAAGATATCCCCTTAAACACAGCTAAATTAGCCCAAAAAAGATGTACTGCGTAAAGAAATATTAAGATATTACTGTCATGACGGCATAGAGTCTTGACAGTAATGGATTCTCCCTGTAACTTAGTCACATACCCGGGTATTCACTGTTCTTAACCACTATGCAAGACAAGCAAAAGGTAACTTTTTATCTCCCCGAACGACTACATCAACAGCTAAAGATTCGTTCTGCTATTGATGGTGATTCGATGTCAGACTTAGCCGAAAAAGCAATTAGCTTTTACCTAGCCCATGCTGATATTGTCGAATCTTCTGGTATTGGGCATACCCATCAAACCTACAACTGTCCGAGCTGTTCTCAAACTGTTGTTATTCGTGATGGTGAACTGCTGGCGATCGGGGGCAATCGTATTCAAGCTTTACCAGTTACTGTTGGCAAAGCTGACAGCCCTGATGAAGAGCTAGTTTCAATTAGCTAAATTAATTATCTGCACTTTCTAGACTTTTTTCTGTAGACAAGGTGAGGACAGAGGCTTAAACCTCAGTATTACTATATGCAAGAGCAACTTAGCATTTTAATTCAAGCCCAATATCCCTTGATCTACCTCAATACACCAGAGGAAGAAAGAGCAGAAAGGGCGATTTCAAGCATCTCTGAACTGAAGCCAGTACGTCGCATGTTCACATGGACTGTGACCCACGGCATAGTTGAGTACGGGCAAACCACAGGCGCAGCGCAACACAATACCGAATCTGCGGAAGCAGCTTTGAAATGGATTACTCGTGCCGATCAGAAAGATCCTGCTATCTATATTTTTAAAGATATACATCCCTTCTTAGATCATCCTGTAACCGTTCGTTGTCTGCGTGATGCGATCGCCAATTTTAAAGGCACTCAGAAGACAATTATTCTGATGTCGCCGATTCAAGTAATCCCTGTTGAATTAGAGAAGGAAATCGTTGTACTTGATTTTCCTCTGCCAGACATGAAAGCGATCGAAGAAGTACTCGATCAGCAACTTGGACAAGTTCGCACCAGAAAGGTGTCATCTGAGACTCGCGAAAAGTTAGTCAGAGCTACCTTGGGTTTAACTCAAGATGAAGCTGAAAAGGTCTATCGCAAAGCCCAAGTCACCAATGGCAAGCTGACCGAAGAAGAAGTCGATATTGTACTTTCAGAAAAGCAACAATTAATTCGACGCAATGGCATCCTAGAATATATCGAGGATGAAGAAGATTTAGATGCTGTTGGGGGACTCGAAGAACTAAAGCATTGGTTGCAACAGCGATCAAATGCCTTTAGTCAGAGAGCTAGAAATTATGGATTACCTCAACCAAAAGGAATGCTGATTCTTGGTGTTCCTGGTTGCGGAAAATCCTTAATCGCCAAGACAACTGCTAGGTTGTGGTCGCTACCATTAATTCGCCTTGATATGGGGCGTGTTTATGATGGCTCAACTGTTGGCAAGTCAGAGGCAAACTTACGTAATGCTCTCAAAGTTGCTGAATCAATCTCACCAATGATCCTATTCATTGATGAGCTTGACAAAGCATTCGCTGGGGGAGCAGGCTCGGCAGATTCTGATGGTGGTACATCATCACGGATATTCGGTACATTCTTAACATGGATGCAGGAGAAAAAATCACCTGTATTCGTGATGGCTACAGCCAATCGTATCGAAAAGTTACCAGGGGAATTTCTCCGCAAGGGACGTTTTGACGAGCTTTTCTTCGTTGATTTACCTAACGGCGAAGAACGCAGAGATATTTTCAAAATTCATCTGTGCAAGCGTCGTCCAGATGTTGAAAAATTAGACAGGTTCGATTTTGAGCAACTATCGAAAGTAAGCGATGGTTTTTCGGGGGCGGAAATCGAACAGGCAGTAATTGCTGCCATGTATGAGGCTTTTGCCCAAGATCGGGAGTTCACACAGCTAGATATCATTTCGGCTGTGAAATCCACGACTCCCTTATCACGCACGATGACTGAGCAGGTTGCTGCTTTGCGTGACTGGGCAAGAATGCGGGCTAGACCCGCCGCTACTTCAGTCGCTGAATATCAGCGTATGGAGTTTTGAAAAGCTTATCCTGCTGTTTCGTAGTCAGCAGGTTTAAGGCTAGATTCTAAAGAATGTCTTATCAAAAGACAATCGATCTAGCAGCTAACATAGGAGTAAGAACCACCAACACTCTTATGTCTCCCGTTCGAGTTAACAGTCAAGTTCACATTTATTTACAGGAGCAAAACTATTATGTCTCATTTCAGCACACTTCGCACAAAAATTACTGATGCCGAAGTCCTCAAGTCGTCTTTGCGCGATCTGGGTATCAGTGTTAAGACTGAAGCTGATGTTCGTGGCTATAACAGCCAACGCATCCGTGCCGACATTGTGGCAACTCTTGAAGGTGATTATGATTTGGGTTGGTCACGTAATGCTGACGGCTCATTTGATCTAATTGCTGATCTTTGGGGTGTCGCCAAAAAGCACAATCAGACTGAGTTGATCAATTCGATCAACCAGAAGTATGCTGTAAACAAGGCTCTAACTGAAGTTAAGCGTCCTGGACTGAGCAATGCTAATGTAAAACTCGTTTTGCAGTAAGGTGTCCAATCTTGCGAGTTAATTATGCAAATTAACAGGCTAGTCATATCTTTGACTAGCCTGTTTTTTCTTACCAAAAGAAAAGGAGCGCGTAGCGCTCCTTTTTTCTATTAAGTCATACCAAAACACAAAAAGGTATAGCCATTTTGTGTTTTGGTATGATTTTTATACACCACGAGGGCTAGACAATGATTGCGGCAATAAAACCTCAACAAAAATGGCAGCAAGCAACTTGGGATGATTATGTAATGCTGCGCGATGACGATAACGGCGATCGCTATAAATTATTTTTTTATAAGGAACACTTGTGGATAAAAATGGGCGCAGAAGGAATTAATCACTCACAGTTTAGTGCATTGTTTGAAATGATATTTGCAATTTGGGCAATGCAAAATCCTCATTGCCGTATTGCTTCGTTTCGCGGATGCCAGATTGAGAAACAAGGATTTCGAGCAGCAGCACCAGATATAGTTTTATATGTTGGGGAAAACATTCCAACTTGGAAAGCTGGACAATCACGTTTCATTAATTTAGAGCAGTGGCGATCGCCTGATCTCGTAGGGGAGATTGCGGATACGACTTTAGCGATCGATTTGGACGAAAAAAAGCGGCTTTATGCAGATCTAGGTATTGCTGAATATTGGGTGATTGATGTCCGCGCTTATCGACTATTTGCGTTCCAATTAGATGAAAGTGGAGTTTATAAACAATGTGAATTTTCTCAAGTCTTACCAAATTTAGTGGTCTCATTATTAGAAAAAACTTTGGAACAGCTAACTACCAAAACTAATACTGAAGCTGCAATCTGGTTTTCACAGCAAATATAGCAATCCTAGATGGGTTGTGAGAGTGCGTCCCGAAGGGGCGCACTCTCACAACCATCCAAATCTTACAACTCATTTAGGATCGCTATATAAAGCCCTAAACTTGAGGTAATCGCAACAGCAATTCTCATTATGAAAACGATTTTGTTGTTTCCAGCGCCGAAGGCGCTGGAAACAACAAAATCGTTTTTTTGAAAGCCCGCCAACGGCGGGCTTTCAAAAAAACGATTTTTATATATAGAATTGCTGTAATCGCAAGTCTAGTAACTCAAGTTTAGGGTTTTAATGTAGAATGATGATACATAATGATGATACATAATTTTTTCCAAAGTCGCCCTCATGGAAATTGCGATCGCCCTATTGCAGCATTACAGTTTTGATCTTGGTGGTTATACCATTAGAGACTTGACTCGTGCATGGGGAAATTTTAAATCTGAATGGGTGCGCCAAGCTGTCATCGAATCACTGTTTCAAGGAAGATATAAAGCGGTTTCAGTGGATCAAATTTTGCATCTATGGGAACGCAAAGGTGAACCAAATTGTCGCTACAACCGAGAATTTGAGCGTTTGGTCTGTGGTGATGTGGCTGTGATTTATGAAGATCGGATTTTTTATACGCCTCCACATACTTCCAATCGAGAAACGGCGATCGCTGAAATCCCTCCATTTACAGCTACCGAAAAATCGAATTCACCACTTCCATTTCCTCGACGCTCAATGATGGGAATTGCAAAAACTGCTAAAGTTGCTCCTCAAAGTGCCGATCCTAAACCTCAAAAATATCCTAGTCGGCTTACCACACCTTCGGGAA
Organism: Phormidium tenue FACHB-1050; assembly: GCF_014696925.1. Lineage (GTDB taxonomy): Bacteria > Cyanobacteriota > Cyanobacteriia > Pseudanabaenales > Pseudanabaenaceae > Pseudanabaena. Next base: position 22,338 of record NZ_JACJQY010000020.1, on the reverse strand, counting down.
TGACAGCCCCCGCAAAAGTTTATCCTCCAACTTCAGAAGCTGAGTATTCTGAAGTTTATCGCTCCGCTTATGAAAATATGACTTTACTTGCTGAGTCTTCAATGTTTGTCGATAAGTTGCGATCAATGTGTAGCGATCGCCTAGTTTTGCCAGTTCCTGAGATTGTTTCTGAAATTGATAAAGTAGAAGTTGCGATTGAGAATTGACTTCTCTTCTAGCAAGTTTTATGTCTATAGCCACCTGTCTCAGGACAAATCAAAACCCAAATAGTATGAGGAGGCGCGAAGCGCCTCCTCATACTATATAAGAATGGCGACAGCTATATTTAGACTCATTCTCAATGAACTCAATGAATGGTTGATGCATTGCTTTGCACTGCATCAACAAAATATTTAAGCAAAACACAAAGCCGCAGAATAATTTAAATCTATTTGGAATTCTGAGGCAATTAGTTTTAGATTCCAATTCTGAATTCGCAAAGTTTCACCCATAGGACACTCTAGCAGTGGAGTCACATCCACTTGATCAAGAATATTGGCAATACCTTCCCCTGTTGCTTTACCATAGGCTTCTTTGAGAGTCCATGCGCGATAAAAAGCTAAGTACTTATCGCGCTCGCATAAGTAGCTAATAACTTTCTGCTCTGAAGGTAAGAAATAACGCTTGGCAATACTATCAACATCACATTGGGAATTAATAAATTCTAAATCTATGCCTACCTCACGATCTTGACATATTACATAGATTGCTAAATCTTGGGAATGCGATAGATTAAAATGAAGCCCGTTGAAATTTTGAATGTAAGGTTTGCCGCGATCGCTATAACCAAACTGAATTGCACTTGCTTCACAGCCTAGCCTTGGCGCTAGAATTTCTCGTAAATTCCCTCTTGCGGCGATAAAATTGCGCTTGAGATATTCTCGTTTGAAACGATCCGCACGCGATCGCTCATCCTCTGAAAGGATCTGCCAGAGGCGATCGCATTCAGTTGGCGAGATATCTAGCCTAGCTTGATAAAGTTGTAAGTCTTGAGACATGATGACCAATTGACAATGGCGCGATCGTGCCAAAATCTAATAATAGCAAAGCAAAAAATGGCTACGCCATTTTTTGCTTTGCTAAAAAAAACTTACTGGGTTTGGTTTTCAAATCACAAAAGTGTGGTCATACTTTTGTGATTTGATATAAACTTTTTGAACTTGAGATGGGATTAGAAAATCTATGAATTTGCCCCTAGTGATCGGCGCATTAATAGTCTCTTTACTGCTGTTGTGGTGGTTGCTGAGCGTCATCAAAGCTAGCTTCAAAACTGCATTTTTGGTAGTTGCCGTGATTTTTACAATCCAAGTATTGACTGGTGTTGGTCCCCAGCAAATTTTTGCCCAAGTAGGTCAATGGATGGGTGACTCCATGGGCGGCTTAGGAAAATGGCTCCAGAATTGGGGGGACAAGGGCAAAGTTGATCCAGATCCTAAAAGACAATCAGTAATTTGGGTGATGGATATAGCGATCGCCTTTATTAACCCATGAAATAAAAGGGGATGCTTTGCATCCCCTTTTATGGTGATTAGCCTCCTGCGATCGCAGGAATGATACTTACTTCATCACCATCATTGAGGGCTGTATTAGCCCCATCAAGAAAGCGAATATCTTCGCTGTTGACATAAAAATTAACAAAACGACGGAGATTACCCTTTTCATCACAAATGCGGGCTTTGATCCCTGGGCAACTAGTTTCCAGTGAGTCAATAATTGCTTGAACAGAATCACCAGTACACTCGACAGTGGCTTGATTATTGGTCAATTGTTGCAATGGAGTGGGAATTAAAACTTTAACAGCCATATTTTTGGATCAATATCAATTCAGAGAACTTTGGACTTAGATTTTACCCAATCATATAGAGGCGGCGCAAAGCGCCGCCTCTATATGATTGGGTTTATATATATTTTAACTTGAGTGCGATTAACGTCTAACTTTGCCAGCAAATCCAGAAGCTTTAAATTGCTTAAGTTCAAGAGGTTCAGGCTGTTCGGCGGGAATTGCTACCATAATTTCAAAATCACTTTTGCCAGCAGGAATTTCCTCAACTGCACCTAGTCGCGCTCTCTCAGGCATAGCATCATTACCATTCGCATCGTAGATCCGCCCAAAAATGTCGGCATTGTACACAACTTTGCCTGATGGGTTGTCTGTATTTCCCTTGATCATGTAGCACTTTGCCGACATGATGCCGCCACCTAGCACCATATTTTTACCTGCATCACCTGTGCATGGCTCGTAAGTAATATTAGTCAGTTTTATCTGCACACTTGCCCAAGCGTCGGCGCTAAAGGCAAAGGTACAAATACAAAGTAAGAGAGACAAAACGGCAACATCAAAACCCTGTAGGAATTTTTTGATGTTTTTAGTCTTTGCGATCGCCATAAATAAACCTATTTTATAAACCTTTGGATAAAAAATTTTCAGACAAAAGAATGGCTTCTTTGACGTGGTAAAATTCATCTTAGCTCTTGAAGGAGGTCTATTTTTAATGCCACTTAGTCTATTGATTGCAACGTTACCTGAAGCGTATAGAATTTTCGATCCACTGGTAAACGTTCTTCCCGTTATTCCTGTATTTTTCTTGCTACTCGCTTTTGTGTGGCAAGCAGCAGTTGGTTTCAAATAGGTTTCACTTTTAAGTCTTGACTTAATCAAAAAAAACTTATAAAAAACTTTTAAGTACATCCTCCTGTACGTTTGTACTGTCTCAATTTATAAAACAAAAACGATATAAGCAATCGGGGTAGCGGCAACGTTACCCCGATTGCTTATATCATCTGTCTTGAAAAGGCAGGCACTTATAGCGATTTGCGCTGTAAGCACTAAAAATATTATTTTTCATGAACTATGGAAACCCTTGGTCGTTGGACGAACAAATTTTTGATGTTCAATTTGTTCTTAGTATTTTTCTTTTTTGCGTGGTTGTTGGTTGCCCTCGGAGGTGAAACCCTAAAAATAAATCTTGGCTTGGAACTATGGAGGCAACTATGGGAGCCATTGATTCAACCCGTGTTAGGTATCGTCATGGCTGGTGCGATCGCTAGCGGGCTCATCTCCAAAGTCAAGCAAAAATTAGCGAAACCCTAGTCATTAAAAAAAGGCGCTTTGTGCCTCTTTTTAATGAAACCAGCTTGGCATTAATAAAATTGGTGGATCAAAATTGCTTGTTTGCATATTGCGACTAGTTTGTTTCGACGTTAGCTGATCAGCGATCGCCCCAGATATCCTGTCAGTGCCAGCAAGATCAAAAAATGGTAAAGCAATGCTGACATTAGCTTGACTGAGTAATTGATCTAAGAGTCTCTCAAAGGAAGCAGGGGTTTTACGAATTGGTAATTCTATTGATTCAGGTAAATTGAATTTTTTTCTAGATAAAGTACGCAAATCAGCGATCGCCACATCTAATGTGCCTATAGCATCAACCAGTTTATTATCTTTAGCTTGTTGTCCTGTATAAAGTCGACCATCTGCTAGCTTACGAACTACCTCTAAGTCTAGTTTGCGACCTTTTGAAACGTCGGTGATAAATTCTTGATAAGTACTTTGCAGTAGATCTTGCAGGAGTTGACGCTCAGGATCACCAAGCTCACGAAATGGCGAGAAAATATCTTTGTAGGGACCTGTTTTAATCGTTTGTGGCTGTATACCTACCCGATCTAATAATTCCTTAGCATTAAAACCGCTTAGAATCACGCCGATACTGCCTGTTAATGTACCAGCATTCGCATAAATTTTAGTTGCTGAACTTGCAGCATAGTAGCCGCCACTGGTTGCTTGATCGAGCATACTTACGACCACGGGCTTTGTTTCACCTAAGTCCTTAACGGCTTGGTAGAGTTCTTTGCTTGCACCTACCGTTCCCCCAGGGCTGTTAATCGATAGCAATACGCCTTTGACAGATTCATCTTCAATTAATTCACGGAGGCGATCGCGTACTGCCATCGCCCCTGACGAAGAAGCCCTTGCCCCTGTAATCGCCCCATCTAGTGAAACTAGTTCAAGGCGATCGCGATCAAGTACTTTCTTTAAACTCAACTCTTCATCCATTTGGCGACGCTGGATGCCAAAAGTTGCCGATACGAAACAAATTGCGACTAAGACGAGAGCAATGATGCGATTAAGTTGCATAGGAAATTTTTGTGGCGGCTGCTTTAGTTTAGTATAAAACCCAAAGAGGAACAGACGAGCAATATGTTGCCTCGCCTTTCTGGGTTAAAATCGTTATTCCGTAAACTTTCTTCGCCATCATGTCTAATAAAGCTCTCACCAATAACTCCACTAAAGCCGCGCCCAAAGATAAAGAAATAGTTCGTGATTATTTTAATTCCACCGGTTTTGATCGTTGGCGGCGGATTTATGGTGAAGGTGATGTCAACCGAGTACAACGCGATATCCGTACAGGACATCAACAGACCGTAGATTATGTCTTAGACTGGTTTAAAAATGACAAAAATGCATCGGGTCAAACAGTCTGTGATGCAGGTTGTGGCACAGGCAGTTTGAGCATCCCTCTTGCAGCAATGGGTGCAAAAGTATATGCCAGCGATATTTCCGAGAAAATGGTGGGTGAAGGCAAAAGCCGTGCTAATGATCCTGAAAACCCTATTTTTGAAGTCAAGGATTTAGCTGCATTGTCTGGACAATATGACACTGTGATCTGTCTGGATGTCTTGATTCATTATCCTGATCTTGATTCCGAGGTGATGATTGCCCATCTTGCCTCTCTTGCTAAATCCCGCCTGATTCTCAGCTTTGCCCCTAAAAATCCTTACTATGTGCTTATGAAAAAAGTAGGCGACATGGTTCCTGGTCCTAGTAAGGCAACTCGCGCCTATCTACACAAAGAGTCTGATGTGCGTCGCGTTCTTCAGAGTCTAGGATTTACAATTAAGCGCAAAGAATTTACGGCTACTTCGTTCTATTTCTCGCGGTTGCTGGAAGCTGTTCGCAATTAAGCTAAATTTATCGCCCTAGGGCGATAAATTTAGCTTAATTGTGCTTGATGTCTAACCCAAACCAAAAGATTTATTGAAAGTGTTGCGAAACAAGGCTTTCAACAAATCTCTTGTGGTTCGTCGGATTGAGAATTGCTGTAGGTAAGAATTCTTTACATTTTGTAAGTAGGCGATCGCATAGAAATAGCAGCAAAACCTGTTTGAATAGAAAATGGTGCTTTTATTTCGATTTTTATAATTTCTTTTTGTCTTAAAAATCTCACCTTACAAATTCCATCTTAATTAATCTTTTTACTATCCACCCTCTGTCCTATGGTTGCATCCTCAACAGTTCGCATTAGTTCTCGCAAAAGTCAGCTAGCACTGGTACAAACGCATTGGGTACAAGCGGAACTAAGCAAAGCACATCCCGATCGCCAGTTTGATGTCGTCACCATGAGTACACAGGGCGATAAAATCCTTGACGTAGCGTTAGCCAAAATTGGTGATAAGGGCTTATTTACTAAAGAATTAGAAGTCTCAATGCTGACTAAGGAGTCAGACCTTGCAGTCCATAGTCTTAAAGATTTACCAACTCATTTACCAGAGGGACTAATTCTTGGTGCAGTAACTGAACGTGAAGATCCTGCCGATGCCTTAGTTGTTCATGAAAAGTTGAAGGATAAAACCCTCGCAACTCTGCCATCAGGCACTGTAGTTGGTACATCTTCACTGCGCCGCTTAGCTCAGTTACGCCATTACTATCCTCACCTCACCTTTAAGGATGTACGTGGTAACCTGAATACGCGCTTGCAAAAGCTTGATTCTGGTGAGTACGATGCACTAATTCTTGCAGCCGCAGGTTTGCGTCGTTTGGGAATGGGTGATCGCGTACATGAGGTAATCGATGGAGAAATTTCACTTCACGCGGTTGGACAGGGTGCGTTAGGAATTGAGTGCCGTGCTGAAGACCCCGATATCTTGGCTTTGTTTACGCCAATCATCCACTATCCCACCACACAACGCTGCCTCGCTGAGCGTGCTTTCTTACGTGAGCTTGAAGGTGGTTGCCAAGTTCCTATTGGTGTAAATACTTCCATTACTGCTGATAAGTTGACTCTTAAAGGAATTGTCGCTAGTCTTGATGGAAAGACTCTAGTTAGGGGTGAAGTAACAGGCGATCTGACTAATCCTGAAGCGATCGGAGCAGAACTTGCTGACGACTTAAAATCTAAGGGCGCTCAAGACATTCTCAATAAGATCTTTGCTGAAGTGCGTGTTTAGGAACGCACAGTAAGGAAGCAAATTTTTGTGGTGCGGCTCTGCCGCACCACAAAAATTTGCTTGTCTATTTAAATCGCAAAACTCTTTAAATTCATGCTTAATACCAAAACCCAAATAGTGTGAGGCGGCGCTTCGCGCCGCCTCACACTATTTGGGTTTTGACTTGTCCTGATACAGGTGACTATAGCTATACCTTGCAATGCGGCTTTCAAAAAACCGATTTTGGTGTTTCTAGCGCCGAAGGCGCTAGAAACACCAAAATCGGTTTCATAATGAGAATTGATGCTTTTTTGTGGAAGTCATATTAAAAATGCGAAAAAGAGAGTAAAATTGTAGATTCTTAAACAAAGTTTTATAGGTTGTAGTACTCACAGCACAGCAACCTATAAAAATCAATAATTGAGTTGATAGCGTTGTGCAGTCTGACTATTTAGAACGAATTCTCAAAGCTCGCGTGTATGATGTCGCGCAAGAATCTCCCTTAGAATTGGCTCCCAATCTATCGGTAAGATTAAATAATCGACTGTTACTTAAAAGAGAAGATATGCAATCAGTTTTCTCCTTTAAGTTACGTGGTGCTTATAACAAAATGGCGCAATTGCCCCATGATTTGCTCATGAAAGGTGTAATCGCTGCGTCAGCAGGCAATCATGCTCAGGGTGTGGCTCTTAGCGCTCGTGAGTTAGGTACAAAAGCGATTATTGTCATGCCTGTGACTACACCACAGGTGAAAGTAAACGCGGTAAAAATGCGCGGTGGTGAAGTGGTCTTGTATGGCGATACCTATGACGATGCCTATGCCTATGCCCGTCAATTGGAAGCGGAAAAGAATTTAACTTTTATTCATCCCTTTGATGATCCTGATGTAATTGCGGGACAGGGAACGATTGGTATGGAGATTTTGCGCCAATATCAGAAGCCAATCCATGCAATTTTTGTGGCGATCGGTGGTGGTGGATTGATTTCGGGTGTGGCTGCCTATGTGAAGCGGCTACGACCTGAGATTAAAATTATTGGTGTGGAACCTGTGGACTCTGATGCGATGTCACGATCGCTACAGGCTGGGCATCGAGTGCGCCTCGATCAAGTTGGTTTGTTTGCTGATGGGGTGGCAGTGCGCGAAGTTGGTAAAGAGACATTTCGGCTTTGTCAGCAATATGTCGATGAAATTTTGTTAGTTGATACCGATAATACCTGTGCAGCGATCAAGGATGTTTTTGAAGATACACGCTCGATTTTAGAACCTGCTGGAGCCTTGGCGATCGCAGGGGCAAAGGCTTATGTTGAACGTGAGGGCATCGCAGGACAAACCCTAGTAGCGATCGCCTGTGGTGCGAATATGAACTTTGATCGCTTGCGGTTTGTTGCCGAACGTGCCGAATTAGGTGAAAATCGTGAAGCTATTTTTGCGGTAACTATTCCTGAACAGTCAGGGAGTTTGCGGAAATTTTGTGAACTGCTGGGCAAACGGAACTTAACTGAATTTAGCTATCGGATTGCTGATCAAGAAATTGCTCATATTTTTATTGGTGTGCAGATTGTTAATCGTGCTGATGCCGCAAATCTAGCAACCACTTTTGCTGAGAATGGATTTACTGCGATCGAGATTACGGATGATGAACTCACGAAACTGCATCTACGCCATATGGTCGGCGGGCGATCGCCTCTTGCAAATAATGAGCTACTCTATCGCTTTGAGTTTCCTGAGCGTCCAGGAGCTTTGATGAAGTTCGTCGGCTCCATGAGTCCTAACTGGAATATTAGCCTATTCCATTATCGAAACAATGGTGCAGATTATGGAAGGATTGTTGTGGGCGTGCAAGTACCACCATCAGAAATGGAAGAGTGGCAAGCATTTCTCGATACTCTCGGTTATCGCTACTGGGATGAAAGCCAAAATCCAGTCTATAAGTTGTTCTTAGGTTGAGTTTTGTTTGTTAAGTAGCTCACCATAATTAAACCCTAAAACCAGAAGCTGTCCCGCCCGCTATGCGGGCGGGACAGCTTTCTAGGTTTTTAGTTTACTTATGCCTAGCTACTTTCAGTTAAAATAAAGAATCATCTTTTTTGTTGCTTGGCAAAGCTAATCAACAAAAAAGATGATTCTTTATCACAGCAATTATTGATCCTTTAGAGCAATTGTTAGTTTAGGAGCATATATTTATGGGCGAGTCAAAACGCCGTAAGCAGGTCTTAGGTGATGACTATGGTAAGACTGAGCCGATCGCATCTTGGATACCTTTCTTAACCAAAGACAAGGCAAATAAATTTGTCGAAGTTTCTACCCAAGCGGCTTGGTATGGCATTGGTGCAACCGCCTTAATCTGGGTGACAATTCGGTTTATTGGTCCCGCCTTTGGTTGGTGGCATCTTGCCGATTAATCTATGACCTGTCATCTACTAATTCCTGCGGCGGGTAGCGGCAAACGCATGGGAGCCGATTGCAACAAGCTGCTATTACCTTTACTCGGCAAGCCAATTTTGCAATGGACTCTAGAAGCAGCGATCGCTTCTGAGGCGATCGCTTGGATTGGCGTAATGGGACAACCCCATGACTATCCAGAGTTTCAAAAGATTTTTAATGAGATCAGTCAACTGAAGCCAATTCGACTGATTCAAGGTGGAGCAACTCGTCAAGCTTCGGTATTCAATGGTTTAAAAGCTTTGCCGATAGATTGCGATCACGTCTTAATCCATGATGGTGCGAGATGCTTGGTGACACCTGAACTATTTGATCGTTGCGATGTGGCTTTGCAAAAGATGCAAGGTTTTATTGCGGCTGTGCCAGTCAAAGATACGATTAAAGTCGTCGATGGCTTAACCATTGTTGATACCCCCAATCGCGATCATCTTTGGGCGGCACAAACGCCCCAAGGTTTCCAACTAGACGTAATCAAAAATGCTCATCTCACTGCCTTGGAACTAGGGTGGGAAGTTACTGATGATGCGGCTTTATTAGAAAAAGTTGGCTTAGCAGTACAGATCGTTATGGGTGAAGAAACTAATCTCAAAGTGACTACACCTCAAGATTTAGCGATCGCTGAATTCATTTTAAACCAGCGGAATTGATATAGTTGTCGCCATTCTTGTTAGTAAAATAGTGTAAGGCGGCGCTTCGCGCCGCCTTACACTATTTGGGGTTTATTTTGTACTGATACGGGTGGCTATAGCTACAAAAAAGAAGAGAGAACTTTTTAAGTTCTCTCTTCTTTGTTATGGATAAGGACATCTTAACTTTAAGAAATCTTCTCTCATCCAACCCTTATAAGGACTTGCTCGAAATCTGGTCGTTAAATACCAAGTCTTCCCTTCGCTATCTTTGCGACTAAGCGGAGCTATGACTCCACTCTTGTCTTGATCATCATTAGCCACAATCACAAGGTTACCCACCGATACCGTGCCGATCACATTAAAAATAGTCCCTGCGCCTGATCGGATATTTACTTGTGAGCCAATATCTTGACCAATAACATCAGCAACGCAGCTTTTGGCTGTGACGGATTGAGCGCTTACCGTAGCGGTAAATTGGGTTGAGAATACAGCTAGAGTGGCGATCGGGGCCAGGAATAGAGCGCAAATTATAGGTTTCATAGATGACATCCCAAACTGAGTCTTTAAGATTAAGATGAGGGCTTAGGGATTCACCATAAAACAAAGAACTGATTTTTGATGGCGCGGCTTCGCTGTGCCATCAAAAATCAGTTCTTCATTTAAGCCACTCATTTTAAATTCTAAGATTTGAGACTTCTCAATACGACCAAGAGTTCCGAATCTTCACGCTTAAAAACGGGCAGAAATTCAATATGCTTATAACGGATGATGCCATGAATATCGATGATGCAATAGGCGCGTTTACTGCCAAACAAACTGGAAACCCCGTACTTTTTACAAACCTCTTGGTTGCGATCGCTTAGCAAGGGGAACTGTAAACCTAACTTTTTAGAAAACTCAATATGTTTCTCAATTGGATCGGTGCTAATGCCAAGGATTTCTGCTCCAGCTTCCCGAAATTTTGTCCAATCATCTGCGAAACATTGCATCTCACTGGTGCAAAGAGGAGAAAAATCTCCTGGATAAAAGGCTAGTACAACATTGGTCTTACCTTCGTAGCGGCTGAGGGTAATATCACCGCGATCGCTAGGTAAAGTAAAATCTGGAGCTTTTTGACCGACTTCGACAGACATAGAGTTTCCTGTATTACCTTTTGATTTGGGGTTTAGACTGGAGCATAGTATTTGGTTCACAGCCACTCATCATCTTATCAAGAATAACTACCATGGAAAGCCCTGACATTAATTCTCCTAGTCACGCCATAACTGTTCAGCTATCTAGTGAACTCTATGCAAGCTTGGTCGAAAAAACTAAAATTACTGGTAAAACGGAGGCAGAGTTAGTAATTCAGGGTTTACATTATATTTTGGGTAACAGGTTAGGATCAACTTTTGTTCAACAGGAAGAACTTGAACGCTTTTCAGCCTTAGAAGCTACCCTAGAGCAAAAACTCAAGCAATATGTAGAACATTTAATTAAAGATCGAGTTTCGTCATCTGAGTTGGTTGAGACTTCATCCCAAAGCAGTCTTAGCCAAGATTTAGACAACAAGAGAAATATGCCTATCCCCACAATTCGACCATTACAAGTTGGCGATCGCGTGTTGATTTTGGAACCAGATAGCCCTTACTACATGGCAAAGCTGCTGGTGATCAGGACTAGCTTAATTCGAGCAACGGTGGACACGGAAACAGGTGAGAAAACATTTTTAAAACGAGATTTGCGATTTGTAGAAGCTGCCAATGAAGAGTGATACCAATTCACAAAAGTGTCGTCACACTTTTGTGAATTAAAAAACAAACCCAACAAATCATCCAAAAGCACAAAATGGCGTAGCCATTTTGTGCTTTTGGATGATTTGTATGATGGGTAGCGCTTCGCGCCGTTTATCATTTTTTGTTTTTGGGTAAAATCTTTGGCGATCGCAAGACTTTAATAATAGCTAATCCTGTAATAGCGCCATAGATTAATCCTTGCAAGGCACTAGCTAAGATTGTTGACCTCGACATATAGCCGAGATACAGCCCAAAAATACTCAAAGACAAAGCGATCGGACTGGCAAATAACCACAGTCCTGCGGCGCGAAATGATTTGAGTAACTGCCATTGGCAAATACTGACAATCATGCCAATGATCGCAAAATCAATCATCAAAATTGAGAGCGATGGAAAGCTTTGCCCCTGCGATCGCCATGATAGAGCAGGCACAAAAAAGACAATCATTAGCCCAATCGTCCAGCCACCAAGAGTTAACGGTAACCACCATTCCTTTTTTGGGGTAAAGCGATCTCGCAACACTACAGACTGAGCGATAGAAATCCCTACCCCATGCAGTATTTCATTGATAAAAATACGCGATCGCAGATCGTAAGGATCTTGCCAAACGAGGATAGGTAACATCGCATTGCCAATAATATTTGCAATCAGCCATAGCCACCAAAAGCTCCGTCCTACTTTTTTTGACATAGACTTTTGACATAGACTAAAGGAAAACAAGTTAAACCATGACAGATACAGTATCAGCTAAATTAACAGGTAAGAAAGCGATCGTTACTGGAGCAAGTAGTGGTATCGGCAAAGAAGTGGCATTGCGACTATTACAAGCTGGCGCACAGGTCAGTCTAGTTAGCCGCCATCCCGATCACATCCTTAGCATACCCGCAGGTAGTCATGCTAAAGGCTATGCCATAGACCTCGGTGATATTTCTCAAGTTGCCACAAAGATGCAAGCGATCGTTACGGAGATGGGCGGCGTAGATATTTTGATTAATAATGCAGGTATGGCGTATATCGGCGAATTAATTGATATGCCTCTGACCGAATGGCAGAAGTTGTTTGACCTGAATCTCACCAGTGTATTTCAATGCTTACAGACTGTATTGCCAACTATGCGATCGCAAAAGAGCGGCACGATTATTAACGTGGCTTCGATCGCAGGTAAGCAAGGTTTTCCCAATTGGGGCGCATATTGTGCAAGTAAATTTGCACTATTGGGTTTGACTCAGGCGATCGCCGCCGAGGAACAACCCCACGGCATCAAAGTTATGTCCATTTGTCCTGGTTCTGTCGATACGCCTCTATGGGATACTCTCGGCGATAAAGTGCCACCTAGTTTTAATCGTGCCGCTATGCTGCGACCTGCTACGGTAGCTGACTCGATCATGACTTTAATCAATCTGCCTGCCGATGCAATGATCAATGACCTTGTGCTAATGCCAAATGCAGGAACCTTTTAAATTCCAGCAAAAGGCTTTGGTTTGATATTTATAGCTGTCGCCATTCTTGTTAGGACAAAAGCAAAACCCAAGAAGAGAATGGCGGCGCTTCGCGCCGCCATTCTCTTCTTGGGTTTTATGTCCTTATACACTTGGCGACAGCTATATATCTTATGGATGGAATTAACTGAACCTTAACCCAGAAGCGCCTAAGCCACGAAGGAATAGTTTAGAATTATGTAGGCATATTAAATAACGATTGAAAAAGTTCAATCTATTGAGAGAAGCAATAACTCCCACTGATCTGCGAATATGGGAGAATATATTAAATTTTATAGTTTGAATCGCTAGTTAAACACCTTTTTATGCTGGTAGTTTCGATCTGACTCAAACACAAAATTTTGATGTTTATCTACTGTTTTCTCCGCATTTTTTAGCCTCTTCCTTCTTAAGTTAATTCACTAGACATCTAGTAAGTATCACCATGACGATCAGTATCTCTCGCCCTGTCAGTCCCACTTCTGAAAATGATTCAAAAGCCGCCAAAGTCCTTGAATCTCTACCTACCCGAAAAGCAATTTCACAAATTATTCGCGATCGTGTGATCGCGGCTGGCGATCCTTTTTTAGCCAATGACTCGATCTCTCATCACATCAGCGATATCGAACGAGAAGAACTCAAAAAAGAAATCGAAGGAAAGCTGCAAGGTGTTTTTGACTCATTGATTATTGATACTGCCAATGATCACAACACCAAAGAAACGGCTCGGCGGGTTGCCAAGATGTATGTGGATGAGGTTTTCAAAGGGCGTTATCATCCCATGCCCAAAGTTACAGATTTCCCCAATGCCAAAGAACTTGATGAGATCTATACCCTTGGTCCAATTACCGTGCGTTCAGCATGTTCTCACCACTTTGTGCCGATTGTAGGGCAAGCATGGATTGGTATCGTCCCTAGCGATCGCGTTATTGGCATCTCCAAATTTAACCGCATCGTAGATTGGGTGATGAGTCGTCCGCATATCCAAGAAGAAGCAGCGATCATGGTTGCCGATACGATTGAAAATCTGATTAAGCCTAAAGGTTTAGCATTTGTGATCAAGGCTCAGCATATGTGCATGACTTGGCGTGGAGTCAAAGAACCCGAAACCAAAATGGTTAACTCCATCGTGCGTGGTTCTTTCCGAAGTGACCCATCGATGAAAAAAGAATTCTTCGATCTGATTCGGGCGCATGGCTTTGGCGATTCGTAAGATATTTTGCACTTGAGAAAAACCCAGAGATTAGGATCAGTACTTTGTACCGTCCCTAACCTCTGGGTTTTAATTTGTGATGGCTAGCACTTATAGTGTTCTGTAGAAGAATTTATATTGAAGATAATGAAAAATTGGCTGAAGCGATCTTTTGACTTTATGTTATGTGTAGCGATCGCAAGTTGTATAAGCCTAAGTATATTTCTGGGAACAGTATTGGGTGATGCTCAGCCTGTGCAAGCAAAACTTACCGATGATACTTACGACGGCAATATCTTTGCCCTCTATGGAGGCAATGGCTCCATTGTGCCACCTCGGATTAGCTTAGCTCAATCCCTTGAGATAGGTCGTGCTGCCATGTTAGTTTTTTATGTCGATGACAGTGCAGACTGCAAACGCTTTTCGCCAATTCTCAACCTAGCCCAAGGCTTTTATGGCAAAACGATTAGTCTGATTGCCGTTCCTGTCGATAGTTTGGACTTACAACACAATAACTACACCCCAGCCGATGAAGCTTACTATTACAAAGGTACAGTCCCCCAAACGGTGCTGATCTCTGGAGATGGCAAAGTTGCTTACGATCGCGAAGGTTTATTTGGCTTTGAAGAACTCGACTCGGCAATTCGAGGGCTACTAGGTTTACCCGATGCGCCTCCAGAATTAAAATTCCGCAAAACCGATAAAGTCATCAACGAATTGAATCCTTAAATTGTAAAACCTCACTACTCACCCCTCTCTTTCCAAAGGAGAGGGGAAAAGAATCTAATATTTGCCCTTTTTCTTTATATGGCAGCAAATCCAGAAATTATTACCCCAGATATGGCGATCAATGACGATCTTGTAGATCTTGATTTGATTCGTCAACAGCTAGCCAATCGCGCTCAACAATTATCAATTCCTCAGATCGAGAAGCATTTATTTTTATGCGCTGACCAGACTAAACCGCTCTGCTGTCAAAAAGAAGTTGGTTTGCAAGCATGGGACTATCTCAAACGACGGATTAAAGAACTTGATCTCGAAGTCAAAGTATTTCGCACTAAAACTAATTGTTTGCGAGTATGCGATCGCGGACCAATTTTATTAGTCTATCCAGATGGTGTTTGGTATCACTCTGCTACTGCTGAGGTATTAGAGAGAGTACTGCAAGAACATATCATTGCTGGCAAAATCGTCTCAGACTATGCGTTTATTGAACCTGCTTAAAACCAAAAAAAGTAGCGGCGCTTCGCGCCGCTACTTTTTTTGGTTTTAAGACTTTTATTGAGAAAGAGCAGATTTGCGGGAGTCAAATAGCTCTAAAACTGCGCTCTTGATCATGGACATTACATAAGGATCACAGCTTGCAAGCAAATCCTCGGAAGTTAAGTTGCCCTTAAAAAATTCCTTAGACAGATTTAACATACGTTGCATTTCTGGAAAGCCAATTGATTTCACCATAAAAGTTGCCACAGGTGAATTTTTCACATCGTAGCTAGAATCAACCTTTCGTCCCTTATCTAAAAGTTCCAAAACTTCAATTTCGATAGGATTTGAAGGTTGGTGAGGCGTGGTAATTGGTGGTAATAATTGCCCTAATCCCATTACTGTTTTGCCTGGGACTGGTAATTCCCCCATCATTGTGGAAAGCGAAATATCATGCCCAATCCGAAATGATAGTGCTTCTAAAATCGCGATCGAAGTTAGTTTTGTTCCTAAATACAATCTTGACACTTCTAGATTGTACTGAGTTTGGGCAAGTAACTTGTAATAGGTTTTATCATCAGGTTCATTGCGATAGCGACGAAAAACGATTTCAGGTGAAAGGAAGTTCATAAATCCTTCCATTTTTTGAATAGAAACTCGATAGCCATGCACACTATAGGAGTTGACGTTTTTTAGATCATGGTTGGTCTCTGGAATCAAGTTCCAAGTGTTATCGAGAAAACGCGATGGCTTAGGACTAGCAAAGTTTTCTACATCGCGATTGGATAGACGGACAGCCCTCTTGACAATTTCCGCAATTTCTTGATCACCCCACCCAAATTTAAATGCTTCATTAGCATTAACTAAGCGCCCGAATAGTAGATCAGAACAAGTCAAACCTGACTCTAATTTGGGACGAAACGGAATTGTGGCTTCAATGCAAGCAGCTATTTCCGTCAATTTAGAGAGAGGCAGCATATTTTCTAGAGCTTTGATCGCGATGAGCGCACTTAGAAACTCATTTTGCCCAGACATTGGCAGCAGAGGCTGTCCCTGCTTAAACCCAAATAGCATTGTTACCATTTTAAAAATGGTGTCTTCTTGAAGCTCAGGAGGATCAAGAATGACCAATTGTTCACGATCTTGTTTGATATAGGGTGAAATGTAACGACTAATATTGACGCTGATACCTTGATCAACTTGGACATAAACTAGATCGTGAAATAAAGCTGATATTACCTCGATCGCATCCCCCCCTTCGCCAACCTCAAAAATATGATTTGGCGTGTGAAACGATCGCCAAGGGCCAGTCATGGTCTGAATGATCAAATTGGAGATTTTGGTTAATTCTGATTGGTCAGCTTGACCATCTAGGTCAGCGATCGCTTGCGTTAAGCAATCTAGACATTTTTGTTTATCCTTTGCAGTACTCATCCAATCCTCTCCGCATTTAACTTCATTCGTATTTACAGCGTTTTTCCGAGCATCTCAACCACAAAATGCTGTTGATTATCTAGACAATTAGTGACAATTCCCTAATTATTGGCTACTAAATTTGTTGATATTTTTTTAAGCGCTGGGCGCTGTAGGCTCTGTATGGCATGAAACTTAAACCGACTTATCTTAATATTGATGACCGATTGGATTTGTGTAATTTTGCTTGGATCTTTTAATTAATGCAAAAGATGAACAGCACTAGGCATATCCCACTCCTAACATATTAATACGACGCTTTGAAGATGACAGAAAATCTAACATAATCTGTTGATATCTGATGATATCTGAGCATAAGTCGTTGATCAAACCCTAAAACCTATGATGCTCGCGCAGCATGAGCTACAGGTTTTACCCACTTAATTTATACCAAAACATAAAATGGTGTAACCGTTTTGTGTTTTTAAAAATCCTTATAGCGTTTATCAGTCTAGTGAAGTACGGGTTTGTTTCCCCGCCGAAGGCGGGGAAACAAGCCTTTGTGCCTCGCTTGCTTGAAAAGCGCTATAAGTAACTAGCCCAACTAACTATAAAACCCCAAAATATTTACCATTTGCTGTGCGGGCGGTGCAGATTCTGGTTCTATTTTTTATTTATGCCTAGCTACTTAATGGGTTTGATTTTTAATTCACAAAAGTAGACTCTCACTTTTGTGAATAGGTATTACTTATGATTCATTAAGTTTGGGGTTATGTATATCGTTAGTTTGGCTGGCAATTGCCAGAAAAATCTAGTGATTACTCTTCTCAGTCCCAGTTTTTAGATTTTGAGATATTCTTAAGCTAAGGATTATGGTTATCGTCTCTTATCCGAGCTACAAGAGATTTTTTGAAAGTGCTGCTTTGCAACACTTTCAAAAAATCTCTTGATTTGGGTTTGAGTGCAAAGCGCGTTAATACCAATTCACAAAAGTGTGACAACACCTTTGTAAATTGAAAACCAAACCCAGCAAGGGTTTTAAAAGTACAAAATGGCATAGCCATTTTGTACTTTGGTATAAAAGTATCGCGAGTGACTATGCCTAATGTTTGTTTTTTGTAAGTTGGGGAAAAAAAATTGTCACTAACAATGTCACAACGAATCAGCGATCGCTTGGTGCTATCCAATGGCATTGTGGTCTTAGTAACCGAAAACCCCACGGCTGATATTATTGCGGCGCGTTGCTTTTTTGCAGGTGGTGAGCGTGTCCAAACCATAGATAAAGCAGGACTGACCCATCTAGCCGCATCAATTATGACCCGTGGCACTGAGAAATATTCCTCGTTAGAGATTGCCGAACAGGTGGAGTCAATTGGCGCGTCACTGGGTACAGAATGCTCAAGTGATTATTTCTTGCTGTCCTTAAAAACAATTTCGTCGGATTTCCAAGACATGTTGTTGCTGGGATCAGAGATTTTGCGATCGCCTAGTTATCCCGATCATGAGCTTGATCTGGAGAGGAGACTTACGATTCAATCGATCCGATCACAGCAGGAGCGACCATTTACGATCGCTTACGATCATTTGCAGCATTTAATGTATGGGGATCATCCATATGGATTTTCTAGTCTTGGCACAGAGGCAACCGTTAGCCAACTTACTCGTAATGATTTAGTTGATTTTCATCAAACTTATTTGCGCCCCGATCAGATGGTGGTCAGCATCGCAGGTAAGATTTCATCTGAGCAAGCCCTCTCTCTTGTGGGTGAAGCCTTTGGTGATTGGAAAAAGCCTACTCAACCAAACGTTATTTCTACGCCTACACCCAATTTCCAGCCGCAACTCGTTACCCATGAGCAGGATACACAACAGGCGATCGTGATGATTGGTTATCCTGCGCCATCGGTCAGTTCGCCTGATTATGCAGCGCTGAAGATCATTTCCACCTATTTGGGCAATGGTTTATCGAGTCGTCTGTTTGTGGAATTGCGTGAAAAGCGAGGACTTGCTTACGAAGTGTCAGCTTTTTATCCTACCCGTTTAGAGACCTCGCAATTTGTTGCCTATATGGGAACAGCTTCGCACAATACAGGGACGGCTCTAGAAGGGTTGCGCTATGAGTGTGAACGACTTGCGAAGGTAGCGATTACCGAAGATGAGTTGGCAATTTGTCAGAGTAAATTGCTAGGACAATATGCTCTCGGTAAGCAAACCAATGGTCAAATTGCTCAAGTGTATGGCTGGTATGAGGTCATGGGCTTAGGGCTAGAGTTTGATCGCAAATTTGTTGAGGAGATCGAAGGAGTAACGATCGCTGATGTCCAAAGCGCGGCGCAAAAATATTTTGTAACACCTGCTATTTCCATAGTTGGCTCGGCGGATGCTTTGAAACAGGTAAACTAGTTTTCAGTCAGCGCATCGCGCTGACTGAAAACTAGTTTACCTGTCGCCAGTCTCGTTAGGACACAAACCCAGAAGACGAGTTGCGGCGCAACTCGCTTCTTGGGTTTTGATTTGTCCTAATACAAATAGCGACAGCTATAATTTATATAAGGAGTACTTTTTTCTGTGTTGAATCTCAAAAATTATTGGACAGGTTTTCAAAAAGTGGCGATCGCTTTTTGTGTGATGCTAGCGCTAGTGGGTACGCTCTTGGCTCCCGTGTTAACTCAGCCAGCGATCGCTCAAACAGGATCTCAAGCTGCGGCACTCGCTGCTTCTGCTGAAAAGTTACAGCTGCTTAGCGATCGCTTTGATCGACTCGAAAAATTTGTATATTCTCAAAAGTGGAACGATATAATTACATACATTCACGGGCCCTTTGGTGAAATTCGTCGAGAGCTAAGATTAATCGCTAGTCAGTTGAGCAAAACTGAAAAAGAAACTGCTAACAGTTTGGCTAATAATCTATTTAAAAACTTTGTGATCCTTGATAATGCTGCTAAAGATAGAGATGCGATCGCAGCCGAGACTGCCTTTAAAAATGCTCTCCAAGATTTTGAAAGTATCGTTAATTTAGTAGGCTAATTAAAAAGGGATGCAAAGCATCCCTTTTTAATTAGCTAGGCATAAGTAAGCTAAAAACCTAGAAAGCTGTCCCGCCCGCGTAGCGGGCGGGACAGCTTCTGGTTTTAGGGTTTAATTATGGTGAGCTACTTAATTGTGGGTTTTATGCAAAGACCAATTTATCTCGATTGTCAAGCCACAACCCCAGTTGATGAGAGGGTGCTGGAGGCGATGTTGCCATATTTTCGGGAATCCTTTGGAAATCCTGCGAGTATTGGACATCTGTATGGTTGGGAAGCTGAAGCGGCGGTCAAATTAGCACGGGAAGCGATCGCTAATGCAATCAGTGCCACACCCGAAGAAATAATCTTTACCAGTGGTGCAACCGAAGCGAATAATCTGGCTCTTAAGGGAGTGGCTGAAGCTTATCACTCAAAAGGTCGGCATATCGTCACCGTCCAAACCGAACATAGCGCGGTGCTTGATCCCTGTACTTATTTGCAATCCCTTGGTTTTGAGATTACCTATTTACCTGTCAAAGCTGATGGCTTAATTGATTTAACGGAACTTGAAACTGCGATTCGTCCCGATACAATTTTAGTCTCGGTGATGGCGGCGAATAATGAAATTGGTGTGCTGCAACCGATCGCGGAAATTGGCAAAATCTGTCGCGATCGCCAAGTTTTATTTCACAGCGATGCGGCTCAAGCGATCGGTAAAATCCCCCTTGATGTGAATGTGATGCAGATTGATTTGATGTCGCTCACGGCTCACAAGATCTATGGAGCAAAGGGAATCGGTGCTTTATATGTGCGTCGTCGTCCTAGAGTGAGTCTTGCGCCGCAGTTACATGGTGGCGGACATGAACGGGGAATACGCTCTGGTACGCTCTACACGCCGCAAATTGTCGGTTTTGCGAAGGCTCTAGAAATTGCGATCGCTTCTCAAGATTCTGAGCAGCAACAAGCTTTGACTCTACGCGAACATCTGTGGCAAAGATTGAGTGAAATAGAAGGAATAATTCTCAATGGGTCTCGCACCCAAAGACTTGCAGGAAATCTCAATGTCAGTTTTACAGGAATTAATGGAGCTGCCTTAATGCTTGCCTTACAACCGATTGTTGCTGTTTCGTCAGGTTCTGCTTGTAGTTCTGCAAAAACTGCTCCTTCTCATGTTCTTACTGCTTTAGGTCATTCTAAGGAATTAGCCTATGCTTCCATTCGGTTTGGCATTGGGAGATTTAATACTTTTGATGAGATCGAAACTGTTGCTGATCATGTAATTGCTTCAGTGCGATCGCTACGAAAAGAGCTATAAACTTCCCAAAATCAAATCGCTATAGCGATTTGATTTTGGGATTATTTAATGTCGATGATGTGTCGGTAAATTTCTGTAAGGGGAACTTCTAGATTGAGACTGGGCAATGTAATCTTCTGTTCTAAGCGATCGCTTATTTGCAACTGCCAGATATCCCCATTCTCAGACTTAGAATACTGCTCAATCCTAAACGCCATGACTCAGAGCTTGTGATAAAATCGTAATGTAAGCTCAAAACCTTACTTAGAACTATGGATTCTTTAACGATCAGCTTAGAATCTGTCATCGATCTTACCGATGAACAGTTTTTTCAATTCTGTCGCAAAAACAGCGACCTCAGAATTGAACGCAATGCTCAAGGAGATATCACAATTATGGCTCCAGAAGGTGGTGGTACAGGAATGCGTAGTGCGAGCATTACTACCGATTTGTCAATTTGGAATCGTAAAACTAAGTTAGGCTTTACTTTTGGATCGTCAACGGGTTTTAAACTTCCCAATGGCAGCGATCGCTCTCCTGATGCTTCTTGGATATTGAAAGAGCGTTGGGAAGCGCTAACGACCGAGCAACAGTCTAAGTTTGCGCCTATTTGTCCAGATTTTGTAGTTGAATTGATGTCGCCTAGCGATAATCTGAAGGTCACGCAAGCCAAGATGCAGGAATATCAAGATAATGGTGCAAGGCTTGGTTGGCTGATTAATCGCAAAGATCGTGAAGTGGAAGTTTATCGGATTGGGAAACCTAAAGAGGTTATGCAAAATCCAAAGGATCTCGCTGGGGAAGATGTTTTGCCTGAGTTTGTTTTGAGTCTTGCGGAAATTTGGTAATGTGATACATTGAATGCGTGATCGCCCTAAGCAGCATGACTCAAAAGCTAAAGGGGAAAATTTAGTATAGGGTTAGCAGTCCTAAAGATTCGGTGTTGGTTAGATCTTGAATATCAAGATAGTGATTTCTTAAGATATTCTCAATTTCATTGGTTGAGCAGTTACCCCGTCGAATCCAAATTATTTTGGGTGGAAAGCCAAATAAAATCAGCAATTCATTGTAGTCGCCATCTTTGGTGACAATTGTAAAATCGTTTGTCTTCGCATATTGCCAGACTTGTCTATCTTCTACTTGGTCTAATCCTAGGCTGCATAAGCAAGACAAGCAAAAATATCTTCTTGAGTAAGGTATGGGAAGTCTCCAAGGACTTCTTGGTAGGTCATACCAGAGGCGAGATAGGACAGAACGTCATAAACGGTGATTCGCAATCCTCTGATGCAAGGTTTGCCACTGCGTTTTCCTGCTTCGATGGTGATGCGATCGCGATAGTTCATATTTTTTAGATTGCTTTTTATTGCTCGTTTTTTCATCATACCAATTTATTTTATCGGTTTATAATGCTGACACTGCGATCGCCCTAAGCACTATGACTCAAGAACCATAGTTCAAAAATTAGATTCGCTCATATGGGGAAGCAGGTGAAATGGCAAAATAGGAGGGAGTCATTTTCATGAATCGATAGAGATGCCATGATCAAATTTCCCCTGACGGAATGGCGTTGTTGCATAAAAAGGGTAAGGAAGGTTAAATTAGGTATTGATTAGGAGAGCAAAACCAGCAAATGACACAGAAATATGAGATCCGCAATTGGTCA
>NZ_JACJQY010000002.1 GCF_014696925.1 Phormidium tenue FACHB-1050 | reverse complement strand
GAAAATCTACCTATCATTTTTGATGAATATCTTCCTAAATGGAATTATAGAGCTATTCCTCAAAATAACTGAAATGCATAAGTTATTTATTTTTCATTCCTTATCTGCTAAATTCGCAAACTCGACAAAGCGCTGTAATTCCTTTTTGAGTAGATTGCGTTCAACATCAATTGTCTCTCGACCCAAATCAGGCGGTAACACAATCATGTCAAACAAAGTTGCGCGTTTTTTATTAGATTGCGATCGCAAAATCCTCCCTCGACGCTGAATAAACTGACGCGGATTGCTACTACTTGCCAACATAATCGCCGTTTGAATCGCAGGAATATCGACACCTTCATCTAAACAACGAATCGCCACCAGTCCCTGTAATTCACCAGATTCAAATAAAAGTCGTAAATTCTCGCGGTCTTCTAAAGATGTCTCAGCAGTATATGTATTAACGCGATATCCCAATTCAGATCCCAGCAACTGTGCCACCGCATCCAACTGCCTCGTACTTTCTTCAGTAACTTGATCCTCAACCGAGCCGTCACCACAATAAATCAATGTATGTGATGTATCCAAACGTTGCTGCATCAGTTCTCGCAAAGCCACCAACTTATTCGCCGCCGAACCCAATAGCCTAGCCCTTTGCATCAATAAAGCCGCTACCATCTCGTTATCATCGCGATCGCCATCAAAAGCGATCGCCCTGCCAATCTTTTTCGTT
The DNA here is from genome assembly GCF_014696925.1 of Phormidium tenue FACHB-1050. Taxonomy (GTDB): domain Bacteria; phylum Cyanobacteriota; class Cyanobacteriia; order Pseudanabaenales; family Pseudanabaenaceae; genus Pseudanabaena. The sequence goes on along the minus strand of NZ_JACJQY010000002.1, from coordinate 257,687 downwards.
AAATCAGCATATTTCTCAGTCTCGGATTCTGTCAGTTCTACCAAAATCGGATAGTAAAGATAATGCACCAAGGCTCCCGCCCTAATTGCATCCGCTAGCGTAAATTCTGGCTGGAGCACCGAGCCAAAATAATCAAATATAGCCTCCGTTCCTTGGTCGTCAAAATATCGCTCAGGAGTTGCCGATAGAGCTAGTCTCAACCCAATATTGCGCGGCAAACTCTCAACCAAACGCCTTGACCCTAAGTTATGAGCCTCATCACCCACGATCAGAGTTTTCTCAGGGAAATAACGCAACTGCGACTGTAATCCCTGACCGATCAGCGTTGCATTGGTGGTAATAATCGTCAGAAATTTTTGATTGCCCGATCGCACGTTATAAAGTTGCGTAGATAGTCGATCTTGCCAATTATGAACACTTTCAAAAGCCAAGATTGGTTCTAGCCCAAATTTTTGACATTCCCTTGACCATTGAATTACCAGATGTCGATAAGGACAAACAATCAGTAAAACCTGCAACCCAATCTTTTGATAAAGTTCCGTCGCGATCGCTAGCGCCGTAATCGTCTTACCGCTACCCGTCGCCATTTTTAACGTACCGCGTCCATTATTCTTAAACCAATTAGCGATCGCCTGCTTCTGATAATTGCGTAATTCTAAGTTAGTTGGCAATATCGGAATACCGCGATCTGGAATTATCACTACAGGAATGTAATCTTGCTGAGGCTCTGCCATGACAGTAGTTCTTTTAGTAAACTCATCGATGGGCAACTGGTCAGAACGTAAACGCAACAGCGATCGCCTTGCAGCTTCAGGAAAGTCGATAATTTCTAACATCGGTGTGTTATTTTCCCATAATCGCCGAAAATTTTCGGCTTTGCTTAATGTGCGCTCTCTGACTCCCTCATCCCAAGAACAGAACACATCTACACATTCAAAGTTATCCAGCAAAGCACTGGCACTCTCGTTTGCCGACCCTGTAAAAGCGACAATATTTCCCACATTGTCCTCAAATATGCCCAACTTCTCATGATAGATACCTCGATTACGGATATCTTTTCTAATGGCTAGTTTTATTTCCAATAGATTATGGCTCAATAGCCAAGCGAGACAAGCCAAACGATCTTGGATTACCTGTGCAAACTCTTGATCGATCTCTCTGATCAAACTTTGGGCGATCACCTCTTCTCTTTGCCTAAGCCCCAAAGCGATCGCTTCTACATCTTCTGCGGATAAGCATGGAGAAGCAATCAGACGCATCCTACCGCCCGATTGAATTAGCGCAAGCAATCCCCCAGCAACTGAAGCCATAGAAGTACTGGAAAAAAATCCTACAGCTCGACTGTAGAGCATAGAATTTTTCAGACAAGGAATATAAAAATCCTGTACCAAATCGCCGCGATCGCTACGATACTCACTTTGGAGATTTAGATCTCTTAAGCAGCTAGGCATAAAAAATAAAAGGTAGAAAGTATCAAAAACAAGGAAATCTTATTAGGAATGAAGACTGCTCCCTTCCTAGTCTAAAAATAGACATTAAAACCCAAGGATTAGCGCCGCACCGCTAATCCTTGAGGAGTATCTTCATAAACCCTATAGCGCTTTTCAAGCAAGCGAGGTACAAAGGTTTGTTTCCCCGCCGAAGGCGGGGAAACAAACCCGTACTTCACTAGACTGATAAACGCTATAGATTGAATTATGATGTGTGTTGTCATCGCTTCTGCAAATTAGGAGATGATTTAATGAAAATGTTAAAGATTAAATAGGTTTGTCAGCAGTTCAAAAGAATGTATTTACGAAACTTTGCCGACTTTTTTAGTCTTTTGCAATGGCAAATTATTTTACAAACAGCACAGATCGCCCATGATTTGAATTTACGGGCTTTTGCGGTTGGGGGAATTGTGCGCGATGCCATTGTTCGGCAAAATCAGAAAACACTACCTTTCCCTAAAGATCTAGATCTAGTTTTCGATGGAGCTGAGCAAGCGGGAATAAAAGTGGCGATCGCTTTGCATGAGCTTTTTCCTGCATCAAAATTACAAATCCATGAAAAATTTCAGACCGCAGCATTAATCTGGCAAGATGCTGCTCAAGACTTTGAAATGGACATGGCGACAGCGCGGCGAGAGATTTATGCCTATGCGGGTGCAAATCCACAGGTGATGGCGACGACTCTCGAAGAGGATCTGTGGCGACGCGATTTTACGGTGAATTCCCTAGCTATAGAGCTAGATCCACAATTGGGAATTAAAGGCGAAGTAATTGATCGCTTTAATGGGCTAGCAGATTTAGTCAATAAACAGGTACGCGCCATTCGTGTAGGTAGCTTTGCCGAAGATCCGCGTCGATTATTTCGGGCTGTGCGTTTTGCTGTGCGCCTAGATTTGGTGATCGCCCCAGAAACCCTCACGGAAATTATCGAGACGACTTCAAGTGGCATCCATGATGTGATTGGTGGTGCTAGGCTGCGTTCGGAGTTGCTTTATACTCTTGCCGAGCCTAGGGCTGGAGAAATGTTTGAACTGTTGCAAAAATTAGGGGCATTGCGATGTATTCACCCAGAGTTAAAACTACCCGTAGATTTAACTAATGCATTTAAGCATCAATGGCGGCGATCGCAATATTGGCTCAAGTTACTCAATCGATTAGAACCCAAAAATTATGCACCGATGCCACTAGGCTTGGAGTTATTGTTATCCTACTTGCCCCATCAGATCGCTACACAATTAGATCTTGGATTAACTCCTGAACAAAAAACAAGACAGCAGAAATTAGCAGATCTAACAATTTACTTGCCGAATTTAAAAAATATTGGCTTAAAAAGGTCAGATATCACCCAAAGTCTGCAAAAATTTGACACTCAGACGTTAATCTTGGCGGGTGTAAAATGTGAACCTGCTCAACGGCGCATTGTCTGGTGCTATCTTAGCCAATGGCAACTAGTCAAGTCTCCCTTAACAGGTGCAGATCTCCAGCAACTTGGATATGCAGCAGGTAAGCAAATGGGCGAAATATTACAACGCCTAAGATTTGCCATGATTGATCGTGAAATTCACACCAAAGAAGATGCGATCGCCTATCTTCATACCCAAGAGTAATTACCTGGCAAAAAATGGCTCTACCATTTTTTGTCAGGTTTTAATTCACCAATGCGTAACTACGCTTTGGTGAATAAGAATAAAGGCGTGCGAAGCACGCCTTTATTCTTAAACATTTTGATGATTGCGATAAAATGTAATCTAAAGCTTTCAGCGCCAATCAGTACAAAAATTTAGGACAGGCATATCATGAGAGGCGGTATCCGCATCGGCAGCATTTCTGGCATTCCCATCTACATTGATTCAACATGGTTTCTCGTCCTTGGCTTTCTAGCTGTTTGGCTGAGTGCTGCCTATACGAAGCTATCACCATCTTTTTCTCTAGGCTATGGCGCTATCACCGCCATGCTTTTCTTTTTATCGATCGCCTTCAGTAAAATTGCCCATGCGGTCATGTCTAAGGCTCGTGGCGTAGAAATCAACGCGATTAATATTCAATTCATGGGTGGGGCTAATACTGTTGAACAAGAAGCCAAAGATCCTTTCTCTGTATTCAGTATTGCGATCTCAGGACCTTTGGTGAGCTTAGTTTTGAGTGTGATTGGATTTACGGCAGCTTGGCTAATTGCAGGGGATGTGATTTTTTCTAGCAATCCTAAAACTATTGAAACCTTACCCGATAGTATTGGCAGTATTCGCACTATTTGGACAATGATTGCCCTAAATATTGCCCGCATCAATCTTATCTTTGGGGTGTTTAGCCTTATTCCTGCTCTACCTTTTGAAGGTGGTCACATTCTCAAAGCCGTGGTTTGGAAACTCACAGGCGATCGCTTTACAGGTATCCGATGGGCTGCGCGATCGGGGCAGTTTTGCGGGATTTTAACTATGATTTTGGGAGGCTTAGTCAGCTTCAGCGGTAGTCCTATTGGCGGTATTTTTCTGATCTTTATTGGATGGTTCCTATTTGGTAGTGCGGGTGGCTATCTCTATCTCAACAATTTACAACAGGTTCTACTCGATATCAATGCTGAAGCGGCGATGACGCGAGATTTTCGTCTAGTTGATGCTGAAATCTCATTGCGTGAATTTGCGGATAAATTTTTATTAATGGAAGAGAAAGACGCAAATCCAATTTATATCGCTTCTTCCAATGGTCGCGATCGCGGCATCATTTCGGCTGGTGCGATTCGTAATATTGATAGTAGTGAGTGGCAAGCAAAGTCCTTGCAATCTCTAGTCACAACCTTAGATGACATTGACACAGTTGAGCTTAAAACACCAATTTCCACGGTTGTGAATTTACTGGAGCAAAAACAATTGCGTTATGTAATTGTGCGATCGCCTGTGGGTTCAGTTGCTGGAGTAATCGATCACGGAGATATTATTAAAGCTCTGGATAGCAAACTGCTTTGGCGCATTCCTTCAGAATATGTCAAACAAATTAAGGCAGATGGGAAATTTCCTGCTAACTTCCGTTTAGTCGAGATTTGCGAACAGTTAACAGAGAAACAATAAAACCCAAAATTGGTTCGGCGGGCGAAGCCCGCCGAACCAATTTTGGGTTTTATATGCACATGTTATTTAATTCTCATTTCTAAGAAACAAACCTTACTGGGTTTGTTTCTTAGAAACCGATAGAATTTAAATCTTCCGAAAAATCTTCTAAAGTGACAAAATTAGAAGCAGGTTGTGACGCAGGTTGTGAATCTGAGCCATTGAGGGAAATAGTTTCCATATTGCCTAATATTCTCTCTATGGTTGTCGCTCCAAGATCTGAGCCTAATTTGATTTTGTCTTTCTCAAGAGCGTTGTTAATAGTTTGAGATTGTACAGCTTGTTCTTCCTCATCCATTAGCTGCAACAATTTATCTAAATTTTGTTTGGGAATTCTTGATTTAATTGACTCGATATCACTTTCCAATTCGGTTATATCTGATTCTATAGATGCCACAACAGTATGATCGCTAGAGGAGAAATTATCAAACAAATCATCATCTGTATTTGCTGAACTTGTTTCTTGGTTGATGTGATCAATAGATAAATTTTCACTCTCACCATAACTATTGGCTGAATCCACATTCATAAAGTCATCAAATAGAGAATCTGAAAAATCAGAGTTTTCAGTTATATCATTAATGACTTGCACGGGTTGAGAACTTAAGGGTGATGGCTCTGGAAAATCATCAAACAAAGAATTTGCGGTAATTGAATCTCCATTATTATCTAGGCTAGATTCTGGAATTGATTGATTCTCTTCAAACCTTGGTGATGATGTTTCTGGAAAGTCATCAAACAAAGAATCAGTTGTAATTGGGGCTAAGTTGGAGTCTGAGTCGAGATTATCTATTGAATTAGGAGAGTGATCTGGAGGAATTTCTGGGCTAGGACTAGCTAAATCTAGCTCTGGATCGTTATCAGTAATAGGCTCAGGCTTGCTTTCTGCCAAATCCAATGTGATGCCTTGGTGTGGGACTTCTGGCTCATCTTGATCTTGAACAAGGTCAGCAGGCTCTAAAAATATCTTAGTAACTAGACGGATTTTGGCTTTTTGCCATTGTTGTCCGGGTTGCAATATCGAGAGATTTGTAATTACTTGATCGCCATGCTGATCGGTCTTACTAGATTCGGCGATCGTATCAAGCAAGCTTCGCAAATTAGGATTAGAAGCCACCGCCGCAAATAAGAAGCTTGGCTGGCTAATTACCTGAATTAATTCTGTGAGTGTAGTCAAGCAACGCACAGTACCAAACTGCTCATCGGTAAAGCGCACAATAATATCTTGATATTCTTGGAGGTTTTGCTGGATTTGAGACAACTTCTGCACGAGGATGACTCCTTTAGGGTTACTGACAAGATCCGTGTTTTGATCCTGTACGACACTAGTATCTTTAGCAATCTGTGGCGTTGGTAATGATTGTTTAGGTTCGTCGCCTAGATCAAGCTCTAGATTAATTTCATGTTGCCAAGCTAAGTAGTGATTATCAGAGCGGTAGGTCAAAATTTTGACACGCTTGATTTGCTTGACCTGTAAAACGATCATGCCTCGATGAATAATTGTCACAACCGCTTTTTGATTCGGTACTTGGGTTGCTTGCAAGGAAATTTTTAGACATTCTGCCTCTAGCTCAGCTTTAGCATGAATGCCTTTAGATGCCAGCGATCGATTGATCAAAGCCGCGATCGCCTGGGGATCGCCTTGCTTTGCCAAGTCCATAACGCTTAGTTGTGTCATACCCTATTCCCGATTGGCTACAAATTTCTCTAGCAACTATAGATGAGATGTCCCACATCAATACAATTCTCTCATTGAAAATTGCCATATTTCCAGAGTGTTTTGCTACTTTACAGGTGCTTAAACTAAGTTAAGGCTCTGCGATTAAATAAATAACTTGATTTTTAGTGACGGGGCTTCACCATGTTACTAAAAATCGGTTCTTTCTTTAATCATGCGTCCCTTACTCTAAATGTAACTGACAATCTTGTAAATTTGCGAGCTTAGAGACAAATTTTAGCGTTTCATATCAAATACAGAAAAGGGAGCGCTTTACGCCCCCTTTTCTGTGTAAAAAACAAAAACCTTTGCCCCAAGAGCAGCGTGGGGCAAAGGTTTTTGTTTTTTTTAAGTTTTTAGCTATTAATCTTCGTAAAGGCGACACTCAGCGGCATCAGGATTATCGTCACAATAAACTTCGAGGGAATTTTTACCCTTTGATTGCTTTTGATGTGACGACTCAGCTTGGAGTTCTTCAACTGCATCCCATGCAGCTGCACATTCTTTGGAACCAGTACCGCTAACTTCGCAGGTCTCTCTGGCTTGTTGTACTTCTTCTAGGATTTTCTCTTTAATATTGCTCATGTATTTTTTCTACTATCTATAACTTAGATACTAACAGACTGAGGCTAGCTAGACATCATGCGTCAGGAGTATGAGACTGGGTAGTTAAGCTCTCTTAACCGATGCTTAAAGCTGAAGGCAGCATTCCCGCAAGGATAATAAAGCCGATCCAGACATTTTGACCAAAGGCTTTTTGATATAACTCGCTAGGAATTTCAGTTTGGCTCAGTCTATTACATTGCCATATCCATATTACTCCTGCCGTCAAGCAAGCAAAGTAGTGTGCGTAACCAAGTTGGATCTCCCAACCTAACCAAATCAAGCATCCAAGGGCGATCGCTAAAAATATGGCGATCGCAAATGTTACATATCTTCCAAAAAAGAGGGCGCTAGACTTAACCCCAACCTTAAGATCATCTGTGCGATCGCTCATGGCATAAATTGTGTCAAAGCCCATTGTCCAAGCGATTACGGCTGTCCATAGCTCCCAAGCATAACGATCAAGCCCACCAGTAACTGCACTCCAAGGGATTAGTACCGCAAAACCCCAAGCGATCGATAAAACTAGTTGGGGTACTGGGAAAAAGCGCTTGCAAGCAGGATAAATGGCGATCACAGGTACGGCAGCAAAGCACAGCCCAAAGCTTAGAGGATTGAGATAGGTTGATAGTAAAAAAGCACATAGTCCCGCAACTAGTAAAACTGCAATTCCCACTTGGATTGACAGAGAGCGTTCGGCTAGAGGACGAGTTTTAGTGCGATCAACTTGTGGATCAATATCGCGATCCCAGAGATCATTAATCACACAGCCTGCGGCACTGGTTGCTAAACTGCCAAGAATCACTACACCCAATAAATCAAGGGGTGGTAATTGGTGTTGGGTTTTGGCTGCTGCTACTGTTGCCCACAGTGCAGGCAACATCAAAATTAATCTTCCTGCGGGTTTGTGCCAACGCAAAAGACGCACGATCTTTTGAAATGTTGATTCGTTGTTAGTGAGGCTCGTGGTCATAGTGAATGCATGTCAAGTCTTTGGGATTAACTATAGCAATTTCTCTCGATCAGGATGAAGGCGCAATGCGCCTTCATCCTGATCGAGAGTTGAGAAGTAAGCCTAATAGCTATAGCCACCAAGAGAGGATTGCGGCGCAAAGCGCCGCAATCCTCTCTTGGTTTTTAGGGCTTGACTTGACTGACTAAAGTTATAAAACACAAAATGGCTATGCCATTTTGTGTTTTGGGATTAGGCAAAGTAGCTGATTACAAAGGTTTTCAGTATCGTTACAGTAATATCTGGGCTACGAGCATCTCTGCACTTGCAAATTGCAAAAGTATGAGGTTTTGAGATGCGTTTAATTAAATCTATTTTCCAAAAATCCTTTACGCTTCTTCTGCTGAGCTTGTCTCTGGCTATATATGCTGAGAGTAATGGGAACAAGGCGATCGCCGAGAATTTAACTACTGGCTTAACCGATGAGCTAATTAATGACAAAACCTGTGAAGGTACTGGGGGAATTCTTGCCTATGCAGAAACTAAAGACTTTGGGCTATATGTTTGTGCGGATATTCGAGATATTTCTCAACCTCGGTATTATCGCAGTGTCAATAAAAATGGTACTAATGGGGTAAGAGTTACTGCAAAAACTTACAATCCGAACCAAGGAAATTATTTTGAATTTCATAATGGTGATTATGTGTATATGATCCAGATCCCATCTGAAAATATTAAAAATCCTGTACTAATGGTTGAGTTTCCCGATGGTTCAGGATATGAGCAGAAGATTACTCGCTTTTTAATGAACGGTGAAGTGCGATCGCCAATATCTAACAAATAAAAAAGGCGGCGCAACGCGCCGCCTTTTTTATCAAATATGCTAGTATATATAGCCTGTTGGGGAATTAGCTCAGTTGGTAGAGTGCTGCGATCGCACCGCAGAGGTCAGGGGTTCGAGCCTCCTATTCTCCATTTTTATAGATGACAGCTAATTGTGCTTACTATCACTTAACCAATTAACGTCAATTGATCAATTAGAGCTTGATTTTGTTCATCTGTACCAACAGTAATTCGTAGCTTATCAGCTAGCCCTGCTTGATTAAAATAGCGGACTAAAATGCCAGATTCTTTGAGCTTTAAATAAATCTCTTCAGCATTACCCTTTGGGGTAGTTGCAAGTACAAAATTACCGTGTGACTCTAGCACTGTATAGTCAAGGTTTTTGAGAGCTAAAGTAAGTTTAGTCCGTGATATTTTGACTTTTTCAGCATTTGCTGTTTTATATTCTTGATCGCGCATCGCCGCCGTACCCACAGCGATCGCCACTGCATCAATGTTATAGCTATCCTTAACCTTAAATAGCCCCGACAAAAGCTTGGGATTAGCGATACCAAAACCCAAGCGCAAGCCTGCGAGAGAATAACCTTTGGATAAAGTGCGTAACACAATCACATTGTCAAATTCCTGTACCAAGGGCAAAGCCGAGTATTCTGCAAAATCGGCATATGCCTCATCGATCGCCACAATCCCTGAAACTCTTTTTGCCAATTGACGTAAATCATCAAGCGGTACGATATGTCCTGAAGGACTATTGGGTGAAGCAATAAAAGTTACAGCACCATTGGCGGCAACAAGTTCATCAATGGGCAACTGAAAATTTTCACCATAGGGGATTTCTACCGTCTCTGATGGTTGCATTGCTGCGAGAGTGCGATAAAGCACATAGGTAGGCATTGGGTAAACTACTTTGCGATCGCCACTTTCCGCACAAGCTCTGATCAAAATATTTAAAACATCATCACTGCCATTGCCCACGATTACCCAATCCTTAGGCACACCCAGAGCATCACTTACCGCCTGACAAAACTCATGGGCAAAAGGGTCAGGATAGCGCCGCAAAGAATCACCATCAATATTTTGCAAAGCCGCGATCGCATTAGGCGATGGAGGATAGGGATTCTCGTTAGTATTGAGTTTAATAACTTTGAGACCCGACTTAGGTTGTTCCCCAGGAACATAGCCAGTCATTGCGTCAATAGCGGGGCGGAAGTAGCTCATGGTGACAGTTAGAAAGTAAGAAGTAAAAAGTGCATATTTCAAAAAGCTGATTATTCCGCGAAGCATAGCGATTCGCTTCTTGGAATATATGCGGGCTACTATTGTAACGCGATCGCTTTCAATCAAAAGATGGTGCTAAGGGCCCTCTTTTGTTAAGGTTTATCTCGAAAAAATGGTAATACCTCATTACAAAAAGCCTCTGTTGCCTTAGAGCGATAACGATTAGGATTACGAATTTGTAACAACATCCGCTTGATGACCACCCCATCAATCCGTACCTGCTGTAAGGCTCCCATTTGCAGCTCCTTTTCGATCGCTGTTACCGACAAAAATGCGGCTCCTAAACCTGCCTGTACTGCATTTTTTATCGCCTCAATCGAATTTAGCTCCATCGCGATCGTCAACTGTCGTGGATCAACCCCACTATCTAACAGCACCCGATCAATTGCTTTACGAATAGTTGATTGTGAATCAAGGGTAATAAATTGCAACTTATACAACTCTTCAATCGGCAATGAACCTACCTGAGCTAGAGGATGAGAAGTTGGTAGAATTAGCGCTAGTTCATCTTCGGCATAAGGTGTAATCTCTAAAGAGTCTAGTAAATCCGCTGGAATTTCACCGCCAATAATCGCCAAATCCACTTGTCCATTGGCAACACTCCAAGCCGTTCGCCTTGTAGAATGGACATGGAGTTGAACCGAGACTTCTGGATATTTCTTGCGAAATAAGCCGATCATCTGTGGCATTAGGTAAGTTCCAGTAGTTTGACTAGCACCTATAATTAGAGTCCCACCATTTAAATTTTGTAAATCATCAATGGCGCGACAAGTTTCTTGGCAAAGGCTTAAAATGCGATCGCCATAGGAAAGTAATAACTGCCCTGCCTCTGTCAACTGTGCTCTTCTGCCTCCGCGATCAAACAATGGCACATCTAGCTGTCGCTCTAGGTGCTGGACTTGCAAACTAACGGCGGGTTGGGACACATAAAGACTATCGGCGGCGCGTTTGAAGCTACCCTCAGCAGCGATCGCCTTGAGAATGCGTAATTGGTCTAGGGTGAACGGTATGTCGATCATAGAAGCAGCGTGAGAAAAGATGAGTCGGGAGGTTATTCAAGATTTTTTGCATTCAGTAGGTATTGTGGGGGTTGCCCTCACAAACCGCCGTATGCGTCCTTATTTTTTCGGATTGGATGCCGTATTAGATCGGACAAAGCAAGCCTTAGGTCAAGGAGTACTGCAAGTTGTTGAGAATGTACCAGAGGGATTTGAATCCTTTGAGTTTCACTTTGCTGGTCATGTTGTTTTTATCTACAAGTTAACGCATGGGCTAGTACTACTGGTACTTACCGATAGCGACCTCAAATTGGCTGACTATAGGCACAGTATTACCAAAATCAAATATTTGATTGAAACAGATACATACAACACAGTCGCACACTTTAAGCTCTTATTAGGTTCGGTGACTCAGCATTCTTTACCTAGCTCAGATTGGAAAGCCAGTGGACCTAATGCAACTACTCATGCGACTGGGCAAAAGTCAACCACAAAACAGAGCTCTAGTAATCCTGTTGCCCATCCTAATTCAGAGGAAATTGCATCTACGACATCCCCTAGCTCAGCCAACTCCAGAAATCAAGCTGACAAACCACCAAATGCTATTTCTAGTACAAAAGCAAGTACGACTGCAAGCAATATCAATTTAAGAGCTAGCTCAACTGCAAGCAATGCAGTACGGACTCAATCAAATACAAATAAGTCTCAAACACCTCCTGCATCTGCTGCTACATCTTCTATCTCCACACCTACGAATAGGGAAGTAGCTAACAATAACCCAACAAAAGTTACTGATAGTCCTACTAAGCCAGTATCAGCGAAAACTGACCCGCAAGAGTATAAGTTAGATGAACTTTTATCTGCTTTAAATAAGCTAAGTCACTTTACAACCCAATATTTAGGTAAAGTCGTAGTTACAAATTATTGGAAATCTAGTCGCCCTGCTTCATCTTGGTTAGCCGAATTTGAAGTTGATCGCAGTGGGCAAATATCCTATCCAAAACAAGTAGCGATCGCCTGTACCCCAGAGCAAATTCAACAAATTCAAGCATGGGTATCTGCGTATATAAAGCGTTGCAAACAAGTAATTCGTAATTTCGATCAAATGCTAGAACAAGACTGTCTGAGCGATCGCGAGAGACAAATCTTACCCTAGGGATTTTGCTGTATAGCGATCGCCATCTGTATCAGGAAAAATCTAAACCCAAATAGTGTGAGGCGGCGCGAAGCGCCGCCTCACACTATTTGGGTTTTATGTCCTAACAAGAATAGCGACAGCTGTGAATAAAAAACAGATTTTTGATAGCGTGGCTTCGCCGCGCTATCAAAAATATAAATTACTTACCCTAATGGGAAGCTTTGCTTCTCACTAAAGTAGGCAATTTGGCGGGAACTACTCTATGCATACACCTTAAATGAGCTAAACTGATCTTTAATATTAAGGGGAACAATTGTAGAGGCAAGCTAATAATGGCTAAGCGTGTAAGGATTGAGCCTATTGCCCAAGTAGCAGATATTGCAACGAATGGTGCATTACTGTCTGGCTTAATGGGAGACGAGCTAAGTATTTTAAAAGAATGTGGTGGTCGTGGCATGTGTGCGACCTGCCATGTTTACATCCAAGATGGCATGTCTTCGCTTAGCCCTATGGGTAAACGAGAGCAGCGCACCTTAGAGGTTATTACCACTTGCAAACCCAACTCTAGACTTGCTTGTCAAGCCAAAGTTATGGGCGAAGGTGTTGTAGTCGAGCTGCCTGTAGGTATGTATGTTCAATCTATCCAAGATATCGAAGCTTTAATTGGGCGACGATGTGAAAAAGCGCTTCTTAGCCCGATTACTGGTCAGACATTAGTCGAAGTTGGACAACTAATTACAAGATCGGTTGTTCGTCAACTAGAAAATACCAATTTCAGTGTTGGTGAACAATTGGCAAATACAAAAAGAGCCGATGTCTTTGAGTAGAAAATTAGAGAATCTTAGATTACTAGATTCAATAGCTGGATTAAAGCCGAAAGCTATTTTTTGAATCTGTTGATTATCAGGTACGTATTCTCAAGACTAGCTTTGAATTCAATAATTTTTTGGATAGGAGTATTTACTTATGACTGTTGCTGTAGATCGTCCAAATAGCGCAACCAGAGCGAAAAGAAAAAATAATCACTATAGTCTGCAAGATTTTTTTCAACCTGATCTTGAGAAAGGAATCATCGAAGACTGGAATGGGTCAAGAAATATACTTACCAGTGAAGACTTTATCATTGGGCTACAGGAAGGATTGGAAGATGAAGTGGGAGAAGCTTCGGCTGCTGTCATGTATTCGATTGGTTGCGAATGGGGGTTGCAAGATGCATTGTTTTTTACAAAATGGTTTGAACGTGATTTTGGTCGGAGTATTCGTCAAACTAATTTGCCTTTCTTGCTAGAAACTTGGTGGTGGCCCTTTACATCACAGGGATGGGGTCGCTGGCAGGTAGATATGAGCGATCGCAAACAAGGCTTTATGTTCATTAGTGTGTTTGACTCGGCTGTGGCTCGTAGCCTTGGTGATGTTGGCAAACCTGTTTGTCACTTGTATGCAGGGTTATTCTCAGGATTCTTTACGCACCTAGTTAATAAAGAGCTGGAATGTATTGAGATTCAATGCTATTCGATGGGTGAAAACTACTGTAAATTCCTGCTCGGCGGCAAAAATCGCATTGATGCAGCTTCTTTCTGGCTGAATGAAGGGGCGACAACTCGTGACATCGAAGGACGTTTGCGAAATGGAGAGTTCCTGAAATGAGTAGCTCAGATTGGCAGTTACAGCCATTACGCAGTTTTTGGCAAAGTGTAAATTGGGACAATCGAGCGATCGCCCCTGTATCCAGCAATAACGGTAAAAGCGCTCCAGCGCTAAGCTTTTTAATGTCCGTTAGAGAGTATTTTCGGGCGATTTCTTGGACAGGGATTCCTGAGATTGCTTCTACATCAGTGGAAGTTAAGCCTATTAGTCCCCCTATTGATGAAAGTAATGAAACCCTTGAAGACTTTCTTGATGATATTTCTAAATTCTTCTAAAGCGATATAAGAACTATGATGATGCCGAAGATTCAAGAACTAATTAACCAAGCCCAAGATCGCTATCTTGCGACCGATGAGCTAGGACTAATGGAAAGTTACATTAGTTCATTGCCTGAGCGCCTAAAGCTGTATAAACTAATTCGCGATCGTGAAATTGACCTTTTGCAAGCTGTCGCTGACCAAGTCCCTGCCGAGTTACCAAATGTAACTGATGCAGATTTGGAAACTGGGATTAAAAATTTAATCCTCGTGTTGCGCTACAGCTCAATGGCGATGCTACTCAATGATGAAAATTTTTTAAAGCAAAGATTGCTTAATTGGTTGGAAGGGATCATGTCTATGCGTGATATGCGCCGCCTCAATGAAACTCTCTACAAATTACTAAACCAAGGATTGCGCCAACAGTTTAGCCCTCCGCAACTTGCTCTGATCCAGCCTTTGATTACTGCTGCACAAGTTACACTCATCTACTAGAGACAAACCACTATGATTTCTGTCGCCGATCTCATCAAGGAAAATCGCATCCCATCTAACTTTTTTGACTATAACTCCTACGTCAAAGGGGATCTAGAAATTGGGCTGCTAGAAAATCGACGTGGCGATCGCTTAATCGCAGTTCCAGAAACATTAATCTCGTCACTTTATGCAGGGCTAGCCAAAGAAACTGGTCAAGCATCAAGATTAGTTCTGTTTAATTGTGGTAAGTGGTGGGGGAAAAACTTCTATACCCGCTTTACCGAGTCGCTTGAAGAATATTATTCACAGTCACTTGCCGAAATGGATATGATTACCTTCATTCAAAGTTTAAAGGAATGTTGGCAAACCCATGGCTGGGGCAAATTTGAATTCGACCCTCAATATCAAGCCCAAGGTTTTATTCTAATTAAAACCTACAACTCTCCATATGTGAGACCTATCACTGGCAACACATTACCGACAGGCTATTTAGAGGCGGGGATTCTCACTTCATTCTTCACACGCTTAACAGGTCGTGAATTATTGGCAGTCCAAACAACCTGCGAGTCGTTAGGTGCTACTGGCAACACCTATATCATTGGCTTACCCGAAAGACTCCAAATTGTTGAATCATTTCTTGCCGAGGGTTTAACCCACGAGACTATTTTGCAGCGAGTACTTAAATAAAAAATAGACTCGCACAGCGAGTCTATTTTTTATTTATTTTGTTTTATTTTTTATTAGCTTTAACTATTTGTTTCTGAGCTTTCCAAGCTTCAGATAAGTAGCCAAAATTTTTCTTGAATTCTTCGCTGCCCCACCAGCTACCAACCCGTCCTTCATCCCAAGACGCAGAGATAGCTCCGTAGCTGAGTCCCACAACTCCAATTCCTAGAAACAACATACTGAGTAAAACAACTGCTGAAGTTGGTAAATCCACTATGTGTCTGCTCACAAGAAAGTAACTAACAATAAACGTTGTTAGCCCCAAGCCTGTGGGAATACCACAGAACAGAGCAGCGCGTCGAATTATGCGACGATTAACCTCATCAGGTATGCCTAGAGAATTACCACGTTTGACATTTGATGAGGGTGTGACACTAGTTTTTTTCGCAACTACAGGAGGAGTAGGTTGAGGCTTCTTAGCCTCTTTTACTTTCTTATTGCGATTATTTGGCTCAAAAGGAATACGTTCTGTGGTCGGTTTACTCACTGTTGCTCCTTAACTCTAGCTTCTTCTTTTCACTTTTTGATAGTGCGAAGCAAGTTGCTCCTAGACTTTCTTTACAGTCTAGCCTCTTACACCTAGACTTTGGATTAGCTGTTTGTAATGAGCGCGATCTTGACTACGAACATAGGCGAGTAAGCGCTTACGTTGACCAATGATCTTGAGCAAACTACGGCGAGATGAGAAATCTTTAGGATGTAGCTTGAGATGGGTGGTCAACTGGGTGACACGCTCGGTTAACAATGCAACTTGAACATCTGAGGAGCCAGTGTCTGTAGGGTGCTTTTGATATTCGGAGAAGATTTCTAGTTTGCGTTCTTGCAAAAGTGCCATGATAAAAACTTTAAACGTGTTTTGAGGTGTACGTGACATAAACCCGACACTAAATGCCAAATTGTTGAATTTAGGCTTTACCGTGCGAGCTTCCCAACCTCACGATTGGGCATTCCTAGTTGTTTCCATTGCTGGAATTTCGCCACTTATCTAAAAAATTAAATACTTATGAATACTTAGTTTTTAGACAGCCCGACTGCCTAGGCGGTTTCCGTTTCTCAGTAGTCTCTGAGTACATTGTATGGCGATCGCCACATTTTCTGAAGGTGTTAGCTTTTAGACAGTCTAGCCTAACATATTGACCGCATATTTTTATACACAAACAAAAAATAAGGCGGCGCGATGCGCCACCTTATTTTTTAATGAGCCGAGCCATTGCCATGATATTTATCGGTGTCGTAAAAGCCATTACGAGTTCCGAAGAACAAACAACTAACTGTAAACAAGATGGTCAAGATCGGCAGAATTACTTTGAGATCGAGCATGTTTTAATGGGTTTGGATAAAATAACGCTGATGTATATATTTTAGTCACAAAAAAAGCTTAAGAAAGTAACCTGAAAGGGCTTTCTTAATATTTAATGCCAAAACATAAAACGGCAACATAAAACGGCGCAACCATTTTTTGTTTTTAAAACCGCGATTCAGATTGATGGGTAATTCATAAAAGTGTGATTATAGTGTGATTACACTTTTGTGAATTGGTATAAGGCTTATTTTGAGAAAAAGGCAATGTTTCACATTGCCTTTTTCTCAGTTTTGTCTCAGGTTTAATTGCTGCTGCCATCGGTGTTGTCAGTACTATCACCACCACTAGGACGATAACTTTGCTCAAAGGCGTAGCGCACAATCTGTGAACGGTTTTCCAGATTCAGCTTAGTCATAATGCTGCTGAGGTGAGTCTGCACAGTCCTTGGACTGATTTGTAGGCGTTTGCCGATTTCTTTATTGGTAAAGCCTTGGACAACTTGCCAAAAAACTCGCTCTTCGGAAGGGGTGAGCGTAGTGCGAGAAACAGGAGCCGTAGGCTGCTGAAATAGGCGCATATGCTCAGTAGTAGGGCGATGGGGTTCGCGTTTGTGAGGCGAGAAGAAATCTATATCTGTTTTGCCGATGGTCATGCGATCGCCACTTTTTAACAAAATGGGAAAGGTGATCCTTTGTCCACGCATGAAGGAACCATTACGGCTGCCAAAATCTACTAGGTAGAAGCTACCAGACTCGTTGTTAGTATTACGAGTCTTGGACTCTCCTTTCATAGAGGATTCAAAGCCATCATTTTTTGACGCTCCCACGATTTGCAATGTGGCGTGGTAGCGTGAAACCCATTTATCTGTAAGTACAATTGAGTTGTCGTAACCCCTGCCAATTGTCCAGAAATCTGCGTTTATAAGCGGAATCATTTGCTGCCCCTCATCTGCATGAACGATCAGGTAGGGGTGTGGGTGTAGAAGTGTCACTGAACTATTAGACAACTTTGTTGTGTGCATCTCAATCAATTGCCAATATAACTTATTTATATATTGTGAGACGAGTTTAATAAATTTTGAGTTCCTTTTTTGGATTCATGACTTTTGCTGACATATTCTGTCACGATGTTTTTTGCATAAATTTTTTGTCATTAATTTGCCATTAATACCAATAGCTATAGCCACCTGTATCAGGATAAATCAAAACCCAAGAAGTGAGTGGCGGCGCGAAGCGCCGCCTCACACTATTTGGGGTTTATGTCCTAACAAGAATGGCGACAGCTATAAAACCCAAGAAGCGAGTGGCAGTGCTTCCCGCCACCACTCGCTTCTTGGGTTTTGGCTTGTCCTAATGCAAATGACTACAGCTATATTTAAGATCAGGAATGAATTAGGATTGTCATAACGGTGAAAACTTTTATCAATGTTTAAGTGTGAACTTGAGAAAAATGGAGCATGTGTTACTTTTCTCTCGACATTACAAATCTTAAAAATTCTATGATTCCTTACTAAAAAACAATGATTTGGATCGCGATCGCCATACAGTTAATACTTAGTGCAGGGCTGCTGTGGGCTTCATGGCAAGTCTGGCTACTTCGCAATGCGCTCGAAGCAACAGTAAAAACCGTAGATGGATGGACAGAAGCTTGTGAAAATGGCTTACAGGGATCTACCCCTGGTATTGAAGTTACTCGTGGCGGTGTGGGTTCAGCACGAAGGCAATATCAAATATTGCAAAGCCAATTAGAGAAAATTCGTAAATTGCTGTCTGTACTTGTACGTGGTGTATCCTTTTTAGGGAGTCGCTGGCAACAGTCGCGGAAAAGCGCATCGAAAGGTGTGTCAAACACTCTAAATAAACCAACCGCCAATTCAAATAAAAAGTCGTCAGGCAGCAAGTCGTCAGGGAGCAAGCATAATGTCAAACGGCGCAGGTAAGTTTTTCGGTGGATTAATGGTAGGTACGGCGATCGGTGCAGCAGTAGGTATTCTGTTCGCGCCACGATCTGGCAAAGAAACTCGTCAAGTTTTGAAGCGATCGGCTCAAGATCTACCCCAACTAGCCGAAGAATTAGGTTCTAATGTACAGTATCAAGCTGATCGCTTTACTGAGCAAGCGCAACGTACTATTGATGAAGCACTAGTCCGCTTACAGGAGGCGATCGCTACAGGACAAGAGGCTAGTCGTAAGCTCCAAGAGGAATTATCACTCACAATGGGTGGTTCTTCAGCAGGTAATTCACTCATTGAAGATGAAAGCTCTATTGTCGATGAAGAATAAGTCTCTAAAAAAGTCTTTGAAAGAGTAAGTACATATAGGAAATTATGTCAGAAGCGATCTTTCTGCTAGGTTTGTCATTTTTATTGGTGGTCGTTTGCCTGACGATTCTGTTGCTTACGGCAATACCTACTTTTCAGGAGTTAGCAAAAGCCGCCAATAGCATTATTCGGTTGGCTGACACTTTGACGCGGGAGTTGCCTGCAACACTCGAAGCCATCCGTATGACTGGTCTGGAGTTAAGTGAGCTAAGTGATGAACTCAACCAAGGAGCAAAAAATGCTGGTGAGGCGGTTAAGCAAGTAAATGATGGAATTAAAGGAGTACGTCAAGGTGCTTCTAATGCGACCATCGCTACCAAAAGTGCATTTGCTGGCTTTAAAGCTGGCTTGAAATCCCTTGGTCGTCCCCGACGCAATAAGCGATCGCCTTCAGATTTGTATCAAGAAAATTTACGCTCTGGTAATTTACCGTCTGGAGAGTTAGATGAAAGTGAAGATGACCTACCTAACCAGGAAAGGCTAGTTACGCCTGATGAAATGCGATCTGAGGGTTTTATGGGAGATTTGACACCAGAAGAAGATTAAAAAAGGATTGAGGGTAACTCCTCAATCCTTTTTTTTAGCTTTGGCAGCGATCGCAAACACCACTGACAGTGACTTCATAGCTATTGACTTTTAACCCTGTGCGGATTTGCTTAAAACCTAATCCTTCAAAGGCATTCCAAGCAATGTCCTCGATTTCACCACAACAGCTACAACGAAAGTGGTGATGAGGCTCCACATTGGCATCATAACGACAAACCCCCTGCTCTAGTAATACCTCACGCACCAATCCCGCATCACGTAAGGTCTGAAGCGAAAGATAAACTGTTGCTTGAGAAGAAGTAGGTGCATTTTGATTGAGATCACTCAAAATTTGCTCTGCGGTTGGATGATCTTGGCGATCGAGTAAGTTTGCATAAACAGCAAAACGCTGGGGCGTAACCCGCAACCCTTTAGATTTTAAGATTTGGACAACCCGATCCGCTTGTTTCTGCATATAAACTTCCTCCTGATTCTCTCCGAATTTTCTGATCAAGTCCTTATGGGCTTGATTTGCAGCTTTGAAAATTTGGAGATCGGCTTTTAAAAATTTCTTTAAGCAACGAGTCTGCTTAATTACTTGGATTGTCACTATATCATTTCTATCTAAGAACTACAAATTTATTAAACTTTTTATAAGTATTAAGTAGTTATGGCTATTGACTAATTTGTAAATAAGAATTATTCTTAGATTTGTTCAGATAAGTATCAAATCCAGAGAAAAATATGGCAGCTATCGAAACCGTACCAAACGTTGTTTTTAAAACTCGTGTACGCGATGAGTCCGTAGAAGGACCTAACCCTTATCGTTGGGAAGACAAAACTACTCAAGATCTATTTGCTGGTAAGAAAGTTGTAGTTTTCTCCCTACCTGGTGCATTCACTCCTACCTGTTCATCTAATCACTTGCCTCGTTATGAAGAACTTTACGAAGAGTTCAAGGGATTAGGTGTTGATGCAGTTATCTGTGTATCTGTTAACGATGCTTTCGTTATGTTCAAATGGGGCAAAGAAATCGGTGCTAAGAATGTATTCTTGTTGCCCGATGGTGCTGGCGAATTTACTCGCAAGATGGGAATGCTAGTTGACAAGTCTAATATTGGCTTTGGACTTCGCTCTTGGCGCTATTCGATGTTGGTTAATGATAGCAAGATCGAAAAAATCTTTGTAGAACCTGGTTTCTCTGATAACTGTCCTACCGATCCTTTTGAAGTTTCTGATGCTGACACTATGTTGGCTTACCTCAAAGGTGCTGAGTCTACAGGTGTATCTGCACCACGTTTAGCATTTGTTGGCTAATTTTTAAGAATAGCTATTCTCAATGATGCGAGAATAGCTATTCTTGCGTACTTAACCTAATGGGGTGGCTATGAAACTTTCTAGCAAAAATCTAAATGAGCGCCTTGATACGCTCTATGATGCGATCGTTGTGGGCGGCGGTATGGGTGGACTGTCAGCGGCGATTTATTTAGCTCGCTATGGACTCAAGTGCCTAGTTATCGAAAAAGGTAAAGGGCGATCGCTATGGATGCAAGACTTGCGTAACTATGTCGGACTTGACCCACACACCCCAGGTCGAGATATTTTAAATCATGGAACGAAAACATCCTTAGACTGGGGAGCCGATCATTTACGTGGCTATGTAGAAGAAGTAACCGACGAAGGCGAAACTTTTGCGGTGAAAGTAAAAGTCGGTAAGACTAATAGTATTTATCCTATATTTCGCAGTAAGTATGTGATTGCCGCTTCGGGAATCATAGACAATTTGCCTCAATTGGAAGACATGCAGAATGTCTATGATTATGCAGGCTATACACTACATGTCTGTATGATTTGTGATGGCTATGATATGTGGGATCAAAAAGCGGTTCTGATTGCAAATACAGAAGGGCAAATTGGTGCTGCCTTTGTATTGAACTGGTTTACTCCTTATATTTCTGTTTTGACTCATGGCTTATGTGAAGTGAGCGACAAGACCAAACAGAAGTTAGCCGAGCATGGCTATCCATTGTATGAAGCTCCGATCGCTAAATTTCACGGAGAAAATCACAAACTGAGTGGCGTGGAACTAACCGATGGCACAATTGTAGAAGCGACTACTGGTTTAGTTGGTATGGGTTCGACCTACTTTAATCACTACCTCAAGGGTATCGAAGGTTTGGAATGGGATGGTCAGAATCTGGTCACTAATGATATGTGTAAGACTAGCCACGATCGCATTTTTGCCCTAGGTGATTTAAAGAAGGGGTTGAATCAGGTATCGATCGCAGTTGCTGATGGAACTTTAGCTGCAACCCAAATCTGGAGAAATATTCGTCGAGCTAGTTCACCACGTAAATGGGAAGAGAATATCAAAGTTTCAGTTTCAGTTTAACTAAAAGACCTCGCTATGCGAGGTCTTTTAGTTTTTATAGCTGTCGCCAGTCTTGTTAGGATACAAACCCAAGAAGTGAGTGGCGGCGCGAAGCGCCGCCACTCACTTCTTGGGTTTTGATTTGTACTAAAACAAATGGCGACAGCTATAAAACACAAAATGGCGTAGCCATTTTATGAATTGTTATTACTCGGTTCCAAAGGAGCGATCGCCAGCATCTCCTAATCCAGGAACAATCCATCCCTTCTCATTCACAACTTCATCAATACAACCTGAATAAATTTGTACGTCAGGAAATTGTTGATTGATCAGTTGCAAAGCTGGAGGAGCGCAGAGAGCATTAATAATCCGAATAAAGGAAGCATCAGCTCCTCTCTCTGTTAACATTTTCAGGGTAGTAATAATCGAGCCACCTGTAGCCATCATCGGCTCGACGATGAGAATACGGGTCTGTGGTTCAAATCTCTCTGGCAAACGATTGAGATAACAACTAGCCTCAAGGGTTTCTTCATTCCGCACTAAACCAAGATGATAGATATTTGCGGTGGGCAATAGGTTTTGGCAACCTTCGAGCATGGATAACCCTGCTCGTAAAATTGGCACAATCGCTAAAGGAATGGAACCATCGATCAACTGTCCTGATGCAGTTGCTAAGGGGGTTTCTACATTTACTTCTTGTACAGGTAAAAATTCACGGACTGCCTCATAGGTTAGCCATTTACCCATCTCAATCATCGCTGTCCGAAATAGGGGAACTGGAGTATGTTTCTCCCGTGCGATCGTGAGCCAATGCCGAATAATGGGATGGGGAGGAACATATACACGCAGTTGGGAAGCCATTGATTTGCTCTAGTAAAACTACTACAGAAGGTACGTAGTCCTGTCTGTACTAACATCCTACAGCCCTTTGGATACCACAACACAAGGTAAGCCTAGCAATTCTCATTATGAAACCAATTTTGGGATTTCCAGCGCCTAAGGCGCTGGAAATCCCAAAATTGGTTTTTTGAAAGCCCGCCAACGGCGGGCTTTCAAAAAACCAATTTTTATAATGAGAATTGCTGAGGTAAGCCGCATTTTCTAGCTAGTTGAATCGTAAATTTGATCTTGTTGATTTTCTTCAATATCAGGCGGAGGATCAATCTCTGGAGTCAAGGCTTTAACGTGAGGTAGTGATGCACCTGCTAAACCTTTAGCAATGCGGGCTGGTGAATAGTCAAGCGTGACAAAGAGAGGATAATGATATTCACCGCGATCGCTAATAATACTACGATGCTTCCAAGGTAATAACCAGTAATATTCTTCACCAAGTGCTACTTCCACTTGTCGCCAACGTTTTAATAGAGCTGAGTAGTCTTCATTAGGACGATGGATAAATACAAATATTTCTTGACCAGTTTTAACTTTCCAGTCAGGATCACACATGATCAAAGCAAGATCGCATTCTAGCTGTACATGACTTTGCGTCAAGTTGGGGCTAGTAAGCTGGACGACGGGGAATGGAATGGAAATTAAGCTATCGCTGGGACGGCGCAAGCTAGGAATTAGCTCAAAATAAGGACGATATTCACGTAAGAGGGCGATCGCTTCGAGTGGGTTACTGCAATGACTGAGGAGCGTATCATAATGAAGTTGAAGGGTGCTCATGACGTAATGGTTGGCAAATGCACAAAGAATGTGGAACCTTGTTGAGAGTCTAGGTTAGGAGATTTGACTAAGATTTTGCCATTATGGGCATTGATAATATAGTGCGATAGATATAAACCTAAGCCACTACCTTGTTTTTGATGGTTGCCTTGGCGGAACCTTTGGAACAAAAATGGTTGCTCATCTGATGAAATCCCTGCACCCGTATCTGCGATCGCAATAATCGCCTCGGATTCCTCTAATTTTAAGCTAACATGGACGCTACCAGATTCGGTAAATTTAAGGGCATTACCAATCAAATTATTAAATACGCGCAGTAGTTCTAGACGATCGCCTTTAACCGTGGCAATATCATCAAGATCAGCCGTAAGTTCTAAATTTTTAGAAATAGCGATCGGCTTCAGTTCTTGCACCACTTGATTAAGCAATTCTTTCAAGTCTAACGGTTGCAAATTAATTGTCTTACTACCCGATTCATAACGGTAGACATCTAAAAGCTTATTGACCATCTCCAGCAAATTATGATTGCTGCGCCCCATGATGGTTAATGCTTCACGAATTTCTGGCGATATCTCTCCCAATACCCCATCTTGCAGCAGTCCCAACATCCGATCCGCCGCCACTAGGGGTGTTCTTAGATCATGGGTTAGGCGTGATACAAAATCCTGTCTCTGGCGATCAATGCGATCGCGCTCCGCAATACTATGTTTTAAACGTAACAGCGATCGCACCCTTGCCAACAGTTCATCAGCCTCAATAGGTTTACGAATAAATTCATCTGCACCGAGATCTAAGCCTTTGACCGCATTAGCGCGATCGTAAGCGGTAATTAGCAAAATCGGAATAAAGGGCAGATCCTTCATGGCTCTGATACGGCGTGTAACCTCATAGCCATCCATCAGGGGCATCATTACATCCAGCAAAACCAAGTCTGGTGGCTCTGACTCAATAATCTTCAAAGCGTCATGACCATTTGATGATGTGATGATCTCGTATCCCTCATCTTCGAGAATTGTGCGAACAAGAAATAGGTTGTCTGGCACATCATCAACAATTAGTAAACGGTCAGGAGATTTCATTCAAACGCTCAGGCAAAACAGAGTATCCATAATAGATGTTGTCACGAAACCGCAATCAATGCAGTCATCCTGATGATAGAAATATGGTCATCTTCACCCTATAAAATTTAGAATTAGTGCAAAGTGTCATTAATAATTTGTGAGTTTTAGGTAGCGCTTAGGGTTTGATAATTTAATAAGGAACACGATTTTTGATGGCGTGGCGAAGCCGCACCATCAAAAATCGTGTTCCTTATTCTACGGCGAAGCGCTTATTATGTAGCTACCGTCGATAGTGTTAGTACAAAATCAAAATCCAAGAAGAGAATGGCGGCGCGAAGCGCCGCCATTCTCTTCTTGGATTTTATGTCCTTATACACTTAGCGACAGCTATAAAATCAAAATAGAATCAAAGTTCTAGCGTGTAAGCAAAATTACCATCTAAGTAAATATGCGTCATCATCTCCTGTTGTCTCTCAGTACCATTGTCCTAGCTAGTAGCAGCATCTCGATTGCATGGGCTGAGGAGAGTCCACCCGTCAACCAAGAGAAGTATGAATATCCCCAAGAGGTGAGCAAAACTTTTATGAAAGGTTGTGGATTTACGAATAGTAAAGAGTTCTGTACTTGTAGTTTAGACAAACTGCGATCGCAATATACCTTTGCAGAATTCCTCAAAATTGATACAGCCGCCAGAGAAACAAAGCAAGTACCTCAAGAAGTAATCAATATTTTTCAATCTTGCCGAAATGGTAAAACCTAAGATAGGCAGTGCTATTCACTGCCTATCTTAGGTTTTACCATTCACAATTAGTCCAGAACTATCTCAGAGGAAGCAAAGCTTTGCGAGGTGCATTTTTTCGCTCTCAACCATTGGAAGTGCGCTTGGAAGCTTTGCCGAACCTATGTAACTTTAAAGAGAAAGGGTCGCTAAGCGACCCCTTCTTGGTTTAAAAAACACAAAATGGCGTAGCCATTTTGTGTTTTGGTACTAGACTGCTAGCGCAGGTTCTTTAGAGCTAATTGTCGGATACTCAAGTTCAGGATATAGAGGGAAGCGATCGCATAGAGCTTGAACTCTAGCAATACAATCAGCTTGGACAGCATCACTATCTGGGCTTAGTAGGCGATCGGCGATAATGTTGGCGATTTCGCGGAAGTCAACTTCCTTCAATCCGCGAGAAGTCATCGCAGGAGAACCCAGACGTAAACCACTGGTCACAAATGGAGATTCAGGATCGAATGGAACTGTATTTTTGTTGGCAGTGATATTGATACCACTTACTAATAGGTCAGCAACCTTGCCAGTCATACCGATAGAGCGTAAATCGACCAGCAACAAATGGTTGTCAGTACCATTAGAAACTAACTTCAAACCACGTTCTTGCAATTGAGCAGCAAGGGCTTGAGAATTGGCAATTACTTGTCCGCAATAGGTTTTGAACTCAGGACGCAATGCTTCACCAAAGGCAACAGCTTTAGCGGCGATCACATGTTCGAGGGGGCCACCTTGAGAACCTGGAAAAACTGATTTATCAAATTTCTTGCCGAGGGCAGCATCACGAGTCATGATCAAACCACCGCGAGGGCCACGTAGAGTTTTGTGAGTAGTGGTGGTGACGACATCACAGTAGGGGATGGGGTTAGGATGATGTCCAGAGGCAACTAATCCCGCAATGTGCGCGATATCTGCCATCAAGTATGCGCCCACTTCATCAGCGATCGCTCTAAATTTAACAAAATCAATAATCCTTGGATATGCCGAGTAACCGCAAATAATTAATTTGGGCTTATGTTGCAAAGCAAGATCACGAATTAAATCAAAATCTAACTGCTCAGTTTCCTTATTTAAGCCGTAATGGACTTTGTTAAACCACATACCTGATACGTTCACAGGGGAGCCGTGGGTCAAGTGTCCGCCATGGGACAAGTCCATACCCAAGAAGGTATCTCCTGGTTTGAGGAGGGTTAGAAAAACTGCAAAGTTTGCCTGTGCGCCAGAGTGGGGTTGGACATTGGCATGGGCTGCGCCGAACAATTCTTTGATGCGCTCAATGGCGATCGATTCGATCTCGTCTACAAATTCACAACCACCGTAATAGCGCTTGTTAGGCAGTCCTTCAGCATATTTGTTGGTCAATACTGATCCCTGCGCTGCCATAACCGCAAGGGATGTAAAATTTTCGCTGGCAATGAGTTCGATATTATTGCGCTGTCTTTCGATTTCTTTGCCGATAAAGCCTGCGACAAGGGGATCGGATGCGGCGAGGATGGGAAACAAGTTGGTCATTTTGCTAAGCTTCTGTGCTGATTGTCTGAAATTAATTTGATCTAAATTTACCAATCCACAAAAGTGTGACGACACTTTTGTGGATTAAAAATCAAACCCAATAAGGGTTTTAGAAATATAAAACGGCTACGCCGTTTTATATTTTGGTATAAAGCGGTGCTGGGTTAGCAGGAACGAAAACACCCATAAAATTATGCTAACACGCGGAGATAGGTAGCGCTTTGCACTAGGCTAAAATCCATATGCAGACAAAAAACAATCACTATGCCCAAGCCGAAGACTACTCTAATCCTTAACCCCAAACCCCAATCGCAAATTACTCTCAGTGAATATATCACCGCGATCGCATGGTCACCCAATAGTAAATATCTCGCCGCCGCTACCGCCGCAGGAGAGCTAGCTCTATTTGATGAAGCAAAGGCGGGTAACAATCTCCAGCAAAAACTGATTGAATTACAAGCACCAACAGAAATTTCGGTAGATTGTCTGGGATTCTCGGCGGATGGGCAATGGCTAGCATCGGGGGGACAGGATGGGAAGGTGCGCGTATGGAAGTTAGATGGAGAGCAACCTGCGATCGCCGCAACCCTCGATCTTGGCAAAACATGGATCGAGTATCTCGTCTGGCATCCCACTCGTCCCGAATTTGCCTTTAGCTTCGGCAAATATGTGCAGATTTGGAGCGCGGAGACTCTGGATATTGTCACGACTTTGCATTTTGAGCAGTCAACGGTTTTGGCGATCGCATGGCATCCAAGTGGCGAGTTTCTTACGGTCGGTGGTGATGGTGGAATTAAAGTCTGGTCAGCAAAAGATTGGTATGAAGATCCAATTCTATTTGAAATGCCAACTGCGACCGCCAAACTAGTTTGGGATCGCGCAGGAGAATATCTGGTGGCAAGTACTCTAGACAATTTGGTGGTGGTGATGCAATGGCTAGGTTCTGACTTTGACGCTTCACCTTGGCGGATGCAGGGCTTCCCTGGAAAGATTCGCTCCTTTGATTGGTCTGCGAGCAAAACTTCGCCGCTATTGTCTTCCTCTAGCGGTTCGGATGTAGTTGTGTGGGAAAAACATGCTGACCTGAATGTGGGTTGGGAAGGTGAAGTGATTAAAGGGCACAACAGCACTGTGGGTTTTGTTGCTTTCAAGCCTAAATCAGAAATTCTGGTTTCTGCCGATGAGAATGGCAGGATTGCAATTTGGAAAGATGCGAAGGATTGGGTACAGGCTTTAGAAACGCCAATGGGTGAGATTACGGCTTTGCAATGGCAACCATTAGGCAAAAAGTTAGCCGCCGCTAATGCTGATGGAGAGATAATGCTCTGGACTGAATCTTCACAGGGCAGAGGGTTTCGATAAGTAAAAGGCATCACGAAGTGATGCCTTTTACTTTCTTGGTTTTAAAGCACACATACCGTGATATCATAACAATTGCTTTGCTTAGCCTAAGAACCTACAAGACATATTTGGAGAGGTGGCAGAGTGGTTGAATGCGTCTGACTCGAAATCAGATTTAGGGTCA
This sequence comes from Phormidium tenue FACHB-1050, assembly GCF_014696925.1. Lineage (GTDB taxonomy): Bacteria > Cyanobacteriota > Cyanobacteriia > Pseudanabaenales > Pseudanabaenaceae > Pseudanabaena. The sequence goes on along the minus strand of NZ_JACJQY010000002.1, from coordinate 229,397 downwards.
CACCTAACGGGAGTTCGAATCTCCCCCTCTCCGTAAAAGCTAAAAAGCGCTTGATGCCTAGAATCAAGCGCTTTTTGGTATATAAAACCAAGAAATAGCTGTGCGCGACTTCGCCGCGCACAGCTATTTCTTGGTTTGGAAAAGAGTAACAAAAGTTTGTTGTCGCCGTTTTGACTTTTGTCGTTACCAAAATTGCAACTGAGCAACTAACCATTGGTAATGATGAGAGACTCAATCTCAGGAAACATTAACAGGTTGCCGAACTGCTGAGTTTAAGAATGCATTAGGCAATGAGGAGCGAATCACCATGAAATCAATCAAGCCCATCTACATTGCCGTCCCTTTGGCGATCGCCCTTGCAGGTGTCATTGCCCACCGCACATTGGCTCAGTCCAACCCGATGAATCAACCTTTGTCAACTCCTAGCTCCATGATTAAATCAGGAGTTATAGAACCAGTCAGCGATCGCAGTTCTAGCAATGAATCAACCAAAGATCGTCCCGTCGGTGGGCTGTATGTGCAAACACCTGATCGCCAACAACAAGCTTTTACCCTGACCAACACCGATGTCAAAGGGCAAATATCAGGCAATATTTCGCGAGTGGAAGTCACCCAAACTTTTCAGAATCCCTATGACAAACCACTAGAAGCAATCTATGTATTTCCATTACCCGATCAAGCGGCTGTGGATGATATGGAAATTAAGATCGGCGATCGCGTGATTAAAGGCGAAATCAAAAAACGAGAAGAAGCCAAAGAAATCTATGATCGGGCTAGAAAAGAAGGACGCACCGCAGGTCTACTAGAACAAGAACGTGATAATATCTTCACTCAATCTTTGGCGAATATTAAACCTGGGGAACAAATCAAGGTGACGATTCGCTATACCGAAAGCTTGAAATTTGAGGAGGGTGATTATGAATTTGTATTTCCGATGGTGGTAGGCCCTCGCTATATTCCAGGACAAGCGATCGATGCTAAGGGAAATACAATCCAAGTTCCTGATGCCTCACGGATTAATCCGCCTGTCCTGCGTCCTGAAACGCGATCGGGTAATGATATTACTGTCAGTCTGCAAATTGATGCAGGTGTTCCCATTCGCAATCTTTATTCTACTTCCCATCGCATTGATGTTCAGAATAATAGTGAAACAGTCCAGCTTAAACTAGCGACTGGCGATAACATTCCCAACAAAGACTTGATTGTGCGCTACAAAGTCAGTGGTGATCGCACCGAACCCACGATTTTGACTACCAATACCGATCAAGGCTCACATTTTGCTACCTATTTGATTCCAGCGATCGCCTATCGCGTTGACCAAATCGTGCCGAAGGATGTTGTCTTCTTGATGGACACATCGGGTTCTCAATCAGGTGATCCGATTGTCAAATCACGGGAACTGATGCGTCGCTTTATCAATGGATTGAATCCTAACGACACATTTACAATTATCGATTTCTCGAACACCACCCGCCAGCTTTCTAGCTATCCCTTACAAAACAACGCCACTAATCGCCAGAAAGCGATGAACTATATCGATCAAGTCGATGCGAACGGTGGGACTGAACTCATGAATGGCATCAATGCGGTGACGAAATTTCCCACTGCATCAGATGGACGGATTCGCAGCGTGGTCTTGATTACGGATGGATACATTGGCAACGATAATGAAGTGATCGCGGCAGTGCAGAAAAATCTCAAACCAGGTAACCGTCTTTATAGTTTTGGTGTTGGTAGCTCTGTCAATCGTTACTTGCTAGAGCGCGTTGCGGAAATGGGGCGAGGTACAACGCGAGTAGTGCGTCAAGATGAGCCAACTCAAGAAGTTGCCGAAAAATTCTTCCGTCAGATCAATAATCCTGTTCTCACAAATATCCAAGTGAAATGGGAAGGCGATGGAGCGGCTCCCGAAATCTATCCTAGCAATGCTCCTGATCTATTTGCAGAGCAGCCACTTGTTCTATTTGGCAAAAAGGGCGATCGCGCTAATGGCAAGCTCAAAATCACAGGTATTGCCGCAGGTGGCGAACGTTATGAACAAACCCTTGATGTAAACTTTGATGGTGTCAATAGTAATCGCGGCGGTAATCTGGGTATTGCCCAACTATGGGGACGCGCTCGCATTAAAGATTTGATGAATCAAATGTTTGGTGGTGAAGTCAAATCTCTAGTGGATGCAGTCACTCAAACGGCACTCAACTATCGCTTGCTATCGCAATACACAGCCTTTGTTGCCGTAAGTGATGAAGTGCGCGTCAATCCTGATGGCAGCAAGATGACAGTCCAAGTTCCCGTAGAGATGCCTCAAGGTGTCGATTTTGGCATGACTTCAGGAGAGATGGCAGACAATCAAAATCTCAAGCCTGCGGCTCCAAGTCCTTCAGCTTTACCACGACAATCTTTTAGCACTTCTGGAAAAATGCAAGGAACAGTTATTACTGGCATGGATCAGCTTAATACTAGACTCAGAACTGAAGTTGATAGTGTAAACAGTCCTAGCGAAGCATCGAAGGTAAGCAAACAAGCTCCTGTCTCCCAAATTCAAGTGGTGAGCATTACGGGGCTTGCAGGTATGGATGTTGTTGCTGCTCAGCAAGCGATCGCTCAACAATTGCAGTCAATTAATGTTCCTGCTGGTGTCAGAGGTACTGTAGTTTTAGAGATTCCCGTCCAAAATGGTCGATTGACAAGGTTTGTCCTAGATGATGTTGCTTCGACAGTGACAGATAAAAATCTTGTGGAGATCATTAAGCGATCGCTACAAAATGTTGTTTTGCCATCGACAGCCAAAGGTTCTATTCGTTTGACATTAAGCGTAAAATTATAGGCAAATGGAGGCGCTTTGCGCCTCCATTTGTCTTTATTTGCATTTGAGAGAGTGCGCCCCTGCGGGGCGCACTCTCTCAAACTATTGAGGATTGCTATATTGTGTAGATCTTTTGTGATTATCTATGTTATTGTAATGATAGGGAATAGGATACATTGAATGATTATAATAGAAGAGATCCTATTGGCATTGGAAAGTTAAGCGTGATCGACGTATTTGCGTCTTTTTAGTTGTTGTGCAATAGGAACTTTAGTACCTATTGCGATTAGCTGACCAGTGCCATTTCATAACTTTTCTTATTTATACCTACATTTTATGTACTAAATCGGGTTAAGTGTGGGGTTGAATTTCTGTAGATATGTCGTATTCAATTAGGCGCTTTTGTATAGTTTAGGAGACGCTAATTCCTAAACGCGGTTATGCATTCCTATATAAAACTTATAATGAATGATTAACTTGCAAAAGAAATAATCATTCATTTTTTTGTTTAGGCAATTTGCATGACAGGCTGTAGAAACTTTAAGTATTACAGAGAAACTTTTGAAAGCGGTGGGTCACCTCACTTTCAACAATTTCTCAGGGCGACTGGGTCTTAACTCAGCCCTTAGCGCTGAATCTGATTGAATGAACTACAGCAGTAAAATTCCTCATTGTTCTAAAAATTCTTTTCCTTTTGCAAGGGGGCTTGAGGGAGGGGTAAAAACAAAAAAATATACGAGATTAAGATACTTCTCAAACAGGTTTTAAAAACCATCCCTTGTTATCATTAATTAGTATGAGGGGGGCAGGGATCTGGACAATTACACAGCCGTAGTTTCCATGGGAGAAGAAGATTTGTAAATTATTAAATTTAGCTAGGAACAAAAAATCGTGAGAATAAATAATTTTTTTAGAGTGGTAGTCATCATTCTGATAGCTTCCTTAACAGCGATCGCCATCAAAGGCTGTAGTTTGAATCAAGCAGGAGCATTAAAACCATTCAAGGTAGGGCTAAATAGTTGGGCTGGTTATCAAATTGCTCTGTATGCCAAAGAAGCAGGACTGTTTCGCAAGCATGGTTTGGATGTAGAGTTTGTTAAATTTCTCAATCAGCAAGATAACATCCGCGCCACGATGCGTGGTAGTCAAGATGTGAGCTTTGTGCCTTTGCCAGAAGTAATGCAGGTTGATTCTTCTGAAGAAAAGCCTGTCGTTGTGATGGTTGTTGATATTTCTGCTGGCTCCGATGGAATCGCGGCAAGTCCCGACATTAAGTCCGTAAAAGATTTAAAAGGCAAAAAAGTTAGTGCCAAATTCAGTACTGTTTCGCATTTGGTTTTACTCGAAGCCCTTCAAGCAAATCAAATAAAACCAGAAGAAGTAGAAGTTCTAGATGTGATCAATGAACGTGCGGCAAACATGCTTAAAAAAGGGGAGATCAGTGCAGCTACCCTATGGGAACCTTTAATGCAAAGCACTGCTAAAGCTGTGGGAGGTAAGGTCATTTACACTACAGCCGATGTAGATAGTCTGGTGATAGACGGTTTAGCAACCCGAGCTAGTCTCATCACCACTAAACAGGATGAGCTAGTGCGTTTTATTGAGACTTGGTTTGATGCGATCGCGGCGGTGGAGACTAAACCACAGGAAGTCTTTGCCTCAGTTGCCAAACAACTGGGTATGACAACCGAAGCATTTGCTGAAGACTACAAAGGGCTGAAAAAAGGTGACCTAGAGATGAATCAGCGCATGTTTGAAGGAGGTCGCTTACGAGATGCTTATCAAAAGACCCGTGAATTATTGTTGTCAGATCCTCGACATGGTCGAGATATTCGCAACGATATAGAGATTAATGGTGAGCCAGTCAAAAAAGCTAGTATTAATTGGCAGGGTCGTAAAACATAACGATTTTGGTCAAGTGATGTACAGATGGCTTCACCAAATTTGACTAAGCAAGGGGCTTAAGCCCCTTGCCTGTAAATCATTGGCATGAAAGCTGCCATAAAGTGCACGAATTCTCTGTCTATCTTTGAGATATCTGCTTTGTATAATCATGAAAAAACTCATTCAATCCCCTAAGCAAAGAATCTCTAAGCAACTACTGCTTGGGTTTGGTCTATCCCTAGCGGTGATAGGAGTTACTGCTTTATCTATTATTTATGCGTCTCTCAGATTTAATTTAGATACGCAAATACATCAACGCGCCAGAACGATTACTCAGGGGATTGAATTTGCTAGTGAAGGGTTGATTGAAGACGATGAAACCTTTCTCTTAGAAAGGCTTATCCAGAACTATGCCACTCTGCCAGCAGTAGTAGAGATATCAATAGTTGATCCTCAGGGTAATTTACTTGCTCACAGTCGTAGGCTAGATCTGACATTGGCAAATATAGACTATGCAGATATTCACCCTACGTTTGTTCCTTCTTTGCTGCAAGCATCTCGTAATGGCATAGCAGTAAATATGCATACTGTTTTAGAAGGCAAACCAGTCATAGTTCAATTTTTGCCTTTTAGTAGCACTGTATTTAATAAGTTAAGGGAAAATCCTTCCCAAAAGCCATCACAATCAAATAAATATCGTGGCGTGGTGATCGTAGCGATGGATCTCCAAGCATTGGAAAATGAAGCGTTGAAAAATGCTTTATGGGCGATCTTAGCGATGTCATTTAGTGGCGTAGTAATTTTGCTATTTATGGGTTGGTTAATTCGCCAGTTAGTACTTAGCCCTTTATCAAAGATTCAGTTGGCGATCGCGGATAGTGAAAAGCAGGAAAAATTTGTTTTGCCAGTTTTACCTAACAACGAAATTGGTTTTTTAGGATCGACGTTAGATTCAGTCTTGGCGGAAGTAAAAGATTACAAACAATTGGAGTTGGATATTGCTGAGAGAAAATATGCAGAGATTGCTCAACACTATGAATTAGCCACTAATGCGGCTAAAGTATGGATATGGGATTGGGATACCCAAACAGGTATATTTGTTTTAGAGCGAGGGGTTAGAGAATGGCTTGGCTATGAGAGTTGCCAAAACCCAATTCTTTTTGATGATTGGCTAACGAATATTCATACTGACGATCGCGAACTTTTTAGAAATACATTTCAGATACATTTAGAAGGAGAGACTTCGGAGTTCTCTTGTGAACATCGTCTTCTGAATGCTGATGGTAAGCCCCATTGGTTTTTATCACGCGGGGAGAGAGTTCTAGATGATCAAAACAAAGTAATCGGAGCGATCGGCACAATTACTGATATTGAGGAAATTAAACAAGCGGAAAGATTAATTCGTAAGCAAGCAAAAAGAGAAGTTGTGATCCGAGAAATCACCCAAAATATAAGGAGGACTCTTGATCTCCAAACTATTTTTCAGACTGCTGTGGAGGAAATTAGAAACTTTCTGAAGGCGGATCGCGTTGGTATTTTCGAGTTCTATCCTGACAATAAATTTAATGATGGAGAATTCGTAGCCGAATCTGTCTTGCCTAAATTTATATCGGCGATGACAGTCAAAATCCACGATCATTGTTTTGGAGAGCAATATGCCAAATTCTATGAGCAAGGAAAAATACAGGCTGTTGGTGATATTCACAATGCAGGGCTAAGCGATTGCCATATTCAGGTCTTGTCACAATTTCAAGTAAGGGCTAACCTAGTCGTTCCTTTGCTGAAGGCTGATAAATTATGGGGATTGCTATGCATTCATCAATGTGACAGTCCTCGCACATGGGAAGATCTGGAAATTGATTTCGTAAAACAAATAGCCATTCAACTAGCGATCGCTGTTCAACAAGCGGATCTTTATCAGCAGACTCAAGCTGATTTATTGATCCGCAAACAAACTGAAGCAGAACTACTCAGAGTCAATGATGAACTCCTTAAAGCTACTAAGCTCAAGGACGAGTTTCTTGCCAACATGAGCCACGAACTCCGCACGCCTCTCAACTCTATATTAGGACTATCAGAGGTTTTGAAAGAACAACTTCTGGGGACACTAAACGAAAAGCAATTAAGTGCGATCGGCACAGTGGAATCAAGTGGTACGCATCTCCTCTCCCTGATTAACGATATTCTCGATCTATCAAAAATCTCATCAGGAATGATGGAACTCAATGTTGAATTAGTATCAGTCCAAAATCTCTGTAATTCCAGTTTGGTATTTGTCAAACAGCTAGCATTTCAAAAGAGAATACAAATTGGCTGTAGCATTCCCCAGAATGTAAACAATATCATGGTCGAAGAGCGTCGGATCAGACAGGTGTTGATTAATCTGCTCACCAATGCTGTCAAATTTACTCCTAGCGAAGGACATATAAGTCTTCTAGTCGCCTTCGGTCAAGGTGATACATGGCAAGGAGAAGCTGTGATTCCGCAACGGATCAGGACAATGAATGTGCCGCTGATCATATTTCAAGTATTAGATACTGGCATTGGTATTGCCGCTGAAGACTTGCAACGTCTCTTCCAGCCCTTTATACAGGTTAGTAGCAGTCTCAACCGTCAGTACGAAGGCACTGGTTTAGGACTTGCTCTAGTCAAGCAAATTGTTGAACTTCATGGTGGTCAGGTAATCGCTGAGAGCGTAGTTGGAGAATGTAGTCGCTTCACTGTAGCTCTGCCCTATGAAATGGAGTTGTCTAGTACTGCGATCATCCCTGAGCTAGTGGCAAGCAGTTCATCGCCCATCAAGGTAAATGTTGATAATGAAGTCGCGCCACTTATTTTGCTTGCGGAAGACAACGAAGCAAATATCCAAACATTCAAGTCCTATCTGACTGCAATCAATTACCGTATAGCGATCGCCAGAAATGGCGAAGAAGCAGTTGCTAGGGCAAAAGATCAAAGCCCCGATATTATCGTCATGGATATTCAAATGCCGAAGATGGATGGACTAGAGGCGATTAGTCTGATTCGTGTTGATGCTCAAACTGCGACGATTCCCATAATTGCCCTGACTGCGCTAGCGATGGAAGGCGATCGCGAAAGATGTCTAAAAGCAGGGGCTAATGAATATCTAACCAAGCCTGTTAAGTTAAAGCAACTGGCTGATAAAATTCGCCTGCTTTTAGCACAGCCTCCTAAACCCCAAGACTTAGTTATTCTCCATTAACTAAGTAGTTAAGCATAGTTGTAAACCAAACCAAGATTGCTGTGCCGCCCGCTACGCGGGCGGCACAGCAATCTTGGTTTTATAGCTATAGCCACCTGTATCAGGATAAATCAAAACCCAAATAGTGTGAGGCGGCACGAAGCGCCGCCTCACACTATTTGGGTTTTATGTCCTAACAAGAATGGCGACAGCTATAAGTTTACTTATGCTTAACTACTTAGGTTTTAGGATGCGACTTCATTAATGCTTGTACTTGTTCTGCATGATACGAACTACGGGTAAGCGGCGAAGATACTACTTGTAAAAATCCCATCTCTTCCCCAGCAGTTCTCCATGATTCAAACTGCTCAGGTGTAACGAATTCATGCAAAGTTAAATGCTTCGCTGAAGGTTGAAGATATTGACCGATGGTAATAATATCGCAATCTACTGCTCTCAGATCACGCATCACTTCCAAAACCTCTTCATGGGTTTCACTCATACCTACCATGATTCCTGACTTAGTATAGACCCAAGGTGCGATTTCACGGGCGCGACGTAATAGTTCCAAACTACGCTGATATTCTCCCTGTGGGCGGACTTTCCGATATAGTCTTGGTACAGTTTCTGTATTGTGATTAAGCACATGGGGATGTGCTGCCAAAATTGTTTCTAAAGCTTCCCAATTAGCACAAAGATCGGGAATGAGAAGTTCTATAGTAGTTTGTGGCATTAACTTACGGATTTCTTCAATGCATCGCACAAACTGGTAAGCACCACCATCAGGCAGATCATCACGGTTAACAGAAGTAACGACGACATGCTTAAGCTGCATCCGTCGCACTGCTTCACCCAAATTAATTGGCTCCATCGGATCGAGAGCTTGAGGCTTTTTCTCAAAGTCAATATCACAATAAGGACAAGCGCGAGTACATGCTGGCCCCATGATCAAAAATGTGGCAGTACCTTGGTTGAAGCATTCGCCGATGTTTGGACAAGATGCTTCCTCGCAAACAGTATTTAGCCCCAAGTCGCGCAAGACTTCTTTAACATTGCCAACGCGCTCCCACTGTGGGGCTTTTACTCGCAACCAATCTGGTTTGACCGCCATATTTATAATTACCTAAAAACTTAGCCTATGCAGATCATGCAATTTTTGTAACGTTTTGTATTCTAACGCAATTACTCCTTTCCCATCCAAGAATTAGTGGTGCGGCAGCAATTCTCATTATGAAACCGATTTAGTTGTTTCCAGCGTCGAAGGCGCTGGAAACAACTAAATCGGTTTTTTGAAAGCCCGCCGTCGGCGGGCTTTCAAAAAACCGATTTTTATAATGAGAATTGCTGGTGGTGCGGCGCTTTGCGCCGCACCACTAATTCCAAAACACAAAATGGCGTAGCTATTTTGTGTTTTGGAAACCCTTACTGGGTCTAGTTTTTAATTCAAGAAAGTGTGACAACACTTTCTTGAATTGGTAAAATCTTTGGGCTTTACTATCTATAGCTATCTGTATCAGGACAAATCAAAACCCAAATAGTGTGAGGCGGCGCGAAGCGCCGCCTCACACTATTTGGGTTTTATGTCCTAACAAGAATGGCGACAGCTATACTTTGAGGTTGGCAAGACAGTATTACTCAAACCTGTAACAAGAGATTTTTTGAAAGCGTTACTTTGCAACGCTTTCAAAAAATCTCTTGTGCTTTTTATAGGTAATTGCTGCCCACTATAATTTACAGTTATATAGATAGGGTGAAGCTTTGCTACCGCTCTATAGTTACACACTACATTTTGAGATATGTCATGCTCTGCCCGTTTTGTCAGCATACCGATAGCCGCGTTTTAGAATCTCGTTCGGCAGAGGCAGGCTGTAGTATTCGACGCAGGCGCGAATGTCTTAATTGTCAGCGTCGGTTTACCACCTACGAACGCATTGAGTTTGTACCAATTACAGTGCTGAAAAGAGATGGAGCCAGTGAATCCTTTGATCGCTCCAAGCTTTTGCGCGGCATGATTCGAGCATGTGAGAAAACAGGGGTATCACAAACTGCACTAGAATCAATCATTGACGAAATCGAAGCGCAACTACAAGTACGCGATCGCCATCAAGTATCAAGCGTAGAAATTGGAGAAATGGTGTTGCAATATTTACAAGATGTTAGCGAAGTTGCCTATGTGAGATTTGCTTCAGTGTATCGACAGTTTAAGGGGGTACGAGATTTTGCTGAAGCTTTAAATCATTTTGCCGCAAATTAACAATATTTTTAGATTTACTTACGGGAAATTGGTCAAATACTGTATCAAGCTGTGGTACACAAAAACGATACTGACAAAAATTTGTAAAGAAAAGTTGAAATTTCTTATTTACCCTAGCTATAATAACAATGTTTTTGTAATCCCGATCGCATTTCAGGGTCTAAATTAGGAGGTATTGATTTGGCAAGGAGACGTAAGCGGAAGAGTAGACGTCGCCAAGAAGGGCGCAAAATCCTAGAACATATTCCTCAATTTAGTATCGATAGCGGTGAGGATAAGCCTGTGACGGCTGCACGTAAGTACATCCATACTCATGGCATTCTTCCTCCAGCACTGTTGCTTGTAAGACGTAACGAACATACAACAGATCGATACTTCTGGGCAGAAAAAGGACTATTCGGAGCACAGTATGTTGAAGAAAATCACTTCTTGTTCCCTAGCCTAAAGCCACCCGAAGAGAGAGAAGTTGCACTCGCTGGATGTAGATAAGTTTTTATCAGTCTTGCTGAGCAACAAAAAATCTCATTTCTTTGGTATCACTTTTGCAGCATTTTATGTTTATGAACGCTTGTATCTTCTAGAGACGATTTTCATCGTAAAAAAGTTAGAAGAGTTTAGGGTTTATCTGTAAATTGCTGTAAAAGGTAATTATGTATGAGTAAATATGCATGTAAGTATATTTGATTAGTTGTCTTATTAAATATACTTAAGGTTTTTATAGTTACTTAGGTAACTGAAAAATGGGGATTTTCTTTGTTGATATAGATATTAACTGTTGAATTCTTTTATTACATCTTCCAGAAGTGGCATTTCATTCTACTTTTGGATTTTTAATATTTCGACAAAAAAGCAGATGAGCGTCAAGCATTCATCTGCTTTTTGTTTGACTTAGTAAATTAATACCAAAACACAAAATGGCGTAGCCATTTTGTGTTTTGAAAACCCTTACTGGGTTTGGTTTTCAATTCACAAAAGTGTTGCTACATTTTCGTGAATTGGTATAGTAATGTAAGTTTTGCCTAGGACATAAAACCCAAAAGATGAGTGGCGGCGCTTCGCGTTGCCACTCATCTTTTGGGTTCAAGAATGGCGACAGCTAAAAGAAGCAGCGCTTTGCACCGCTTCTTGATTTTAGGTTTGGATTTGTTCTAAATTTTAAATAAAAAAGAGCAAACCTAGGTTTGCTCTTTTTTATTTAAAATTTGGTTTATTTAAATCATTAGTTGATCGATCTTCACAGTCAAGCATAGAGGAAAACTCAAGAAGGCGATCGCTAAGAGTTCACAACTTCATTACTAGTTGTTTTTTTCCAGCCTCTAGGCAACTTCAGATCATCAGGATCGACGTAATGACAAGCATAGTCATCCAAACAAATCAAAGCCCAGCCATTCCCGTCAATATTAACCAGTTTGTAGGAAGCCTCTAGAACAAAGAAGCCTTTGTGGTTGCGGGTATCGGGCTTTACTCTAACGTTTTCTAAGATCATTTTATTAACTTCCTTTTAAATAAAAAATTGACACTTTAGCTGTAATTAAAAAATTAGCAACTTTAGTTATTTATATTTAGGTAGCCTAACACTCTTGACAAAAATCCTTTGTTAAGTTTTTCTGACATAAAAGCAGTAGTTATGAAGTTCTGTAATGTTAGATAAAGTTATCTATTAAATCCCCTAAATCGCCATTCACAAATATTGACAATAAACAGAAATTAACAAGAAAACACTAGTTGTCGATTAACTCAGTACCCAATCTCTAACCTTTTCAAGAGCTTTCCAGTCTGGACGGCGGCGCAAACCTTCTTCAAAATTCTCAACAATTTCTGGCTTAATATCTTTCAAAATCATTAACCAGTTTTGAGCAGCTTCAACTTGCTCACGCACACCCTTCTGGGATAGCTCTAACATTGCGATCGCCAGATTAATATGTCCTTGAGGATCTTCTGGGGCAATTTTGACGGCTTTCTGGGCTGCTTTGACTGCAAGTTTGGCGTTGTTGTCTAGCAAATATAACCAAGATAGACAAATCCAGCCGCTAGCAACTTTGGGCTGACGATCGCATACTTTTTCAAACACAGGAATTAAGGTCGCCGCAGATTCACCTTGTTTGTAGCGTTCTAAACCTTGAGTGAATAAATCTTCTGCAATTTCTGTATTCATTGAGCGAATCAAAACTCCAAAGCCGTATTTTTTGCCTTAGTGATACTAGCATAAAGTGGGCGCAAAACTCATCAACTAAAAACTTCAGCTTTCTGTGTCAGCAAGATTCAGATTCTTTTGACAGGACTCGCTTAACTTCTCAAACAATCTCTTCACACTATTTGAGAAAAAGAAAAAAGAACAGAGTTGTAATCTAGTAACTCATCATTGACATCACTAGAATAGTGAACTTACTTTTGATTAGCTTGGTAAACAATAATTTACAAATCCCCTCTAGAGTTTTGACTATTAAAATCAATAGACAATAGTATCTAAATTTAGTAATTAGGATAACAGTTTGAGCGACTCACAAATTTATTTTATGAGTCAAATGAATTCTCTTATACGTCAAAACCCTTGTAGAATAGGATTTGTATCTACATTTACAGATAGGGCATGGTCATACTGAATTAATAGAGAAGAAAGAAATACAAGAGTGTTTGTTATGAATGTAAAGCTACCCTCTCGTAGAAGATTTTTATTTTCTATCTCATTATTTTCTTTGAGTTTGATAACTGCTTGTAGCAGTACTGTTGTTGGTAATCCTTCTAGTCCATCTAGTCCTTCAGGTGATAAGAAAGTAATTCGGATTGCCATTGCGACTCAAGATCAAACGATTAATACGGCAACAGGCGGTCCAATTATTCGCGAAGAAAAGCTTCTGGAGAAACATTTACCAAAGACAGGTAAATATCAGAATGTCGAATATAAAATTGAATGGTCAAGTCATACATCTGGACCACCAATCAATAACAAGATGTTAGCTAATCAAGTTGACATTGGCATGATGGGGGACTTTCCCTTAACCATCAATATGAATACATTCAGAGACAAAGGTGCTGGAGTTAATAGTATTTATATTGCTACCCTATCCTATGGTGCAACTGGAGCGGGTAATGCGGTCATGGTTCCCAAAGATAGTCCGATCAAGAGCATTGCGGATTTAAGAGGAAAGCAAGTCTCTGTTCCTTTTGGCTCGGCAGCGCATGGTATGTTGTTGAGGGCTTTAAAGAAGGAAGGCATTAATCCTGAGACTGAAGTAAAACTAATCAGTCAAGCGCCTGAAGTTGGTGGCACAAGCTTGAAGACAAATCAGATTGATGCCCATGCCAACTTTGTTCCCTTTGGCGAGCTATTTCCTCTACGCGGTTTTGCCCGTAAGATCTTTGATGGTGCTGAGTTGGGAGTACCCACATTTCACGGTGTCGTAGTACGTTCCGACTTTGCTAAAGAGCATCCTGAACTAGTTGTTGCCTATCTAAAGGCTCTCTTGGAAGCTAATCAAATGGTGCGTGAACAGCCTGAAGCGATCGCGGCAAAAATGGAAAAGTGGACGAGTGTGGAGAAAGAAGCCGTCTATATGTTCCTTGGCCCCAACGGCTTACAGCAAGTCAGTCCTGCAATTCTTCCTATCCATTTAGAAGCTTTAACTAACAGCGTCAATACCCTCAAGCAATTAGGCAGATTAGATGCCAAAGTTGATGCTGCGGAAATCACAAAACTCGCCGATGACAGCTACTTAAAACTTGCTGCCAAAGAGATGGGGCTGAACTATGACGAAATGATTGCCAAGGCAGAAAAGTTCCCAATTTCTGGTGAAGATGCAGAAACCAAGCAAGCAATTACTGAGCCGAAGCTGGCGGCACAGGTTTGGGTTGATGGTGAAGAGAAGATTAGAAACTTCGCTTCTATCAAAAATATGGTAACGGCGGTGTCAAAACTGAAGGCTGAAGGCAAACAAACCAAAAGCACTGTGTTTGTGCATGATTTCAACAAAGGCTGGAAATTACTAGCTGCAAATTCCTTCTTTGTGCGTAAAGGTGATGATATCGCTGCATTCCTGACCGAAAAGGATGCTCAAGCCTATGCAGCAAGTCAAGGGGGCGCTCAAGTTCTCACCTTTAACGCGCTCTAATAATCTGCTACAGCGGAACAGAAACTTGGTGATGTTTATATTAGGCTTGCTTCTAAATTTATGAGTATGTAACGTACAAGGTTCGTTACATACTCATCTCAATTAACCTATTTTGTGGAGATGATCGATGTCTAACATACCTTCTGAGCAATCGCTATCTATGGAATTTTGGAACAGTTTTAGCATGTCCATCAAAAGTTTGTTCGGGCGCTCATCGGATGTTTCAAAAGAGCCATTTTCAGCACGCAAACGTAATCAACTGTTCAGAAGAATCCTATCAATTATTCTATTTTTTGGCATTTGGCAAATCCTCTGTATGGTGAAGTTTAATTTCTGGATTAACTTTTCCTTCCTACCATCACCGATAGAAGTATCAGAAGCAACAGTCAAGTTTTTCTCGACCAATGCCATGATTCATATCCAGTCCAGTGTGATTAGGGTCTTGGCTGGTTATTTCTTTGCCACTATTTTAGGAGTGGGTTTAGGAATTTTGATTGGTTGGTTTCAGAAATTGGAGGATCTCGTATTTCTGCCATTAGAATTACTACGTCCGATTCCTGCGGTAGCTTGGATTCCCTTAGCAATTCTCATGTTTCCTGACGCTGAGTCGGGCATGATTTACATTACTTTTATCGGTGCATTTTTCCCGATTTTGATTAGTACGATCAAGGGAGTAGAAGGAGTGGATATGCTGCTATTACGGGTTGGTCAATGTTTAGGGGCAGGACAATGGTATGTGTTTAAAGATATTGTTGTGCCAGGGGCGATGCCTAGTATTGCCAGTGGTTTAGTCATCGGCATGGGGAACTGCTGGTTTTGCTTGGTAACGGCGGAGATTTTGGCAGGTCGTTATGGCATTGGTTATATTACTTGGGAATCCTACGTTACCTCCAACTATCCACCAATTGTGATGGGTATGTTGATGATTGGTTTGATGGGTTCTCTTAGTTCTTGTTTAGTTGAGCGTTTAATTCATTTGCTGATGCCTTGGCGCGTTACCAAAAAGAAAACTGCTTAGTATTAAGGATTTAATTTTGTTTCAAGTTTTTTGTAACTGATATATAGTAAGGATTTACGTTGATGGCAAAGTTGCTCGAAAATAATCTGCGATCGCAGGTTAAAGGATTAGTAGAGGTTGAGAATCTATCGGTAGGTTTTCGCCGCAAGGGAGTATTTACTTCGGTTTTAGATAATGTCAACTTTACGATTCAACCTGGGGAATTTATTTGTCTGCTAGGTCCTTCTGGCTGTGGTAAATCAACGATCTTGAATACGATCGCAGGATTTATAAAACCTTCTGTGGGTAATGTGTTAGTTGATTACCAAAGGATTACTAAACCAGGAGCTGATCGCGGTTTTGTATTTCAGCAATATTCGCTCTTACCTTGGAAAACAACCTTCCAAAATGTGGAATTTGGGCTGAAGGTGCGGGGTGTACCTAAAGATGAACGCAAAGAACTTGTTGATTACTATTTAAATCGAGTGGGCTTGTCCAAATATCGCCATGCCTTTCCCTATCAGATGTCGGGGGGGATGCAACAAAGAGCGAGTATCATTCGTGCCTTGGTCAATTCGCCTTCGGTATTGCTGATGGATGAGCCTTTTGCCGCCCTAGATGCCCAAACCCGTCACATGATGCAGGAGCTATTGCTAGATATTTGGCAAGATTTAAAATCTACGGTGGTGTTTGTGACCCATGATATTGAGGAAGCTGTATTTTTAAGCGATCGCATTTTTGTGATGGGGGTTAATCCTGGACATATTAAAACGATGGTTAATATTGATCTAGAACGTCCCCGCCATGTCGATTTAATGCTCACTCCCGAATTTATGCAACTCAATCGTCATGTATTCGACCTGATTCGTGAGGAGACTTTAAAAAGTATGGCATTTGAAGATTAATTGGCTAATTTGAATATTAACTCTGTTGGGAAACAATGGATAGAATTACTAAAATCTATACTCAGAGTAACCTTTAAGGCTTCCAATCTAAAATAGTTGATAGTCCTAGATTGGACTAAAAGACTTCTTGAGCTTATACCCCCACAGGTCTATTTGTACCTTACGATTTTATGGCATATACGTTTTCAAGCTTTGATCTTAATTACACAAATTCTATAACCGATTGGCGGCGATCGCTCGAAGAAATTTATCGTGGTCACACCATGCACACTTACAAGAGGGGACAAATTATTCCCATGTATCCTCATGAAGTTTGGGTGGTTTGTCGTGGTGTTGTGCAACTAAATACCTTGCATCCATCAGGTGATGAAGTTTTGGTTGGCTTAGCAATGCAAGCTATGCCCTTTGGCTTACCATTAACTAATCTAGAACCTTATCAAGCGATTTCATTATCAGATGTTGATTTGATACAGTTTACCTTGATTGAGCTAGAACAATCGCCGCAACTTTATCATGGCATTTTGCAACATCTCAATCGTCGTCTTCAGCAAACGGAAGCTATGCTAGCGCTAGTTAGTAACAAACGGGTAGAAGAGCGTCTCCGCCAAATCCTACTTCTGCTCAAGCAGGAAGTTGGCATTCCTGTTGATGGTGGAACTCGCCTGACTGTACGTTTTACGCACCAGCACCTTGCTAGTGCCATTAGCAGCACCCGTGTCACAGTCACTAGAGCCATGAAGTTATTACAAGATGAAGGATGGTTAAAAGTCGATCGCGATCGCTATATCGTTCTTACATAAAAACAGGGGAGCAAAGTGTCTGTTTTTCATTTCTTGATAACAACAAGAGCAGTATATTCAATTATACCAAAACACAAAATGGCTATACCATTTTATGTTTTTAAAACCCTTACTGGGTTTGGCTTTTAATTCACAAAAGTGTGACAACAGTTTCGAGAATTGGTATTACAGACTTAAAATAGTAAGGAAATGATAGCGCGAAGCTCTGTCATTTCCTTACTATCAAGAGTGGTAGGTTTGCTTAAGAAATTCTGGCTGAATCCAGCGATCAAGATTAATTTTGGTGAGGTTTTCGTTATTAGGAATCTTGCTCAAGTGGTCAATGTGTAGTTTCAGCCAGTCGGGACGAATTACAGTTTCCGAAAAGAAACGAGCCGTTTGTTCGGGCTGGTAAGAACCATTGAGGATCTCGGTTACTAAATCTAGGTCTAAACGAGTCCATTGGGCAACCTGAGCAGGAGCCGAAGGCGTATTGTCATACCAATATTGGGCAGCCTTAAGGGATTGTAAATAGGCAATCACCACTTCAGGATAGCGATCGGCAAGGTCATGATTAACAACAACACCATAAAAGGATGGCAGAATATCGAGATTGCCATCAGCGAGATAGCGAAATTTTCCACAACGGCAAGCGACATCATGGAAAGGTGCGAAATGAGCATAGCTATCGGCTAAATGCAGGGGAAAGTTAAAGCCCCGAATCGCTTGGATATGCTCAAGGGAGATGAGTTCCACCTGATCCAGTAGGTTTGCCGCTTGGAGCGATCTCATCACCATGCCATGTGCCGAAGACCGTAATGGCACAGCAATATTTTGCCCCCGCAAATCGGCGATTGTTTCTACTTTTGATTGATGTGGCACGATGAAGGCATTGCCAGAACCATCGGGATTACTAGACACAAAGCTGACTAAACGAGTGTTGTACTGCGCTGTCTCAGGATTTGGCAAAGCACTCAGTAGTAATGGATAGTCCCCCAAAATGCCAATATTCAATGTTCCAGAATCTAGCCCCGTCACAATTGGTGAACCCGTCGCAAAATTTTGCCATTCAATCTGAAACTGGATGCCACTGTAGCGACCATCTTTGGGTAAAAAATGAGACAGCAACTGCAAACGCTGAATAATTAATCCTGCCGTCACCGAGGGAATTGTGCCATTTTGAATACCAATCGAGAGGGTGAGCGTTTCAGGTCGATTGCTATTAGCGGTACGTAGTGCAAAACTAGGTGATCGCATTTGCATCGCATTATTAACATTAGTATTGACATCTACTTGTTGATGTTGATGTTCTTGAAGTAATTTTACTAATTTTTGTGTAGGTGTGAGATCTACAGTCCCCCGTGACAATTTAGGTAATTTATGATCATTTAAGTCATTAATCTCGTTAATTCCCTTAGGAGTTAGCAAAAAGATACTGCCTGACAAAGCAAATTCTTGCAAAGAAATCGCGACCAAATTTCCCGCTTGACATTCCAACTGAAATTCCAAATTAGAAGCAAAGCCCAAATATGCTCCTTGAGTCATATAGGTTCGCATGAGGCTTGATGTGTCTACGGTTTCCACATTAGAAAAATCGCTAAGAGATAGCCCAATTTCTGTCAAGCGTGATTCCAAAACCTTACGGCTAGGGGCTTCAGAATTCATTAACACCCAAGGATGATGCTTTAAATCGCTAAGGCTAAGCCACTTTTTGTGGGCGAGGGGGTGATGAGCAGACACAAACAGCGAGTAGCGGATCGATGCAATTGAGATCGAAGAAATTTCGGCAACATCGGCAAAATTAATATCGGAGAAGCCAATATCAATCTCATTATTAATGATGCTCCGATATAACAACTCGACAGAATCAAAAATATTACATTGAATTTGTAAATTTGGATACTTTTGTCGGTACGCAAATAGTTTTGTTGGCAGCCATCCATTACCTATTTCTGAAGTACAACCAATTTTAATTATTCCAGATTTACCCTTTTTTATATGCTCAATTTCCTGCAATAAATCGTTTTCTAGATCGATTAGTTTAGGACCATTTTCAAGAAGGAATTCTCCCACATCTGTAAGCTGGATTTTGCGCCCCAGTCGATGAAATAATGGAGTACCCAACTCCATTTCTAGAGATTTGATTTTAGCGCTAACTGCTGGTTGCGTAAGGTTTAAAACATCAGATGCCTCCGTAAAACTTAAATGCCGAGCCACTTCAAGAAATACACGGATTTGATAAACTTCCATGGTAGTTACAACAAAAGTAGGATGATCTATCTGTAATGATTTTACCTAATGGTACATTCTATTGATTCAATGAATTTATCAGTCTATAAAATACCTCGATAAACTAACCCTGAAATCCATTGCATAATGAAGTCAAGAAATGCAACACAAACTGTATTGTTGCATTTCTGAAAGGGATTAAATAGATCTCAATGAACATAGTTCTCTAAAATTCGCTTGCAGTCATTTTGTCTGTATTGTTAGCAACATTTTATGAACAAATATTCAAGTGATTTTTCCCATGATTCAGGTTCGACTTTCTTTAGAAACGAGGAGGATTTCAAATTGAATACTCAATGGCTCAAGACAGATGTTTTGGTGATTGGTGGTGGTACAGCAGGAACGATGGCAGCCATCAAAGCCAAACAAGCCAATCCAGATGGCGATGTTCTGGTGCTAGAGAAAGCCAATATTCGTCGTAGCGGCGCGATCGCCATGGGTATGGATGGTGTTAATACGGCAGTTATCCCCGGAAATTCCACTCCAGAGCAATACGTCCGTGAAATCACGATCGCCAATGATGGCATTCTCAACCAAAATGCTGTCTATCAGACTGGTAAACTCGGCTTTTCGGTGATTCAAGAACTTGAGCAATGGGGCGTAAAGTTTCAAAAGGATACGCAGGGAGATTACGACCTCAAACAGGTACACCGAGTTGGTAAATATGTATTGCCAATGCCAGAGGGTAAGGATCTCAAAACGATTTTGGCGCGTCAGGTCAAACGCCATAAGGCAAGAGTGACCAATCGGGTCATGGCAACCCGTGTATTGGTTAAAGATGGTCGAGCGATCGGGGCAATTGGTTTTGATGTTCGCAATGGTGATTTTGTAGTCATCCAAGCTAAAGCTGTGATTCTCTGCACAGGAGCCTGTGGCAGATTGGGTCTACCTGCCTCTGGTTATCTCTATGGAACCTACGAAAACCCAACCAATGCAGGTGATGGCTACTCGATGGCATACCATGCAGGTGCAGAACTGAGTAACATTGAGTGCTTTCAAATCAATCCTTTAATGAAGGATTACAATGGACCCGCCTGTGCCTATGTTGCTAGTCCCTTTGGTGGTTACACTGCCAACGCAGAAGGCAACCGCTTCATTAGCTGTGACTATTGGAGTGGACAAATGATGCTAGAGGTTTGGAAAGAATTGAACTCTGGCAAAGGTCCAATTCAGCTTAAAATGACGCACTTGGACGAGAATACGATCGCGGAAATCGAATCAATTCTCTGGGCAAATGAACGTCCTAGCCGTGGTAGATTCCACCAAGGGCGCGGCGAGAACTATCGCACCAAGGGCGTGGAAATGAACATTTCCGAAATTGGTCTCTGTAGTGGTCACAGCGCATCGGGCGTATGGGTCAATGAGAAAGCTGAAACCTCCATTAAAGGGCTGTATGCTGCTGGTGACATGGCAAGTGTTCCCCATAACTACATGATTGGAGCCTTTGTCTTTGGGCGCATCGCTGGTGAGAACGCCGTGGAATATGTCCAAGGTTTAGAACATCTCGATCCCGATCCTGAATTTGTAGCAAATGAGAAAGCCCGCATCTATGCGCCACTCGATCGCCCTAATGGTATTCCCCATACTCAAGTTGAGTACAAGTTGCGCCGCTTGGTCAATGACTATCTCCAGCCCCCCAAGTCGGCTAACCGCATGGAAATTGGCTTGAGCAACTTCGTGAATTACCACTCTAGCCTCGATCAAATGGGCGCACAAGATCCCCACGAACTGATGCGTTGCATGGAGGTTCACTTCATTCGCGATTGTGCAGAAATGGCTGCGAGAGCGTCACTCTTTCGCAAAGAAAGCCGCTGGGGTCTGTATCACTATCGCGTCGATTATCCTGAAAAGAATAATGAAGAATGGTTCTGCCATGTGCATCTCAAAAAGGATGAATCTGATCAGATGGTGCTATTCAAGCGTCCGATTGAGCCTTACATTGTAGATGTGAATGTTGAAACAGAAGTTTATGATGTGGCTGTGCGTTAATTAAAATCATAATTAAAATTACATCTCAGCCTTATCCACAAAGGTTTGTTCACAATATGCAAAGTTTGGAGTATCAGAAATCATTATGGCTTTAACCACTCAACGAGTTGACGTACCTGTAATCGTCGATGAGTCTAAATGCTTGGAAAAGTGTGTGGCTTGTATTGAAGTTTGCCCCCTTGATGTATTGGCGAAAAACCCTGAAACGGGTAAAGCCTATATGAAATACGATGAGTGTTGGTTTTGTCTTCCTTGCGAAAAGGAATGTCCAACCAATGCGATCACCGTCCAAATTCCATTCTTATTACGCTAAGGGAGGCACGCATCATGGATAGTGAAATGGATCAATGGTTAGAAATGTTGCGATCGCCGAATGTGGATGATCGCCTCGTAGCAGTTAAAAGCTTACAACATATCGGTGATGAAGAAATCTTCGCGCCGTTACTTGAAGCCGTCAAGGATGAAAGCCCCCTCGTCCAAAAGTTGGCAGTTACCACCTTATGGGAACTCGCTAACCCTGCGGCAGTACCAGCACTAGTCGAATGTCTTGCCTCACCAGTAGAAGATATTCGCGAAGAAGCAAGATCTGCTTTAGGAGAATTGGTTGCGCCCGATCATCTGTTGCTATTGCTAGATGCACTATTGCGCGATGACATCAATCTTCAACTGAATATTCTGTTTCTATTGCGGAAGATTCATGATGCTCAGTGCTTACCCTATGTGATGCCATTCTTTGACTCAACCTTGCCAGAATTACGGGAAGCAGCCATCACCACCCTCAGATACTTAAATCAGGTGGAGCGCTGTGAGCCTGCCCTCGCGTTGATGTCCGATCCTGAAGCAACAGTCCGTCGGGCGGCGGCTCTAACCCTTGGGCATTTAGCGGATGCCGAAGTTGTACCCATTCTCTGCAAAGCTGTTACCGATGATCCAGATTGGGAAGTACGCCGCAATGTGGCAAAGTCTCTAACTACCCATGCTCATCCCGATGCGATCGCCGCTTTGGAAAAGTCCGCCGAAGATCAGCATTGGCAAGTCCGCAAGTTTAGCCTCCAAGCTTTACAAAAAATCGCCGCCGAGCGCACCTTGCCTCTATTTATCAAAGCTCTAACCGATGAATATTCAGATGTGCGCCGTGAAGGTGTAATTGCGTTGCGGATTTTAAATAATCCTGTGGCGCTTACACCTTTACAGCAAGCCCTTGATGACCCTGATCGCGATGTGTGTATCTTTGCCCAACGCGCCATTCAAAGCATCCAAGATAG
Organism: Phormidium tenue FACHB-1050; assembly: GCF_014696925.1. Lineage (GTDB taxonomy): Bacteria > Cyanobacteriota > Cyanobacteriia > Pseudanabaenales > Pseudanabaenaceae > Pseudanabaena. The sequence continues at coordinate 206,918 of NZ_JACJQY010000002.1, read as the reverse complement.
CATTCAAGAGACTTCCAATGCCTAACCATGCTTCCCCCTTCCAAAGAGCAGAACACCCTGTACCAACACCGACCGATCCTCAAGTTGAGGTCAAGGAGCTAGCGGTAAAATCTCTGCTCAAAACGGTAATCGAGCCAATTCTGAACATGGATATTGTCAGTTTGGGCATGGTGCGAAATCTGCGAATTGTTGATGACTATGTGTACCTGCGCCTCTATGTGGGTAAACATCAATTTGCTCTCAAAGCTCAAATCATGGAGCTTTTGTCATCCTCTCTAGATTGGTGCAAAAAGTCCTATGTGGAGGTTTGCACGATCGCAGGAGTTCGTACCACGATCGCCGTGTCCAGTGGTAAGGGTGGCGTAGGCAAATCGACAACAGCCGTAAATTTAGCCGCCGCTTTGCGATCGCAAGGTAACAAGGTGGGTTTACTAGATGCTGATGTCTATGGACCCAATGTGCCGCAGATGCTAGGACTAGCTCAAGAGGATGTAAAGGTGATGGACACACCTACAGGTCAACGCTTTATCCCTCTTGAAGCGCATGGGATTAAGGTAATGTCAGTAGGGTTACTTGCCGCGCCCGATCATCCCCTTGCATGGCGGGGACCAGTACTCCATAAGATCATCACCCAATTCATTCAAGAAGTGGAATGGGGAGACTTGGACTATCTCTTGATTGATTTGCCCCCTGGCACGGGTGATGCTCAAATTACGATTGTGCAAGAGAGTCCGATCTGTGGCGTGATTTTGGTCACGACTCCGCAGCAAGTCGCTGTTGCTGATGTCCGTCGCAGCATTCACATGTTCCGTCGGGTGGGCATTCCCGTTCTCGGTATTATCGAGAATATGAGTTACCTACTCTGTGGACATTGTGGAACACCAAATCCAATTTTTGGCAGTGGTGGTGGTCAACAACTTGCTGATGAACTACAAGCACCCTTATTAGGACAGGTTCCCATTGATGCAAAAATCTGCACAGGTGGCGATATCGGCACTCCGCTTACTCTTAGCGATCCTCATTCGGCAGTTGCAGAGGTGTTTACCAAAATTGCGATCGCACTTGACAATAGTTTTGCAGAAAGTAAGCCCATCGAACACCTTCTTGAAATTGTTCAGTTTTCCTAAGTTATATTTGTCATTACCTCTAGCTTCTTTCATTTTGTCCATAGAAAAAAGTCAAGCCAAATCAACACCTTAAAATATGCAAATTTTTCCGATCCTGTTGGAGACGGACTAGGAGTGAAGGCTTTTATAACTGAATTAGGAATTACGCAAAATCATCTTAACAACCTTATGGCAATTTAAGAGCAATTCATAAATTGCTCTTAAATTGATTGATCTAATTGAAATATTTAAGATTTTTTGATTGCTGGAATGGAACTGACATATTCCATTCCAGCAATAGCATCAATATTTTAGAGAAAAATGATGAATACATCTTCACCTTCTCAAGTTTGGAAATGGTTATCTCAACATATCTATGGACTTTACCTAACAATCGCTTTAGCGGGAATAGCCTATTTATTGCGAAATCTACCAATATTTGCTCTGTTTAGTCCATTGATTATCGCGATTATGCTTGGCATTCTATTCCGCAACATCATCGGAATGCCAGCTTATTGCCAAGTGGGCGTAACCTTCTCCATGAAGCGGATTTTGCGATTTGCAATTATTCTCTTAGGAATGCAACTCAGCTTTGTGCAGGTCTTGGCAATCGGAGTCAAAGGAATTGGATTGATTATATTTACATTATTTAGCACCTTTGGCTTTACCTACTGGCTAGGAAAACAATTAGGAGTTAGCAAGAACTTAACCTATTTGATCGCATCAGGGACTTCCATTTGTGGAGCTTCTGCCGTGGTTGCCACTAGTAGCGCTACTCATAGTTCCGATCGCGATACCACCTATGCCGTAGCAATCGTCACCATATTTGGAACTCTGTCAATGTTCCTCTATCCATTATTACCAACTTTGCTCAGTCTGACCCCTGAAACCTTTGGTATTTGGTGTGGAGCTTCAATACATGAGGTGGCGCAGGTCTTGGCGGCAGGTTACCAAGTCAGTCCAATTAGTGGTGAACTAGCGAGTATTACTAAATTATCACGAGTATTGTGGTTAGCACCTGTCATTCTTGGCATTAGTTATCTATATTCCCAGAGTAAGCAAAACTATAATCATCTATCACCAACTGCGATCGCAATTCCTTGGTTTATTTTTTATTTCATTCTATTGATTATCCTCAATAGCCTAAATATTTTCCCAGCTGAGCTTAAAAATGCGATCGAGCAAATCAATAAGTTCTTATTGACAATCTCAATGGCAGCAATGGGTTTAGAAACAAAGTTACAACAGCTTCGTGAAACTGGACTTAAACCTTTATATTTAGGTGCAGGTTCTTGGTTGTTTATCTCTATATTTAGCTATGGATTAGTCAAGATATTTTATTAAATGATAAGAATGAGCGATGCTTATTCTTACCTATTGCAGAATAGTGAATTCATGACATCACCAACCCTGACAGTTTTGACAGCTTTTATTCTTTTTGCTTGTACATTTGTCCGTTCTGCTGTGGGGTTTGGCGATGCTTTACTTGCTATGCCATTGCTGGGACTAATTATGAGCCTCCAGACTGCTTCTCCAGTCGTTGCTTTTATGGGATTCATGATTAGTCTCACGATCCTGATCAGTGATCCTAAATCCGTTGACTTTAAATCAGCTTGGAGGTTGATTATTGCGACGATTATCGGCGTTCCCTTTGGACTATTACTTCTCAATTATGCTCCTGAACGATTAGTTAAAGTAATTCTTGGGTTGCTGCTAATCCTTTATGGGATGGGTAACCTTGTTACGCCAAGAATGCCTCGCCTCCAGAATGAAAAATATGCGTTTATCTTTGGATTTATCGCAGGTATTCTCGGAGGTGCATACAACACTAATGGTCCCCCAATAGCCATTTATGGAACTTTGCGCCGTTGGCGACCTGACTATTTTCGAGCAACGATGCAATGCTATTTTCTATTTTCAGGGGTTGCCACAATTGCAGGGCATGGTATCGTCGGGCTATGGACTCCCACAGTTTGGAATTTATTTTTATGGTCTTTACCAAGTATTTTTTTAGGAGTTTACATTGGTGGCAAAGTAAATCGATGGATTCCACAGCCAATGTTTAATCAAATTATTTTTAGCTTGTTAGTTGTTGTGGGGTTTCTATTTTTGTTATAAGTATCGGGGCATAATTAAAAAACTACAGCTAAAACCCAAGGAGCGAGTGGCGGCAAGAAGTGCCGCCACTCGCTCCTTGGGTTTTATGTCCTAAACAAAACTTATTTTGCTACACGTTACAAATTTAGGCTTGCAACCAATTACATTCATTCACCTATGAGCCAGCGTATATCGATTATTGATGTGGGAATTGACACGACCAGTTATGCCGATACTTGCGATCGCATTGCACTTCTTGCTCAGCAAAATAAATCTGGTTATATCGTGGCGGCTAACGTCCATGTGGTAATGACAGCTTACTGGAACCAGTCCTATCGCCAAGTATTGGCTAATGCGGAAATCGTCACTCCTGACGGAATGCCCCTTGTATGGGGTTTGCGATCGCTAGGTGCTAAAGATCAACAGCGAGTTTATGGGCCAGATCTGATGCTGGCGATGTGCGATCGCGCAGCACAGGAAAATATTCCTATTTATTTATTTGGCGCAACGGTTGAAACACTTAACAAATTAGAGCAGAACTTAAAATCACGCTTTCCAGATTTGGCGATCGCAGGTAAACACGCGCCACCATATTTTGAGATTAATGCTTCTGATTTTGAATCACAATTAGATGAAGATATGCAACTTATTGCAAAATCGGGGGCAAAAGTTGTATTCATTGCGCTTGGTTGCCCTAAACAGGAACTTTGGATGAGCCAAGCCCAAAATCGATTGTCAGCTGTGATGATTGGGGTTGGTGCAGCCTTTGATTTTCATAGTGGCAAGGTTTCACAATCTCCACGTTGGATGATGGCGATCGGCTTGGAGTGGTTGTATCGCTTTAGCCAAGAGCCGATGCGTTTATGGCAGCGTTATTTGATCAATAATCCCTGTTTTGTAATTTTGTTTTGCCTCCAACACTTACGCCGAATTTTTCAAGCCTCCAAAAGATGAATGGCGGCGCGAAGCGCCGCCATTCATCTTTTGGGTTCTTGGATTTTGTCTTAATATGCAAGGGGTGAGAGTAGGGGCAATTCATGAATTGCCCCTACTCTCACCCCTTGCGTAATTTCTGTAGATGTCTTAACTAATTCCGAGTTTGGGCAAGATAAATTAACTGAGACTTAATAAGAAAAATTTGTGATGCACAATCAGGTTAAGAACAGAAGAGGGATATGAGAGTGAGTAGCGATCGCCAACCAACTAAGAAGCAACCCGATAAGCATGTCAAAAAACATGACATTCGGGCTGGCAATCAGATCAAATGGTCTATGGTCGAGTTCAATTGGTTTCGATCGCTATTACTAATTGCTAGCGATATCTTAGGTTTAGGTATAGCTTGGAGAGTATCTTGGAACCTTAATCAAGGCTTTTCACCTTTGCCGCCAGAACTTAATTGGGGAGAATTTGCAGGATTAACAGGATTATTTTGGGCTTTTGCGGCGGCGATCGTCACGGGATTTGCTTATCACAACTTCTATCGGGGTGAGTCCCAATGGCGTAACTATGTAAAACAAGCGCAAGTTATTAGCGGCGTTTACATGGCTTCCTTGGTGATCAGTTATTTTCACGACCCTACAGTGGATGCCCCGCGATCGCTGTTTTTCCCAGCTTGGATTGGTAGTGTGATCATGATTATCGGATTACGATTGCTCTTGACTTTGATTTTTGATCAGTTTCCGATCGCCAGAATTCACACGCCTGTATTTATCATTGCTCCAAGCGATCGCCTATCTTACCTAGCCAACATTATCGAAAAAAGAACAGGCTACAAAGTGGTTGGGGTGCTTACATCTTCCCTCGCTAATACCTCACACTCCATGCAATGCATTATTAATTCTGGAGCAAAAGAAGTAATTGCAGAAGGATTGCCCGAAACTCAACTAGCTTCTCAATTGTATTGGCAACTTCGCAACGCAGGAATAGGGCTAAGGTTAATTCCATCCAGCTTAATGCTGCTCCATCGGCGTGGTACTCCAGAGATTTTTGCATCAATGCCGATGATTCGGATTGAGTCGTCACTGCTGGCAAATTGGGAATATATCTTTAAGCGCTGCTTGGATATGGTGTCTGCTTTTATCGGTTTGATTGTCCTATCGCCTGTATTTATGGGGATAGCGATCGCCATTAAAACTAGTTCCAAAGGGAGTGTATTTTATACTCAAGATCGAGTGGGACTGCATGGACAATCATTCCGTATGTGGAAATTTCGCAGCATGTTTATGGATGCTGATCGCCGACAAACTGAATTAGAGCATCTCAATAAAAGTTCCGATGGTGTCATGTTCAAAATCGAACGCGATCCACGCATTATTCCAATTGGTCATTTTTTGCGTTGTACTAGTCTTGATGAGCTTCCACAACTATTTAATGTTTTACTTGGACAAATGAGTCTTGTTGGTCCTAGACCTTTGCCCGTGCGCGATGTGGCGAGATTTACCAATTGGCATCATACGCGCCATCTAGTTATGCCAGGGATTACGGGGTTGTGGCAAATTTCGGGGCGATCGGATTTAGACACTATTGATGATGTGGCAAAGTTAGATCTTTTTTATATAGATCGCTGGTCATTAAACTTCGATTTAGAAATATTGATTGAAACTCTACGTTTAATTTTATTTGGCAAGGGTGCATATTAAACCCCAAGGGGCGTGAAAAGTTCGCTCTGTAAACTTTTCACGCCATACATTTTTACATAGTGTTGCAAAAAACATAAATTTTTAGACTTACATGACTATAATGCTAGGGTAAATCAACTTAAACTCTTTACAGAGTTAGTGAAAATGAGCGAAGAACAAAAATCTGGAATTGGTGGATTTGTAAGTGGCTTACAGCAAAAGGCTGGGGAAGTAGCTGAAGGCCTCAAGGACAAGGTTGAAGGCGCTATTGGTGAAGAAAATGCCAAAAAGGTTTCCGATGTGCTGAATACAGATGTCGGTGCAATGGCTAAAGATTCTGCTGGTAAGGCAGTTGATGCTCTAGAAAGTTTGACTGGGCGTGACATTGACGGCGATGGCGATGTTGCTGGCAAACCAAAGGATTAATCACTAATAAAGGCGATGGTGCGAAGCACCATCGCCTTTATTAATGATTATGTACAGAACCATCGGGCATAATTGTTCCGAATAGATTTGCTTCAGACAAACTCACTCCATTAAGATTAGCCAGTCTCAAATTTGCTTTGACTAAATTAGTGCCAATCAAAAAAGCAGCATCTAATTTCGCTGAAATGAGTTGCGCTCCTGTGAGAATTGCTCCATTCAAATTAGCATTACTTAAAATTGCATCACTTAAAATTGCATCTTCTAAGTTACTATCACTCAAGTCAGCATTACTTAAAATCGCATTACTCAAAATCGCATTTTTGAGATTAGTGTGACTTAAATTCGTGTTACTTAGATTGGCATTGCTGATAATTGCATCACATAAATTGGCATAACTTAAATTAGCTTGATTAATAGCAGCATTACTCAAGTCGCATTCTTGCAAATTAGCATTACTTAAATTTGCAGCACATAGTTTTGAGTCTGATAGGTTGGTATTACTGAGATCGGCAAATTCTAGATTTGCATTGGTCAAATCACTACGACGAAGATCGGCATTGGTCAGATTGACATTACTTAAAATTGCATTACTTAAGTTTGTCTCACTTAAACTAGCGTTACTCAAGTCACTTTCATCTAAGTCTGCACCACTCAAGTTTGCGCCATTAAAATAGGCTCTAGTCAAATCGGCTCCTTGAAGATTTGCCAGACTTAGGTCACATCTTTGCAAAGAGGCTTCTCGTAGATGAGCCTTACTCAAATAGGCTCCATTTACCTCTGCATCTTTGAGATTTGCCTTATACAAATCAGCTTCTCGCAAATTTGCTTTTACTAGATCAGATCCACTCAGATTTGCACCTAATAAGTTAGCGTTACTTAGATTTGCCCAACGCAAATTTACTCCACTCAAATTTGCTTCGCGGAGATTGGCTCGTCTCAAGTTAGTACCACTCAGATTAGGAATAATCTCAGAATTTTCTAATCGCCATCTATTCCAACTGGCTACTCCTTGTTTGAGTATTGCAAGATGTTCTGAGTTTCCCATAATTCCTCCCTTGTACGCCAGTTCTCTTTATACCAATTCACGAAAGTGTTGCCACACTTTTGTGAATTGAAAACCAAATCCAGTAAGGGTTTTAAAAACACAAAATGGCGTAGCCTTTTTGTGTTTTGGTATTAAAGGATGTAGCGGTTATCTAGAGGGTTATGCTCCCATTAATCAGTACTTGGCGAAACAAGAAAAAATCAGTAATTAAAGTGTAACTATCGTCAGTCTGGTAATCATAATGAGAGGTGGCGCAGAGCGTCATCTCTCATTATGATTACCAATCCAAAATACGTTTAATTTGAGGAACAATTTGAACAGGATTGAAGGGTTTAGCGATCGCGCCTTTGACTCCTAACTGAGCAATTTTTTGAGATTCGGTGAGGTCAACGCGACTAGTTAGCAAGACAACGGGAATATCGGCAAATTCAGGATTAGCTTGCAAAGTTTTAAGAAAAGCAAATCCATCCATGTTTGGCATGATCATATCTAGCAAAATTGCATCAGGTCTGATGTTTTCAACGGCGGCTAAACCTTCTTCGCAGCAAGGGACGGCTACTGGTTGCCAGTCACCGAACATTTCTAGACATAGCCCGACGATTTCGCAAATATATTCCTCATCATCTATTAATAAAACTGTTTTTCTAGATATATTTTCCATTGGGGCTTTGAAGCACAATTTGGCTTCTAATGTACAAGTTAAATTGATTGTAGGGAATAAAAGTGAGGATAATCTGAGGGAGATGAGATTTAAGATTTTCTGTGGCGCGGCGTAGCCGCGCCACAGAAAATCTGGCTCTTTATTTCAGCAATTACCACTTTAAAAGCTGGGCAATTTGATCGGCAATTTGGAGTGGCTCAAAGGGTTTGGAGATCGTACCTGCGATATCTAGTTGAGCAAATCTGGCGCGATCGCTTGCTTGGACTTTGGCTGTCAAAAGAATTACAGGAATATTTTGTGTAATGAGATTTTGTTGGAGATGCTGAAAGACAGTAATGCCATCCATTTCAGGCATCATCACATCAAGGAGAATTGCGTCGGGCTTGAGGGATTCGACAATGCTAAGCCCTGCTTTGCCAGAGTTTGCGATTTGGACTTTCCATCCTTTAAAGCTTTCTAAACAAACCGCTATGACTTGAGCCAGATTTGGTTCGTCATCAATCAATAAAATCGATTTGCTCATATTTATTATTTTCTTTGGTGGGGAATTGTGAATGAGAACGTACTTCCTTCTGACAATTTACTTTTAACCCATATTTTGCCTCCATGTTGCTGCACAATACTTTGACAGATGGCTAAACCTAAACCTGTGCCTCCCATCTGTCGAGAATCAGAAGCATCGACTTGGTTAAAACGCCCAAAAATGCTTTCTATATACTTTTCGGGTATGCCCCGACCTCGATCGCTGATATGAAACATAATTTCCTCCGCAAGAGATTCTATTTGGATTTCAACTTGGCTTTGTGGTGGTGAGAACTTAATCGCATTACTTAGTAAATTAACTAGGGTCTGAACAAGGCGATCGCTATCAGCAAAAATTTGAAAGGATTTACACTCAGCTAAGATTTGGATTTGGCTTGCGGTGGCGATCTCTTTCATGGTTTCAACGGCTTGGCGACATAGATCTGCCGTATCGTGCCATTGGCGATCAAGGTTTACTCTATTGGATTCTAAGCGCTCTAAGTCCAAAATATCATTGACCAGACGGACTAACCTCTCAATGTCGTTCGCCGCAATATCGATCATATTCTTAGCAACTTCGGGTTTGTTGGCTAATACACCTGAGGCAAGCAGTCCTAATGCGCCCCGAATTGATGTTAAGGGTGTACGTAGTTCATGGCTAACAATGGAAATAAATTCATCTTTGATGCGCTCAACCTTTAACTTTTCGGTAATATCTTCACCAATGCTCATTGAGCCAATAATTTCCTCATTTTGATTGTGAAGGAGCGTATTGTTCCAAGCGATTATTCTTTCTTCACCTGTTTTGGTGACAATGGAGTTTTGATAATATTTATAGAAGTTATCGGAACTGATGGGTGAGCCGAAAAAAGCCGATTCTACTGCCTCTTGTTCAGTGTGGGGTAAAAAGTAAGAAAACCAATTTTTGCCGATGACTTCTTCTAACTGATAACCTGCGGAATCTAGAAAAAATGGATTCACATATTCCACGATGCCCTCAGAGTTTAGTCCCACCACAATGAGGCGCACATTATCTAATAGGGATTGCCAACGGCGGTTTGCTTCGGTGAGTGCAATTTCATTAATTTTATTGGCGGTAATGTCGGTATATACCATCAGTACGGTGGCAATTTCACCATCAAGATCATATTCAGGAATGTTTTCTACTTGGTAATAGGCAAATCCTGTGGGTGATGGAAATTCAATTTCATACCGTTGATTTTGACCTGTTGCCAATAACTCTTTGAAAACAGCTTCCGCCATATCCACATTTTTTTTGGGCAATCCCAATTCACGGAATGTTTTACCTAAAAAGGCAGACACAGGAACGCCCGATCTCGCTTCAGCAACTGGATTGATATAGAGGTGACGCATTTGGCGATCGAGGCGCAAGATCACGTTAGGAGAATTTTCAACAAGGGCAACAAATTCCTGTTGACGTTTAAAAAGTTCGGCAGTGCGCTCTGTAACCCGATTTTCTAATTCGGTATTGCTGGTTTGGACATCGCGATAGAGTTCTGCTTGTTGGATGGCGATCGCTAACTGTACGGATAATTGCTGAAGTAAGCGAATATCTGACTCTTGCCAAACACGAGGCTCAAAACATTGATAGGTACAGAGCAAACCCCACAGCGGATTACCTTTGTCATTGGGGCGAAGGATCGGTACGATTAGGCTTGCCCTTGTGGGAAAGCTAGCTAGCATTTGCAAATGACATTCACTAAGATTTGCCTGATATACATCAGGAGCCACAAAGACTCTTCCTTGACGATATTCTCCTCCTACATTTTCAGGAAAATATTCATCACTGAGTTGTCGATGCAAACAGGTTTCCCAAGGTGGAAAGACCGACTCAGCTACCACCAAGCCACTGAAATCAGGATTGAACTGATAAACAACGGTGCGATCGGCCTTGAAAAAATTGCGGACTTCCTGCACAATCTCATAGAGAATTTCTTCCAAACCAAGATATTGCCGAATATGTAGCGATATTTTGGCAACTAAAAGTTCCTGATTTTGCGATCGCTTGAGTTGACGGGTAAGCATGATGTGATCGCCCACCTGCCCAACACGGGTACATAGGGATATGGCAGTAACTTCTCCCTTAACCAGATAGTCGGCAGCTCCCAACCGCATTGTTTGGAGGATCTTCTGTTCATCGCCATTATTCCCAGTTAAGACGATCGCCGCTAGCTTTGGTATAAGCTCACCTTCGCCCATTGCAGCTAACAACTCCCAACCCTCACCATCGGGCAGAAAATAATCAATGAGGACAATATCGGGATGTTGCGATCGCCATAAATCTATACCTTCCTCTAGGGTTTCAGCTTCCAAAAAAGTATAGTGGCGAGTATCCGATCGCAGATAGCGAATGTAAGTAGCGCGATCTTCTGCCGAATCATCGACAATCAAAATGCTAATGGCGGAGTCTAAGGGAGATGATGTCGAGATCATAAGATTTCACGCGGGATTTCAGGTGGGGAACTGTCCGTAGCTAGGTAGCACCGCAACTTGAAACCAATGCTGAAACAGGATCTGAATAGTTTGTTGCATAGCGGTAACGCCCATCGGTTTGAGTGTATAGCTGTTGGTTCCGTTCTCGTAACAGGTTTGAATATCGCGTTGACTGCTGGATGTGGTCAAAACGATAATTGGCAGAGTTTGTAAATGGGTAGTTTGCTTTACTTGCTGAATAATGTCTCGACCATCGGTTCCTGGTAAGTTGAGATCGAGCAGCATAGCAACGGGTAAAGGAGCCTTGAGGTTTTGATATTCACCTCGTCGAAATAGATAGTCAAGAACCTCATCACCATTGTCAAATCGTAAAAACCGATAAAGCGATCGCTCTAATGCATCGAGATTTTGGGTAGCTCTCATAAACATATAGAAGTCTTCATCGCTATCTTCAACGATGAGAATGATGGGATGGGTGAGGTCATCCCAAGGAGAGGTTAAGAGATTATTCATTGAAAACTTGAATCACTTGCAGGTAGCGTAAAAGAAACGGTGGTTCCTTGTCCGTAGTTAGATTGTACTTGAATATTACCTTTGTGCCTTTCCACAATCTTTCGGACAATGGTTAGCCCCGCGCCCGTACCACCGCCATATTTGTTAGGTGAATTCAACCGTTTGAAGATTTGAAAGATTGATTCCAAATGCTTCTCGCGAATGCCAATGCCATTATCACGCACGTAGATCGTTACGAAAGGCGATTTCGGCTGCTCCGTAAGCCAGTCAATTTCTACCAATTTTTCAGGATTTTCATTGTATTTAAAGGCATTGGTAATTAAATTAATAAAAATCTCTTCGATTAAAAGGCGATCGCCCATTACCATCGGTAGCGATCGCGGGATTTGAATCTTGCAGTTTTGCCATTGTGGATTCATCGCAAATAGTTCTCTCACATTTTGCAATAAGAGATTGAGATCAAGGGGTTCCATTTGTAAATCCTGACGGCTTAACCGTGAGAATTTCAGCAAAGATTCAATCAATGCTTCCATCCGTGTAGTCAGTTTTACCAATGTATGCAGCTTGTCGGCTCCATCACTCTGAAGAATTTCGCCATAGTCTTCTAACAAAAAAGTGGCATAGTTATGAATTCCGCGCAAAGGTTCCTTTAAATCATGGGAAGCGATGTAGGCAAAAGCATCAAGTTCGCTGTTACTACGCGCCAAATCTGCGTTGATCTTGGCGAGTTCATTGGCTTGTCGCAAGACAATATCAACGATCGCCTGTCGTAGTTCGATCGCGCTGTCTACTTCACAGGACAACCAAGGGTTAGACTTGCCGCTTACGATTTCTTTCCAAGCTGCAAAAGATTGACGCGGAAGGAGACGAATACTACCATCCTCAGCTATTTGGGTCGGTTTATCGCGATCGCCTGCCCAAGTCACAGTTTGCAATTGCTCAGGACGGAACCAAAGAACATAGCGGTGCTGGATTTTGGAAATGGCGATCGCCATTAAGCCACTAGCGATCGTTTGATATTCCAACGCCTCAGCATAGATACTGGGCAAAGCATCGGTAACAAAAAGATCCTGCTCTAAGTGAGCCTCTAGCCAAGTTAGCAAAGATTTCACGGCTAGCTCATCAGGAGTTTCACCAATCAAAATCAGGCGATCGCCATCGCAAATAGCCGCACCTTGAGCAGCCGTAAGACTCAATAACGCTTCGTGATCATGGTCGAGTTCATCCACAAATCCCGTGGCTTTGGTCAAACGTTCTACAAACTGACCTTGAATTGTTTTGAGTTGGAGTTTGTAATCCAGATTTTCGTTAGCTTCTTTATTGGCTAACTCCGTTGACATCAACTGTCCCAAAAATTCACAGATAGTCCGAGTCCCATAGGGAATAAATTTAGGCGTGTAATGGTGACAGGCGATCAATCCCCACAATTTTTTGTTTTGAATTAGAGAAATAGACATTGAAGCTGTCACCCCCATATTTTGCAGATATTCAAGATGGATTGGTGAAACCGATCGCAAGGCACAGTAACTCATGTCAAGGGGAGCTTTTTGAATGGGTGATTCCGTTTCATGACTAACTAAACCTATGGGTTGATAATTTACATCTGGAATTAAGCGCAACCAGTTGAGGGTGTAGAGATGTTTCGCCTGTTTCGGAATGTCTGTGTCAGGATATCGTAGTCCTAGAAAAGCCTCTAGATCAGGCTGTTTAACTTCAGCAATCACAGTTCCATCCCCCTGCTCACTAAAGCGGTAGATCATCACGCGATCAAATCCTGTTATGGCTTGTACTTCCTGTACTACTAGATCGCATAATGCGCTTAAGTCTTTTGCAGTCTGGATTTTGGCAAGATTATGTTTGATTTGGTGATAGAACTGAAAAAAATCACTTCCCGCCGATGGTTCGCAAGGTTCTAATTCTAAGACAATTTCATTTGTGGGGGCGCGATGCACAATGCCATTAAAAACCAGAGGTAAGCGATCGCCCAAATCGTCAAACTCAACTCGTAGAGGATTGGGATATTCAAAATTGTGTTCGAGACAAGCTTGAATTGATTTAATCAGTTCGTCGCCTGCAAATTCTGCTAAGGGGCGATCGAGTAAATCATCGGTCGCTATTCCTAAAACCTCAAGGGCATTGGCGCTCACCTGAGCGATCCGCAAATCTGGCTCGGTAAGTATCATCAATAGTCCGTGGGGCTGAATCAAGCTAGGAATATGAATCGGCTCGCGATCGCAGTTAGTCAGATTAACCGCTTCAGATTCATCGAAATTATGAGCGAGCTGCTGTAAAAATGTATTCATGACCAACCTAATATCTGAGAAATTTTTGAACCAAGGGTGAGTGGATTGAAGGGTTTACTAATTACACCTTGGCATCCAAAATCGATAAATGTCTGATAGTTAAACCTGTTAGTACAGGATGTCAGCGCAACTATAGGGATATATGGGATTAGTCTATCAGCTCTTAATTTTTCCATAAAAGTAAACCCATCCATATCTCGCATCATAATATCTAATAAAATCGCATCGGGTTTCGCCTTAGCGATCGCCGATATCCCTGCTTTACCTGAGATCGCAACTTTTATTTGCCAATTAACAAAATTTTCTAAACATAACTGCACCAACCAGCGACTCATCTCATCATCATCAATTAACAGGATGGTTTTGGTATTAGTAACTGTCTCTATAGGTTGAGCCATAAAGCTACCTCTGACTATAATTCGTTGATCATAAAATATAAAAATGAGGACAATCTGATGTCGCAATCTGATCTTTACCTACAGGCGACTCCGAGCTAAACGACTGAGAATGCGTGTATATACATCACTCTCAGCAATTGGCTTATTCAGATAATCATCAGCACCCGCGATAAATAATTGCCGAATTGTTTCGCGATCGCTCTGAGCCGATAAAAAAACGATTGGTAAATCATGCCAGCGAGAAGACGTTCGCACTGCTTGGCACAAATCAAGCCCACTATAGTAAGGCATGAGAAAATCTAAAATTAACAGATCAGGACAAGTTGACTCTAAAACTTGCCAAAACTGCTTAGAATCCTGCAAAGTCGTCACCTTAACATCATAACGTTTTAGTAGTTGTCGCAAGACTTTGAGCGAATTTGGGTCGTCATCAACAATCATCACCTTGGGGCGACCCATATGCCGTTGAGATAAGACCTGCGACACCGTACTCAGGATTTTTTCTGTAGAAGCAGGTTTCTCAATAAATGAGCAACTGCCCTTACGTGCTGCCATCACGCGATCGCTCAATCCACTCGCAGCAGTCATCATCACCGTCGGAATTTGCGTCTCTCTCTGAGCCAGTTCATCTAAAAAACTCAGCCCGTTCTCACTAGAATCAGGAAACATAATATCTAACAGAATTACATCAGGTACTTCCTTCGCAATTTTCTCTCTAGCAGTTTTCAGATCAACCGCTGCTTGTACCCGCATTCCCCAAGTTCCCGCCTCTAGTTGAATCTCCTGTATAAATCGAACATCATCATCAACGATTAATAATAGAGGTAATGGTGAATAATTGGATAGGAGTATGGTTGGCTCCGCAGCGATTGGTGGTGAAGGATTTAGGGTAACCTCTTCGAGCTTGGTAACCAATTGCTGTAGCAACTCCGCATCAAAGATAGACAAAGAAAAATCTCGATGTAGCATCACTTCAAGCTGACGGGCGATCGCTGATCCTTCAGGAAATCCTAATGAACCCAAAGAGCCAATCAGTCGATGTGCTTGCATATATCCTTCATAACGCAGATCCGAACCCAACTCGTCCTGCGCTAAAGCGATCGCTACCTGTCGGAACATAGCGATCGTTTCTGGCAAACTCGCGATTAATTTCTGAGCCATAACCGCAATCACTTCCTGTATTCGCGCCTTATCGAGTGGCGAAATGTCTTTGTTAATTACAGGTTTGTCAGCTAGAGGACTGATCACCACAGGCTCAGCGTTTGCTTGTACAGGAGCCGATTTGAGCCGATAACCCAATCCATATAAAGTCTCTATGGGATCTGTCTGCAATCCCGCCGCCTTCAACTTCTGGCGTAATCCCTTAATATGCGTAGTTACGGCTTCCTCACTGGGAAACTCTCCCGCCGACCATACCTGATCAATCAAAGCACTACGGCTAAATATCTGTTGTGGATGTCTAAGAAATATTTCTAATAATCCATATTCCTTTTGAGTTAACCGTAAAGGTTGTTGCTTATAAGTAACAGTATTCGTCTTGAGATCCAGCCGCAAGCCCTCCCACCCGAATTCCTGAATGAGTGTATCGCCTTCATGGTAGCGACGTAATAGCGCCCGAATTCTGGCCACCAATTCCTGAAAGTGATAGGGCTTCACCACATAGTCATCGGCTCCTGCTTCTAACCCCATCACGCGATCGCTAGTACTATCCTTAGCCGTCAGTAACAACACAGGAGTGGTATAGCCCTCATTGCGAAGCTTGGCACATAGCCCCAGCCCATTACTATCAGGCACATCGAGAATGATCAAGTCATAGTCGTAGGTTTCCACATATTGCCAAGCCGTTTTTGCATCGGCTACTGCATCAATGGTGTAATGAGATTCTGCCAGTAGTTGCAAGAGTATTGCCGCTGAGTGCAAATCATCTTCAACCAGTAAAATCTTCAAAGTTCTCTCCTATCAAAATGCTAAACGTATTAGAGATCACCCAATCCTTCGCTCCTAAGTTTATCTATTGGCTGTCTCAACATTATCAACAAAGAAAATGAGGAAATAATGAAGATATGATTTGGTTCAGCAAGCGCCGCCACTTTGGTGCTTGCTGGGTTTGTCTTTGGTGGTGTTTTGCGCCAACTTTGCCTACAGTTTTATGTTTCAGCCGAGAGAGTATACTCTAATTGGCAATAGCATGAGCCTATTAAGAATTATGTCTTCCAATTATTCTGAGACTTCTTTAGAGTGGATGCAAGAGCGATCGCAGGTTTTGCAACCCTATCTGATTACTAAGGCTGAACGGGGAATTATCGGCAAGAGTCGCTATGCCACCAGATTACGGCAAGAGATTAAAAAAGCGAGTGAAGATCGACAATCAGTATTGATTCTGGGCGAACCAGGACTAGACAAAGACAATATTGCGGCTCTGATTCATTTTAATTCGGCACAACGACGAGAAGCGATCGCAAAAGTGAATTGTAGTGTTGTCCAAACCAGTGGCGCAGATTTATTTGGGCGTGCAGGTGGAAATCACGGCTTATTAACGTATTTGGGAAAGGGAACTCTCGTCTTAAATAATATTCAAGAGTTACCGAAAGAACTAATTCCTAAAATCGTCCAACTTCTAGAAAAGGGAATCTTTAGGCAAGTCGGCAGTGATGAAACTGATCCACCTCTAATCTGCGAAGCAAGGATCATCATGGTTTCCGAGAAACGTCAATCAGCTTGTGCATCCCATATTAAACATTCGATTAAGGTTCCATCCTTGAGAGTGCGAAAAGTCGATATTAAACCCCATGTGGAATATTACATCAGTCTATTTTGTCGCGATCGCGGGATTCCCAAGCCCACGATCACTGCTGAAGCTCTACGCAGTCTCCAAAGCTATGACTTCACTGGCAATCTCAAAGAACTGCAATTATTGGTGGAACGGGCGATATTGCAGTCACAGGGTGCGAGATCGCTAGATGAATCAGTATTTTGGTCAACTCAACCCAAGGGCAAAAAGTTTCGGTTTAATCTGCTCAATGCCTTTCCTGATCTACGTCGATTTTTACGCAGTGACTGGTTTCCTGATCGCATTAACTATGGATTTACCTTCACCTTTTTTGCAATTGTTGTCGCAACGCTATTTTTAGCACCTCAAACCCGCGATCGCAATATTGCGCTTAACTTTTTTTGGGCATGGTGGTGGCCATTAATCTTAATTAGCTTTCCTTTTGTGGGACGACTATGGTGTTCCATCTGCCCATTTATGATTTACGGTGAAGTTGTGCAGAAGCTCTCTTTGTGGCTGTTTCCACGCCAACTTAAATCTTGGAATCGTGATTGGGCTGAACGTTGGGGTGGATGGTTCTTATTCGGTCTATTCGTATTGATTTATCTTTGGGAAGAACTTTGGGACTTACAAAATACGGCTTATCTCTCGGCATATTTATTACTATTGATTACGGCTGGCGCAATGATCTGTTCCCTGATTTTTGAGCGTCGGTATTGGTGTCGCTATCTTTGTCCGATTGGTGGCATGAATGGATTATTTGCCAAACTCTCCATGACAGAATTACGCGCTCAGCAGGGAACCTGTTCAGCCGAATGTACAACCTATCAATGCTATAAAGGCGGCGTTCAAAAAGGCGAAGGCTTAGAAACCAATGGATGTCCACTGTATTCCCATCCTGCTCAACTGCAAGATAATCGAGACTGTGTGTTATGCATGACCTGCCTTAAAGCTTGTCCCCACCGATCAGTGGAGTTCAATCTCCGACCTCCTGCGATCGAATTATGGACAACCCATGTTCCACGTAACTATGAAGTTGCCTTGCTATTGTTATTGCTTGGTGGCGCATTTTTGCATCGATTGCCAGAAATCGAAACAGCGTTAAGTTTGCCGACTAGTAACGAATTTCTCTTGCCCCATTTAGCCGTATCGCTACTCATTTTAATTGTTGCGGCGCTAATTCCCTTAGTTGCTCATGGAATTATGCGATCGCTCTATTGGCTTACGATCATCTGGAAAAAGAATTGCGAAGATTATCAGCTTCCCTATGGTATTACTACCTGTAAGCCTAGACCATTTATTCAGCTCGCCTATGGATATTTGCCCTTAGTATTGGGAGCAAATCTGGCGCATTATCTACGCTTATTTCTTCAAGAAGCGGGGCGAATATTGCCAGTTAGTTGGGCAACTTTTGGGCTAGATGGCTCGAATCTACCAATTTTCATCGCTCATCCTGCGGTGATTGAGTTTCTGCAAGGAACAACGTTAATTTTTTCCGTACTTTTAACATGGGCTTTGACCCAAAAGATTGCGCGACAAACTTGGCGATCGCTACTTCCTCAACATTTGAGTACCCTAGTTTTAGCGATCGCCTTGTGGCTAATTATTGTTATCCCTACTTAAAGAGGAGAAATAATGCGAAGCATTATCTCTCCTCTTTTTTATTTCTCGATCATCTGATCGTATAGTTGGGCAGTCTTTTCGAGCATGATTTCATTGGAAAAAAGCTGTCGATAGCGACTGTACCCATTCTTCGCAAAGCGATCGCGTAAATCTCGATCAGCAATCAGTTCCGCAAGCTTAGCTGCCAAACTATCAGGATCGCGGGGCATGACGATAAAACCTGTTTGGTGATCGCTGACCTGCTCAGCAATGCCTCCTACACAAGTACCAACGACGGGCTTGCCTTGAGACATCGCTTCTGCACAGGCAAGACTACAAGCCTCTTGCAGCGACGGCAGTACAAAAATATCAAACAGTTTCATCAAGTTAGGCAAGTCTTCGAGATAGCCTGTAAAAATCACGCGATCGCCGATCCCTAAATCCTGAGCTTCTTGTTTAAGAGAAGCTTCTAACTCACCATTCCCAGCGATGACTAGGCGCAGGTTATCTCCTTGCAATTTAGCAAAAGCCTGAAGTAAATAGGTTAAACCCTTTGCCTCATCTAGTCGCGCGGCTGATCCTAGAATGATTTGATTAGCAGGGTCTAGCTGAAACTTCTGAGCCAGTTCCAATGACTTGTCCAAATCGAGAATCGGCTCTTGGACTCCGTTATAAATTAAATGGAGCTTCTTTTTATTTAGTCCTAATTCGCGTAAAAGATTATATTCAGCTTCACAAACACAAATTACGCGATCGGCTAACCAATTACTAAACCAGCAGGACATTTGATAACTAAATTTTGCTCCTGCTCCATGATAGCCATGCACCGTAAAGAGAATTGGAACTTTGCTTAATGCTAAATGTACAGCTAACATTAATTCATGAGCACCATGAATATGCACAAGATCGATCGCTTGTTCTTTTTGGATTTCCTTAATTGCTGAGATCAGTTCGGGAAAACCTTTAAAAAAATTGATCTCCCACTTGGTATATTCACGCTGCAAGATTGGTAAAGCTCGAAATTGGGGTGCGCCTTTACCATCTGGGGCTAATAGCGATATTTTGTAGCGATCGCCAAGTCCTTTGATCAGACTAAGAGCTTGTTTTTCTGTACCACCTTGATTAAGGTAAGGCAAAATGAAGAGAATGTGTTTTTTCACTGTATGTCTTGATTACATAGTTTGCTAGCGTTTCAGCAAATTGAACTTAGTTATACCAGTTATAATCGAGGCAAGTCAAAACCCAAAAGTTAGAGGTATGGGGATGGTACAAGCACTAGTTGACTGCGATCGCATGACTTTTGAAGAGTTTATCGATTGGTATCCCGAAGATGGTAGGCGCTATGAGCTATATAGAGGAGTGGTTAGAGAAATGATGCCTATAGGTGATCATGAATTAGCTAGTAGCTTTTTGTCTGAGGAGCTAACTTTAGAGGTTCGTAGTAATCATTCTAACTATCGGGTTAGTAGAATGTGTCTATTAAAGCCAGAAATGGTGGAGACAGGTTTTACTCCTGATGTAGTGGTTATAGATCGGCGAGAATTAGGCAATGAGCCTCTCTGGCAAAAGTCTTCGGTAATTCAAAATGGCAAGACTGTGCCTTTAGTAATTGAGGTGGTAAGTACCAATTGGCGCAATGATTATGCGGTGAAATTGGCAGAATATGAAGCTATGGGAATTGCTGAATATTGGATTGTAGACTATTTAGCTCTAGGAGCAGTACGACATATTGGTAAGCCAAAGCAGCCCACGGTAACAGTTTGCAAATTGATCGAAGGGGAATATCAGCTATTTCTATTTACTGCGGGTAAAAGGATTGAATCTGATATTTTGCCCGAACTAAATTTGATGACTGATGATATATTCCAAGCTGCCATAGAAACTTTTTAAAAATGTGGCGAAGCCACATTTTTAAATTAGCGTCCCACATAGAATTACGACCAGAACGCAAGCAATCGCTAGCCGATCGCGCCAATTGCCTGTAGCTGATTCCATGATCATCGGTGTGCCTTGATAGCCGCGTGCTAGCATCGCCTGATAAATGCGATCGCCGCGATCGTAGGTACGAATAAACAGGACTCCGAGCATATTACCTAATACCTGTCGTTGCCATGCGCGATCGCCTCGTTGATAGTTGTAGAGATTGCGCGGGTCAAAGTTCCGAGCAGTAGCTGCACGACGCATGGCATTAAACTCATTAATTAGCACATTAATATAGCGATACATGGAAGCAAGAATGCTAATTAGCAAAGGAGGCATTTTGAGAGTAACTAGAGCTTGTAGTAATAAGGGAACGGAAGTACTGAGGGTAAGAATATTTAAGAGAAGTAAAGATAGAAAAGCTTTGATACTTACACTTCCTAAAATCATTAATCCATTCGTGGTAATTTGTAACCAGCCCCATTGCCAGAGTACGTTTCCACCGCCCCGAAATAGAGTCCCTAAAAGAATGACACCCATAAACATTAACTCGATCGCCATGCGCTTGGCTAATATTCCTAAATCGACTTTGCTCCAATAGAGAATTGGCAAAGTCACAGTTGCATATAGCGCCCAAGTCCACCATCTACCCATGGGCGTTAAAGCGATCGCAAATACCAATAGAAATATACAGAGCAAGCGTGTATGCACAGCTAAGTGATTCCATATATTTAGGCGATCGCTCTGGGATAGAGACAGGCGATCGCTTGATTCAGTTAGATGAATATGGAGCAGCATAGATCCAGCTTTTATTTTGGTTCAGATTTGCGTACAGCGAGCTTTCCAATTCCCCACGCTAAGCCAAATACGACTAATGTACCTGTGATACCTGCGAGAGCCGTCGATACCTTCTCATTGGAAACTGCTTTGATCGAATATTCTTCAAAAACCTGTGAGAAGGGAAGTTGTTTTGTAGGTGGGTTTTCAGTCGCTTTTTCTTCAAATTTTAAATCTTGAGCAACTCGATCCAATCCATCTGGATCTTTGCTAGCAAAGGGTGAGAGTAATGCAGCAATACTCAGAGCTAAGGCTAATCCTGAGAATATAAAAACATTTTTTTTGGGCATTTGTTTATGTTAATTACAGAAATATTTTATTCGCCTTTACCAGTGGGAGAGGGGCTAGGGGTGAGGGTATGGGGAGCATCATAAATTAGCTCAGGGCGAGTCTTCCAGATAAAACTAGTTACGGAAAGGGTGATAAACGCCTCACCAATGCCAATCATGAAATGCCAAGATAGCATTGCCGTCATTCCTAAAGCTAAGGGAACTGTATCCGAAAGTGCTAAAAGCACCGCGCAAACTGCGGCTGCCACGACTACGCTTGTCCATGAAGCGATCGCCGTGCTGACACTCATACCTAGCCAAGTATTGCGCCCAATCAAAAACCGAATCACTCGATAAAGATAATAACC
Organism: Phormidium tenue FACHB-1050; assembly: GCF_014696925.1. Lineage (GTDB taxonomy): Bacteria > Cyanobacteriota > Cyanobacteriia > Pseudanabaenales > Pseudanabaenaceae > Pseudanabaena. The sequence continues at coordinate 185,009 of NZ_JACJQY010000002.1, read as the reverse complement.
ACCAAAGGTTCCCATTAGTCCCATGATCGTGATATTGGCTCCTAACGCAGTCAAACCACCATCCTGAAACATGATGGTCTGCACAATAAAGACTACCGACATAACTAACGAGCCAGCCCAAGGACCAAGCAAAATCCCTGCTAGAGTTCCACCCATTAAATGCCCAGATGTACCACCGACAATCGGGAAGTTGATCATCTGCGCGGCAAAAATAAAAGCGGCACTTACACCCATCAGAGGCACAGTACGTTCTTTATATTCTGATTGCACACGATTAAGAGAGAGAGCAATTAAGGCGATCGCTATACCTCCTGTAACCAAACTCACTGGCAAGCTGAGGTAGCCATCGGGAATATGCATTGCTAAATGAATTGGAAGCGAAAACATCTACACTCCATAAGTTGAGCTTTATCATAATGATGGGCGGTACTTCGTACCGCCCATCATTATGATAAAGATATTTGACTAATTTCGCATCCAAAATCACAGAAAGTTAATGTGGCAGCGACAATACAAGCTATCTAGCTAACCGCTACTTGAAAAGGAGCAACCCGCCATAGCTGTTCTAATTTTGCCGCTGGCATCGTCAAATAGAGAATATCACCTGCACTTAGAGATGCTTCCAATAAGTTCCATCCATGTATGGTTTGGCAGGAAGTCTCAATATAAAGTGGCACAAAATCTGCGGTCATAGAGGCTTCGCAGACAGGTTTTCCACAGAATGGATGATTGGGCGTAATCATGGTGGCGATCGCTACCCAGAGGCTATCAGCAACAATGCCATTGCCGAGAATGCGTCCACCTAGAGCCGAAGAAGCAAAGGCAGGAGCCGCAATTTCGGGAGGACTGAGAACTGCTTCAAAATCAAATACTTCCTGTGCCATGCTGGCATAGTAGGGATCGTCATAACGCACTACCACCCGACATCGTGGCGCAATTCCCTTAGCATTCAGCGCAATTTCTAAATTTGCCGTGTCGTTACTGGTGACAGCAAGCAGACTTTCAGCTTTTTCAAGATTGGCAGCCTTGAGAGTCGTGGGTAGGCTCGCATCACCATGAATGACGGGAATATTTTGCGATCGCACCGTATCTAAGAAACGATTATTGAGATCGCGTTCTATAACTAGAACTTCATAGCCATAGCTAACCAGTTGTAGCGCTGTCTGCACACCGACACTTCCCAAACCACACACAACAATATGATTGCGTTGGGGAACTCGAGCCGCATCCCAGAAATTCCTCAGTCGTGAACCCAGAATAAAATCATTTAAAATCGCGTAGAAAATTCCAATTACCGCTGTACCAATCAGCATCATGATAATTGTAAAAACTTTGATGCTATCAGGGGAATGTTCTACAACTTGCTCGTTGCCACCTGCTCCCGTAATCATCCCCACCGAAAAATAGAGGGCATTCACTAGGGAAATATTCATTTGGAAGCTGGTATAAACCACCGTTGCCGAAAAAATTGTCACCAATAGAGCGATCGCGGTAAACAGGACAGCTCGTCCATGTTCATGAAAATGGCGAAAGCTCATAAAGAGTTTAGATATTTTCTGCAAGATTGGGCGCGATGCCGTTCTGACACTGGGCTGAGTGCCAAGTAAGAGGCGATCGCCTATTTGCAAAGTTCGACCATTTAGCACGGCACTGACCAGATCAACTTTGCTCTCGTCGTAGGGTAGGTAATAAATCAACATCCTTGAGCGATCTTCCCAAAAATCGGACAGAGGTTTACCAAACCAAAGATGATGATCATCAATATATTCTTCATGAATCGGCCAAGTCTGGTTAAATAGGCGCAATTGACCGATCGCCTGACTTCCCATTGCACTAAAGGCAAATACAGGCGCAGCCAGAGCTGCGACACTCATGGTCAAATGATTAGGCAAAGTCAAGTCTAGACGCACGCCCAAACTGGAGTTAAACAACCGATTAATAATTCTGACATGGGGATTAAGAACCCTTGCTTGCATCAAAATTGACAAGTTGCGGGTCTCGTCGGCTCCTGCCAAAATCAATGTCTGAGCATCGCGAATTCCTGCGGCAAGCAATGTTTCCGCTGCCGCCAAATCACCAATAATAATTTCAGCATCAGCTTGATGAATCGGGCGATCGTGTATGCCCACAACAAGACAACCTTGCTGTTTCAGCAAACCCAAAATTTTGTAACCCGTGCGATCCAGACCACAGATGATAATGCGGGGTTTCATTGCTTATGCGCGATGGCGATCGCTACCCATAGGACTATCGTAACTATTGTGAGCTATCGATGACATTGTGACTGTAGCTGATAATACCTGTGTCTCCTAAAACGCAGTATGGTATGCAAATTTACCCGAGAACGCGCCAGAAGTGTCATTCAACAAACGGATTCAAGATTTGAATATTACAACCTTCAAAATCACGATTATTGCGCGTAACCAGAATTAGATCGTGAACTTCAGCAGTCGCAGCAATAAGAATGTCAGCTTGAGAGCGAGAAATACCTTTTGTTCTGAAGTTGCCACGCATTAGCCCTGCACATTGAGCTATTTCAGGTGTTACTGGTAATATTTGGCAAGAAAATGCTGAAACCAATCTTGAATCCTTGCATTTGGCTTTGCTGTTAGCCCGTAAGTGATTTCTTCAATCGTAATTACACTTATGGCTATGAACGTAACATTTTGACTCCAATCAATCACCCCAGAATTTGGGCGAGGTCTAGCTAGCTCACTGATAATATTTGTATCGCAGAGAAAGGTCATGGCAGCATTTCTAAAAATGGATTAGGGCGATCGCAGCGTGGGCTAATCTCGAAGGTATAGTTTTCTGCAATACAAATCTGTCGTAATTCATCGAAGGTATCGGCTAGGGAAGTTCGTTTTTGCTGTTGTTGCCATGTAAGAAATTCTTGAAATAGGTCAGCACGAATTACCGCCGCAACAAAGCGATCGCGCTGATAAATTAGTTGAGGAGTTTGTCCAGAAGCATTAACAACTTCCAAAAATTGTTCTTGTGCTTCTTCAATTTTCCAAGTCATAGTTTTTTAGCCCTTACGATAAATTGTCTTTAATCGCTGTGATGTATTTGCATCAACCTTTACAAAGTCATTGACTACACAAGTATCTAGTAAATATCGCATAAATCAAGTTTGTGAATTTAAAGTGCTATTTCTTGGGGTGGCCTTAGCTCCTCTCGATAGGACTCAAAGTTAATACTTTCGGCAAAACCTTGATGTTGCAAAATGAGATCTGACCAAGTAGCGATCTTATTTTCTAGAAAGGTAACAAATACAGTGCTTTCGAGGATACCTTGTGGTACTTCTGTAAGACGAATTTGCCCGTTTTTATAAATTCCCTGTACAGTTTTGAGCATGGGTTAACCTCCAAAATTGCGCGATCGCTACTTTCATATTTTGCCACAGGCGATCGCTGTTAACTGGCGGCTAATGATAAAGGTTGTATAGCCGATAAGTCAGTTCTTTCTGCTAATTGAGCGTGATACAAATCCCAAGATTGTTGTAGGTTCATCCAGAAGTCTGGTGAAGTGGAGAAGAATTTTCCTAAGCGTAGGGCTGTGCTAGGGGTAATGCCGCGCCGACAGTTGACGATTTCGTTGATCCTTTGATATGGGACATGGATCGCGTCGGCTAGTTGTCGCTGGGTTAGGCTATATGGGGATAGAAATTCTTCGAGGAGCATTTCCCCAGGATGGGTTGGTGGACGATGGGTGGGAATGTAAGGCATATTTTTTTGGGTTGGTTTTGTGAATGAGTTTTTGATTAATTATTGGCAATTAGTGGTAGTCGATGATTTCGACCTGTTCGGCTCCAGTTTCTGTCCAGATAAAGCAAATGCGATATTGAGCGTTGATGCGAATACTATATTGCCCAGCGCGATCGCCTAGTAATGTTTCTAGTCGATTGTTAGGCGGCATTCGCAAGTCTTGTAAGCTAATGGCGGCGTTGATTTGGTCGAGTTTACGGGTGGCGACTCGATTAAGCGATGCGGGACAAGTTTTTCTAGCTTCCTTTGTGTTTTTGCCATCAAAGATATCGCGTGTACCTTGATTTTTGAATGAGATAATCATTGTAGCATGGTAACACGGATGTCATGCTATATATTGCTTAAATGACTTTGTTCTATGGGAATGGGGTACTGGATGCTCTGAGGAATGTGGCTGTGGCGAATTTGAGTAAGGTGATGCTGGAGTAGGGGATTAAGGTTGATGGGAAGAGGGGTGTTCCGTTTGGGACGGGTGGGTGATGGAGAATAAGATGAGAGTAAATCAGGATGATTTATTCCATTGACTACAATCAGTTTTTTCTTTGGGATTGGGAGCTTTTGTAAGACTCGCGCGTAACTCTTCGCTTATTTTAGATTTTTCCCAATTACAGGTTGTTTTGATTATCTCTAAGTTGGATTTGTCTAGACCCACCAGACTAGCTTCACTTAGGTTTACTTCTTCTAGATTCGATCTTTCGAGAGAGACTTTGATGAGTTGGGCTTTGCTGAGATCTGCTCTTGTGAGATCTGTTCCAACAAGTATGGATTCGATCAGGTAAGCATTATTGAAATTGGTTTTGCTAAGGTTAGAACTGAAAAAATCTGCTTTAAAGAGGTTCGTTTCAATGAAACTAGCGCTCGTCAGATTTGCCCTGCTTAGGTCTGCACTAGTGAGGTTTGCATTATTGAGGTTTGCTCTGCTCATATCAGTTCTACTCAAGTTGGCTCCTGCGAGATTTGCCCTACTTAGGTCTGCACTATTAAGGTTTGCTTCACTGAGCTTGGCTTTACTCAAGTCAGATCTACTGAGATTAGCTCTGCTCAAATTAGCTCGGCTCAGGTCAGTTTTACTGAGATCAATACTACTGAGGTTAGCACCGCTAAGGTCTATGGAGTGAAGGTTAGCGTTAGCATTGATTAATGACTTAAGAGCTTCTACTCTACCCGCACATTTACCATCTTTAGTTTGTTCTTTTTCGCATTGTCGCAATACAGCCCATTTTGTTTCTAAATACCACCAACGAATAGAAAATCCTCCAAAGACAATAGGAACAATCATGTAGATTATCGCCACAAAAGCTATTTCCTTTACTCTTTGGCGCTTACTCACTTTAAGAAGTTGTTGCGCTAATTCAGGCAAAGGAAATCTATCCACTTCTTGCTGTTGAAACTTCCGTGACTCCTTCAATTGCTTCCCCGACAGCAAAAACTCCTTCACTTTCCCAGATCTCTGCCACTCGATCGCCCGATCTTCAATCCATCGCTGTTGCCGTAAATTCTGGCGATCTTCATCCAACCAGCCGCGCAACAACTTCCAACCACGAATTAACGCCTCATGCGCCACATCCACGATCGCATCACCACTCACCTTTCTCTTTTCGCGATCATCAGTCACCACCAACTTCTCATCCGCCAACCTCCGCACCACCCGCTCGATCGCCTCCAGCGACAACTTAGCCGTCACCAAATTCGACATCTCCACACGGCGGCGCGTATCTTCCGTACCCTCACCCAACTGCGTCAGCGACAAAAAGATATGCTTCACCGCCCTCTTGTCTAACTCATCCGTAAATTGAGCATAGACCGCATTTGCGCGTTTCTCTAACGCCCCCGTAATCCCTCCCAACTCCTGCTTATAGGCTTGCAAAGTCAAGCGATTTCCATCCCGTAACTGCCATAATTCCGAGAGCGCAAACTGCATCAATGGCAAATTCGCAGGCGCACCTGCCACATCCCGCACAATCTCCTCAATCAAAATTGGCTCCACTTCACAACCAACAATCGCCGCAGGTTTAGCGATCGCCTCTCGCAACTCATCATCATTCATCGGTGTCACCGCCACCAAATGCGCCGCAATTCGTTTTGATAGTCCCCCATATTCCCGTTCCACACATTTCCCAAAGAAATCCGCACGCATAGCGATCGCCAGACAGAACTTATCCGCCGTAATCTCTAGCGCCCCAATCAAACAAGCAAAAAACTGTTCCCTTTCCTCCAGATTTTGACAGAGCGTAAAGGATTCCTCAAACTGATCGATCACCAACACCATGCGGGTTGCTTTTGCCGTTGCTTCCACCAAACGCCGCAAACCATCTTTGCCCTCAGCAAGTAGCTTTTCGGCTGTTGCCAACTGTGCAGCGCGATCAATATTCCCTAACTTTTGATCGATAAACTCATTAGCCAAACTTTTAAGTGGATGCTCAGTCGGTAACATCACCCGCAATTCCCAGCGATCGCTACCCGATAATCGCCCCTGACGTAATTGGTTCAGTAGTCCCGCCCGTAATACCGAAGATTTGCCACTGCCCGAAGCCCCTAATAGTGCTAGAAAATTACTTTGCTGTAGGCGATCAAGCAATAAATCCGTTAGTCCTGTCCGCCCAAAAAAGAACCGTGCATCGTCATCTTTAAAATAGGCAAGTCCCTTATAAGGAGTGTTGAGAACGGGAAAATACTCAAAAACAGTCGCGATCGGAATCCCACCGCCACCTAAAGGGAAATTGCGATCTTCAGTATATTTAACAACACCACACACCTTGCCCGTAGCAGGATTGAGCAACGGCGCACCACTTAACCCAAGTCGCGCAGTGCCATCACTAAACTTGATCTTCGGCGGCACATCACCATTCAGCCCATCGCATCGCAACACCACACCCGCACCATTCGGGTCACGCTCAGGATAACCATAGGCAAAGAGATCATCAAAAGCAGCGATCGCCCCATCCAACTCCACAGAGGCTAAAGCTTCTACCGTCTCAAATTGCAACAGAGCCAGATCGATAGGATCGGGAAAAGACTGCAAAACCGTCGCCACTGCAAAATCCTCTTGGTTTTGCCATCTCACCTTAATCGGGCGATCGCCAGCATTTTTAACCACATGATGACAGGTCAAAATCAGCCCCGCCGCCACAAAGAAACCTGTACCGTGAGTATTATCAATGCTCAGCTTCACAGTACAAGTATGGAGATTGTCTGGACTTAGACTAGCCAATGATTTTTCCTGATCCTTCTTCTTTTGTCCATTCCAGCGCGATCTCTAAATTTGCTTTAGTGCTGCCCTTGCCCAAAATCGCAATCAAATTGCCCGACTCCACAGCAATCTCCAGTCCAAACTTTACAGTTGCCTTAGTGGGATTTGCCTGATTAATCGTTTCAGCGATCGCTTCCACAATCCCCTCTAACGCATCAGTTACTTCCTCAAACTCACTGGCTGCTCCAAGTGCCACATCTTCACGCCCAGTCTGCGTTACTTCAACCCGAATGATTCTGCCATTTTTAAGTTTGACAGGAATATTTTGAGTGCGATCGTCACCATTTGCCATAACTTACTGCTCTCGATTACTAAAACTAAAATGTTAGATTTTATTTTTATCCATTGTTACGCAACCAAGTATTTAAATCAGCAACAGTTTGTAAATCAAAGATAACTTCAGCAAGGTTTTCTAACTGCGTCACCGATAATTTTGTAATCCGATTTTTGGTTCTAGGGCTTAATTTCCCAAACTTGCGGGTTAGCATTTTTAGCAGCATCGCAATTTGTCTTTGCAAACCTCTTTGCTCACCCAACTGTAAGCCCTCTTGCTTACCTAACTGCAAACCCTCCTGCTTGCCTAGCTGCAACCCCTCTTCCTTCGCCTCTTGATAAACGCGGGTATTTTTTAAATCGTTGTATGTAAACATGGCTTCGATCTCCTGACGACTTAACTTGGGGAACTTATAGACAAGTACCGTCTCTATAAATTTTACTACTTGGTCTTGTAAATCTATCTGACTTCGGCAGTGCTGAATTGATAGCCTTCTGCATCTGAAATGGGGCGATCGATTAGCTCAAAGAGTAGCGTATGGAATGATTGGAAGAGTTGATAAAAGAGGGTATCGGTTTTCATCGCTGATTAGCTTATCACGCATAAGCCAAGCCCAAAAGAAGAACCAGATTTTTGAGGATGGACTTTGCTACACCCTCAAAAATTTGGTTCTTTATTAAGTTACAGGACTCTAATGTGCTATTGCGTCCGAAAATATGGCACATTAAGGGATCGCATCAGAATTGTAAACTCCCATAGTGATAAACGAAGTTAAACTTAAATGACATTAAAAGTTGGAATTTTAGGATTTGGTGGATTAGGGCAAGCGGCGGCGAAATTGCTTAGCGCTAAGCAAGAAATGCAGCTAGTCGTAGCAGCCGACAAAGAAGGCTTTGCCTATGACCCACAGGGGCTAGATGCTAACAAAGCGATCGCCACTTACCAAAAACAAGGCTCACTGGGCCATCTCGAAGGATCGGGTACTCTCACACAGGACAGCATTGCTAAGGCGATCGCTACCGCCAAGGATGTCGATGGTTATTTTCTCGCATTGCCGAACCTGCCCAATACCTTCATGGCAAGCGTGGCTAAGCAATTCATCGCTTCAGGCTGGAAGGGTGTGCTAGTTGATGCCATCAAACGCACTAGCGCCGTTGAGCAAATGATTGCCCTTGCCCCAGAACTGGAAGCCGCAGGGATTACCTATATGTCTGGTTGTGGCGCAACCCCTGGATTATTGACAGCCGCCGCCGCGATCGCGGCTCAGAGCTTTGCGGAAGTCCACAAGGTCGAGATTACCTTCGGGGTCGGTATTGCTAACTGGAATGCTTACCGTGCCACCATCCGCGAAGATATCGCGCATATGTCGGGTTATACCGTCGATATGGCTCAAGCGATGACCGATGCGGAAGTAGAGGCACTGCTGGAGAAGACCAATGGCTTAATCTCTCTGGAAAACATGGAACATGCCGATGACATCATGCTCGAACGTGTCGGAATTTGCGATCGCGATCGCGTGACCGTTGGCGGCGTAGTCGATACCCGCAACCCTAAGAAGCCCCTCAGCACCAATATGAAGCTGACAGGACGCACCTTTGAGGGCAAAATCTCGACGCATACTTTCACCCTTGGCGATGAAACCAGCATGGCGGCAAATGTTTGTGGCCCCGCTTTTGGCTATCTTAAGGCTGGTAAGCAGTTCCATCAACGCGGTATTTACGGTTTGATGACTGCTGCCGAAGTGATGCCTGCGTTTGTCCGCTAATACCAAATTTCCAAAAGTGTGGTCACACTTTCGGAAATTAAAAACCAAACCCAGTAAGGGTTTTAAAAACACTAAATGGCTTAGCCATTTAGTGTTTTGGTATAAGATCACCCATGCTGAATTTAAAAACGATTTTCATACTCGATCGAGATACCCGTGCTGCCATCAGTCCCGTAGTTACCGCGCAATAGAATATTTGGATCAACACGATAACGCACCGAGAAATTAGTTGGTTGGGTGGAATCATTGATAATCCGTTGGAGGGCGACCGAGAAACTATTACTGACATCGATCGCTGCCTCAGCCGACAGTCCTAATGTTCCTGTACTGCTAGTGCCTGAAGTCGTAGTAACTGGACTGAGATTAAATTCGGCGAGATTCAACGCATCACCGATCGCATCTTGGAGGAAGTTGAGAACTGTACCACCTGCGAAACTCGCAAGGGCTGAAGCAGGATCAGATCCACCCTGTTGTTGTAAAACGCCACCGCCTATGAGGGCAATGATTTCGGCTTGGCTACGTGGTGGGCTGCTAGAGAGACGGATATCGGGGGCAAGGGCTGTACCCGTAACACTAGCTTGGACTCGTAGGGTCTTCTGCGCTCCCAAATTGCTCACAGGTACTTCATTGGGACGGAACAGATCGTCGGGACGATTGGAATTGATCGGTACGCGGGTGATCTCAGCAACAGCGCCAGAAACACGGACATTGAGGGTCGGATTTAGTCCTTGAACGGGTTTAAACTCGACAAAGTTTTCATAGGCGCGATCAAGGCGGAACCTTGTCGAAATTGCGTTGAACTGTCCGCGTGAGATATTAATTTTACCTTCTGGCTCTGGTTTGAGGAAGGTTCCATTTACGACTAATGTTCCTTCTCCTAAGAAATTAAATATGGGAAAGCGGGTCACTTGCATGTTTTGCAATTTAACCGAGAGGCGATCAAAGGCAACATCTGCTAAATTGCTATTGTCATCAGCTAGAGCAGCAGAACTATTGGGATCAGCATCATTACCGATGACAAATCGCCCGTCGCCTAGCGCCACTTCCCCTGTAATGATTGGCGCTAATAATGCGCCTCTAACGATAACTCGCGTATTGAAGTTGTCAGAACTAATATCTCGAATGTTCAGTTTGAGCCTATCGGCATTGATGGCAAGGGCTTGTTGATATTCGGGACTATCTGTTGGGATTAGATTAGGATTACTAATGGGGAGAATGCCTGTTAAAGCGAGTTTGCCTTCGCTAAAGTTGCTAGTGATATTACTGATCAAGCGATCGCGAGTGAAGTCAATCACACCTTGAACCTCGGTGAAATCTCCTGGTAAACCTGCAATCTTGACCTTGGCGTTATCGACCGTCATCTTTCCAGCGATTTTGGGATCTCTAAAGGTTCCATTTGCAGTGAGATTGATATTGCCTTTACCACTGACCCAACGTACAGGTTGATTGAAAATATTGATAAAAGCAATACCTTCATCCTTAACATCGAGCTTAACGTCAAAGATACCAAAAACTCCAAAATTACCCGAGGCGACAACAGAATCCTTGCCTGCCACCTTCATACTGGCATTGAAGTTAATATTTAACTTGTCGTAGTTAAACTTCACCGCCACAAAATCGATTGGTTGACGGTTAACGGAGCCATCGGTCAGGCTCAACTGCCCTTTAACTCCTAAATCCAGCAAATTAGTACCAGAAATAGAGAGGTTGCCGTTAACTTTTCCTGTCAAATCAAAGGGGATTGCGCTAAAAAATGGCAATGGTCTCAAAGATTCAATGGGAAAATCCTTTAATTCAATTTCACCACTTTGTTCACGGAATCGGAATAATGGATTTGACGAAGGAGTAACTCGGATTCTTGCCTTGGTAATGCGTCCATAGCTCTTGTCGGACTGGAAATTTGCATTGGTAATATTGAAAACACCAAAGGCATATCTTCCTTCTACTTGAATGTCGTCAACAGCAAATTTTCCATACTCAAATTTTTTGCCAACTAGATTAAAGCCGACACGAATACCCCTGCGTTTGTTAAACCCAAAAGTGACTTTACCTTTGATATCACCACGAAAATCCGTAAGCGGTGGTAAATTAAAATTGCGGGCTGAAGCCACGGTTTCCTGTTGTTCCTGTCGCAGTTCGATCTGAGTGAGATATTGTAACTGTTTATATAGAGGCTCTCCCATTAATCTGATTGCTTCTAGGGGCTGTAATTCTGCTGCTCTATTTTTAGCAAAGGTAAGCCCTTGGGTAACATCGACAATGTTCGCCCATTGCAATGTGGCAAATACATCTTGAACTCGACCTTGAGCAATTTCGACGGCTCCAGCGATCGGATTTTCGGATTCGGGATTGTAGGTCAGATTGAATTTATACTCATTACTAACTTCTCCCTGCCGAATACTTAAGTTGCCATCCTTAACATTCAAAATACCATCGGCATAGGTGACTTTAGCGATCGCTCGTTCCGCCAACACTCGACCAAAGCGAGGGCGTTCTACCGTAATCTCACCTGTCGCCGAGGGATTATTGGTAAAATCAACAATGAGATTACTGGATAGCTTGCCACTGACATCATTTTGTCCTGCGAGAGAAGCGGCTAGCGCAAGGGGGATGTTATTGATCGCTACTTGTAAACGACGGGGATTATTCTCAAAACGTCTACCTGTCGCCGTCGATTCTCCTAAGTTCACATTAAAATCAATGGGACGGAAAGCGCTATCTAGACGCGCAGCAATGCGATCGCGTTTTCCGCGTAAGTCAACATTTAAGCCTTGATTGCCATCAAAATTGAGTTTGCCTTCTAAACGTGGATCGAAGGCTAATTTATCAACTCTCAGTCCTGCTAGTAGCAAATCACCTGTAGCTTGGATAACGCTACCAATTCCATTTAAAGCACCGTTAAAAGTGAGTTTATCAAGTTCGATTTGATTGACCTTTAAACTGGCTACACGCAGATTACCTACTAGGCTGGGAGCCGCCAAGTCACCATTAATCGTGCCATCAAAATCCAATGAGCCGCGTGATGGAGCCACTACCCCTTGTTTAGCAAAGCTAGAACCCAAAGAAGCTAGATCGACGTTATCCAGTTGTAAGGCTCCCGCGATCTTAAGGCGATCGATCGCTCCAGAGAGGTTGCCGCGAAAGTTGAAGATGCCTGATGCTTGAGCAGGTATGGCGTTAGAGAGAGTTGCCAAGCGATTGATATTCACATCGCGGGAAATCAGATCTAGGTTAATTCCTGCGATACCTGTAGGGAATTCATTGCGTGAACTATTGGGAAAAGCAAGATCGACTTTACCATTAGCAGTTAGATAGTTACCCACTTGTAAGGATGGGACAAGCAAATTCCTACCATCCCATGTCAGATTAGCAACGATCGCATCAGGAACTTCGGTTAACCCTTGTGGTAATCGCACAACGCCATCAGCAGTAATATCAGCTAAGGAAAAACCACCGCGATCGCTTCGCAAGTTGATCAACCCTTCGAGAATACCTTTCTGATTCATTAGGAAAGCGGATAACGGAATACCATTGCTATTTAGCTGGGATTTCCATGCACCACTAACAATATTGTAAGTACCTGCTAGCCCAATCTCGCCAATGGGAAAACGCACCCTTGTATTCCGAATTGTGGCTAATCCATCCGCCAGAAACACCTCTCCTCTGGCAGGATAGGTGGCATTAGGAGCCTCAATCTGTGCCAAAATTTGCGGATTTGCTAAAGCTCCAGTAACTTGTAAGGAACTCGTAATTTGACCAATGGTAACGGGCAGTTTCGCGCCATATAGCTTGGTAAATTCTTCGGCAACTCCCACGAGGTTGGAGGTAAATAGAATTTCCGCAGGTTGATTTTTTTGAGGTAAGCGGATCTGTCCTTCACCTGTGAGAGTTGCGCCTGTGGATGCAGCTTGGACTTTCTTGATTTGGAGTGTATTGAGATCTTTGAGTTCAATCGTCGCCAAGAAGCGATCGACAGTCACTCGATCAAAGGTAACGGCTTTGGGGGTAGTAATGTTGAGCGATAGGGATGGTTTTTGGGCTGTTCCCGTAAGTTTGCCTGCTAGCTTCACCTCACCTGAGATCGCCACGGGAGTCTTGACATCAAAACTTTCAAGCCCTTTCGCGAGATCCAGTATGGCACTGGTAAAATTCAAGTTAAAGCCCTTTTGTTGATTAAATGTGCCATCAACAGTTGTGGTCAACAAGCCATAATTTGCGGAAAATTCCTTAAGGGTCGCATCATTCCCATCAAAGTTAAGCTGTCCTGAAATTTCGGTAATTGGTTTGATTAATTGTGGAGACTTAATGGCTCCATCACTCAGTTGGGCGGTAACCGATATAGTAGGACTCTCTTTCTCGGCAACTAGAGAAATCGTCGCCTCGGCATCAAGTAGCCCTTGCTGAATTTCTACGGGCAAGTTAACTGCAAACCCTTGAACTGCGGCAACTTGTAATTTCTGAGACTTGAGATCAACCGTACCTTGTCCTTTGGTCAAATCCCAATCAACCGCAAAAATGACGCTACCTTTATCGCCTTCCTTGTCAGCGCTGGCTGTCTCGATCGCTTTTTTTAACTGCTCAGGATTTGGTGGTGTAGCGATCGCCGCAAGATTTGGTAAAGTTACGCGCCCCTTACCATTCATTTTCAAACTTTGATTGTTGGGATCGGTGATCTTCCAATTGCTATCGATCTGCACTTGACTGAGAGACACTAGCTCTCCTTTATCGATCGTTTGGATGGTGATCTGAGCATCCCGAAAAGTAAGCGTCCGCAGATCAACAAATCCTTCTTTTGTCTGTGGATCGGGCGGTGTGAGTTTAGGTAATTGCAGTAAACCTGTAACGTCCTGCTTTAAAAATACCTGTGGCTGCTCCGCGATCGCATCAATACCAATTTGGCGACGGGTCAAATAGCTCCAGAGATCAACATTAACTTCGATCGCTTCAACTGCCAAGAAATTCGACTCTTGAGCAGTGGGCGGGATCAGAGATTTGCCAAACCTGATACTCGAAAAGCTAACTCGCTCAACTTTTCCTAGCTGTAAAGGACGTTTGAGAGACTTAGTAAGCTCAGTTTGTAATAGCGGCGACAATTGCTCATTTAGAAAATAGCGTCCATACCAAAAAGCACCTAAGCTAGTTGCTGTAAATGCGATCGCAAGTCCCACACCTACACGCCCTAAATTTTTGGCGAATGTAGAGTTGGTTGGTCTCTGCGGCGGTAGTTGAGCCTGTCCCACAATTTTTCACTCCATTGATGCCCTCACGACACCATTTTACATATGTTCGCCTTGTAGCGGTTTGCCAATTTTATAGCCGTCGCCATTTGTATTAGCACAAATCCAAACCCAAGAAGCGAGTTGAGGCGCTAAGCGCCGCAGTTCGTCTTTTGGGGTTTGATCCTAACAAGACTGGCGGCAGCTATGAAAGCGCTATTAAGCAAAGCTTTTAAAAAATATCAGCTTTTATTTACCAAGTAAAGCTCAATCATTACAGTCTAGTAACTCAAAAGCCAGTATTGCCTATTCCTACGCCGAAGGTGCGGGAATAAGCTTTAGCCAAAACGATAGCCTTTGCCATATACCGTATTGATCAAAGAAATTTGGCGATCGCGATCAATTTTGCGGCGCAATAACTTGATCTGTGCGGCGAGAGCGTTGCTAGTTGGAATATCTTCTCCTTCTTTCCAAAGATGTTGGGAAATCTGATCATGACTTAGTAATTGATTGGGTTGCAACATAAAATACTCTAAGAGTTGATATTCTCTCTCGGTTAAAGAGATCGCCACTTGATCTCGATATACGACTTGATTATCGCGATCAAGTTCCAAATCTCCATAACTTAATTTTGTAGGTTCACTAGTTAAGGCGATCGGTGATGGCGCACGGCGCAGTAAAGCTCTTACTCTTGCTAGCAATTCTCTTAATTCAAAGGGTTTAACCAGATAGTCATCGGCTCCACTATCTAGCCCTGTCACGCGATCATCGAGAGTATCTTTGGCTGTAAGAATCAGAACTGGGGTGCTATCTCCTTTTTGGCGCAATTGGTTGCAAATCTCAACTCCCGATTTCTCTGGCATCATCCAATCCAAAATCAATAGGTCATAACCACCTATCTGAGCTAATTCCCATCCGCGATCGCCACTATTAGCACTGTCAACCGCATAACCCTGATTTGTCAAAATCCGTTGTAATGGTTCGGCGAGTTCTTCTTCATCATCTACCAATAGGATTCGCATAAATCTCCATTATTGCCGCAACTTTAATTATAGAACCGATTTTTGGTAGCGAGGCTTTGCCGCGCTACCAAAAATCGGTTCTGAATTTGACTAAGTGTCTCTAACTTGCCATTTTTAGTAATAGTTCTGAATCCAGTAAAAACACAGTTTGCGGATCAGACTTTTTGATAGAAACTTGCATCATGTGACTAGCTATGCCGAGCGTGTCGCGATCGCGATATTCGGCTGGCACTGGTTGTAACTTATGCACAGGAACATCTTCTACATTGGGTAAAGCTGTGATTGTAAGACCATACAAGCTATATTTACCTGCAAAAATAACCAAAAAACCTTTAGTTAGATTGGTCTCTTGATTATAAATTTGCTTATATAAATCAATCACTAAAACTTCTTGATCTTCATAGGTCGTTATTCCCAGTAACTTATTACCACTGCGATGAATTTGGGGTAAAGGAATAATCCTCACTACACTATCAATACCCATCGCTAAATTGAGATTTCCCATTGAGAAGATCAGGAATTTAAGTGTTTCTTCTTTCTTTTTGTTGCTAAGCATTGTAGTTAATTATAATTTCGTATATCGCGAGTCTCAGGATGGTGGGTCACAGGCAAGGGGCTTAAGCCCCTTGTTCATCTAGCTATACGAGGAGAGTTTGAATAGTTTTGATTAGTTCTTGCTCTAGATAGGGTTTGGTGAGATATCCTGAAGCTCCAAGCATTTGAGCAACACCACGATGTTTAGCTCCACTGCGAGAAGTAAGCATCACAATGGGGATATTTAAGTAGCGAGGCTCTTTACGACAGAATGCTAAGAATTCAAACCCATTCATGTTAGGCATTTCCACATCACACAATACAGCTTTAATTTCAGAGGATCTCGCAAGTTGCTCGATCGCCTCACGTCCATCCCCTGCTTGGAGTACTTGATAACCAAACTTTTCTAAAGTCAGATAAAGTGATTGGCGAGCTGTGAGCGAATCATCCACAATCAAGAGCGTTTTTCTTTGGATTAGTTTTGGTTTCGACTCTACTAATGTTGGGGTAGAACTAGCATTACTAGTAGACAAATACTCTCCCTTAGCTTCATGGGATGATTGCTTAAGCGAAAACAAAGCTGAAGCGTCGATGACAGGTACAAGTGTGCCATTGCCCAATACGGTACAACCATAAAGATAGGGGGGCGGCGCGATCGCTTTGCCAAACGGCTTAATTGCCAATTCCTGCTCATTGAGTACACGATCTATCGGTAGCGCCATAACTTGATCGCCATCGGCAAATAGCAACAAAATGATCTGGTTTTCTTCGGTGAATGATTCGATATTAAATATGTCTTGGGATTGTTTGGGTAATGGATAACCATCTGCGAAGAGGTCGGTGGAATATAGGGGAATCAACCGATCTTCAAAACGGTAAAACTTTTTGCCTTGGATGATTTGTACTTCATTAGCATCAATGGGGATAATTCCTAGCAAAGTATCGATCGCGATCGCTAATAATCGCTCTTGAATGCTAAAGATCATCAGCTTGGCAATACTCAAAGTGAGCGGTAGTTTAATTGTAAAAGTCGTACCTTGCCCTACTTCTGACTTGATTTCAATTGATCCCTTCAGGCTGCGGACTTGTTCTTGGACAGTTGACAGCCCCATGCCCCGACCTGACAGTTCCGAAACGACTTCTGCTGTCGAAAAACTAGGCTCGAATAAAAACTGATAGAGATCTTCATTAGTAATCTGATCTGCTTTTTCTAATTCCAATAAACCAGTTGCGATCGCCTTTGCTTTAATATTCTCAGGGTTAAGCCCCTGACCATCATCTTTAATTTCGATATAGGTTTGATTACCGCGATAATAGGCGCGAATTTCAATGCTTGCAATCACAGGCTTACCGAGTTCTAGACGTTTTTGAGTGGACTCAGTACCATGATCGAAAGCATTGCGAACTAAATGTACAAAGGGATCATAAAGTTTTTCTAGTACAGATTTATCAACTAATGTACCTGTACCAAATAGTTTTAGATTGACTTGCTTGTTATATTTATTGGACATCTCCCGCACCATGCGCGGCAAGCTGCTAAGGATATCGCCCAAGGGCAACATCCTTGACCACAAGAGGTCATACCGTAATTGCTTGAGGATTTGCTGTTTGCGTCTTTGAGTTTGCTGCGTCTGTTGCATTAAAACCTTCATGTCGCGCATTCCTTCATCCATTTGCGCGATATCTTCGAGCGCTTCTTGGACAAAGCTATGCAGATGACCATAGGAATCCATCTGTAATGGATCGAAGTCTGCTAGTAGACCTGCCGAAGCTGAAAAGTTGGTGGGAATAGTATCAAGTTGCGAAGAATCTACAGTTAGCTCTTGGGTTCTAACTTGCGATCGCTGCGCTTTATCCAGCCAAGTTTGCAGATTTTTTGAAAGTTGATCAAAGCTTTGGAACTGCTTTTGAATGCGTTCAATTTTAGATTGAAGTTGCTGATTTTGAAGAATCGATGCATTCTCTTGCGTTACTAATTCACTAGAGAAATTATTTAATCGGTCTAATCTAGGCAAATCAACTCGGATGGTTTCGGCAATAGAAGGAGTGACGGTTGTAGGAATAGGGGCAGTTTTTTTGGGAGCGTAATTAGCTAATGTCGCTTTGGGATCTTGGGCGGACTTAGCCAATGGAAAAGAATTTTGTTGATCAGTTAATTCGGTTAATGAAGATTTTGGTGATTTTAATGATCTTGATAATTCCGATATATCGGAATTATCAAGATCATTAAAATCATTTTTTCCAAGGTTCCCTGTGTCGTCGTCTAAATTTGATAGTACTTCTGATGAAGTGGAAAAAATATCAAAATTTTGATCTAGTTGATCTAAGTATTGTAGATCTAGTTGATCAATATCTACATCAGCAAAGTCATCAATGTCAACGGCATCAATGTCAACATCAATGCTATCGGGTTCTGTTTTTGGATTCCATAATTCTGAATTAATTGAGGAAATATCAATATCATCGAAACGAGACAATCCTTGACTATCTGCGAACAAATTTAAGCTCGGCTCTATATTTATTTCTGGACTTATTTCTAGAAAATCATCAGCTAAACTATCTGAGATTAAATCTTCTGGAGTATTTATTTGAATTTTGCTTTGAGTTTCTGTTTGCGGCTCTGATTGAGAATCTGGAAATTTAGTTTCACTTAGTTCCTGTTCTAAAGATAGAAACCAATCATCAGCATTATCAAACTCCATCTCAAAAGGAGATTCTTCGGATAAAGTTGCTATCTTTAACGTCTGATTTGCTTGAGCTTTATCAGTTTGAGCATGGGGAGATGGGGATTTTGTTAGGGCGATTAACTCTGGACTAAGTTGACCACCTTGAGCGCGATCGCCTGCCAAAACTTCAGCACGGGCTGTCTCAAAATTAGCGATCGCTACTTTTCCTACCAAGATGGGCTTATCAGGATTATGTTCGAGAGCCTCTAATGTCGCTTGGGCGATCGCTTTAAATCCAGATAAATTTAACAGTTCGCCAATGCCGCTAAATACTTCTATTTGCGCTCGAATTTCCCCTGTCACAGGTACGCCTTCGGGGTTAGCAAGGACATTTTGCAACCGTACAATTCCCTGTTGGACATCGCCTTCAAAAACGATCTGCACGATATCTACGCCTAACTCGGCTGCTGTCGGTAATTCAACATCTTCATCCGTATCACCCAAATAGAGCTTCAGCACTTCAAATATAGGTTCGGCAGCAGCGATCGCCTCTGCCGAATCGTAACGCCCTGATTGCAGTTGCTCCATTAATGGTAGACGCAAACAGTCGTAAGCCTGTAACAACAAGCCTTCTACATCCGCATCAATCTCGCCTTCAAAACGATATAGCGATCGGAAGACATCTTCTAATTGATGGGCGACGGTTTTAATGCCTTCAAAGTTAAGACTTGCTGAGCCTCCCTTAATGGAGTGAGCAGCACGCATAATCGCGTGAATATTCGCAGTACTTCGGTCTTCACGTAGAGAAAGCAACCCCATCTCAATTGTCTGCAAAAATTCAGGCGCTTCTTGCATGAAAAATTGATAGGCTTGATCGTGAATTTCTGTTTCTGTACTGTACATGACTGCTATCCTGCTGCTTTGGGCTGATTCTTTGTCCTGATTCTTTTAAATAGATTCTAAGCGTTGACTTTAAACTGAGCGACACTCACTTGCAATGCTTCCGCAACTTGGAGTAACTCACTAAAAGCGTCATTCAGGTTTTGGGCATAACTAGAGTTAGAAGTAGCGATCGTTGCCACGTTTTGAATTGTTTGGGTGGCTTGATCCGATGTCTGTGATTGCAAAGCGGCGGCTTGAGCAATTTCTTTTACTAGTTGGTTAACCTGTTGACTGGATGCCGAAATATCGGTCAGTTTTTGGCGAGTTTCTTCAACCAATTGTGAACCACTATTCACTTGTTTTGTCCCGATAGCCATCGCTTTGACCAGATCATTAACCTGCGCTTGAATTTCTTCGATCAATTGCCGAATTTCAGTGGTAGCCTTTGCTGAGCGTTGAGCAAGCGCTCGTACTTCGTTGGCAACTACTCCAAAGCCTTGACCTTCTTCTCCAGCCCTTGCAGCTTCAATGGAAGCATTTAGTGCGAGCATATTTGTCTGGCTAGCAAAGCCACTAATCAGTTTGACGACCTTGGAGATCTTCTGTGAAGCTTCTCCCAATTGCTGCACTTTTTCGGCAGTTTCTGACACGGTTTCCCGAATTGCGGTGAAACCTTCAACGGTACTATTCATAGCCGCATCACCTTCAAGCAATGCTTGGTTTGCTGATTCCACTTGTGCTTCAGCTTGAACAGCACGCATCTCTACACCTGCGATCAATTCGGTGAGTATTTGGATACGTTCAAGGGTTTGATTGATCGCCACTACCTGCTCTGTGGCTGCATCGGATACGTTTTGCATAGTCGGTTGATTCTGCAAAACAGTTTGAGATACAGACTGAGAGGCGGATTGAACTTCTATTACAAGCTTACGAAGGTTTCTAATGGTGGCATTATAGGAGTCAGCAATTGTGCCAATTTCATCTTCTGTTACCGTAGCGCGAATTGTTAAGTCACCTCGACTGAGAGGATCAACTTCAATCAGCAATTCCAAAGCTCGTTTTTGGAGAAACTCTGTGGCTTGTCTCTGTTCTTGTATGCGTAGCTCTGCTTCAGTCTGAGTAGCTTCCTGTTTGGCTTCAACAATGCGTTCTGCCTCTAGTTGCTTTTCTGCAATTAGAACTTCTAGCTGTTCCGCCATGTTATTTAACTCTTGGGATAATGTGCCGATTTCATCACGGCGATCGCCATCAGTTAGACGTTCGCTTATTTCTCCAGTACCAATCTTTTTGGTGAAACTAGACAAAAGACGTAAAGGACGTGCAAAGGAAATAGCTACCATAATGCCGATCGCCCCAGCTATAAGAATGGAAATCCCTGCGATCGTATAACCTGCATTGGATAGGCTATCAACAAGTTCTTGAATTTCTGATAGCGGACGACCTACATAAGCCATACCAACTGGCTTAGCATTTTCATCAATCAGTTTACGGTGATCATAAAGAGGAGCGTAAAAGGTCAGGTAGTTGACACCTGTGATATTGGTGTCTCCAACATATTCCTTTCCTTGTTTGAGGACAGCATCAGAAACTTCACGGGCTGACCGCGTGCCGATCGCTCTGGTATTGTCTGCTTTTTTGGTAGTGGGATCGACGTAAGGAATGTTAGTGGTAATGCGCCAATCCTGAGCGAAAATCGTTGCAGTGGGAATATTGTAGCGTTTGGAAAATTTGTCCACGATGCCATAGTTACGGTTGAGCAACGATCCCACTATCGCCGTACCAACGATTCGTCCTTTGACTTTGATTGGATATACTGCCATGCTAATCAACCCAGACTTACCCTGCTCAATTTCGTAAGTTCCTAAGGGCGCTGGCTGCTTAGATTCCACAAGTCCTTGAGTGGATTGACCACGAATGCCGATATTCGCAGGGGCTTCTAGTCCTAATTGCTGCAAATCCGATAATTTTACAAATTCGATGCCATACATGGGTTTACCTGTAGCGATCGCATTTTTGACAATTGGTAAATTTGCCAAATTACTGCCAGAGGGGATTGATCCCTGTTTGTATAACTGAGGAATTAGTTCTAGTTGACCTTTTTGATCTTTGGGTGCAAGCAATGGGAACTTAGTAAAATCTTCGTCAAGAATAAGCGTATTTCCTTCAATACTGCGCCCACGGCTATCAGTAACGAGTTTCACGTTTTTAATGGATTCTGGATCAACATCTTCGCCGCTTACTTGCAGTAACGGTTGTAGGCTAGCTCGTTTGGCTGCTAACTCTGTCGCATCGTTGAGATCAAAACTATTTGACTCGATCGCTTTGGCGATCGCTTCCGCATCTTGTTTAGCCTCATTGTTTGTCCAAAGTACATATTCTGAAACAAAGAACGAACCTTTTTCCTTTACTGAAGTTCGTAATTCTCTAAGAGAAGCTTGTTCTGAAGATGTAACGAGGATTTGAGTGACGACAAATACTGGTAAACCTGAAGCTAATAATAGCAAAATCGATAACTTCCAGCTTACACTCAAGTTATTCCAAGCTTGGGCTGGTAATTTCCAGAAAGGAACTTTGGGCTTAGATATAGATGTAGTTCTCTCTGGCAAAGAGATGTGGGTAATTGATCTTTTGGGTAGGATTTGTTCGGGATTTTCGGAGGGAGGGATTTCTGGTTTGTCTTTAATTAACATAGTCTTCTTTAAATCTTAGAATCAATATTTAATTAGTCTATTCAGTGCAAAGCACTGAATAGACTAAACTTAAGCGACTTTGAACTGAGATACACTTACCTGTAAATCTTGAGCAACTTGCAAAAGCTCAGAGAATGATTGCGCCACATCTTCAGACTGTTTCGATGTATCCTTAGCGATCGCCGAGACTTCTTGCATCGTCTGACCCATGCGATCGGAGGTTTTGGTTTGATTATCCGCCGCGATCGCAATTTCCCGAACAATGGTGTTGACCTGCTTACTTACCATTGCGATTTGCGTTAGTTTTTCACGGGCATTTTGGACAAGCTTTGTCCCTGTGACAACTTGCTCTGTACCAGTCTCCATCGCGGCAACCACTTCATTAGTCTGGGTTTGAATCTCTTCCACCAACTGTTCAATTTCAGCAGTTGATGTTGCGGACTGTTCTGCAAGATCGCGTACCTCTTCCGCAACGACGCTGAAACCTCGTCCTTCCTCTCCAGCACGGGCTGCTTCGATCGCCGCATTCAGTGCTAACAAGTTGGTTTGGGCTGCAAAGTTACCAATTAAGTTCACAATGCGTGAAATCTTTTGCGAAGTCTCACCCAGACGTTTGACCTTTTTCGCAGTTTCCGAGACAGTCTCACGAATTTCTGAAATCCCTTCAACAGTGCGGTTCATAGCTTCGTCTCCTTCTTGGAGAACTGCCACCGCCATCTGCATCCCTTGTTCTGCTTGTTTGGCTCTAGTTTCTACACCTCGACTTGACTTAGCCATGACTTGAATTTCCTGTAGCGCCGAGTTGATTGACTCTGACTGCTTCTGAGCTTCATTAGATACCGATCGCACAGCCATTTCATTACTTGTAGCGGTTTGGGTTACGGACTGCGATGCACCCTGTACATCTAGTACCAGTTTCCGTAAGTTACGAATAATGGCGTTGTAGGAGTCAGCAATCGTCCCTACCTCATCAGCAGTTACGTTTGCCCGAATCGTCAAGTCACCTCGGCTCACAGGATCTACTTCTATCAATAGCTCTAATGCACGGCGTTGCAAAAATTCTTTTTCTTGTTTTTGCTGTTCTGCTCGTTCATCTGCTTCGGCTCTTGCTTCTTGACGAGCATTTTCTAATCTTCCTGCTTCTTGTTGCTGTACTTCACTCAGATACTTCAGTTGTTCTGTCATCCTGTTGATGTTGCTACACAGTATCCCTAGTTCGTCCTCACTGGAAACTTCTAGACGAGTATCAAGATCCCCTTTTCCAATTTTAGCTACGACACCAGCAGCATTTTGAATTGGTTTCACGGCGCGATTAGCTAACCAAGCTGCGATTACACCTATAACTACAGCCGAGATTAGACCACCAAGTAAAAACACCAAAGATAACTCTGATACTGCTTGAAAGGCCTCATCCTCGTCAACAGTTAATATAAATTTCCAATTCAGGCTAGGCAATCCAGTTAGTTCTTTTGTGGGAGCATAGCCAACTAATTTTAAACTCCCATCGGTAGCCTTTACAGAAGTTTTAGAATCCGCCTTGTTATTGGCTATTAAACTGTCAATCCCTTCAAAGGCTTCTCTTAGAGGTTTTCCAACTACATCTTTGTCGCGAGAGACAAAAATTATGCCTTTGGCATCAACAACTTTATATCCACTATCCTTATCAGCCGCAGAGACTAGATCCTCAATGACTTTAACAGGAATACGAGTTCGCAACGCCCCGATGATTTGATTAGTTTCAGTATCTCTAATTGGGGCAGCAATTTCAATAGAGACCTTGCCTGAAGACTTCGATACCGTGGGTGGGTTGAGAACCGCCTTTCCAGTCTTGATTGCTTCTTGGAAGTATGGACGATCACTGTAGTTACTAATAGGGGTTCCACCACGCATCTGTACAAGAGTATTACCCTGCAAATCAAATACGGCAATACTGTCGTAAACTCCATAGTTCTCGGCATATTTTGTTAGGATTTCTGAACGCTCAGCCGTACTATAAATTTTTCGCACCCTAGGGTCAGTAAAAATTGGAAGATTTGCCAACACCTGTGCGTCACCATAACGTTCAAACATAAATCTAGATATTTTGTCTGCCGTTGAAATAGAAGCCTGTGTGTGACTAGTCCTCACCTTTGTTGTCACAGTATTGTCAGCAATTAAATATCCTGCAATTCCGACCAGCAATACAGGAAATGAGCCAATCATAATCGCCAGAATTGTGGATTTAGATCGCAAAGATAGCGATCGCCATCCCCATCCCCATTTTTTTGGCTTTTGATCTTGCGGATTGGCTGGAACTTCTTCTAGTAAATTTTCTAGGGAAATCACCTCTGGCTGACTAATAACTTCAGCATTGTCATTAGTGTTGTCGCTATTATTGTTCAATGCTTGAGGTTGGTTTTTGGATTGGTTATCTTGTGTCAACATTGCTAATTCTCCGTAATAATCTAAAAAATTTTAAAAAATATCAAAACAAATAAAACTTTATCTATGTCTAGATAATCTGCGCGATCGCATCGCCATCAAGCACAAAAAATGTCTCGTTAATACTACTCAACCAATACCCCCGACAAACTTGCATCATCACTGAATTTGGAAATATCAATGCTGAAGTTTGTATTTTAGAAGTCTCACATTTCAGCATCTGCCCTACATGTGAAACTGCAAACCCAATAACATTATCTTGACTCCGCATAAATATGATATGACACTTGTCCTGCAATTTTTCCTGCTCATATTCTTGTGCGTAGAGAGGCTTATATCCCAACAGGCTAGCCAAATCAACAACCCAAATCGCATCCCCCCGCCAGTTATATATCCCCATGACACTTTTGTCTAAACCTGCGATCGCCGTTATTTGCGACAAACTAGCCTTAACAATTTCTAATAGCTGATGGGTAGGCAGTAAGGCTTGCTGCTCTGGCTCTAAAGGGAAAGACAGAAATTGCTCAGTTTTAGTCTGGGATTTAGCTAGCTGAGTTAAATTTTTCTGACTGCCAACCATCTTATTTGTCATGGTGATCGTCTTCCTAATCTTTTACTAGTAATTTAATCGTGCGGATCAGTTCCGTAACATCTACAGGCTTAGTTAGATAAGCCGAAGCCCCTTGTTTCATGCCCCAAAACTTATCCATCTCACCACTCTTAGTTGAACAAAGGATGATCGGAATATCTTTTGTTTCAGGTTTATCTTTGAGATCGCGACACAACTCAAACCCACTTTCATTTGGTAACACCACATCTAAAACAATGGCACTAGGCTTCTGTTGACTAATCTTTGCTCTGGCTTCAGCGCCACTCATTGCCAAGATCGTATTAAAACCAGCATTTTTAAGACTGCCTGTAATAATCTCCGCTTGGGTCATTGTGTCCTCAACCACTAAAATCGTACTCATATCTAAATTTTTCCTTTGTTTTGAATGTTTTATTTACTGTGTTAATTGATGAGCTAAGTGAGAGCTTCCACAAACTAATTAGCTTCAGGTACTTGCAAAAACTTTCGCAGTATTTGCAGAACTTTTGCAGGATCGGGTGGCTTGCTCAAAAAGTCCGAAGAACCAGCCATCTTCGCACGTACCCGATCAATCACTCCATCTCGTCCCGTCAAAATCACAATAGGGATTTCCTGAAATGTTGTAGTTTTTCGGAGAAAAGTACATAGTTCGTAGCCATTGGTATTAGGCATAACCAAATCCAGAAAAATCAAATCAGGCTTACGTTGCAATAAGGTACTTACACTTTGTAATGGTTCAGTAATCCCTAGAACTTCATAGCCTAATGGTTCAAGGATGCGACGCATTTCGATCGCCACTTGAGGACTGTCATCAATACAAGCTATTAAACCGCGAAGTGGAACCTCATGGGGCTTATTGGGGAATTTCCAATTTGGTGATGACCAATCCTCAACTTCCTGAAAAGCAACAATTCCATCTACTACCAGAGGTAACAGCGATCGCATCACGGCAATCATCGAGCAGTGCATGATAATCGACATGTCCCAGAGAGTATTTTTGCCATTTAAAATTTTCTTAAGAGTTTTATAGGTTTTGATAGTAATCGCGTCAGCTTTGAGCATCACATCTAACTGCTCTGGATTAGCTATATAGGGTGCTAAGTCAAAGGAAAATCCCTGAATCATATTCTGCACATGGGATAATCCAGCCTGTTGCCATTTCATTTGGGCAACAACAATATTATCTAAAGTCTGCATCGTAGACAAAGCAACAATCGGCTTAAATGCGAGTGCTTCTAGTGGTTTCCAAGATGATTTCGGCTGTTTTTGATCACTTAAACTGTAAAAAACCTCATGAATACTGGCTTGGATGATTGCACGCGCCTGTTCAGTTGTCAGTAAATGATCTTGTATAGCCTGTTCGATGAGCTTTAGCTCCCAAGCTTCATTAGTTGGTTGAGCTTGTGCAAGCAATTCCTGAATATTTATGTGAGGTGAATGCTGACGAATTGCTCTAGCTAATCGTCGAACTCGATGCTTTCCCCCTGTTGCATACACCAACCGCCCCAAATAAAAATATACATTCCAATCAGGATCTGATTCTTGATCCCCAGTTACCAACAATTCACCTGTAGCCTGCTGGAACAGAACATGTATCTGCTTCAAATCTTGAATAAATTTAGGTTGTAATTGGGCTGATGTATCCACTTGAGCAGGTCGGGTAAGTAACATGTACAATCGGTCACGAAAATCTCTGGCAATTAGAATATATTCATCTTCTTTTACTACCTATCATCATAGGTGTTTATTTAATAGGCAATCACAAAACAATTATTAGTCAACTATAGAATATTACAGATATATTTACAAAGATAACTTTAAAGTAACTTTTTGAGATTGAGGGAGCTTTAAAAGACTAATTTCAGGACTATCATCATACTATAGGAATTAGGCTTTTAGCTCTCTGTTAAACAATTATTTGGAAATCCTCTTCGTTATCACTTCCTATCGAAATTAATTTCTAAGCTAAGTTGTTGGAATTAAATGTAGGATGGCGTATTGATTGCATAACCCATAATTAAAATCAAATTTTTACTAAATACAGGCATAAAAACCGTTGTGTTTTTTTAGCTTTTAAAGTATGAAGAGCTGGCTTCATTAGTTTTTTAGAGGTCGTAATTCTTTTATGTATCCTATCTAAAGTGATTGACTAAACATAGCCAATCACTTTAGCCACTCTAAATAGTTGAAGGAATTGACATTCCTTTGGTGGTGATATTCCCCAAATCCAAACTTCAAAAACATTCAAATGAATTAGGATTACTATATAGTAGTCCTAATTCATTTGAATGTTTTTGGGTTTATGGAATCGCACCCCGAAGGGGTGCGATTCCATAAACCATTTAGGATTGCTATATAGTAATCCTAATTCATTTGTAAGAAACACAATTTATTTAAGTCTATTGTTGTGAAATTTAGGTCTTGGTGATTTGTTTGGGATTGCTATATAACTAGATACTTGTTGCTACATCAAATATCTTAGTAATTATTTTTTCTAGTAGATTTACCGATAGTATTCAGTATTCAAGTATTTAACCAAAGTTAATTTGTGGATTTCAGCATTGATTAGTTTATTAACTTTAATTTAGTAATAGTTAACAGTATTGTCTGAGAGTTGCTATAAGCAACAAAAAATAATTTATCGCTTAGATTAATTGCCTATGTGTATATTCATAAACTATAAAAAACAGTTATAGTAAAGTTACCGTAAGGTTTTTAGGCTTTTATCTTGCCATAATTCAAGATAAAAATTGCCATAAATACAATCTCTAGTTCTGGGTAATAACAAAACACAAAATGGCTTAGCCATTTTGTGTTTTTAAAATCCTTACTGGTTTTGGTTTTCAATTCACAAAAATGTTGCTACCCTTTCGTAAATTGGTATAGCAAAGCAAGTTTTGCTTAGGACATAAAACCCAAGAATCGAGTGGCGGCGCTTCGTGCCGCCACTCGATTCTTGGGTTTTGGTTTGTACTAGCTAACTCTTTTTTTGCTATATAACCCTTGCAAACAAGAGGGATGCCCAGTACAACAAAATAGTTGACAAATATCTTAAAAAATTGTCTGTACCGAAAATTAGTAGCAATTTTAAAATTACCAAACAAAAACTTATGAACTTAAAGTAGAATTTGGCTAAGGGATGTTTAGATATAAATTTTATAAAATTCTGCGGTTGTACTTATGTATTCTAATAGTCAGGAAGATTCGCTTGAACATGCTATCATCCGCTCTCCCTTAACGATCTCAGCAAGTGCAACAGTTGCAGATGCGATCGCGATGATGAGTGTTGGTAGTCAAACTTGCGATCTTTTATGTGAAATTGACTCAGAAATAAACTTACAACTAGCCCATGCTCGCAATAGTTGCATTTTAGTAACCGAAGGAAAAAAGCTCATTGGGATTTTGACAGAACGTGATCTGATTAAGCTTTGTGGACAAAATGTTCATCTTGACAACTTAGATCAAAATTTAGATCAAAGTTTAAATCTAAATCCATCCCCAAATTTAACATGCAATCTAATTGAAACAGCGATCTTTGAGGTGATGACCTATCCCGTTCAGTCACTATTGGAATGGGAATTTACCGATATACTTGTGCCGATCAATCGCTTCCATCGCTATAACTTTCGACATTTGCCATTAGTAAATGATCATGGCGAAGTTGTTGGGTTGCTTACTTATGAGAGTTTGCGGCAATTGTTGCGACCCGTCGATATGTTGCGCTTGCGTCAGGTTAGAGAGGTAATGATTACCAAGGTAGTTTACGCTCCGCCTACGACTTCAGTTGCAAAAGTTGTGAACTTGATGCTAGCGCAGAAAGTTAGTTCAGTGGTGATTGCTGAAGACTGCGGTAACGGTTTATGTCCTCTAGGCATTGTTGCGGAAAGCGATATCGTTCAATATCTTGCCCTAGAGCTAGATCTAGTGACAACACCTGTAAAGGTAGTTATGAATTTTCCTGTGGCAACAGTCAGTCGTGACGAGACATTGTGGACTGTGCGGGAGACTATGCAAAAGCGGATGGTTAATCATTTAATCGTTACTAATGCCGATGGTCAAATGGAGGGAATCATTGCTCAAAGTGATCTGTTGAAGACCCTGCAACCAAATGAAATTTATAGATTAGTCTCCTTTCTCGAATCAAAAATGTCACGACTAGAGCAAGAGAAACTAGAACTACTCCAAAATCAGAACAAGTTATTAGAGAGTCAAGTGCAAGAAAGGACATCAGCACTAGCCGATAGTAATGATATGTTTCGTCAATTTGCTGACCATAATCGGGCGGTGATCGTTATTCGTGAAGCTCGATCTAATAAGGTTGTGTATGTGAGTCCTAGATATTCAGAAATATGGGGACAACCAAGTGAGAATTTATATCAAAATCCTAATATATGGATGCAATCAATTCATCCTGAAGATATAGATAGAATTAATCAAGCTCATGCTTTAACTGCTGATAGTGGAGCCTTTAGTGAAGAGTATCGAATTGTGCGTCCTGATGGAGAAATTCGGTGGATATGGGGGCGCTGCTTCCCTCTAAAAAATGCCCAAGGGTACATTGAGCAAATTGCGGCGGTCGCCGAAGATATTAGCGATCGCAAGATTGCAGCCATAGCTTTACAACAGAGTGAACAACGCTTGAGAGCCAGCGAATCTCTCTTAAGTGCTATGTTTGAGCGCTCAGTTGTGGGTATGGCGATTACTGATGCTAATGGTAGATTTGTGAGGGCTAATCCTTTCTATCAACAAATGGTTGGCTATTCTGAAAGTGAATTACAATTAATGCGATTTACTGACAATATGCTGCCTGAAGACATCGAAGATAACTTGAAGTTGCGTACTCAAGTTTTATCTGGAGAAAGTGAAGGCTATCAAATGGAAAAACGGCTTTTACATCGAGATGGCAAGATGCTATGGGTGAGAACAACTAGTTCTAAAATCTTAGATGAAGTCGGCCAGCCGCCACTTTTTGTTGGTGTCATTGAAGATATTAGCGATCGCAAACAAGCTGAAGAATCTTTGCAAAGTTTAGCGGAGGGAACTGCTGCTCAAACTGGAGAGAATTTTTTGCCTGCGCTAGCACAGTATATTGCTAAGGCTCTAGAAGTGCGCTATGTATTTGTTACGGAAAAGCATGAAGATTCTCTTAAGACTAAAGTGGCATGTCTTGATGGACAACTGTATCCTCCATTTATAATTCCTCTGATAGATTCTCCTGCGGCTATAACAATGAAAGAAGGGATATTTTTCTGTCCTGACAATTTAAAGGAGCATTTTATTAATTCCCCACTTATACAAGAGTTGGATGCGGAGTCATATTTAGGAATTGCGATTACTAATACTAAAGAAGAACAGATTGGTAGTCTATGTATCGTTGATGACAAACCCATTATTAATGTGCAACGAGCCAATGCGATGTTACAGGTTTTTGCCGCTAGAGTTAGTGCGGAAATTGAACGTCAAGAAGCGATCGAAGCTCTCTATCAACTCAATCAGCAATTAGAGTCTCGAGTTGAGCAACGTACTCAGGAGCTTCAGTTTGCCAATCAACAATTAATAGAAACCAATGCTGAGCTAGCGAGAGCAACTAAGCTTAAAGATGAGTTTCTTGCCAATATGAGCCATGAACTTCGCACACCGCTCAATGCAATTTTAGGAATGTCTGAAGGTTTGATGACGGCAGTATTTGGGGAGCTAAATGAACGACAGATGCGATCGCTATCTCTAATTGAAAATAGTGGTCGGCATCTATTGGCTTTAATTAATGACATTTTGGATGTTGCTAAAATTGGGGCAGGGAAATTAGATCTAGAACTTAGCTCTGTAGAAGTCGAGTATCTTTGTAAATCTAGCCTCAACTTTGTAAAGCAAGTTGCCAACCAGAAAAACATTCAGCTTAAGTTAGCGATCGCACCCAATATCCTGACTGTTCTAATTGATGAGCGTCGCATGAGGCAAGCCTTAATTAATCTGCTCAGTAACGCAGTTAAGTTCACTCCTAAAAATGGTAGGGTGTCCTTAGAAGTCAAGCTTCAGAAGATAGAAGCATCAATATTATCAGAACTAACTATCGAATGTTCCTATGCTCTAGTTTTCTCAATTATTGACACAGGTATTGGTATTTCTCCAGCAGATATTAGTAAATTATTTCAAGCTTTTGTCCAGATTGATAGTAGTCTAAACCGACAATATACAGGTACAGGACTAGGACTTACCCTAGTTAAACAGATTGCGGAACTACATGGTGGATCTGTGAATGTCACTAGTCAAGTCGGAGAGGGAAGTTGTTTTACGATAGTTCTGCCCCATAGAGAGCGCGTTAACTTAAATAACATCAGTTCAAAGCATGATGTAGATGACAATCATCACTGTGTAAACAATTTAGATAACAGTTTGGAAAACAGTTTAGAAAACAGTTCATCGATTAATGCTTTGATTTTGCTAGCAGATGATAATCCAAGCAATATTGAAACTTTCTCTAATTATTTAGTTAGTCGCGGATATCGGCTAATTTTTGCAACTGATGGTCAAGAAGCCATTGATATGATTATTGACCAAAACCCTGATCTAGTGCTGATGGATATTCAAATGCCAGTCCTCGATGGGATTAGCGCGATCGCCCAGATTCGAGCAAATCCCAACATTAGCCATGTTCCGATTGTTGCTTTAACTGCTCTTGCCATGGAAGGCGATCGCGAAAAATGTTTAGCAGTTGGTGCAAATGAATATCTGACCAAACCTGTGAAACTATCTCATCTAGTTAAAATTATTCAACAACAACTCCAGAAAAAACGTAATTAATGGTAGTGCGGGGTTTGAGCGCAAAACTAGGACATAAACCCAAAAGAATAATTGGCGGTGCGAAGCACCGCCAATTATTCTTTTGGGTTTAAAGCAATCTATTGCCAAGTTTGGCGAAATGCTTTGACCACTTGATCCATACCCACCGATCGCGAAGCCTTGAAGAGAATCCGATCGCCACTTTTGACTTTTTGTAAAAGTGTCTGCGTGATATCTTCATAGGACTGACAGGCGATCGCATATTTTAACGATCCATTGGCTCCTGCTAAAATTGCATCCGCCTCACCATCGGTCAAAATAATCGCTCCTTCGATTCCCAATTTACTAATTGCTTCACCAACTTGACGATGTAATTGAGTAGACATTTCTCCCAATTCCTTCATCGTTCCCAACACAGCCCAATGGCGCTTGGCTGGCATATCCGCAAGTTGTCTTAGTGCTGCCAACATACCTTCAGGAGAAGCGTTATAAGTCTCATCGAGAATGATCACATCTTGAGGTAACTCGTATAACTGCGCTCTGCCAAAGGGTAAATCGAGTTTCCCTAATCCTTGCGTTGTTCTAGCCCAGTCAAGATTTAACGCTTTGAGAACGGCTAAACCAGCCAAAAAATTTAAAGCATTATGCCGACCTGGTAAAGGTAATTCCCATGTTAAACCCTCTACCTGTAACTGATTATCAATTAGTTCTCCATTGATATCACCAGTTCCCAAACCATAGGTAAGTGTTTTACCCTCCCAAACTTTGCTCGCAGTCTCTAGTAAAAGGGGGTTACTAGCATTCAAAACAACTGTGCCAGTGACAGGTGTTTCCGCTAAAAGTTCACATTTAGCTTGGGCGATCGCTTCCCTTGATCCCAATCTCCCAATATGCGCCGTCCCAACATTGGTAATTACACTTACTGTTGGCAGAGCCGTTTTCGCAAGCCGCTCAATTTCACCTAAACCACGCATTCCCATCTCTACGACTACAAAATCATCCTGATCTGGGTTGATCGCCATCAAGGTTTGTGCCACACCAATATCATTATTATGATTAGCCTGACTCTTGTGGACTCGATGATCGGCTGTAGTGACGTAGCAAGCCAACATACTCGCAATAATTTCTTTAGTAGTAGTTTTGCCTACAGAGCCAGTAATCGCTACTACTGGGCTTGAAAACTGCGATCGCCACCAACGCGCTAGATCTTGATAGGCTGCGATCGTATCGTCAACTGCTAGGACAGGCAAACCTGTAGCAGCACTAGAGCTAGCCCACTCACGACTAACGATCGCCGCCACAGCCCCTTGAGCGATCGCCTGAGCCACAAACCCATGACCATCAAAATTTTCGCCTATTAGAGCCACAAACAACTCACCAGCTTTGAGTTTGCGACTATCGGAAATAACGCCCCTTATCTCTTTGTTTTGCGCGTTTTCGTCAATATTGGCAACCGTTGCGGATGTGATGGCGATCGCTTGGCTAATCGTACAAATACAGGTCATGCTTAATTTTTTCTGTTCGTAGCTGTTCTAAGCTGAGGATGGAAAGCCTGAACTTAACAAGAAAGCCATACAAAGCATGGCTTTCTTGTTAGGTTGGTAGGCTTAATATCATTAGCTTTATTATTATCAGGCTTCGGGCAGCACATCATCACCAAACATTTCATTCAAAATTGTGAGATAAGGCTCAAACTCCTGAACATGCTCTTTGGCGAGATGGCTATACATTTCTTGAGAAAGTAATCTCAATAGAGTGCGGACTAGTTCCCATCTAACTTTTAAAGGTGGATAAAGCATGATACAGAGGGGAAAAAGCTCTTGCTGAATTGAAGAAACGCTTTTTTCCAGTACGCATAGACAAAGATAAACTTGGAACATCTCAATATCTCTCAAGCTGGAAATACGAACTTGAGGCGAACTCAGCACGCCGCTATGGCACTGATAGTCAGAATGCATAATCAGGGTTTGCTGAGAAACTTGCCGCGCGATTTCACTGGTTAATGTCAGCAAATGACGCACAGATTCCAAAGCGTTATCCTCATATTCCAAATTTCCAGCCGCTTCGTAACATCTTTGCAAGGGCATGTAGAGATGATCGTCAATGACTTTGAAGTAGGAGTTCACCATGAGTTTTTCTAGGGGTGGCAGTGAATCGAGCAGTAGCTGTCCACTGTAATGAAATTGCATACTCACAAACCCGATCGCCCTTGGATCAACTGATGTGTATTTTTTGCGAATCTTCCCAACACTTTGGGCGATCGCTACTGAAAGTTGTCCAATTGTGGGAAGTTGCGTGTAACTTTCTAGCTTTAGATTCTGCCCATCGGTATTCAATTCTATTTGGACTAGACGAGAATGCGAATTCTCTGTGTATATGTTGAGAGCTTGTTCCAATAAAAAACGAGAATCTGTGGCAATTTGCCAAGGATCGATCAGATCTGCGGAAATACCGTGGGCTTGCAACTGCCCCATCAGCAGATTTTCGGTCTTCGCCCATGCTTGAGCGCTGGAAAACCGCAAAGACTGTAATAAATTTGCCGCAGTAGTTTTACGTCTCTCTGGTGAGAGAATCTCCCCCAAATTATTAGATTTAATATCTTGCTTTGGTGAATCCGCTTGCAGATTTTGAATATACTTCTTTGCCCAAATATTCGCGAGAGTCGGAACAGAAGCACTGCTAACATTGTGAAAATCTTCCGCTAGATTATCTACAAGGGTATGTCTGATCATTTAGACTCCGAAAGTAAAAACTTTTTTAAAATTATTCACATTATAAAATTATTCACATTATATTTCGTGCGTTCAAAATAGTTAAGATTTAGTTAAAATACTTATCAGGATTAGATTTCCACTTAATTAAAATTTGAGCATAAACTACGTCTAGCGATCGCGAAGCAAATAAACCAAGAACTCAAGTTCTTGGCTAAAAGCTCAAGTCCACTGAAGTGGACTACAGAATACTAATTACAAAGCAAAACCCGTAAGGTTGCGCCCCGCAGGGGCGCAACCTTACGGGTTTTGCTTTGTAATTATATTAATTAACCCGTTGCAACGGGTTTGAGCTTTGAGTATCGCACTTAAGTGCAGAACTACTGGCGTAATTCTTTCTACTTAAGTTTGACTTCTGATGATTGATGAAATGGTAGCTGAGTCGTTACGGAAGTTCCATCGGTATTAAACAAATCGCAGGAGATAGGAAGACGACTAATATTTTTGTTACTACCAATCACCACGATCGCTGATCCTTTGAGGAGCTTTTGATTAGGATCGGGGTTAATTTCAAATTTTTGATCATGGCTAACCGCGATCACATTTACACCATAGTGACCCCGCAACTTTAGTTCGAGAATCGTTTTACCATCAAATTCTTCAGGAACCATTACTTCGACAATGCTATTATCTGGATCAAGTTCAAAGCGTTCTAAAATCCCTCGTTGTGTGAGCGATCGCGCCAAAGCTCTTCCCATTTCTGCTTCAGGATAAACAACAAGATCGGCTCCTACTTTTTTGAGCAATGTGCCATGGACTTCTGATGAAGCCTTCGCAATTACATGTTTTACACCTGCTTCTTTGACATTGAGGGTGGTAATAATACTCTCTTCTAAAAAATTACCGATCGCCACAATCACCGTATCAATTTCGAGAATGCCAGATTCTTTAAGAGCAAGTGGATTAGTGGAATCTAACTGAATACAATGGGCTGCTAGGTTATTGGCTCGGACGTTAGAAACACTCTCTTCATCTTTGTCAGCAGCCAATACTTCATGCCCCAATCGATCAAGAGTAGAACATACCGATCTTCCAAATCGACCTAAGCCAATCACGGCAAATTGCTTATTCTCATGGCGTAGGCTGCGAAAAAAACTCAAAGAAGATATATCCACAAAATTTTCCTATATTCTGCATTGTGCTGTGATGGTAGATTTTACTAGAAACCTCACCTAGCAAAGCCTCTAGTAATACCAATTCACAAAAGTGTTACGACACTTCTGTGAATTAAAAACCAAACCCTGTAAGGGTTCTCAAAACACAAAATGTAGCCATTTTGTGTTTTGGTATAAAATCTCATGCTGCTTTAATTTTATATGTTACTAAAAACAGCGCGTAGAGAGCCCTTTAGGAGTTCAACCGACGAGCATTGACTCTTTAGGATATTTAATCAGACTCGGCCGAGTATCAGTAAAGATCGCTGCCATCAGTAGTAATATGCCAACTCTCCCAATATACATGGTTGCAATTATTACAAGTTGTCCTGCCCAAGACAAAGAGGCTGTAATCCCTGTGGATAATCCCACTGTCGCAAAGGCGGAAGTTGCTTCAAACAGGATACTAATAAAGCTGATATTGCGATCGGTCAGCGATAGTAACCCTGTTGAACAAATCACGGTAAACAATGAACCTACCGCTACCCCGACAGCCTTTAGAATCAGACCATTGGGGACTTGAAGTTTGAACATTGTCACCTCATCCCGACCTTGCAAAGCGGCACTCGTACAGCTAGCTAAAATTCTTGCTGTCGTGGTTTTAATGCCTCCACCCGTACCACCAGGGCTTGCCCCAATAAACATCAGGGCGATCGTGATAAATATCCCAGTGACAGTCATTTTGCCATTATCAATCGTATTAAAACCAGCCGTGCGCGTAGTTACCGACTGGAACCAAGCACCGATAATCTGATCAAATAGTGGTAGTTTGCCTAAAGTTTCACCGTTATTAAACTCTGTTAACCAGAAAAATATAGTTCCAAACAATAGCAAGGCGATCGTCGTACTGATGGCAACACAAAAAGTTAGGCTGAAGGAGATATATTCGCGATCGCGCGAAAATTTAGTTCTTAACCATAGATATCCTTCTAAAATTACCTGATAGCCTATGCCACCAAAAATAATCAGTAAGCCGATAATAATGCTGACTACTGGCGTATTCACGTAACTCATTAAGTTATCGGTAAAGAGGCTAAATCCCGCATTGTTAAAAGCATTGATGCTATGAAAAATCGCTTGCCAAACGCTATCGATAAAGCTCATCTTTTGATTAAAGATGGGAATTAGAGCCAATACTCCAGTTAATTCAAATAGCATGGTCACGGCAATGATTGACTTCACCAATTGCAGTCCTCCACGAATGCCAGTGGTATCTAGGGACTGTTGCAAGGTTACTTTGTCGCGCAGACTAAACCTACGTCCTATCAGTATCATTAGTACGGAAGTTGCCGTCATGTAGCCTAAACCACCTACTTGGACTAATATCACTAAAAATAGTTGACCCCAGAAGGAATAAAATTTACCCACATCCACGACCGATAGCCCTGTTACGCATACCGCAGAGGTGGATGTAAACAGAGAAGTTATTGGATTAGACCAAGTACCACTGCTAGAGGATATAGGTAGCATTAGTAAAAATGCCCCGAAAGTGATTACAGCAAAAAAGCCAAGGCAAATAGTTCTAGCAGGGTTCACGTTGATTCCGCAAATAGATCCAGAATTTACAAAATTAATTCTATAGCAATGTAAGTTTTGCTTAGGACATAAAACCAAAAGATGAGTGGCGGCGCGAAGCGCCGCCACTCATCTTTTGGTTTTTGATTTGTTGCTATAAAAGCACAAAAGTGTAGTCACCCTTTTGTGAATTGGTATTAACCATACCCAATAACCGAAGGGCAAGATCAGAT
Source organism: Phormidium tenue FACHB-1050 (assembly GCF_014696925.1). Lineage (GTDB taxonomy): Bacteria > Cyanobacteriota > Cyanobacteriia > Pseudanabaenales > Pseudanabaenaceae > Pseudanabaena. The sequence continues at coordinate 147,480 of NZ_JACJQY010000002.1, read as the reverse complement.
AAGAGTGTTACGATCGCTACATGCAAATAAAGGGTAAATACAGGGACTGAAACTCATGAAATACTACACATTTGGCAATAATTTTCCCAATGGCGGTGGTGGAGACGATCGCTGGTCAGGTGTGCGCTTTTGGCTGACGACTATGCTTGTTTTTTGGGCTTTTAGTGCGATCGGGCTAGGCTGGTTAGTTAACTCTTTCTTCATCTTGATTGGTTTAGTTACAGTTGTCCCTGTAGTTGCTTTTTTGGGTTTGCAATGGTGGATTAAGCGCAGCATTGTTACCGCAGATTGTCCTGTATGTGCTGCGACTTTTAATGCTTCAAAGTCCAGTCAGTTTCAATGCCCTAGCTGTGGCGAACCCTTGCAAGAACAGCAAAATAAATTTGTACGGCTTACCCCACCAGGCACGATTGATATTGATGTTCAAGTCATTGACTAATCAGCGTTTTACACTGAACAAATTTTTAAAAAGCAATAAGGATGCGCGAAGCGCATCCTTTTGCTTTCTATAGCAATCCTAAATAGGTTGTGAGAGTGCGCCCCTTCGGGGCGCACTCTCACAACCCCCAAAATCTTATAGCTGTCGCCATTCTTGTTAGGACATAAAACCCAAATAGTGTGAGGCGGCGCGAAGCGCCGCCTCACACTATTTGGGTTTTGATTTGTCCTGATACAGGTGGCTATAGCTATACAACTCATTTAGGAGCGCTATAGGTATGGATTAAAAACCAAACCCAGTAAGGGTTTTAAAAACACAAAATGGTGTAGTCATTTTGTGTTTTGGTATAAAATACTGGTAGCTGTATATTTATGATTTAGCCTAGGATGTCACCATGCCCTTGATTGCAACCGATAAAATTGTAAAAGACCTAGAGAAAGCAGGTGCTTTAGCAATGCGCGTCCCTCCTGAAGGTGGTTATGAAGGTCGCTACCAACTGCGCTTGAAGAATGCAGGTTATGAAATTCTCTTTATTACGGCGCGTGGTTTAGGCGATATAAGTAGTTATCTGACGGATGTTCATGGTGTGCGTCCTTCTCACCTTGGCAAAACTGAAATCCGCACATATTTCATTCCACCTGCGATCCAATTTCGCCTCAATGCTTTACCCGCAAAATCTAAGGGGCTAGTTGTGTGGCTAATCGAAGGTAAGTATCTCTCCAAGCAAGAGCTAGAGACACTCAGCCAGATCCCTGATCGCGATCCGCGTGTAAAAATCGTGATTGAAACAGCGAGCGATCGCCAAGTTACTTGGCAGCCGCTCAAACAAGCAGTTGCTGCCTAACTTTTTAGTTAAAAAACAATAGAGAGTTACGGCGCAAAGCGCCGCAACTCTCTATTAAGCGATTATCCAAAAATCATGAACTGGTTCACATCAATTAGCAAAGGTTTAAGGATTGATCGCTTAGCAAATGTCGTTACAGATTCCCTTTGGCAAGCCAATTGTCCGTTATGTCAACGTCCTGCCGATCTCATTTTATGCAAAGACTGCGATCGGCAAATTACTGCTTATCAATTACCAGAATTTTTGCAAAAAGATCATCCTATTGCACCAAAGATTCCACTTTATAGCTGGGGAGTTTACGATGGCACATTGAAGCGGGGCATTGCTGCTAGCAAATATGAAAATCATCCTGAAATTATGGAACTGATTGCCGAAAAAATCGCTGAAAGATGGAAGCGATCGCCAGATGCTAGGGAATTTACTCAAAATCATAAAAAAATTACGGTGATTCCGATTCCTCTCCATGACAACAAATTAAAATCGCGGGGATTTAACCAAGCTGAAATTGTTGCCCGTCGTTTTTGTGATCTGACTGCAATGCCATGCGCTCCCCAACTGTTGCAACGGGTCAAGGATACTAAGGCGCAAATGCAAACCAAGACTATCCAAGAGCGTGAGCAAAATTTATCTAAAGCCTTTACAGTTCCCTCAACCCAAGTTTCTAAGCAGACAAACTCGCGATCAGTAATTCTATTTGATGATATCTATACGACTGGTGCAACTATCCGCGAAGCGATCGCCACTCTTGCTACCAGTAAAATGACAGTGTGCGGTGTAATTGTGATTGCACGCCCACAATTTAAAAGCTAAGCGCTAAAAGCCAAAAGCTAAAAGCCAAAAGCTAATTATGAAGTTCCAGTTCAGATTTCATCTTCTCAAGAGTGATGTTCATCTGGTCAAACATTTGCTGGGGTGTAATGCCAAAATTGCCTAACTGGTTTTCCAATTGCTTGAGGGTCATCTGCGCCATAAAGTCATCGGACAATTCAAACCGCTTCATAAAAATCTTATAGCGATCCATCATCTCTTCCATCTTTTCAATAAAGAGAATTTTGCCTTCGCGATCAAACTTGCCATAACTACCGCCAAGCTGAGTTAAGGCTTGGTAATCTTGAAACAGATTGCGGGCTTCATGTTGAACAATTTCAGAATCAAAAAATGCCATTTTAATGCTCTGCTTTATTTACATTTATTTTTCTTACATCCATTCTAATTTTACAAGCTAGGTCAACTTTACAGAAATTAACCGATGTGGGGATATCACTATAAAAAGCCCAAAAAGTATGGCGGTGCTTTGCACTCTCATACTCTTTGGGCTTTGTTGACCATAAAGTTTTTGCTTTGCAAAAACTTTATGGTTTAAGTCATAATTGGCACTGCGCGATCGCGTTTTCGCGGCAAAAATCTAACTGAAACTCGCTTTAAGTCAAATTTGTCTTCCAACTCGTGCACATAGTCTACGGCTTCGCCCTCATGTTCACGATTGTCAAGGGTTTCTAATAGGGTAAGAATTTCGTTGTCTAGTCCGGGTTTACCGATGAATAAGTGCATGAGCGTTTCGCAATTATCATCATCAGGGTAAATCGGAATGTAATAAATGTAAGGGGTATCCATAAGCTCCATAATAATGCGTGGATTCAGTCACACTTTAATTTTTTGTAATCTAAACTTTTGTAAATCTTAGATCGTAGTTATGGCAGTTAAACCAACTGCAACAAAGATACAACATTGCATTAAGTAGCTGAGCATAATTAAAAACCAGAGCCAAAAACTATGGCGCACGCGCAGCGTGCGCCATAGTTTTTTAATTGCGTCTAGCTACTTAAAGCGTAAACTAGGAAACTACAATAGAAATACAAAAACACGCCAAATCAGCGTAAGCGATCGCTTACGCATTCAAAGTGCGATTTATTTAATCATGCTCAACCCAGACCCAAATTCGATTCAACTCACCCAAGATGACTATGAGCGCTACTCTCGTCACCTGATCTTGCCTGAGGTTGGCGTAGAAGGACAAAAGCGCCTCAAGGCTGCCAGCGTACTGTGCATCGGTACGGGTGGCTTGGGTGCGCCCTTGTTGTTATACCTTGCTGCCGCAGGGATCGGACGTATTGGCATCGTGGACTTCGATGTGGTGGATACCTCCAATCTTCAGCGTCAAGTTATTCATGGCACTAGCTGGGTCGGCAAACCCAAGATCGAATCGGCGAAAGCGAGGATCTTGGAAATCAACCCCCATTGTCAAATTGATTTGTACAATACGCAGCTATCTTCAGCAAATGCTTTGGAGATCATGGCTCCCTATGACATTGTTGTGGATGGTACGGATAACTTCCCTACACGCTATCTCGTCAATGATGCCTGTGTATTGCTAAATAAGCCCAATGTTTACGGATCGATCTTCCGTTTTGAAGGGCAAGCAACGGTATTTAACTATCAAGATGGTCCTAACTATCGCGATCTTTATCCAGAGCCACCACCACCGGGGCTAGTGCCTTCCTGTGCAGAAGGTGGTGTTCTCGGCATTCTGCCCGGCATTATTGGTGTGATCCAAGCAACGGAAACGGTCAAAATCATTTTAGGACAAGGAAATACGCTCAGTGGGCGGCTACTGCTTTACGATGCCTTAAAGATGTCCTTCCGCGAACTCAAACTGCGCCCCAATCCTGTCCGTCCTGTAATCGAAAAGTTAATTGATTATCAGCAGTTCTGTGGTATTCCTCAACAAAAAGCAAACGAAATGGAAGCTCAACAAGCGATCGCCGAAATTAACGTCAAAGAACTTAAAGAGATCATTGATGCGGGTGCATCGGATTATGTGATCATTGATGTGCGTAACCCTAATGAATGGGAAATTGGCAAGATTCCGAATACTGTATTAGTGCCTTTACCAGAGATCGAGAATGGTAATGGTGTTGAGAAGGTGAAGTCTTTGCTGAATGGCAAAAAGTTAATCGCGCATTGCAAGATGGGTGGGCGATCGATGAAGGCTCTTGGCATTCTCAAGCAAGCTGGCGTTGATGGGATCAATGTACAGGGTGGTATTAATGCATGGAGTGAGCAGATCGATCCTTCTGTTCCGAAATACTAAAAAAAAGAGAGTGCTTTGCACTCTCTTTTTTTTATCTATTTAACGTCAGTTCTTTTTTATTTCCTAAAAGTCCCTGTGGTCGCCATAGCATCAAGATGATTAAGGTTAAGCCGATTAGAATTAGCTGAATCGCTTCAAATCTGCCACCATCAGCCCGAATTTGCTCAGCAATGCTAAAGCCAAGCCTACTAGAGTCGAACAAAGCTTCAAATCTCCGAATTTGCTCAGGTAAAAAGCGGGGTATCGCATTGTAAAACTGAAATAACGCTGCACCGAGGAGCACGCCAAGATTATTGCCTGCCCCACCAATAGTTACAATTGTCCATGCTTGGAAAGTAATTAACGGCACAAAGTTATCAGGATAGACGGTGGTTAGTTGCCATGCATAAAAGGAACCCGCTAGACCGCCGATCGCTCCACCGATCGCAAAGGCTTGTAATTTATACCAAAATACATTTTTCCCTAGAGCCTTAACCACTTCCTCATCTTCGCGAATGGCTTTGAGGACTCGCCCCCAAGGCGATCGCACAAGCCATTCCAATCGCCAGTAAATAATTGCCACAACAATTAGTAAAAGAGCAGCTAAAACAAAGGAATAGTTCTGGCGCGAAACGATATTAACTAGAGGTAAGGGGAAATCTTGAACACCTCTTGTGCCTTTGGTCAGCCATTCTTCGTTATTCACAAAAAGGCGAACCATCTCCGATACGCCAATGGTGACGATCCCCAAATAGTCTTCGCGTAATTTGAGCGCTGTGCTGCCGATCAAGATACCGAGTAAACCTGCGATCGCGGCGGCAATTAGAAAGGCTAAAAACCAAGGCACACCATTGAGGGTCAGCAATACGGTTGTATAGGCTCCGACCGTCATAAACGCCACATGCCCAAAGTTAACCAGCCCTGCAAATCCCCACTGTAGATTTAGTCCTAAACTAAACAGGGCAAAGATAGCCGCATTAATAAAAAGTGTTGAGATGTATTCGATCATAAATAAATTGACTCAACCATAAAAGTAGAGGGGTTTGCTATAAATTGACTGCGCTAGCGATATAGTAAGTCTAGACTGGTACGCTTTAAAACACCATGCGTCTATGCATTAATCCTAGTTGTCCCCTTCCTAACCATCCTGACAATGACAATTACCCAACTTGTCAAGGATGTGGCTCTGAATTATTAGTTGATAATTGTTATACAGTCACCAAATTATTAAGCGATGCGGGTGGGTTCGGAGTGGTCTATGAAGCCACCGACCCCGCAGGCAAACCCAAAATTCTGAAGATTTTGAAACAAGAATTGAATACTGATAGTAAGGCTGTGTCACTGTTTCAGCAAGAAGCTTTTGTATTAGGACAGATCGATCATGCGGGGGTACCAAAAATTGAAACCTATGTGCATCACGAACTCGAAAACGGGACAATGCTGCACGGTATTGTCATGCAAAAAATCGAGGGGCTAAACCTCGAACAATGGATCAATCAACGTGAGCGAAAACCGATCGCCCAAAAACGAGCGATCGCATGGCTCAGGCAATTGGTAGATATTCTTACCGTAGTCCATCAAAACAAATATTTTCATCGCGATATTAAACCCGCAAATATTATGTTGTCTCCTTCGGGGCAGCTAGTGCTCATTGATTTTGGAACTGCTCGCGAAGCCACACATACCTATCTTGCCAAAGTTGGTGGATTACAAGGCGTGACTAGTATTTGCTCTGTTGGATATACTGCACCCGAGCAAGAAAAAGGGTTTGCTGTGCCACAGTCAGATTTTTATGCCCTTGGCTGCACAATGATCCATTTGGTCACAGGCAAATATCCCCTTGATACTTACAATCCCGATCGCGATATGTTTGAGTGGCGATCCTACGCACCTGAAATTTCTGAGGAGCTAGCGGACTTAATTGATGTAATGATTGCCCGCAAGCCCAGCGATCGCCCCATTAACTGCGAAGCAATTTTAAGTATTCTTAGAGAAATTGAACAGATTGATCGACTTGCACCCCATAACAAAACTAAGGCTAAGCGGAAAGCGATCAAACAGGCAATCAAAGAATCAACCCGTAAACCCACTTCACCGATTTTGCTAACAGTATCGGTGATAATTGCTGCCTGTATGGGGCTGAGTATTGGCACGTTGATTAAGGTTTCGGCGATCGGCAATTTTGAAGACGTTTCTTTTCAAATACCAGTATTTCAAAAGAAACGTCTGAATCCGATAAAATTTTTGCAAGGTCATCATACAGATGCGGTGCAAAGTGTAGCACTTAGCCCTAATGGCAAGATGATCGCTAGTGCTAGTGATGATGGAACCATCAAACTTTGGGAATTAGATGGGGACAAGACTAATCCTATTAAAGAAATCAAAGATCAAGGCGGATGGGTAAGAGCAGTAGTCTTCCTATCCGATCGCCAAATTATCACCGCAGGTCAAGATAAAAATATTAAGATTATTGATATCACTTCAGGCAAAGTGGTCAAAACCCTGAGTGGTCATACAAACCTGATTAATAGTTTAGCGATCTCTCCTGCTAATGATCTGTTAGTTAGTGGGAGCTATGACAATACTGTTAATCTTTGGCAAATTTCGACAGGTAAGCTGCTGCGATCGCTCAAGGGGCATACCGATAGAGTTTGGGGTGTCGCGATTTCCAACGATGGCAAGCAAGTTGTTAGTGCTAGTCGTGATAAGACTTTAAAGATTTGGGATGTGAATACAGGCGAGAACCAGAAAACTTTGTCAGGTTCTCTGGCAGGTGTGACTTGCGTATTGATCACTCCTAATCGAAAGCAAGTGATTAGTGCAGGCAATGATAAAGCGATTCGGGTTTGGGATATCGCCTCAGGCAAACAGCTATTTACATTGAATGGTCATGAGGATGTGATCAGTGCGATCGCGATTACTAAGGATGGTAAGTATCTGTTTAGTGGTGGCAAAGATAGTCCCAATTCCATTCGCTTATGGAATCTCCAAACGCAATCTTCAACTTGGAATTTGATTGGTCATACAGATTTGGTAACTTCTCTAGTCATCTCTGCTGACAGTCTGAAATTGATCAGCAGTGGACAAGATAAAAATATAAATATTTGGGAAATCCCCACCCTTTGATTCCTTATATTTTATTTTCATGTTTTATGCCAATTAACATAAGGTCAACAATAAAACCCCAATAGTATGAGGCGGCGCTTCGCGCCGCCTCATACTATTGTCCTGAGACGGGTGGCTATAGCTCTCATGCTGAATGACTGAGCTTCAGCATGAGAGTTGTTGGTGGCGCTTCCACAGACTATTTAGGATTGCTATACATGGTAAATTTTTAGTAATTAGCACAATGCATTCAAAATGCTTCAAAAACGAAAAAGACTCAATCTAACTTTTATTACCTGTCTAGGTATTTTAATTAATGTCTTAGGAAATACTTTATTACCTCAAGATCAGCAAAAAACTGAAGCTCAAAAAGCTATTCAAGTTCGCACTGACCAATGGTTAAAAGTTGATAAGGTTATGGGAACTGTTAAATATCGCAACTTATACAACTATGAAAATCGTGCGGCAAGAGTTGGCGATCGCCTGCAAACCACCAGTGACGAAATTTCTACAGGCGCAAACAGCTCGGCAGTTTTGAGCGTGGACACAGGTGTGGGAGTTATCAATGTATCTGAAAATACAACTATCCAAATTCGTTCTTTTCGGATTGCCTCTGATAATGGCAGAGTTACCAATTTGTTTGTACCACGCGGTAAGGCAAGATTGCAGATTCGTAAATTTACCAATCGTGGTTCTCAGCTAAATATCCAAACCCCTGCGGGTATAAGTGGCGTGAGAGGGACAAATTTTATCGTGATTGCTAGACCAAATGGCAATATGATCACTACCACCTTTAATGGGAGTGTGGCGACGACTGCTAAAAATCAGACACAAATGGTCAATGGAGGATTTCAAAATATCACAATTGTTGGTGAATCTCCCTCAATTCCTGTGCCGATTAGTAATGACGCAGGATTAAGATATACCATTAATCGACAAACTTCAGGTTCAGGTCGCTCTGTGGTTTTTGTGGGGTACACTAATCCTTTTAATACCGTTAAGGTAGACGGGCTAGAACAGTCTTTAGATCGTAGTGGAAAGTTTTCTTTACAATTACCTGCAACTTCAAGTCTAAAAGTGAAAGTAACGGTGGAAACCGCTATGGGAAAGATACAAGATTATGAGATCCCCATTCTCTAAGTTTATTTCTCGATTATTTCCCCAATTAGTAACAAATTATCGCTCTAAACGACTGCGATCGCGTTTAGCTAGTCTGCTGTTCAAAGCTTTACCCACGATATTTGCCACAATGGTCTTGATCCCCCTGCTTCAATTAGGGATTTTACAACCAATCGAATTTTGGACTTACAACTGTTTTACTAATTGGAGAGGCGATCTCCCTTGGGATGAGCGCGTGGTAATTATTGCCATTGACGATCAGAGTGTCAGTAAAGTTGGCAGATTTCCATGGTCACGCGATCGCTATGTCCAGCTTTTATCCAAACTTGAACAAACTGAAGCCAGTGTCATTGGTTTTGATATTTTATGGTCTGAAGCAACTCCTGCGGATCAGCAATTAGCGGCAGCCCTTGCCAGATATCAGAAGGTGGTTCTGGCTATGGCTTGGGATAAGTCAGGAAGCCCCCTACTGCCGATCGCACCTATTGGTAATGCAGGAGTAGCAATTGGTCATATTCTTAAACGTGAAGATACTGATGGTGTTGTACGTCAGATTGATTTACAGATCCAAGATATCCCTACTTTAGGGGTGGCGATCTTGCAAGCCTATGATCTGACGACTGCTGCTGTCACCCTGTTGCCAGAGTTAAACCAGCCCTTATTGATTAATTGGACTAAGCGGATCAGTGACATTCCTCAAGTCTCTTTCAGTGATGTCATTGATGGCAAAGTTCCTGCTTCCGCATTCCAAAACAAAATTGTCTTAGTAGGAGTCACAGCATCAGGAATTGATAATTTAGCAACTCCTTTTGATCGGAATCCTCCTGCTAGTGGCGTGCATTTACACGCTATGGTTTTGCAAAATCTACTCCAAAAAAGTGCGCTTACAGTTGTTAAACCATCTTATATCTGGAGTTTTGCGTTATTGGGGAGTCTATTTATTGGTTTGATTTTACCAAGACAGAATTTATGGACTGGTAGTATCAGTGCTTTTGTGCTGTCTGGGCTATGGCTAGTCATTGCGTTTGGTGCTTTTACAGCGAACTACTTGATCGATCTAGCTGTTCCGATCTTGATGTTTCTCCTTACAGGTTTTGCGATCGCTTTACAAGAGCGTTGGCAGATGTATCGTTCTCTGAAGATTGCCGATGCTCAAATTTTATATAAATCCACCCATGATCACTTAACAGGATTGTACAACCGCGCATTAATTGAGAACCGTCTACAAAATCTGCTCTATTCCCAAGATACATCTTCTCAAAGCGAAAATCGTCAACATCTGATTGCGATTCTTTGGATCAATTTAGATCGATTTAAAACTATTAATGATACCTTTGGTCATCCGATTGGAAATCTATTACTAATTGAAGTCAGCAAATGTTTGCAGGGTTCTGTTCCCAATACTTCATCAATTGCGCGGTTTGGTGGTGCTGAGTTTGTGATTTTATTGGAAGATTTGCAGAATGAACAAGAGGCGATCGCTATTGGCGATCGCATTCAAATCAATCTTCAACAAACATTTAAGATTAATGATCATGACATTAAGGTCTTCGCTAATATTGGGCTTAAGTTCCATTTAGTTAATGGGCTTGACAATATCGACGCTCCCGAAATAATCTCTCCAGAAATCCTATTGCGAGATGCAGACACAGCCATGTTCTATGCCAAAAAACTAGGCAATTCATGCAATAAAGTCTTTGATATATCTATGCGAGAACGGGTTCTCAAACGCTTACAACTTGAAAAGGATCTCCGCAAAGCTGTAGCTCTTTGTCAAGATCCGTATAATCTAGAGCAACAAGAGTTTCTAATTTACTATCAACCGATTCTCTCGCTTAACGATATGCAGATCGTAGGATTAGAAGCTCTAATTCGTTGGCAACATCCTGAGCGTGGATTGGTATCACCGACTCAGTTTATTCCCCTTGCTGAAGAGACTGGGCTTATCATTCCCATAGGTGATTGGATTATGCGAAATGCTTGCTTACAGATCAAATCTTGGCATCAGCGCTTTGCTAAGGCTAAAGACATTACCGTTAGTGTCAACCTATCTACTAAACAATTGGCACAAGATAATGTACTAGAAAAATGTCTGAGTATCCTTAAACAAACGCAACTAGATCCTAAGTACCTCAAAATCGAGTTGACAGAAAGTGCCATCATGGAAAATCCTGATTTTGCAGTAGGTATTCTCAATCAGATGCGGCAAGCAGGAATTCATATTTATATCGACGATTTCGGCACAGGTTATTCTTCGCTTGCCTATCTACATAAATTCCCTTTTGACGGCTTAAAAATAGATCGTTCCTTTGTTAATAATATTCATGCCAATACAAATGGTATGGAAATTCTCCAAGCCATCATTTCTTTAGCGCAGAGTGTCAAGGCGCATATTGTCGCAGAAGGGATTGAAAACCTAGCTCAGTTAAACTATTTACAAGATCTGTTGAGTGAAGAAGGGGATGGGCAAGGTTATTTTCTATTCCGACCTCTTGATGTAGTTGCGATCGAAGCAATCTTTCAAACAACATGATCATCGTTCTGTGAGATTTAATTCTTACAAACAAAAAACAATCAAGAAATTTTTTGATTGTTTTTTGTTGGCAAAGCCATGTAATACTAATCCATAAAAGTGTAACTACCTCTTTCATTGTCATATGTAGCAATGTAGGAGTTAACTAGGACAAATCAAAACCCAAAAGATGAGTGGCGGCGCTTCGCGCCGCCACTCATCTTTTGGGTTTTATGTCCTAAGCAAAACCTACATTCCTATACCAAAACAGACTAGAAAATGTAGTCAACTTATACATTAGTTTGGTATATTAAATAAATTGACAAATAAGTCTACAAAGCAAGTCTAGATTTTATAATGGTTTTCATTATAAAGACTTAAATATACTAATTTGATTAAGAATTTAATAAAGCTTCTAGTCTTATTTAGTAAGGTGGATTAGCTCTCAGATTTCTTGTGATTTACACTTCCTCACTACATTTAATTTTTTCATTTACAACAGATGATAAACACTATCCCTACCAAAAACTTATGGAACAAAAAGTTTCTTAGCATTTTTAGCTATGGTAGTGCAACTTTAATTTTAGGACTATTCGTAAAAGTTGACCTAAGTGTTGCTCAATCTCAGTTGCAAGTAAAAACAAACCGATATTTACAAGTAGAGCAAGTGCGTGGGAAAGTTTTTTTACGTAATCAAAATACTAATCGTCCTGCGCGAAGGGGCGATCGCCTTTCGATAATTGGTGATGAAATTGTCACAGATGGAAAATCAACGGCTGTGTTAAGTGTTGATACAGGTATCGGCTTTGTTAATGTTGCTGAGCGGACAGTAGTTCGTATAGATGCGCTAAAAGTTACTAGCGACGATGGAAGAATTACGATTTTACAAGTACCTAAAGGACAAGTACGTTTACAAATTCGACGATTCTCTAATCCTAGTTCACGATTTAATATTCAGACTCCTGCTGTCGTTACAGGAGTTAGAGGCACAGAGTATGTATTAAATGTAAAGAATGATGGTCGCACGATCCTTTCTACCTTTGAGGGTTCAGTAATGACTGAAGCCCAAAACACAGAGGTTTTAGTGGAGCAAGGATTTCAAAATCAAACCATATTAGGAGAGCCACCTTCGCAGCCAGTCCCTATTCAGGACAATAATGATTTGCAGTATCAAGTCTTCAAGCAGTTTGAAAATGGCGATCGCCAAGTGATTCTAGTTGGACAGGTTGATTTTGCTAATACAGTAACAATTGATGGAGTTGAGCAAGTTGTTGATCGAAATGGTCAATTCAGGGCTGTATTAACCACCAATTCAATATACAGAGCTGAGATCAATGTCATCGTCTCCAATCCTTTGGGAAAACAACGTATCTATGAACTGGTTATTTTCTAAACGCATAGTACAGAAGTCTATTCCTTGGACAGTCTCGATGGTGATCACCGCCATTTTATCTAACTTGGGCGCTTTTCAACCCCTTGAATACTTTGTCTATAATCGGTTTACAAATTGGCGCATTGATAGCAATTGGGATGAGCGTTTAGTAATTATTGCGATCGATGATGTCAGCATCGAAAAATTAGGACGCTTTCCATGGACGCGCGATCGCTATATCCCATTACTCCAAAAGCTCACCAAAGCTAAAGCGAGTACAGTTACAATTAATTTAATTTGGTCAGAGTCTAGTTCTGCTGATGTATTGTTAGCCAGAGTGATGTCCGACAATAGACAAGTTGTTTTATCTCAAGCATGGAATGCTCAGGGTAAAAAGTTACTGCCAGTTCCACAACTAGCGGAAGTAGCGATCGGCTCAGGGCATATTCTTGATCTTAAAAGTAGTGACGGGATCGTGCGTTGGACAGAATTATACAAAGATGATACACCTTCTCTAGCAATGGCTACCTTACAAGCCTATAACCTCGTCTGGGGAAATGTGCCAATGCCAAATCCAGATGTGACATTTTGCATCAACTGGACATTTCGCCCTCAACAAATGCGCCAATATTCCTTTGTCGATGTGATTGAAGAGCGTATTCCTCTAAATACTTTCCAAAACAAGATTGTTCTTGTAGGTGTAACTGCTACAGGCAATGATGCATTGGTTACCCCTTTTGATGGAAATGATCCTGCTCACAGCGTGCATTTACATGCCAATATTCTGCAAAACTTTTTGCAGCAGAATCAGTTGCGAGTTCCTGAAATACATTGGACTTGGGGATTAATGCTCTTAGTTGGCATGGCGCTAGCTTGGATACTTGGGCAAAGTAAAACTTTTAAACAAATAGTAATTGTGCTAGTCATCTCTGGTGGTTGGGGAGTCTGTGCTTTTGGATTTTATACATTTGGCTATTGGCTACCAGTAGCTATGCCGATCTCCTTACTTCTATCAATTGGACTATGCAGTATTGTTCAAAATCAAATCGAATCAAGGCAACATTTGCAACAAATAAATTCTAAGCTTACCTATGAAGCCTTTCATGACCATCTTACGGGCTTAGCTAACCGCATTTTACTCACCGATCGCATTAATCATGCGATTTCTCTCTATCAAAGACATGGCTATCTATTTGCAGTTATTTTAGTGGATTTGGATGGATTCAAATCTATTAACGATAACCTAGGACATTTGAATGGCGATCGCCTATTGATCGAAGTGGCAAAACGCTTAAGTGCCTCAATTCGCTCAGGTGATACTGCTGCTAGGCTTGGTGGTGATGAGTTTGTGGTTTTGCTAGATAATCTCAAGGAAAAGCAAGATGCGATCATTACGATTGAAAGAATTCAAGCGGCGATGGCTCCCACTTGTTGTCTTGAGGGCAACGAGATCAGTATTTCCATGAGTATGGGCTTGGCTTTTAGTATTGAGACCTATCAAACTCCAAAAGATATCCTTGCTGACGCTGATATTGCTATGTATCAAGCTAAATCCCTTGGTAAGTCATGCTATCAAGTTTTTGATGCTTTAATCTAATAGAAATGGCGGCGCTTTGCGCCGCCATTTCTGTGTTTTTGATTTGTCGTGCTTCGCACGACGCAAATGGCTATATCGAACTACTTGATAGCCGTTTCGAGTTTGTGCTGATTCCAGAGCTTTTGATAAAGTTGAGACTCAGTTAGTAACTCAGCATGAGTCCCCACTTGGACAATTTTGCCTGCATCCATCAGAATAATGCGATCGCAAGTTGAAGCCGCCGATAGATTGTGTGTAATAAATATCACGGTTTTGTTTTTAGGGAAATTGCCTAAAATGCCTGTTGCTGTCTGATTATCCACACTAGAGAGCGCATCATCTAACACCAAAATTGGAGTATCTACTAACAAAGCTCTCGCTAGAGCAGTGCGCTGTCTCTGCCCACCTGAAAGGGTAATTCCCCGTTCACCAACGAAGGTGTCATATTGTTTGGGAAACTTAAGAATCTCTTGTTCAATACGCGCTTGATTAGCAAAATTCTCCACTTCATGATCAAAAGCTTGGGGCTTTCCATAACGAATGTTGTCGCGCATCGTGGCGCTAAATAAGAAACTATCCTGCGGTACAAATGAAATAATCTCGCGGAGATCGGCAATCCGCATTTTTGTAATGTCTACGCCATCAATAAAAATTTGATCCGATGGAACTTCAACTAAGCGCATCAAAGCACTAGCAAGAGTAGATTTGCCAGAACCAACTGTTCCCAAAATAGCAACGGTTTCACTTGGATAAATCGTGAAGTTAGCATGATTGAGCGCAGGGTGACTAGCTCCGTCATAGGTGAAGGTGAGATCTCTCGCTTCAATTTTGCCTGTAACTTTCTCCTTAGAAAGAGTGATCGCATCTGTTTGATCGGCGATCGCTGGGGGCAGATCGAGAATGCCTTGAATCCTTCCGATACTCACCAATCCACGTTGATAAGTCACCATCACAAAGCCTAAAATCGCCGTTGGGAAAATTAGTCTTTCTACATAAATGATCAAGGTCAGCAAATCACCTATTTTGAATGTTGTATTCGCTGAATTTGCTAATTTTTCGCCACCAAACCAAATCAATACTAAAAAGCTAATACTGGCAATTCCACCTAGTAATGGAAATAAGATATTTCGACTGCGAGCCATTCGCAGATTAGCATCCAGTAAGCGATCGTTTAATTTTCTAAAGGCTCCTCGTTCGTTCTCCTCCTGAGCATAGGTTTTGATCAAAGCCATGCCATTGAGATCTTCTTGTAAAAGCGAACTGACATTTGATAGTTCTTCTTGAACTTCTAACTGTTCATCACGCAACTGACCGCTAAAGCTCTGCACAATCACCAACATGATTGGATAAACAGAAACTGATAACAACGTCAGCATCGGATCAATCACGATCATCGCTGGCAGAGTCAGGCTATACACAAATACTGAGTTGATGATGCTGAGAAGGGCAAATCCCATCAGGCGGCGAATATTTTCCACATCGCTGGTGACAATGCTGATCGTCTCACCTGCGGAATTGTTGGCAAAATAGCTCGGTGGCAGCTTGAGTAAATGCTCAAAAATTTGTTGCTTGAGGCTGTACTCAATCTTGCGCCCAATCCCAAAAATCCACACACGGGAGGTCATACGGATGACCCACATCAGTGATGACAACCCAACAATTAGCCACACATAATTCATCAGATTTGAAGAATCAATAGCCTGAATCTTACTAAGATCGTCAACTGCAACTCTGATCAGCCAAGGAATATATGTGCCAAGCATATTTGCCACTAGAAGGGCAACCGTGCCAACGGCTAAGTCACTCCAGTAAGGACGGAGATAATTTGTGAGATTTTGAAATTGCGATCGCGCCATAATATACCCATATTACTTGATTTTGACAAAAGCTTGCCTAGTAAGCCTTTGCGAAAATCAAGTATTGCTTTTCATCCTGTTGGCTGGCGGTGGTTACCGCGATCGGCTTGGGCAGATCGGTCAATGTATAGCAAAAAAAGAGTTAGCTAGTACAAACCAAAACCCAAGAATCGAGTGGCGGCGCTTTGCGCCGCCACTTGATTCTTGGGTTTTATGTCCTAAGCAAAACTTGCTTTGCTATAGCAAAATTATTAGAGGAATTAGGCAATGCTGCTGCGCTTGCGAGATTCCTTATAAGAAGTCGTCACATTCCGTAACCCCGACTTCACCATTTGTTGCTCTAGAATTGCAAAAAAGCGGCGGCGATCGCTACCAGTGACCACTGCTTGATTATGCGCCTCCGCAAGTGCCACAGGATAGCCATAGCCTTTTTGTACCTGCGCGAGAATGATTTGTAAAGCTTGCGATCGCATTTCTGTATCCAGAGCTGTCCAAGCTGGCATCTCGATTCTAGCGATTTCTGTACCGACATGAAGGTAGCAAAAATAAATCTGATGTTCGCCATATTCCTGCAAAATTCGCGCCTGACTTTTCCAGATAGGACTGCATTCACCTGCTTTCAGTAAACGACTCCATAATGTTCCGTCACGCAAAGGTTGGATTTGGCTACAGGGTGCAGCATCTAGTGGTTTATCAGAGCAATGGGTATGGCAATCAGGCTCCTCAAAGGGACAGAGCTGCAAACGCAAAAAATTAGTTGCTTCTGCGGCGCGGGGAGCGCTAATGTATCCTGCTAAGGGAATCTTTTGAGTTTTTAGGTTATCCCATGCGGCAAGGATATCTGGCAAAAGATGCGATCGCGCATCGGCGGGAATCTCATCAAGTTCCCAATGGACTAAGGCTCCATCGCTAAAAGCTAACATTGGCGAATGAGGATAACTCGCAAGTGTAGCGATCGCTAAATTGGCTAGAGCCACATTTTCAGCAACAGTACGTTTGAGTGTCATCCATTGCTCTGTCTGAATTCCCCACTGACGAGCTTTATAGAGGTCTTCCATTTTATAAAAGACTTCAGGAACATTATCAAGTAAAGGATAGATGCCAGAATTATAGTAAATGGCAACTCGACCGATATTAATCAAATAGCAGTAGGCAATTTCATGGCGACTAGGGGCAATCTGTGAGCCATCGGTGGCGAGAACAATATGTGGTGTGGTTGTGGGTGATATTGCTTGAACTTGTTCCAGAGGTTCAACAGGTTCCGCGCAATTAAACATGAAGCGATCGCGCAGGATTTCACTGTGTTTACAAAGATTAGCTTGGTTGGCAGAGGCTTGATGAAATATAGTTTCAGCGCGATCGAGTTTGACTGTCAATTGCTGGGCTTCCTTCTGCAATTGTTCAGACATTCCTTGCATCTGTCCCATCAACTTCTGTAAATCTAGCATAAGTACTTTTCTAAATTTTCTAGTATAGCTATAGCCACCTGTATCAGGACAAATCAAAACCCAAATAGTGTGAGGCGGCGCGAAGCGCCGCCTCACACTATTTGGGTTTTATGTCCTAACAAGAATGGCGACAGCTATAATACCAAAACACAAAATGGCATAGCCATTTTGTGTTTTGGTATTACTTTTTCCTAAAGCAATTAAATATAAAACCTCAAAGCCTGTGGCGCAGGCTGCGCCACAGACTTTGGCTCTGGGTAGTAATTATGCCCAGATACTTATCTCATCTTGGAATTTTAGTGCTACAAAACACCCTTTGAGCTAGGAATCATACTGGCACGACGCGGATCGACTTCTACTGCCATGCGTAAAGCACGAGCAAAAGCCTTGAAAGCAGCCTCGATAATGTGATGAGAATTGCCACTTTCTAAGAGGCGCACATGCAGTGTCATTTGCGCGTGATTAACCACAGCTTGAAAAAACTCACGAATTAGTTCTGTGTCATAGGTTCCTACGCGCTGATTGGGAATTACTAAGCCATATACCAAATAGGGGCGACCCGAAAAGTCGAGGGCGACCTGTACTAAAGATTCATCAAGGGGCGCAACAAAATGCCCAAATCTTGCAATTCCTTTGCGATCGCCTAATGCTTGCCCTAGTGCTTGCCCTAATACAATTCCCACATCCTCATTGGTGTGATGATCATCAATGTGTAAATCACCTGTTGCTTGCACATCAAGATCAATCAATCCGTGGGAACAAATTTGATGCAGCATGTGATCAAGAAAGGGAATACCAGTATTGATATTGCCTTTACCAGTGCCATCAAGATTTAGCGCCACAGTGACATCGGTTTCGCCAGTTTTGCGGTGGACTTTGGCAATGCGAGGAGTATCGTAGGACATAGCGGAGCGGAATTGATAAAGGTTGTAAGGTGTCAGATTTACTACACTGTAACCTTAAATTGCGATCTCTTTGTTCGATCTATTTACCAATACTTATAAATAGGTGAGAGTGCGCCCCGAAGGGGCGCACTCTCACCTATTTAGGCTCGCTATAATCTACGGCAAGTTTCTAAATAAGGTGCTGAAGAATGGCGAATCGTTTCCTACTTATACTTTTGTTTCTCTTGCAACTAATTTGTCTGGGAATACTGTGGATTAGTTGCTTTCCTGGAGAGCTTGCCGATCTGACCTTTATTCTTCTTTTGATTGTGTATATTTATGGAATCCCGCTTTTAATTGCATTTGTAGTGATAGTTGTAGTTGGGATGCAAATCTTGAAGAAGATAAATTTTTTCCCTGCAATTCAAACCTTAATAATCTCTGCCGCAGTAACTTTAGGGCTAACAGTAATTTTATTAAAAACTAATCTGCCCCAAACAATAGCCTTTTCAGTATCACGCCCTGCCTTTGAGGCGGTTGTTACTAATGCGGATAAGCTCAACTCCATCTGTAATAGCAAACCAGTTAACCAAAGATTAGGTCTATATCGCGTCATAGAATGCGATCGCGATAGCCGTGGTGGTATCTATTTTAGTACTGCGAACTTTCGCTTTATTGATATCTCTGACTTTTATGGATTTGCCTATCAGCCCAACCCCTATGGCAACTATCACTTTGGCTCTGATATTTATAAATATTATCCCATTGTAGATGAGTGGTATGGATTTACAGCAGGTAAGCGTTCTTGATATTCCCTCAGAATTGCATTAGCACTATCTAGTATGGCGATCTCGCTTATGTCAGTCGTAACAATCTCTCAATACATCTTAGCTTAGAGAGGGCATAGACTCTGATAGGCTTAAGCTGAGACTCTAGCATTCTGATTGTTGGCAAAAAACAATGAACAATTTACCGACAAAGCCAGTTTGGCACACTTTAACGATTGATGAAGCGATCGCGGCTTTGGATACAAATCCAGAGTTGGGGCTAGAGTCGTGGCAAGTAAGCGATCGCCAAGCTATCTATGGACGTAATGAATTAACTGGCAAGGCAGGACGCTCTAAGCTCAGTATTTTTGTCGATCAGTTTACTAACATCATGCTGTTGATGCTGATGGGTGTGGCGGTAGTTTCGGCAGGCTTAGATTTACGGGTGGGTAATTTTCCCAAAGATGCGGTAGCGATCGCCGCGATCGTGATTCTCAATGGCATTTTGGGATATGTCCAAGAAAGTCGTGCCGAGGAAGCACTTGCTGCTTTAAAACGGATGGCGGCTCCCAATGTGAGAGTCCTTCGCGAAGGAAAAGTTACGGAAATCCTCTCCTCAGAACTGGTAGTAGGGGATATTGTGTTTGTGGATGCAGGGATGCAAGTTGCGGCGGATGGACGCTTATTAGAGGCGATCAAGCTGAAAGTCAGAGAAGGAGCGCTGACGGGAGAATCGCAAGGCATAAATAAATTTGCCGATCAAGTATTTCATGAAGACGAATCCTTGGGCGATCGCCGCAATATGCTCTTTCAGGGAACTGAGGTATTGCAAGGACGAGGGATGATGCTGGTCACAGCGATAGGAATGCAAACAGAGTTAGGGAAGATTGCCAATCTCCTGCAAGATGTGGAATTGGAAGAAACTCCCTTGCAAAGACGCATGGCAGAACTTTCTAAGGCTTTGGTAATCGCTTCTTTGGTGCTAGTAGCGATCGTGATTACCATAGGGCTATGGCGAAATGGTGACTTTGTGAAGTTGCTCAATACATCCTTAAGTATGGCGGTTGCCGCAGTTCCTGAAGGTTTACCTGCGGTGATTACAGTGACTCTTGCCCTTGGCACGCAAAGAATGGTACGCCGTAATGCATTGATTCGCAAATTGCCTGCGGTGGAAACCCTTGGTTCGGTAACCATGATTTGTTCCGATAAAACAGGAACGCTGACCCAGAACAAAATGGTAGCCGAAAATATTTTTACTACGAACTATGCTGCCCAAATCAATGGAACTGGCTATGAACCAATTGGCGAATTTTCGCTCTCTCGACTAGCGGGAGATATGCTAGCCAGTGATCTTAGTATTTATCAATGTGCAGAATTACAGCTTTTACTAGCGTCAGGTGTAATTTGCAATGACTCCTATCTCCAGAAAAAGACTGTTGAACAAATAAGCGATCGCCAAACCTCAAAAGGAAAAAGAAACTTAAGCCCCTTGCCTGTGCCTACAAATAGTTCACAGTGGAAAATAATCGGCGATCCTACTGAAGGCGCGTTATTAACTTTGGCAGGAAAAGCTAATCTTTGGCAGTCACACTTTACGCATTATTTCTCAAGGGTTGCAGAGATTCCCTTTACGTCTGAGCGGAAAATGATGAGCGCGATCGCTACCATTAACAGTATGAATGCCGAAGATACACCCGAAGCCCTACGAGCGATCGCTGCACTGTTACCGAATACGCCTTACTTCCTATTTTGCAAAGGTTCTCCAGAACTAGTTTTAAGTCACTGCGATCGCATTCAAATAGATAAACAAATTGGTTTAATTACAACTTCCTACAAAACAGCGATTAACATCCAAAACACTCTGCTTGCCTCTAAGGGAATGCGCGTATTAGGATTTGCCTATTTGCCCTTAGAAAATTTACCGACAGAGGAAGAACTCGCCAATATAGAAAATAATCTCGTTTGGTTAGGCATAATCGGGATTCGAGACGCGCTCAGGGCGGAAGCTGCTAAGGCTGTGCAAATCAGTCGCCAAGCTGGGATTCACACGACGATGATTACAGGCGATCATCAACTCACAGCTCAAGCGATCGCTCGTGACTTAAATATTTTTTATCCAGATAGCGATCGCGTTTTAACGGGGCAAGAAATTGAATTGATGACCGATGATGAACTCACGTCGCTCTCTCGACAAACCGCTGTCTATGCCAGAGTTTCACCTGAACATAAACTAAGAATCGTCCAAGCATTACAACGATGTGGTGAAGTGGTGGCGATGACAGGTGATGGTGTGAATGATGCCCCTGCACTCAAACAGGCGAATATCGGAATTGCGATGGGAATCACGGGAACAGATGTTTCTAAAGAAGCTAGCGATATGATTTTGCTGGATGATAACTACGCGACGATTGTGGCGGCAACTGAGGAAGGACGCACGGTTTACGCGAATATCCGCCGCTTTATTAAATATATTCTTGGTAGTAATGTCGGTGAAGTGATTGCGATCGCCTCGACTCCATTTTTAGGCGTTAATGCAGTTCCCCTCACCCCTTTACAAATCCTGTGGATGAATCTCGTTACTGATGGTGTACCCGCATTAGCTTTAGCTGTGGAACCATCAGAAGCTGATGTAATGCAACGACCTCCTTTTAACCCCAAAGAGAATATTTTTGCGAGGGGATTAGGTTGGTATATCCTGCGAATTGGCGTTGTCTTTGGTTTGCAAACTATTTCCTTAATGGAACTTGTCTATAACTCTGGTAATCCTTCATGGCAAGAGCATTGGAAAACTATTACATTTACAACTCTCTGTATTGCTCAAATGGGTCATGCCCTCGCCTGTCGATCTGATTCCAAACTGATCATTGAGTTAAATCCTATCTCCAATCCCTATTTATTGGTTTCCGTGATTTTTACTACGATCCTGCAACTTGCTTTGCTCTATGTGCCAAGCCTACGACAATTTTTCGGGACAGATGCTCTTTCGGCTTCAGAGTTGGGCTTATGCTTTGGATTTAGTATGCTGTTGGTTTTGTGGGTGGAATCAGAGAAAATTATCTTAAGGTGGTGGCGTAAGTCTCACCCTGTAAAATTTCCTGTAAAACCTCAGTCCTAAGCCAATGAAAAGAAAATTTCCTTGGTTGCGATCGCTACTTGTTTTAGGCTGCTTTGGTCTAGTGATTTCGTTTGTCGTTCCCTTACTTGATCGCATTATTCAAATCTATCAACTTGTCGCCACCTCATCGCCAATCTTAGGCGGCTTCGTTGTGCTGTTAGTAATGGGATCATTGGCAGGATTGTTTTTTGTAATCTGGCGATATCTTAATCTATTTCAAGCAGAACCAACTCCACCCCGACCACTTCCTGAAATTCCCACCGATAAGATCGAAGCTGCCCAAGATAGCCTCGAAGCCCTAGAGCGTCAAGTTGAGCAAATCCAAGATGAAGTGATGCGGCGATCGCTTGCTGAGCAAACAGAACAACTCAAAAAGAATTTCATTCGTCAGGAATTGCGTGTGGTGGTGTTTGGAGTTGGCTCCGCAGGTAAAACTTCCTTAGTAAATGGATTGCTCGATTTAGCACTTCAAGATTCTGAAGTTAGAGGCGAAGTCGGTGCAACTATGGGAACCACACAACTTGGGAAAGTCTATATGCCTATGAAGTTTCCCAATCTAGATGTACCTGTGCAAATTACTGATTGCCCAGGCATATTAGAGGCGAGTGCCTTAGGTAGCGATCGCGAACAGGAAGCTCGAAAAATCGCCACAGAAGCAGACTTGATTGTATTTGTGGTCGATGATGACTTACGGCGCTCAGAATATGAAGTTCTCAAAGCGCTTACGGAAATCGGCAAACGGACTGTGCTTGCTTTCAATAAAATTGATCGGCTCACCAAAAGCGATCGCGAAATCATTCAGACTAGTTTACGATCGCGAGTATTGAGCTTGATCGCACCCGAAGATGTGGTCGCGATCGCTGCCAATCCTGCCGCGATTACCCTCGACTCTGGCGAAGTCGTTACACCTAAGCCTAAAATTCAACCTTTGCTGGCTCGTATGCTCGATATTCTTAGCTATGAAGGCGATGAACTGGTAGCGGATAATGTGTTATTGCGATCGCAAAGACTTACGGAAGCAACTCGTGAAGCTTTATCTCAACAACAACAAGCAGAAGCCGAAAAAGTAGTGGAGAAGTTCCAATGGTTAGTAGTTGGGGTGGTATTTGCTACGCCTCTGCCCGTGGTCGATCTCCTTGCTACAGCCGCAATTAACGCACAAATGGTTGTAGAAATTGGGAAAGTCTACGGCTGTGAAATCAATATTGATCGCGGTAAAGAATTAGCGAATTCTCTCACCCGCACTCTCGTTAGTCTCGGTATTGTTAAAGGCGTAGTCCAAATTGTTTCCA
Source organism: Phormidium tenue FACHB-1050 (assembly GCF_014696925.1). Lineage (GTDB taxonomy): Bacteria > Cyanobacteriota > Cyanobacteriia > Pseudanabaenales > Pseudanabaenaceae > Pseudanabaena. Next base: position 124,081 of record NZ_JACJQY010000002.1, on the reverse strand, counting down.
CAGTCATTTCCGTAACGGTCGTAGGACTAGTTCTCAAGGCGACGATACAATCAGTGACGGCTGCCTATCTCACACGCATTGCTGGCAAGAGTTTTATCGAGTATTTCAGTCGTGATCGCGATTGGGGTGATGGTGGTATCGCGGAAGTAGTACAGCGTCAGTTTCAACTAAATCGCCGTGATGAGTTTCTCAAAGTCTTTGTGCAAGATGCTGTCAATCGCGTGATGGTTTTAATGAAGCAGTAATAAACAAAGGGGAGAGAAACTAGCGATCGCCTATCTCAAAAATGAATCGGCTAAAGACTTAGCCATTTTAAGAAACTACGCAAGTGTGGGGCTTGACTTGTAGTTATAGCTGTCGCCGACAAATCAAAACCCAAGAAGTGAATTGCGGCGCTTCGCGCAGCAACTCACTTCTTGGGTTTGTATCCTAACAAGACTGGCGACAGCTATAATTCGGCATACTACAGCAAAAAAATAGTTAGCTGGTACAAACCAAAACCCCAGAATCTAGTGGCTACGCTTTTCGCAGCCACTAGATTCTGGGGTTTTATGTCCTAAGCAAAACTTGCTTTGCTATAAAAAACAAGCGATCGCTTATTAAGGCGATCGCTTGTTAAATTAAATTAGAGAATTTTTACTTGTTTGCTACAACTGTCTTGCTTTTAACTTCGGACAATGTAGGAAAAGAAGATTGCTCAGCAAAAGTCTCCTTATTCCTGAACAAAGCAACTTGCTCATGGGCAAAACGCATCTGCGAATTGATCGCAGTTGTCGTTGCATCATAGAGATTAGTTGCCATTTTAGGATAAGCACCGATCGCAATAATTGGTACTAAGAAGCAAACTGCAATAAACACTTCGCGAGGTCGGGCATCACTAAATTCAGCTTCACTAGGCAAAACGCAATTTGTACCGAAACAAACTACATCTTGGTTACCTTGAGCCTTGAGGCTGATGTCCGAAATATCGCAAGATGGATTGATATCACAGGTGGGATTTGCATCGGAAGCGTAGAAAATCTGACGCAACATCGACAGCAAATAAATTGGTGTAAGAATCACTCCAACTGCGGCTAAAAATACCGTCACTGTTCGGAAAGTAGAGCTATAAACATCACTGGAAGTCATCCCGACAAAGATCGAGATTTCACTAGCAAATCCACTCATCCCAGGAAGGGCAAGGGAAGCCAACGCACCAACAGTAAATAGCGCAAATACCTTAGGCATTACCTTACCGATATAACCCATCTCGGTCATTAACATCGTGTGGGTGCGATCGTAGGTGACACCTGCGAGGAAGAACAATACAGAAGCAATTAAACCGTGAGAAAGCATTTGCAACATTGCGCCACTGATACCCAAGTCAGTAAACGAGGCAATCCCGATCAGCACAAATCCCATGTGCGACACCGATGAAAATGCAAGGCGGCGCTTCATATTGACTTGGGCAAAGGAATTCACCGCACCATAAACAATATTAATTACACCAAGCATCGCTAAAACTGGAGCAAAGTAAACATGGGCATGGTCAAGTAATCCCATATTGAGACGGATTAGACCGTAGCCACCCATTTTTAGTAATACACCTGCCAAAATCATCGATACAGGAGAAGATGCTTCGCCGTGAGCATCAGGCAGCCAAGTATGCAAAGGGAAAATTGCGAGTTTGACACCAAAGGCAATTAATAAACCTGCATAAAGAGGAAGTTCTAAAGCAAGAGGGAACTCCTTGAGGGCTAGCTCAGCCATGTCAAAGGTAAGGTTGTTGCCGTAGAGAGCCATCGCTAAGCCCGCAACTAGGATGAAAATAGATGCGGCGGCAGTGTAAAGCAAAAATTTGGTGGCTGCATACTGGCGTTTCTGACCTCCCCAGATCGAAACGAGCAAATACACAGGAATTAGCTCCACCTCCCACATGATGAAGAACAGCAGTAAATCTTGAGCAACAAATACGCCGATTTGTGCAGAGTACAGCACTAACATCAGGAAGTAGAACAGGCGTGGTTTGATATTTACCTGCCATGCTGCGAAGATGGAGAGTGTGGTGACAAGTCCTGCCAGCAGCACTAGAGGTGCGGAGATGCCATCGACTGAAACTGCCCAACTAAGTCCTAATTGGGGGATCCAAGTGTACTTTTCCGCGAGTTGAAATGTCGCGCTGCTCGGATCATAGTTCTTCCAGAAGGCATAGCACATCAAAATGAAGTCAGCGATGCCTACGCCTAATGCATACCAACGTACAGTTTTGCCTTCTTTGTCGGGCAGTATGGGTATGAGTAAGGAACCTACGAGGGGCAGCAGGACGATCGCGGTAAGCCAAGGAAATTGGGCTGATGTCATGTCAATGAGAATAAATACTTACTCTAGGGAATGTGAAGTATTGTACTAAACTTTACAAAGTTTTAAGCATTATTCTTTTCGATGCTTATCATCAAAATAGCAAAGGATTTGCTTGGAGCTATCTTTATGCATTGAATCTAAGCCAACCTATAGCAATGTAAGTTTGCTTAGGACATAAAACGCAAAAGATGGGTGGCGGCGCGAAGCGCCGCCACCCATCTTTTGCGTTTTGATTTTCCTATCTATTTCTTGCATTGCTATAGGTTCGACTAGATGCCTATAAACTAGATGTCTATAGCTAGCTGTGCAAAGCCCGTAAAGTTGCACCCCTCAGGGGTGCAACTTTACGGGCTTTGGTAATTTGCGGCGCTTTGCGCTGCAACTTGCTTCTAGGGTTTGTACCCTAACAAGAATGGCGACAGCCATAAAAAACAAATTGTAGGGGCTATTCATGAATTGCCCCTACGGCTAAATTTTGCTTAATGATTTGTTGCTGATACTCCCTTTCTACGCCAGAATTAGTGGGGAAAGGCTAGACGATCGCCTTTTGATAAAGGACGTTTATAACTGTGAAAGCGATCGCCATAATTTTAAAACAAGAAATATCGCTGAGCCATTGGTAATACTGACGCAGGCTCACAGGTCAATAATTCGCCATCAGCTCGAACTTCATAGGTTTCGGGATCGACTTCCATCACTGGCAAAGCATCATTGAGCTTTAAGTCACGTTTGCTGATATTACGAGTTCCTTTAACTGTAAGTACCTGCTTCTTCAAGCCTAATTGGGTAGGAATATCTCGCTCCATCGCAGCTTGAGAAATAAAAGTAAAGGATGTAGGCGCGATCGCACCGCCATAGCTGCCAAACATCGGACGCATATACACAGGTTGCGGGGTGGGAATACTGGCATTGGCATCGCCCATCTGCGCCCATGCGATAAATCCTCCCTTGATCACCATTTCAGGTTTGACTCCAAAAAAGGCAGGATGCCAGAGAACGAGGTCAGCAATTTTACCAACTTCAATCGAACCGACATATTCGGAAATACCATGCGTGATTGCAGGATTAATCGTGTATTTTGCGACGTAGCGCTGAGCGCGGAAATTATCGGCTCTGGTACTTTCAGGACTAGAAAGAACTCCTCTCTGCACCTTCATTTTGTGAGCAGTTTGCCAAGTTCTGATAATCACTTCGCCGACTCTTCCCATTGCTTGCGAATCAGAGGAAATCATACTAAACGCACCGAGATCGTGAAGAATATCTTCAGCAGCGATCGTCTCACGGCGGATACGCGACTCAGCAAAGGCGACATCTTCAGGAATGCTAGGATCAAGATGGTGACAAACCATCAGCATATCGAGATGTTCATCTAAGGTATTGAGAGTATAGGGGCGAGTGGGATTAGTAGAAGAGGGAAGTACATTTGCCTCACCACAAATTCTGATGATGTCAGGAGCGTGACCTCCGCCCGCACCTTCAGTATGATAAGAATGAATGACTCGGTTTTTGAAGGCAGCGATCGTATCTTCCACAAACCCTGCTTCGTTTAGTGTGTCCGTGTGAATTGCGACTTGAATATCATATTCATCAGCAACGCTTAAACAATTATCAATAGCCGCAGGAGTGGTTCCCCAGTCCTCATGCAGCTTTAATTTAATGACTCCAGCTTCCACCTGTTCGACTAACCCTTCAGGTTTACTGCTATTCCCTTTGCCTGAAAATCCTATATTCATAGGGAAGGCATCAGAAGCTTGCAACATCCGATGGATATTCCAAGGTCCTGGGGTACAAGTCGTTGCATTAGAACCAACGGCTGGTCCAGTACCACCACCGATCATGGTCGTGATCCCAGAGGCGATCGCCACTTCAATTTGCTGTGGACAGATAAAATGGATATGAGTATCAATTCCTCCTGCTGTGAGTATGCGTCCTTCTCCCGCAATGACTTCTGTGCCAGGTCCGATAATGATATTTACATTATCCTGAATGTAAGGATTTCCCGCCTTACCGATCGCTACGATTTTGCCTGCTTTGATGCCCACATCGGCTTTGATGACACCCCACCAATCAAGTATCAGTGCGTTAGTAATTACGGCATCTACGGCTCCATTAGCATTGGTAATCGGTGATTGTCCCATGCCATCACGGATTACTTTACCGCCACCAAATTTAACTTCATCACCGTAGGTGGTGTAGTCGCGTTCCACTTCAATAAATAATTCGGTATCAGCCAAGCGAACCCTATCACCAACGGTTGCGCCGTAGGTTTCTGCGTAGGCACGGCGCGACATTCTATAACTCATTTGTTTAATTCTCCAATTTGCCTTCTACTAAAGCATTAAATCCATAAATCTCGCGAGTACCCACATAGGGAACTAGATTTACTTCTTTCTCATCCCCCGGTTCAAAGCGGATGGAAGTTCCCGCAGGAATATCAAGGTGTGTACCTTTGGCGCGATCGCGATCAAATATCAAAGCCCGATTGGTCTCATAGAAATGGAAATGGGAACCAACTTGGATCGGGCGATCGCCTGAATTAGCAACTTTGAGCGTAATTACTTCGCGCCCAGCATTTAATTCAATATTACCTTCTTGAGTAATGATTTCACCAACAATCATAGATTTACCTCCATTGTTAATTGCTAGGATGTAGCGCGAAGCGCTACATCCTAAATGTTGAGAATTTGAGCAGCAGTTAAGTCTAGTTCAGGAAAAGTCCGCGAATTAATTTTGTCATCTCCTGTAAATCTGGTTGTTTGATATTTACCATTTTCATCTAATAGGTTGACGAATACAGTAGGTACTTTGGGATTACCTAAAAATTCACGACTGGCGATCGCTAAATAATCCACAATCCAATATTCGGGAATACCTAAACGCTGATATTCATCAAATTTATCAATATAGTCGTCATCCCAATTGTTTGAAGCAACCTCGACAGCTAACTGAATTTTGTCACGCAATCCTTTGTAGTCTCCCCGATTAGAGCGCCAAATAGTTGCGTCGATTACACTTAAATCAGGTACACGTCCACGTTCATTTCCCTGTTGGTCAATAGTTCTAATAGGAATTGCTCTTTTGACCACATAGTTAAGAGATAAACGTTCTACCTCTCGATAAAATCGTCTATCAATGAATTCACCAACATCATCGTGATTGCGTGTAAATGCCATTTCACAAATCTCAACTATCTCGCCATCAATTAGTTCAAAATGACCATATTCTGGACAAATTTCTAAAAACTGATCAAAGGTTAATTTTGGTTTCCCTTCTGCCAAATTTTGTTTGTTTTGTGTTTCTGCGATCGCAATCATCTCAGACCTCCATAAAGTATTTGGATTGCTGGTTAGCGAATAGGATTATGTACTGTTACAAGTTTCGTTCCATCGGGAAAAGTTGCTTCCACTTGCACATCATGGATCATTTCGGGAATGCCCTCCATCACATCATCACGGGTGAGCAAAGTTGCGCCATAGGACATCAACTCGGCAACTGTACAACCTTCCCTCGCACCTTCTAAAATCTCCGCAGTAATAAAGGCGATCGCTTCAGGATAATTTAACTTCAAACCTTTAGCTTTACGGCGCTCTGCTAATAATGCAGCCGTAAAAATCAATAATTTATCTTTTTCTTGAGGCGTAAGTTGCATGAATATCTACCAAACTCTAGGTAAGCATTTACTTAGTTTTTAATTTTGGCTTTGCCAAAAACAAAAACTCACCAAATTCTAGGTATACATTTATTGAGTTTCTAGTTTTGGCTTCGTCAAAACTAGAAACTCACCAAACCCTAGGTACGCATATTGCTCTATCCCTATAGGATACACGCAAAAGCTGCCAAATTTGCTGAAACCATTTACGCGCATCGCTAGAGGAGTCTCCAAAATAACGACATACTAAACCTGACAGCGATCGCGTAACTCCTGACATTCCTTGATAATTTCCCCGTTCCCAAGTAGAGCGAATATGCGTAATTAATTCAGGTTCTACGGTTGCACCGACAAAGATAAAATTTGCGGCGATCGCATAATTATTTAATCCATTAGGGCTCCCTAACATTTCTGTATTTCCATTGAGATATTGTCGATCAATCCATAGCGGATTTTGGTCGCGCCATACCTCCGTGTGCGATCGCCAATTACCATCTAGAAATCTCTCTCCCCTAGCTGTACGCCCAAACCTGATAATTTCCCACATCGTAAGGGTAGCGGCTGGTGCTAGTTCAATTCTAGTTTGCTGACGATATTGGGCTTCGGAAAAAACAATTGTCTCCTGTGGAAACCATTCTAAATTTGCCCCTTCATCAACACAAATGTGGACATTTTGTAAGGATTCTGCACCTGTGCTGCGATAAATTTTGCTAGCAGCAGCAGTAGTAATTAGGGCTTGAGCTTTCGGCTGTAAATGAATTTTGGCGGATAGGCGATCGCCTCCTACTAAACCACCTGCGGTATGTAAGAGAATGCAATGACAAACTTCGTTACCTTCAGGATAAAGCGATCGCTGAATTTTCCAAGGTGCTACGGTGTAATTTCGGGTTAACACAGTTTGTTGATTCCGTTTCGCAAATTCTAATTCTAATTCTCCCGCCCAAGGTGAAGCCATAGGAATATCCAGTTAATTCTGTGTAATAGGAAACATAGCATTTAATAGACTGAGGCTAACACAAAAATAAGGGGGAGTGCTTCGCACTCCCCCTTATTTTTGTGTTTTTAAACTGCTAGGAATTTCTGAATTACTTCGTTACTTAGTTCTGAAGTTTTACCAGAGGCGACAATACCGCCTTTTTGCATGGCGTAATACCAATCTGCTTGGCGGACAAAGTGCAAATGCTGCTCCACAAGCAGGATTGAAATCCCAGTGGTTGCCACAATATGTTTAACTGCCGATTCAATTTCTAGAATAATTGATGGCTGAATTCCTTCTGTTGGTTCATCGAGAATTAATAATCTGGGTTGTCCCATCAAAGCACGGGCGATCGCTAATTGCTGTTGTTGACCGCCACTAAGGTCACCCCCCATACGATTGAGCATCGATTTTAATACTGGGAATAGCTCATACACCATATCTAAGAGGTTTTGGCGAACCGCAGGAGTAACAGGTCTAGATTCTAAACCAAGTAAGAGATTTTCTCTGACGGTCATACGGGGCATCACTTCTCGCCCTTGAGGCACATAGCCCACACCCATTCTAGCGCGTTGATCGGGCGTGAGTTGAGTAATATCTTTACCAAAGAAAGAAACATCTCCCTGTCTAGGTTTTAGCAAACCCATAATCGTTTTTAACAGCGTTGTCTTACCGACTCCATTACGACCAATTAGACAAACCATTTTGCCCGAAGCCACGCCCATATCCACATTACGTAGAATATGGCTTTCACCATAATAAACATTGAGATTATTAATTTGTAAAATCGGATCGTAAGTATCTTCCATAAATCACCTCTATTTCAAATTTGGGTTGTTAGCTATTAGCATTCAAACTTACCAATTACCAATCACCAAAAGCTAAAAGCTAATTGCTAAAAGCTAATCGCCAATCGCTAATGCTCCTCTTCCTGCTGCCCCAAATAAACCTCAATTACTCTTGGATCGTTCTGCACTTCTTCAAAATTGCCTTCACAAAGAACGCTACCTTGATGTAAGACGGTTACCTTCCGTGCGATTTGACGCACGAACTCCATATCATGCTCAATGACGATAATAGAATGGGATTCTGCCAAAGACATCAAGAGCTCACCAGTTTTTTCAGTTTCTTCATCAGTCAAACCTGCTACGGGTTCATCCACTAATAACAGATCTGGAGACTGAGCAATTAACATACCAATTTCTAACCATTGCTTTTCTCCATGGGAGAGAAACTCTGCTTTCATTCCTGATTTGTGGCTGAGTCCGATGGTTTTCAAAAGATCGTTGACCTTCTGCTTCTCTACCACTGTTGGTGGCTTAAACAATGTAGAAAAGACATTCTTATTAGGATTACTCGCTAACTCTAAGTTCTCCCTTGGTGTGAGATTGAGGTATACACGCGGTGTTTGAAACTTGCGTCCTACTCCCATTCTGGCTATTTTATGCTCAGAAAGCGATCGCGTATTTCTACCTTTAAATTTCACCTGTCCTTCGGTGGGTTTCACTTTGCCCGTAATCACATCTAAGAATGTTGTTTTACCCGCACCATTAGGTCCAATGATTACCCTTAGCTCACCCTGTTCCATATCAAAGTTCAAGTTATTAATGGCTTTAAAGCCGTCAAAACTAACCGTGACATTTTCAATTTCTAGGATTTTCCCTTTCACTTTGTACCTCTGGATCTAACTCAAGACTGGGATATGTAACCGTTGGTCTGCCAAAAAAGATTCTCTTAAATAGCAATACGCCACTAGTGCGACACCAACCAACTAGACCATCGGGCAGTACCATGACGACAATCAAGAACATCGCACCCTGAAAGAATAGCCAAATTTCGGGGAATTGCTCACTCAGTAAGCTCTTAGCAAAGTTGACTAAAATTGTGCCGATTAATGCACCGATTAGTGTAGCTCGACCACCCACAGCTACCCAAATTACCATTTCAATGGAAAGAGCAATATCCATTGATTTTGGAGAAATGATTCCAGTTTGAGGTGTAAATAATGCACCACCAATACCAGCCAAAACAGCTGATATCGCAAATACCAATACCTTAAAGCCTGTGGGATCATAGCCAGAGAATCGAGCGCGGTTTTCATCATCTCTTAAAGCAACTAATAAGCGTCCGAATCTACCACTAGTCAGCCAGCGACATAGAGCATAGGCTAATCCTAAAAAGATTACAGTTAAGATGTAAAAAACTCTTTGGGTTTCAGGAGCATTGATATCGTAGCCAAAAATGGTCTTAAAATCAGTCAGTCCATTTGTGCCATTAATCAGTTGCTGCTGACCGTTGAAAAAGTTAAAGAAGATAATCGTGGTGGCTTGAGTAAGAATTGAGAAATACACTCCACGAATGCGATTTCTAAATACTAAGTAACCTAAGACTGCGCCCACAATCGCAGGGATCAGCACGATCGCTAAAACTGTAAATTGGAAAGAGTAAAAAGGTTCCCAAAGAGCAGGAAGTTTATTAATGCCATAGAGAGGCATAAACTCAGGCAACTTTTGGGTGGACTCAGCAGGAAATTGCAGCTTTAAGTGCATCGCAAGGGCGTATCCACCCAAACCAAAAAAGACTCCATGTCCCAAGCTCAAAAGTCCAGTAAAGCCCCAGATCAGATCAATCCCTAGGGCAACAATCGCCAAAGCTAAAAATCGACCTAGCATCGTGATTCTAAAAGCTTGTCCCGTCGCACTAAAAATTTGGGGGATCACAAAAATCAGTATCACGGCGATCGCTAAGCCGACACCAACTTCAATCCCTAGCGATCGCCAATTTTTCTGAGATATCGATGGAGTTGGAATATTTTGAGAAATATCTTCTATCATGCTCATTTGTCTATTACATACTGATGTTCAGAACACTTACAACTCTACCGATCGCCCCTTTTGAGGGAACATGCCCGCAGGCTTGTACTGTAAGAAGGCAACAATCGCAAGGAAAAGTAATACTTTTGCCATGCTGGTAGTACCAAAGAAAGTGAAAAATCCTGCCACAGGACTTTGTGGACCAAACAAAGTAACAAAGGTTTGCGATCCAAATAGATAGCTAGTAATGCCGATCGCCATGGCTGCTGCAATACTACCAACAAGCTTACCAACACCACCAACCACAACCACCATAAAAGTGTCAACAATGTAGTTTTGACCAGTATTAGGACCCACTGATCCAAGGAAACTAACTGCACAGCCGGCGACCCCAGCAAGTCCCGAACCAAGGGAAAAAGTAAGTGCATCAACAGTTTTAGTGGGAATTCCTAAACAAGAACTCATTTGGCGGTTTTGCATAACAGCACGGATGCGTAACCCCCAAGGCGATTTCTCTAAAAACAGATAAATACTAATTACACAAACAATGGTTAAGGCGATGATAAATAGACGCACATAAGGAAACTGGATTGAGCCAATCTCCATACCGCCACGCAACCATTTCGGAGCAGTTACATCGACGTTTTGCGCTCCAAACCAAGGTTGAGTTACCGCAATCTTATAGGTCTGAGCCATTAATACAGCTACAGTAACTGAAATGGCTAGAGATAGAGGTAAGAGAATCGCGATCGCCCAGTTACGAATTGATTCCCAATTTGGTCTTTTCTGAAGAATCCAGACACCGACGAAATACAAAATACTAAAAACTACTAGACCAACTAGGATTACCCAGTTGACGCTACGGACAAATTGTTGAAAAATCAGGCTCACGCCCCAAGTCGCTAAAAGCGTCTCAAGCGGTCGTCCATACAGATGACGGATCACTCCTTTTTCTAAAAGAAATCCAATCCCTGCGGTTACCAGAAAAGCAGCAATTAGTGCGGCAAAAACATAGAAATCTGTCCAAGGTTCTCCCAACTTTTTGAAGCCATTCTGCACTACAAAAGTTGTATAAGCTCCAAACATCATCAGTTCGCCATGAGCCATATTAATTACGCCCATCAAACCAAATACGATCGCCAAACCTAGTGCAGCTAGCAACAAAACAGAACCTGTACTGATGCCGTTAAATACTCCTTGAAGAAGTTGGAGAAGATTCTCTGTCATGTTTCTATCAACATTATTTATCGGTATTTGGTATCAAAATCAATAGTACAAAGTGTAGAGGCAATTCATGAATTGCCTCTACACTTTGTACTTAATGCATACTTCTTAAGCTTTCAAAAACTTAAGCAAACAGAAGCTTATGCCTTCTTAAATTTGCCACCTTTAGCTTTATCAGAGTAATCGCAGTAGTAACCTTTGGTTTCAGCTACAAATTGGTTCCAAGGTAATGGCGCAACTGCTTCCTTGGTCTCGTTGACAATCTTGAACTGACCATCAGCTGTAACTTCACCAATACGTACAAACTTGGAAAGGTGATGGCTATTTTCCATAGTCACCTTGCCTTCTGGAGCGTCAAAGGTTTGACCTAGAGCAGCCATTCTTACCGCTTCAAGATCATCAGCTTTACCAGCTTTTTTGACAGCTTGAGCCCAGATATTAACGGCAATATAGCCAGCTTCCATTGGGTCATTGGTAACACGATCTGCACCATACTTAGCCTTGAATGCTTCTACAAACTTCTTGTTGGCAGGGTTGTCAACGGTCATGAAGTAGTTCCAAGCTGCATAGTGACCCTTCAGGAATTCAGGTCCGATTGCCTTGACCTCTTCTTCAGCAATACTGACGGACATTGATGGATATTTATCCGCAGTTAGACCAGCACCTTGCATCTGTTTGAAGAAGGCAACGTTGCTATCACCATTGAGTGAGTTGTAGATTACGCCACCATTTGGCAAAGCTTGTTTGATTTTGGAAATGATAGGGGTTACTTCTGAGTTACCCAGTGGCAAATAATCTTCACCAACTACCTTGCCACCCAATGCTTCTAATTGAGCCTTGATGATTGTATTAGCAGTACGAGGGAATACATAGTCAGAGCCAACCAAGAAGAATTCTTTACCCTTGTTCTTGAGTAACCATTCTACAGAAGGTTCAATCTGTTGGTTTGGTGCAGCACCAGTGTAGAAGATATTCTTCGAGCATTCTTGTCCTTCGTATTGGACAGGATAGAATAGTAAATGATCTTTGGATTCAAATACAGGCAATACTGCCTTGCGACTTGCAGAAGTCCAGCAACCAAAGACAACTACAACCTTGTCTTGGTCAATCAATTTCTTAGCTTTTTCAGCAAATGTAGGCCAGTCAGAAGCTCCATCTTCAACGATCGCTTCGATTTGCTTGCCTAGTACACCGCCAGCCTTGTTAATTTCTTCGATCGCAAGTTGAGTTGAGTCAACTAAGCTCTTCTCACTGATCGCCATGGTGCCACTCAAAGAGTGCAAAATACCAACCTTAATTGTGCCACCACTAGCTGCGGCTGTGCTTGTGGCTGTGGGTGATGCAGCAGTGGTTGCAGCAGTAGTTGCAGCGGTGGTTGGGGTGGCTGTTGGGGTAGCTGGGGCACAAGCCTTGATTAGGCTACTAATTCCAAGTGCAGCAGAGCCATAAACGATGAACTTACGACGATTCATTCTCTTACTCATTAACCTTTAACGCCTCCAAACTATTGAATTCTATTTAAAAAATTGACTTAACAATCTTGGGATGGAGGTTGAACCTCACTCCTCTCACACTAATCAATCAAAGATGATAGCTTCACAATCCTGATATAGTTAACCTCAACGGGTTGTATCACAGGATACTTTTTTTGACCATTGCTTTTCTGAGATAATGCATTTTTAAAACATTCATGATTGAATGAAATAACTAAACTTGTTAGGGCAATACAAGAGATAGCTAAGAAAAATCAAAATATAAATTACTACACTTTGTGCCGTCATTTATATTTAGGTTTTTATGTCCTAAGCAAAACTTAATATTGCGCGATAAGTAGCTGGGCATAATTAAAATCCAGAGTCAAAAACTGTGGCGATCGCGCTGCGATCGCCACAGTTTTTGGGGGATTATATTTAATTGCACCTAGCTCCTTAGCAATTTGGGATCACAGTTTTTTAACAAAAAAGTCAGTCTTTATGGCCGGAAATATCAACTTAATTATTGTGGATAGTAGGATTCGGCAAATCAAAACTCATATTTATAGCATTAGTCAGCCTTGTTAGGGCATAAAACTAGAAGGTGAGTGGCGCGAAACGCCGACACTCACCTTCTAGTTTTGATTTTCCCTAAGGCAAGTGGCTACAGCTATATGTTTTGCTACTAATACCAATTCCCGAAAGTGTGGCTACACTTTCGGGAATTAAAAACTAAACCCAGTAAGGGTTTTAAAATCACAAAATGGCGAAGCCATTTTGTGATTTGGTATAAGATTTCATAGAAAGGAGAAGTTTGATCGTGTCGGAAATTAAGCAAAAACTTATTGATCCTTCCGTTACTGTAACGATCGCTCGACAAGTTAAACCAGAATGCAGGGCAGAATTTGAAGCCTTTTTAACTGGAGTTACCAATGCTTGTGGACAATTTTCTGGCTATCTCGGCAGTAATATTTTTCGTCCTGTTAATGCTGATGATCCAGAGTATCGCATCATTTTTAAGTTTGATCGTCTGAGTAATTTACGACTATGGGAATCTTCAGCCGAGCGTCAGTACTGGTTTGCGATCGCCGAACCGCTTACGATTAGTCTGCCTCAAATTCAGGTGTTAACTGGTTTAGAAACTTGGTTTACGCTACCAGGAAAACCCACGATTACGCCGCCGCCTAGGTACAAAATGGCTTTAGTAAGTTGGTTGGCTGTGTTCCCTTTAATTACGGGTATTTCGGTGGTTTTTCAACATTTTTTGGGGGTATTGCCTTTAGTTTTGCGCGTAGCCTTTGTGACAGCGATCGCTGTGCCAACTATGACTTATCTCCTCATGCCGCAAATGACGAGGTTATTTGCATGGTGGCTATATCCAGTCACAGAAATAACGCTACCTACAAAAGATGTTGTCCCTGCGATCGCTGACAATTCCCAAGCTATTCCCCTACCTGATTTACAATCTGCTACTCTCGAAGAAAAACAACTGATAAGTAACTTTGCAGAATAAATTACCCAAACCCATAAAGTTTCGCAGGAGCGAAACTTTATGGGTTTGGGTAATTTATTCTGCCTATAGCATCCTACCAACTTGGTGGATTTAGAGAATGACACCCGAAGCAAGAAATTTTTAGAAAGTATTGCTTCACAATACTTTCTAAAAATTTCTTGCTTCATTTGAGCTTGGTGTTGCACTTGAGTGCAGAACTGCGTAAGTCCGAGATCTAATGGGATAATATTCATTAATTGATAAGTTGGCTTTACTTAATGAACCAAACAAGGTTTGATGCTTTGATCATTGGCAGCGGTGCTGCTGGACTTTATACTGCCTTGCGGCTTGCTGACTTAGCACCAAACTGGCGGATTGGTTTAGTGACTAAAGATAACTTGTCAACTTCAGCTAGTGATTGGGCGCAGGGTGGAATTGCGGCAGTCGTAGATAAAGATGATGCTCCCCAATTTCATGGCAAAGATACCTTAATGGCTGGTGTGGGTTTGTGTGAAGTCGAGGCAGTAGATGTATTAGTTAATGCTGCTCCTCGCCAAATTCAGAACCTGATCGCCTTGGGTGTGGATTTTGATCGCACAGAAGACGGTAGCCTTGCCTTAACTTTAGAAGCGGCTCACTCCAAACGCAGGGTATTGCACTCAGCAGATACTACAGGACGAGCGCTAGTATCTAAGCTTGCAGCAGCCGTATTACAAAATCCCAGTATTCAGGTTTTAAGCCAAACCCTAGTTTTAGATCTCTATATGGAACAGGGTCGCTGCGGTGGTGTTTTTTATCTAGAAGAAAATCAAGAAATAGGCTGCTTAATTTCGCCAGTAGTGGTTTTGGCAACAGGCGGCGGTGCTCAGGTGTTTTCACAAAATACTAATCCGCCCTCAAGTACAGGTGACGGTGTGGCGATCGCATGGCGAGCAGGAGCTTTAATCCGAGATATGGAATTTGTGCAGTTTCATCCCACTGCCCTTGCTTTACCCAATGCTCCAAGGTTTTTAATCAGTGAGGCGGTAAGGGGTGAAGGAGCGCATTTGATTGATCATCAAGGCGATCGCTTTGCCTTTAATTATCATCCTCAAGGTGAACTTGCACCTCGTGATGTGGTCAGTCGCGCCATATTTAACCATCTCCAGAAGACCAAAGAACCCACAGTATTTCTGGATTTACAGTCAATTTCTAGAGAGAGGATTGCCCATCGATTTCCAAATATCATCAAAATCTGTCAACAGTGGCAAATTGATATTTTCTCCACACCAATACCTGTCACTCCCGCTGCTCACTATTGCATGGGAGGTATAGTTGTGGACTCTTATGGAGCTACTTCCATTGAGGGGCTATATGCAGTCGGGGAAGCCGCTAGTACGGGCGTACATGGTGCTAATCGATTGGCAAGTAATTCTCTATTAGAATGCTTTGTTTTTGGTGAACGCTTAGCTGAACAGGTGTGTTCTCAACCAACTCAGATTTTTAAGGCTCCAAAGGCGATCGCTCCTAAATTAGCAGATCGTGGCAATTCAGCAACTATTCAAAATATTAAATCGGCAATTCAAAATCTAAGTTGGCAAGCAGCGGGCATCAGTCGAGTTCAATCGGACTTAGAGATCGCCTTAACTCAAATCTGCTCATGGCAAGCTGAGTTAACTCAACTTGCCGAACCGTCACGTTTATGGATTGAAACCCGAAACTTGGCTGACTATGCTTATCTATTGGTGCGATCATCTCTATTTCGTACCGAAAGTCGTGGCGCACATTTTCGTTCTGATTTTCCTGATCCTGATCCGAGTTGGCAGGTACATACAATTATCGAAGGTCAAGAGATCATGAGATCGCCTGCTTTGTTACCTATACAAACTTAAAAGATAAAAGCATCGCGAAGCGATGCTTTTATCTTTTAAGTTGCGGGGCTTTGCCGTGCATCTTTGAAATTGGATTTATTGCAGAAATTGGATTTATTGCAATGTATATAACTGCGATCGCGATAGACGTGCTAACCAAGGAGCTAGAAATTTATCATTAGCTTGTCTTTCTTGCGGATCTTCAGTTTCAAAAGGATGAGGCGCTAAACCACGCAGAGCGGCTGTAGTTACGCAAAACATCGACTTTTGAAACGACAGACAAATCTTGACGAGCAAATCCTCTTCGCCGCGATCGCCTTGTTGATAAACCTCATGCAAATAGTTGGGCAGAAAATGTCGCATATCTTGCATGAGTAATGTAGGTGGAATCCCTGCACCACCTACGGGCAAAGGATCGGCATAGAGAACACCATAATTAAATTGCGAAATTTCTGTAGAAATTTGATGTTCCTGTGCATTGTAGGAAACTGTGCCACGGAATGGGAAGGATCGGAAAAATACCGCCTCCACATAGGGAACAGCCGTATCCATTAAGAAGGTGAGGTTTGCCGACGCAGGAACGATTTCGTAATCTTCAGCATTGATCGTGACTTTATAGACATAAGGTACGCCAGCAGCAGCAACTAGCCCATCTTGAACATGTTTGACAACATCAGGAATGCTTTTAATTTCACCACGATCATAGCGATCGCTTAATTCTAAAAACATTGGCGACATAAACGACCAGAAATATCCTAGAGCGCTGTAGTAGGTCATCAGACGCACCTGCTCTACCAAGAAATCTGGGAATAGTGGATGCATTACCGCCATCAATGGATTACGTGCAGACTTGGCAGCGATCGCTAATTGAGCGCGTTGTTTAAATTCTGCGGAGTCCAAGTAGGCATCTAAACCACCGCCACCATGCCAAAACATCGCTTTCATACAATATTCAGCAAATTCAAAATTGATGCGATCGTGCCACCAATGACGACCAAGTTTATTTAAGGAGAAGTCTCCATTAAAGAACTTAAAGAATGGTAAAAAAGCAAGAAACTGATGCTCAGAAATATAGGTAAGATTCCTATAATATTCACCCAGCACCACACCATAGCTTTTGAGGATACCGACAACCTCTAGCAAGTTTTCAGGAGAATCTGGAAGCAATGCACCACCTGATTCTAGGCGATGCTTTACCGCAGCAAGGGCTGGTTCAATAGTTTTATTTTGACTCAATACACTCATAATCAAATTTTACAATGCTTCTGTCTAAGAAACCATGTAAGGATTGTCTAGATCCCCCCAGCCCCCTTAAAAAAGGGGGGGGATTTGAATTCTCCCCCCTTTTTAAGGGGGATTGAGGGGGATCTCTTAGAGCTTTTGACCGCAGAAAGTAATTCTTAAATGGTTTCTAAAACCCAATAAGTAAGGTTGGCTACGTCCACCTTACTTATTGGGTTTTAACAATTTTTTTAAACGCTTCAGCAGCTTGCGCTGGATAATTGCTAAGGGTATTAATTTTTTGACCAGTGGAGAGCTGACTTGCAGACTTGCCTCACTCCATGCGTTGCGATGTCTATTAAAGCCGTCACCTTTACCGATCGCATATTTAACAACATCGACTAAACGCACAGGCATCGCCCAATAAAAATGATAAAGCTCATTAGGATCATCGAAAAATGGACAATCCATAAATGCTTCTGCTTCTTGTTGAGTTGGTGAATTGTTAAAAGTTAGGAACATCTCATCTAAGGCTTCCCGCAATAATTTTGGAGAAATATTGCAAGATAAATCTGTAGGCGATCGCTCTACCAGATGCCGCACAAAAGTAATTACAGATTGTTGAAAAGCTTTGAGTCCCCAATCTAGAGCAGGTTGATTGTGATTATGCTTGAGCATGGGAACCACAGAACCATCTGTCTGCAAAGCATAGTCAAGAGTTGTGCCTTCACAACCTGCACAAAAAACTTCCATCGCTGATACATAGCGATAGTCGATGTCATCACGAAGTCCTACAGAGTTATTTAAGTTAAAGAAAAAAGCGAGTACTTCTCCTTTATGCTTGAGTCCGCCCGTCGGTTTGTCCAAGGCAAAGTAGAAACCAACAGGCATTCTCGTGCCAAAGCTCTCAAAGGCATTTTCTAAAGAAAGTTGTAAACTGCCACGCCAACCCACATCCACTAAACCAAAGGCTAGTCCATCAAGCATTTTTTCTTGTTGTAAATATGCCTTTAAAACTTCGCGCTTTCGCTCAGCAATCTGGAGAACTAATTCTTGTAAAGATTCATTCTTTTCTAATTTATTTCGTAGTGAGCTTCTTTCTTTCGTCGATAAATTTTTTTGCCAAGTTTCAACGGGATACCCCAGTGGCTCAAAAATTGGCTGGGCAGATTGGCGATCAAGACACATTCGAGCTATGAGAGCCTCAATCGTAAAAATAGTCGTATCATCAAACATCCATTCCCAAAAAGCCTTGTTAACCTTTGTTAACCCAGGCATTCTCAGAGCCTGACGACTGACATAGAGGTAGCGTAGTTCCAATTCTGGATAGATCTTCGGAGCAAGTTCCTTGGCAATTTGCAGCAACATTTCACCATCTCTAGCTAAGAAGTAGATCCGAGCAAGTTGTTTCGCTTTAGCCTGTTGCAAAATCCAAATTGTATAGGCTGTTAAAATGGGTGCAGCAACTGAAGCCGCAATATCCCGAATGATTGTCTCTTTTGTTGTTTTGGTGTCTTTGGTTAGGCGTGTATAGCGAGATATACCTGCCAAAATAGAAGTAACTCCATTTGTAGCATTGGCATACTTTTGCAGTATTAATTCATAGCGATTAGGATTAGCATCCTGAAAATAGATAGAATTAAGCCCTAATGAACTAGGCATAGCAACATCAGAGGAATGATTATTACCAATGTGAGTTAGATCTTGAGGACTCAGTTGCAGATCTTCCAAAACCTTTAAAAACAGATCCCCTATCCCTTTAGACTTACGCCATTGTGAAGAGACATATAAGCGATCGCCTTCTTGCCAAAAGCCATGCTTTTTTAGTTGATCCTCCAGAAAGACTTCAGGCAAATACATATCTGATATGAACAAAATATGGGGATGCGATCGCCTTGCCTGTTCTATCAATTGATAAGCTCTAGGAACAGCAATTAAGTATTCCGTTTCTACCTCTAATTCTAAATTCTTGAGTTTATCGATAGTCTCTATCTCAATTTCTAGAGTATTTGCCATCTCTCGATAGATTTCGTCTAGTCTAACCTCACCATCTTCATAAAACATCCGAGATCGCCATTCAGCCTCAATTCTGACTATACGAAAAGTTTCAGACGAAAAATTAATCCAACCAAACTGCACAGCGCGATCACCACAGATTCTAAAAATTTCTGAAGGGTCGCTTACTATTCTGGTGAGCAGAGTATCAAAGATATCAAAGCTAGATATTTGTGGCATGTAAAAAATGAGATAAAGAATTGTTAATTGGTTAAGGGATCAAAGATCCGTCTTTTTTGATGACACGGATTTGCTAAGCTATCAAAAAATTGGCAGCTATGGCTTAGAGAAAACTGACTGCCAAAATTTATGTCTAATATCGCTGACATAATGTCGCATAGCAATTTGCTTTGATGCAAACTTGTCTGGATAGATAAACTGATCGTCAACATTCATAATATATTTGTCACGAGCAAGAGCATTGCCATGATTGCGTTTGATGGTCAAATTAACAATGGTTTGCTCAGAAAAATAGTTGGGAAGTTCTTGTAGTTTTGCCAATCTTTGTACAGATTCATCCCAATCTAAAGGTTTCTTGAATAGAATAAATCCAGCATTAATTGGCTCCTGCTGTTCGATATCCTCATAAATAAGTCGCTTATCTAAGGAGCTTTTACAGTCAGGCAAATAATACGTATGCGTATCTCCAGAAGTTGCTAAATCAGCTAAATCAGAAGCCCCTTGAAAGAACAAAATATCTGAATCTGTGTAAAGTGTTGCGTAATCAATGGGAATGGACATCAGGGCTGCTAACTTCTTGCCCATAGCTTGCTGTGATGCGTATTCATAGACTGATTGAGGTAAATCATCTCTTTGAAATTTAGTTAATAGCTGGACATCTACACAGGGATGAACTCGTTTAAGTAACTGAATACTCTTTTCAGTGTAACTTCCATCAGACATGATCGTAAATGCTTTAGGAATTCCCACATAACGAAGGAAGGAGCGCAGACTTGCCACTTGCTCAGGCAGGTCTCTTTCGCAGGATAGCGCATAAACTTTGATCGGGACTTGACGCTCTTGGGCGATCGGAAAACTGACTAAACTTGGAAGACTAGATTTGTAGATCGATCGAAAAAAATTACCTTGAAGTTTTGCTGAATGATAACCAATATTTACCATTTATTTCTCTTGAAATTATCGCGATCGCAATTTAATGATTATTACATCGCAATTATAAAGCCGAAATATAGCGATCGCTAATAAAAAATAAGAAAGTCAATGAAGCATACAACCCCTTGATTAGGGTGGGTGGTGCTTTGCGCCGCCTACCCTAATCCTAATCTTTTAGTTAGCCCTTACTTTCTGGCTTTCTTAGTTCGTTTAGATGGTGAGGGGTAGAGCCAAAAGCCTAATATTTTGGTTAGATATGGCATAACTGGATAGGTTAGTAAAGCAGATACAAAGATTACAGAAATGAGTAAGCCCAATAACGCAGGTAGTCCCTGTAGAAATGGAGTCAGAATCAAGTTAGCGAGCAAGATCAAGGGATATACCGTAATCACACCAATAATTACCTGTTTGTAATATGGAGGTTCTTTAGGAGTTCCGATCTTACTTTTAGGCAGTGTAAACCATAGTTCTAATCCGTTTGGTTGATGTTGTTGCGATCGCCTAGATATAAATTCTTGAGATCTTTGCATCCATTGTTGATATACAGGTGAAGCAAGCCAATTTTTACAATGAGCATAGTTATCAAACTTAACGATGACCACATATTCAGGATATTGATGATCGCGAGGACGAATGACTTCAACCCCTATAAATCCCTCAAATTGTTGGGCGGAATAATTGATCCCTTTTGTCCAAGCTTCATATTCTTCTATGAGGTTTGGCTCAACAACTTCGGATATGACTAAGGTAATTGGATCGCTTTGTTGTCCAAATGGCTGCATAGATTTACCACTAAATTAATAAGAGCTTTTATGTGTCGAGGTGAAGCCTCGACACATAAAAGCTCTTATTAATTTTACTGTGCGTCCCTTAATTGCGACTAGAAGCCATATTTTCAAATTTAGTTAAGCGTGGTTCAAACAGTAATTTAACCGTACCAACGGGCCCATTACGATGTTTAGCGATAATAATCTCAGCAACACCGCGATCGGGAGTTTCAGGATTGTAATATTCATCACGATATAAATTAATTACTAAATCTGCATCCTGCTCAATGCTGTTATGAACATAAAATCCATTGGCTGTAAAGTTGGACAAACTGGGAACAGTTAAGTCATATACCATTTCCTCCTCTAGCAAATTGATAGCTTCGATCTTGTCCCAATAAATATCACTAGTAGCGAGATTGAGGATATCTGTTGATTTAAGAATCTCAGCTAGTTTATAAGCTCTATCTCTACCAATCGCATTTTTATACAAGCTAGTGCCACAGTATTTCGAGCCGAGGCTAGCTTGCATTTGTCTAGTAGTTAATCCTATTTTTTCTCTGGCGACATTAATGTATACTGCCCAAGCTTCTTTAGGTATAACATCTCGATTAGTATTAGCTTTTCCAGAGTTATTTATATATAAGTTGACAGCTTTTAATCCTTCTTGCTTATATTTACCAACCGCACCCACAAGATTAATAAATCTTTCTAAATCTGGCTTACCTCCTAAGACAACTTGATATTGGTCACGACCTTTTGTCCCTTGGGAGACAATTCTTAAAGTTGCATTAATGCCTAGTCTGAGTAACAGAGACTGCACGCCTCTTGATAGCTTTTCACTGCTAGAAGCATAGTAGACTGCTGGGTAGTAGGATTTTTTACTCGAAAGAATACAGCCATCTGTAGCCCATAAATGACGTAGAAATATAGCGATCGCCTCTTGAGGTTGTTCAAAAATTTGATTGGGAATAAATTTTTCATGCGATCGCAAACCAAATACACCAAGATTTTCTAGCCATTTAGTAATAGGGTTTTTAACACCGTGAGTTAGATGACAGGAGGATGCCAAATAAACTTGATACCAATCTTTCTCTTTTTTAATTCTCGGTATAATGTGATCGCGAAATACTTCAGTTGACAAATTAGATACTAATTCTGCTAAATCTAACTCTCTAGTTGTGTATTGAATGGCATGGCGGGGCAAGGTGCAACCATCACCAATTAAATGTCCAAGTAATCCTAATTCCGCATCACCGATTGTTTGTGATTCTGAACTGGGAATATATCGAGGCATAGCAATGCGATCGCCTATTTGTAATTCATCAAGTCTTTTCCATCCTTGAATTGTCAGAAATTTGTGATTTGCAGTCGCTTTAATAGAACGACCTAATTGAGTTTGTAATTGATATACAGGTTTAGATCCCGTGCAGAAAGCATTACTGACGATCGCACGTTCCATTTTTAGCGTTTGAGGATTCACCGCCCAAATTGCAAAACCTGACTTGTCAACAAGTTCACGGATCGGTATTTCGGCTCCTGTGTCAGCCATTGTAATTAACGAGTCTCCACTGAGACAGCCTGACTCTCTCAAGTCGGAAAGCATCGGACGTTTGTTAGTTCTCGCTTCTACGCCACGACTTAATTGGGATAGCGCGATTACAGGCACATTTAATTCACGGGCTAAAGCTTTAAGCGATCGCGTAATTCTCGATATTTCCTGCACCCGATTATCAGATCCAGATCCTTCCATTAATTGCAAATAGTCAATCAAAATTAGACCCAGCACGCCTCCCTTTTCTGACTGCAACCGACGAGCCTTAGAGCGTAGTTCTGTGATAGGAGGATTGGGAGTGTCATCGATAAATAGGGGTAATTCCGAAAGTCCACTAATCGCCATTGCCACCGTTCCCCATTCATTTTCGCTAATTTGTCCAGTGCGGAGGCGATTACTATCGATGCCCATATCACTGGAGCGAACTTTGGATTGACTGGCTAAGAGACGGTAAACTAGCTGCTCCTTCGACATTTCTAAGCTAAAAATAGCCACAGGCAAGCGGTGAATTTCCGCCATTTTTCGGGCTATTTCTAAACCGAAGGCAGTTTTCCCCATTGACGGCCGACCAGCGAGGATGATCAAGTCCGATCGCTGTAAGCCATTGGTCATCGCATCAAAATCATAAAATCCTGTAATTAAACCTGTAGCGGTGGAGTTACCAGTACCAAGAGAATTAAAGCGATTTTCTAATTCGTAAAAAGTTTTCGTGAGAATATCGGCAGCAGGAGTAAGTCCTTGTTGGGCGCGAGATTGCGTAACCGCAAAAATCTTTTGTTCCGATTGATCGAGGAGTTGCGCTAATTCAACTTCGTTACTGTAACTAATCTCAACTACACCTCTAGCGGCTTCGGCAAGCTTACGCCTTGCATATTTATCCGCCACCAGCTGGGCATAAAAATCGATGTTTACTGCGCTAACGGTACGATCGCAAAGTTGGGCAATTTTTGTCTGACCACCAATTTTTTCGAGCATATCGCGATCGCTGAGCCATGTAGTCAGGCTCATCATGTCCGTAGGATTGGACAGGTTATGCAACATTAAGCAAGCTCGAAAAATCTCCTGATGCGCCGCAACATAGAACATTTCGGGACGTAAAGTATCCAAAACTCGCGACACTGCTTCTGGATCGATTAAGATTCCCCCTAAGACTGCCTCCTCAGCCTCAATATTCTGGGGTGGCAAGCGATCACTGATAGATTCAAAGTCTTTGCTCATATAAATTTTGACTAGTTTGTTTCCTAGGAAAAGCACCTAGAAATTTTGAGGCTAGGTTTGAGTGCATTCATAATTCTAGGTTTAAATTTGCAAAAACCTAGAAAGAACATCCCAAAAAAGTGATTGATGGCGCTTCAAGCAATTCTCATTATTAAAATCATTTTTTGAAAGTCCGCCGTTGGCGGACTTTCAAAAAAACGATTTTAGTGTTTCTAGCGCCGAAGGCGCTAGAAACACTAAAATCGTTTTCATAATGAGAATTGCTGTGACGCTTCGCGCCATCAATTAATTTGGGGAGGTTTGTGAGAGTGTGCTTATTTTGGGACACACTCTCACAAACCATTTAGGATTGCTATAGTGCTGTTAGTAATGAGCAATTGATATGGGATTTGAGGAAGTATTTGTTTTTGCTGTAGCGGGGTGCGTCGCAATCTACCATCAGCGCTCGCAACAACAAGCAAACAAGCAGACCCAAATATTTGTTTTGTGGATTCTAGCAGTTGCTTTGCCAAGCTTGGCGATCGCATTGACAACAATCAATCGCGCCGTTTTACCATTAACTTTTGTTGCTGTAATATTTTTGCTTTCCGTATGGATATATAGCAACTTGATCGCCTCTTCCAACTCTAATCTAGCAACCATCAACCTTGATCCCACCGAAGAAAAACAACTCAAAGACTGCTTTTTCTCAAATATTTATCATCTGACAGGTTTAGAATATCGACCTCACGAAATATTCTGTCGGGGTAATCTGCGATCACAAAACCCAAAATATGCTTACGAAACGATTAACCAAAATATTCAAAAAGTATTTGGTGATCGCTTTACTTGTTATTTACAAGAAAGCCCTTTAGAAAACCTAGGTTTAGGTTTTGGCGATGCTCAAGATCGCCAAGACAACACAACAAACTATTGCTTTTATTTGATCCCCAACTATCTCGCCAAATCACCACCAGCTTCAAGAGATCACCAAAGCTGGTTAACCAGCGCAATTAGTATCTTAGTCACAACCTTCACAGTGCTAGTGGTCGGTGCAAATCAGCGACTTGAAGACTTAAACTTTAGCAACTTACAGCAAGGAATTCCTTACTTGCTTTGCCTAGTGAGCATCTTTATCGCAAGGGCGATCGCGCAGTACTACATCTCCAGACATTATCGAGTGCAACTTGCTCGCCCACTTTTCCTTCCAGTCTTAGGTGGTTTTGGTTTGTTAGGTAGCTTAAACACCAACTTTCCTACAGGTCAAGGACACCCACATCAACGCCGCATCCTATTTGATCTAGCTGTAATTCCCGCAATTGTGGGCTTAGCAATTTCCATCGTTTTATTAATTTTAGGTAACTGGTTGCTAGTTCCTTCAACTGCAATGGTTGCTGGCTCTGCGATCGCCCCATCCTTGTTAACTCCTAATCTCGCAGCCTTTGACTTCAAAAATTCAATTTTGGTAACTTTACTGCAAACAATTTTTTCTATGGGCAAAGCAGCAAATCTTACAGCCCCAATTACCTCTTTTTCACCCCTCACTCTAGCTGGTTGGTCTGGCTTAGCAATTAGTGCCTTACAGCTAATGCCCTTTGACTTACTGGATGGAGGAAATTTGGTAATCGCCATGTTTGGTCATCGTCAAGCTGTCCAGATTGCTCGTATCTCCAGACTAGTATTACTTGCGATCGCTGTACTTACACAGCCTTGGCTGAGAATTTATAGTCTTTTATTATTTCTATTACCCACCCCACGCCCACTTATTTTGAACGAAAGTATTGAAATTGGTAAGGCTCGCGATCTAATTGGCATGATTTTAATTGCGATCGCTTTACTGATCATCCTGCCTATACCAAAATCTCTCTTGTTATGAAGACAAGACAAATAGGCTGCTTATCCTGTACCCACATGAATTACAACCTATTGAGTCTTTGAGTAGTACAGATTCATTTTTGAAAGCGTTGCGAAGCAACGCTTTCAAAAATGAATCTGGGTTTTAAGTCAGCGCAAAGTTCTGTAATAAAGCTAAAGGATTTACAAAGCAACATCTTTGTCATTATTAATTTAGAAAAATAGAGAGTGTTAACAATGTATCCGCAGTTTAATTAATGTTTTATTTTAAATTTTCAAGACTTTAATGTGATTTTGGGATTATCATTAACCTTGGCATTAGGTAGCCACGATTTGTTGCTACTGGTAACATCAGTTAAGTCAGCAGTAGAGACATGTTCATCCTGAAGCGCCAAGACGTTGAAATCGTCAACGTCCAAAACCCACAAAACAAAGATCAACAAATACCGATTTTGCAATATCAGGGGCAAACATTTCGGTTACTCAACATGTTTGGCGATAATCGAGATGAGGCTTTAGCGCTTTGGCGTGACTTAACTGATAACAAAGGCAAAGCTTGCGTATTATTAGAAGAGCCTCAACGTTTTAGCGTTTGGGGTCGAGTTAAATTAGATCAACTCCCTACAGCACCTACCCAGAGTTCTTCAGCAGGTACACACCTTGTCCAAGGTTGTTTACTGATATTGCAGGCTGTATATATCGAGGTTGAAGATCTCCTTGGCGTTAGACAAGCAGGTTCTTTTAAGCAAGATTTACTGAAGTTTATGCAACAGGGTAAATTTGCCCAAAGCGAAAACATCGCCGCCCTAGAAGAAGTTTTGTCAATTAATCCACTTAATAGTGTGCAAATTCCCAACTGGGATGAAAGCAAATTACAACTTCTTCTAGGCGAAGTCCATCGACTAGCCTCCTCCTATTTTGGAAATAATAGTTTTGTCGATAGTGCGATCGAGGCTCTAAATGAACTACCTGAATCGTCATCCGTAACAGCTTGGCTGGCAAAAACTCCTAAGGGTAAACTCTGGAAGTAATCTAAATAAATTATTTCGATGTTTTCCTCTAAAGTTATGGCTTGTAGCACAATACTTGTTATTTTCTTTCTTTAAATACTTTATTTCTTATGGTTGTAGCTAAGGTGCAAGATTCATGAGTAGAGCTAAATCTCCCTCACCATCAGGGATTTCCACGCAATCTATTGTTTGGGCAGCGATCGGATGGGCAGCCCTAGCTCTAATGTTCTACCTATTTTTTAACGCCCCAACCGATGGACCACACACAATCAAGCCTGAAGAATGCGCCAAGGCAGTAAAAGATCTATTTGTAAGACCTAACTGGTATCGATACGGAACGTACATTTTTCAAACTGTGGCGATCGCTTGTTCAGGGCTATTGTGTCTACGTAACTGGCGTAGCTCCAAAATCATTAGCGGTCGTAATGTTTGGCTAGGTTTAGGCATCGGGATCTTATCTTGGGGTATCGGCAATTTAATTTTTGGTTATCTAGATTTTCAATATCAAAGTGGATTAATTGCGGGTGGAGCCAAAGGTGCTAATGATCTAGTGCAAACCTTTCCATCGATCGCCGATATTTTCTTCACAGCAACCTACGTGTTTTTGTCATGGGGAATGGCGATGTCTGTGATTGGTCGAAGACTAAATCTGTATCCAAAACAATGGGCGATCGTTGGTGCTGTTGGATTTGTGGGGATTGTCGTGGCGGCCTATGTTACTTTTGGCGTAAGTGGAGAGGTTTCTCTAGATACTGGGAAAATTCTCAATATTATTTATGCCCTTGGTGATATTTGGTTATTAATTGTCGCGACCATTCTATTACTAGCTTTTTGGGGTGGTAAGGCAGCTCAATCTTGGCGCTTACTCGGCAGTGCTGGTATTGCCATGTTTTTTGGTGACTTATGGTTTAACTACAGCATAAATACTGGTATCAGCAAAGTTTGCGAAGGCAAGCAATATCAAAGCGGCGAACCTGCCGAATTTTTCTGGATTCTTGCCTTTATTCTCTGGGGAATGGCTGCTGCTTTGGAGTTTGATCTATCTTCACGCCCCACATCTCGTAGCCGTAGAAACTAGTTTAATTAAACAACATCAGTTCGGGTTAATTTCAAACTATCTTCTACAGACGATTAGCAGCGCTGCTAATCGTCTCTAATAAAAGCCTCGCTTCGCGAGGCTTTTACTGTTTTGGCTTTTTAAAATTTCGTAGCTTATCTCGGACTTACGTTACAGCGCTTTGCGCTCAATTAAACCCCAGAGAAATTTTTGGAAGCGTCGCGGAGCAAAGCTTCCAAAAATTTCTCTGTACTATAGCTGTTGCCATTCTTATTAGGACATAAAACCCAAATAGTGTGAGGCGGCGCGAAGCGCCGCCTCACACTATTTGGGTTTTGATTTGTCCTGATACAGGTGGCTATAGCTATACTCAAAGCCTCAATAGGCTGTAGTTACAAAAATGGTAACGATAGTTCTAATAATTTTGGGGAACGCTAAAATCCAATCATCAAAATTGTTCAACAACTTAGCAAACCTAATCAAGCAAAAAAATGGCAAAAAATCCTAATCCAATTTTCGGTAATGGCTTTATTCAAGGAACTAGTCTGAATGACGATATCTTTGGCTCTTTGAATGTAGATTTAATCTATGCTGGCGCAGGTAACGATATTATTTGGGGTGATGGACGTGATTCTATAACAGGTTTATCACCTATTTCTGGAAAGGTAGACAGAATTTATGGCGAAGATGGTGATGATGTCATCTACGGTGGTAATGAGGATGAAGGTTCGATAAATCCAGCTAAAGACCAACTATATGGTGGTGCAGGCAATGACTATCTCTTTGGTGAAGGAGGACATGATGTCTTAGTTGGTGGTATTGGCGATGATTCTCTAAATGGTGGTACTGGTAATGATGAGCTATATGGTGAAGATGGGAATGACAGTCTTACAGGAGGTCGCGGTAATGACTTTATTGACGGAGGCAGGGGCTATGACACGTTGTATGCTAATGGTGGTAGCTTCACCTTAACCAACAGTCAGCTTGTTTCTAGCTATCAAGAAACCGACACACTCACCAGTATTGAGGCTGCGTTTATCATTGGTGGTGGTGGTGATGACATTTTAGACGCTAGTGCTTTTACTGGAGGAGGCTTGGCTGGAGCGAGAGTCACTCTATTTGGTAGTGACGGCAATGACACGATTAAAGGTAGTTCAGGCAACGATAATCTGCAAGGCGGTAGTGGCACTGATACAATTTTTGGTGGTGCAGGCAATGACGAAATCTATGCTGGTAGTGCTACTCAGTTAACTTCTGACATTCTAGTTGGTGGCTTTGGAAGTGATCTTCTGGTGGGTAGTGGTGGCAATAACCGTTTGACGGGTGTTGATATCACTGGTGGTCTTTTAAAACCGGGTTTAGGAGAAGTAGATATCCTTACTGGTAATGGTGGGAATGATGTGTTTGTCTTGGGAGATGCCAATGCAATCTACTACAACGATGGCTATATGCGTCTATCAGGTTCTGTTGAAGGATTTGCCAAAATTACAGACTTTAACTCAGGAGATAAAATTGAACTTAAAGGTGCAAGCGGTAACTATAGTTTGATGAACTATAACAACAATGGTATTTCTGGCATCGGTATCTATGCAAAGCTTTCCACGGGTATAATGCAAACTCAATACAACGAATTAATTGCGGTTGTCCAAAATGTTGCACCAACATTACTAAATCTAAGCAATTCTAACCAATTCAATTATGTTTAAGTTTTTAAGCCCAAAAAGAAAGGGTTGCTAAGCAACCCTTTCTTTTAGTATGCGCCATTTCCTTTAGGAAAAATCACAACTAAAATAGTTTTAAAGATTAAATGTAAGTCGAGCCAAAAGCTCATGCGCTTGACATAACTGGCATCCATCTGGACTCGCTTTGCATAGGGAATATCGTTACGACCCGAAACTTGCCACAGCCCTGCAATACCAGGACGAACGCTGAGGACTCGATCAATTGCTGAGCCATATTTACTAAGTTCAGCTTGCACTAGTGGTCTTGGACCAACAACACTCATATCGCCTATGAGCACATTCCAAAATTGGGGTAGCTCATCCAAACTGGTTGTTCTTAAGAACTTACCAATTTTAGTAATCCGAGGATCATGCTTGAGTTTAAAAGATGCTTCGTATTCAGCTCGGCTAATTGGGCAAGCATTTAAATAATCTTCTAGTGCTTGATCTGCCCCATTAATCATGGTTCTAAACTTAATGCAATTAAATTGAGAACCATTTAAACCAACTCTAGGATGAATATATAAAACTGAGCCATGAGAACTGATGAAAATCAATAACGTAATTGCCAGATAAATTGGCGAAAACACAGTTAGAACAATTGATGCAAATACGATATCAAAGACTCTTTTTCCCCAAGTTGCATAGAGATCTGTACGATCTGTAACCGATTTCTTTGTACGGAGGCTAACTTGACTATTTGCTTTGCTTCTAGTAATCATCAAATCTCTACACCACACCACATAGTTGAACTAATCATACAATGCCTGTCTACTTTTATTGGGGCGATGACGACTATCAAATTTCTCAAGCAGTTAAAAAACTGATAGACACCCATACCGATCCGATGTGGCGAGATTTTAATTATGCAAAAATCAATGCTACGGGGGATCTTGAGGTAATGGACGGATTAAACCAAGCTGTGACTTCGCCTTTTGGTATGGGTAGTCGTTTAACTTGGCTTGCCGATACTGCGATCGCCCAACGATGCGCGGAATCATTACTAGCAGAGTTAGAAAGAACTTTTAATCATTTACCTGTAGACTCCTACATCTTGTTTACATCATCAAATAAGCCTGATGGGAGAGCCAAATCTACCAAGTTATTGCAGAAGTATGCCCAGATGTTAGAGTTTTCGTTAATCCCTCCTTGGAAAACCGATGCGATCGCTCAATTAGTGAAACAAGCTGCCGCAGAAATTGACTTAAAAATAGCATCAGATGGCATAGATTTACTAGTTGATGCAATTGGCAATGATACTCGTCGCCTGACAATGGAATTGCAAAAGTTGCAATTATCACATTATGGAAAAACGAAGCCACTTACTGCTAAAGAGATTTCCCCATTAGTGCAAGCTTCGGCTCACAATAGTTTGCAATTAGCAAGTGCTATTCGCTCAGCTAATACTAGTCAAGCACTCTCATTGATTGCAGAACTACTGCGAAATAATGAAGTAGGTTTGCGGATTTGTGCAACTTTGGTAGGGCAGTTTCGCACATGGCTCTGGATTAAACTGATGCAAGAATCGGGCGAGCGAGATGATAAGGCGATCGCCGATGCTGCGGAGATTGGTAATCCTAAGCGCGTATATTTCTTGAAGCAAGAAGTACAGGGGTTAAATAGTCAAAAGCTAATGCGATCGCTCAGTATTTTGTTGAGACTAGAAGCCGATCTGAAACATGGCAAAGATGAAACTGCGACATTGCAAACAGCCATCATTGAGTTATGCCAAGCAATGACCAAATAAGAAAAATCAGCGCGAAGCGCTGATTTTTCTTATTTGCGAGATTTGAAAACATGATCGCTGCTAACATGACAAATAGATCCTTTAATCAGAAGTATGTCCGAACATTACGCAACAGTTACCGTTGCACTCAATAGTGATAGCCAACCTAATCGCAGTTATGACATTGCGATCGCATCGCATAGTCTCAAAAACTTAGGCGATAAATTAGTAGAAATTGGTTTAGGCAAAAAAAGCAAAAAAATCCTCATTGTCTCGAATCCTGTCATTTATAAGCACTATGGCGATACTGTCCAGACATCCCTAAGTAATGCAGGTTTTGATGTTGCTCATTTAATATTGCCCGCAGGTGAACGCTTTAAAACTGCTAATTCACTCCAAAAAATTTATGATGCAGCACTTACTCATCGTTTAGAACGCTCATCGATGATTGTCTCTCTTGGTGGTGGGGTAATTGGCGATATGTCAGGCTATGCGGCGGCGACTTGGTTGAGAGGAATCGATCTAGTCCAAGTGCCGACTACACTTCTAGCGATGGTGGATTCCGCGATCGGTGGAAAAACGGGGATCAACCATCCACAGGGCAAAAATCTTATCGGAGCCTTTTATCAGCCACGGCTCGTCTGGGTTGATCCTGAAGTGTTAAAAACTTTACCTGCTCGTGAATTTCGCTCAGCGATGGCTGAGGTAATTAAGTACGGCGTAATTTGGGATCGTGAATTATTTGATTTATTAGCCCAAAGCGATCGCCTCGATCAGTTACGCTATATTTCATCAGAATTGCTGCAAACTATTTTGTATCGTTGTGCCAAAGCCAAAGCCGAAGTCGTATCTAAGGATGAAAAAGAGGGAAATCTTCGCGCCATTCTCAACTATGGTCATACAGTCGGTCACGCGATCGAGTCAGTTACCAACTATCGCCTTTACAATCATGGTGAAGCCGTCGGGTTAGGCATGGTCATTGCTGGTGCGATCGCTGTCGATCTGGGTCTATGGACTGAATCAGATCAAGCTCAACAGGTTGCACTGATCACCAAAACTCGACTACCACAGACTTTACCTGCGGATATTGATTTAGATGCAATTATTGAGTCCCTATCGACTGATAAAAAAGTCGAAGCTGGTCAAGTTCGCTTCATTTTACCAACGGCGATCGGATCAGTAACGCTTAGCGATCGAGTAACCTCAGCTATGGTTAACCAAAATTTACGAAAAATGATGGCATAACACTTGACACATCAAGTGGTAGTTCGTACTATACTTAAACGTTTATGTCAAGCAAAAAACTGCTAAGCAATATATCCAAAACTTAATTTGCATATATTGCTTAGCATAGGCATATATTTGTAAACCACTAGTAATTTAAACCAATACCCCCAAGAGTCTAGACAACAGAGATTTCATGACTAAAAAGCCAATTAAAGACCTTCCCCAAATCAACGAACGCATCAGATATCCAAAAATTCGAGTCATTGATATGGAGGGGGAGCAACTCGGCATCCTAACCCCCAAAGAAGCCTTGAAAATGGCTGAAGAAAAAGAGCTAGACCTTGTGCTGGTCAGCGATAAAGCTGATCCTCCTGTTTGTCGGATCATGGACTACGGCAAATTCAAGTTTGAACAAGAGAAGAAGGCGCGTGAAGCTCGCAAAAAGCAACATACCTCTGATGTCAAAGAAGTGAAGATGCGCTACAAGATTGAAGAACATGACTACAAAGTGCGAATCAATCATGCTGAACGCTTCTTAAAAGAAGGAGACAAGGTTAAAGCTACCGTGATGTTCCGTGGTCGAGAGATTCAGCACGTTGATCTTGCAGAAGTTTTGTTAAACCGCATGGCTAGCGATTTAGAGTCTGTTGCCGAGATTCAGCAATATCCTAAACGCGAAGGAAGAAACATCACGATGTTGATGGCTCCCAAAAAATAGCCAAAAAACCTCGTCAAACGAGGCTTTTTAAAACTCAAAACAGGCAGTGAATAGCAAATCTATTCACTGCCTGTTTTTTTATCCTAATTTTTAGAAATTATATAGCAAAAAAAGAGTTAGCTAGTACAAATCAAAACCCAAGAATCGAGTGGCGGCGCTTCGCGCCGCCAC
Organism: Phormidium tenue FACHB-1050; assembly: GCF_014696925.1. Lineage (GTDB taxonomy): Bacteria > Cyanobacteriota > Cyanobacteriia > Pseudanabaenales > Pseudanabaenaceae > Pseudanabaena. Next base: position 90,873 of record NZ_JACJQY010000002.1, on the reverse strand, counting down.
TCGATTCTTGGGTATTATGTCCTAAGCAAAACTTGCTTTGATATAGCAATGTAAGTTTTGTTTAGGACATAATACCAATTCACGAAAGTGTTACCATTTGTGGATTGAAAACCAAACCCAGTAATGGTTTTATACCAAAAATCAAAAGATAAGTGGCGGTGCGAAGCGCCGCCACTTATCTTTTGATTTTTTCTAAAGAGTAATGGTGGCACTTTGTGCCGCCATTACTCTTTTGGATTTGATCATAAAGCAAAACTTGCATTGCTATATTGGCAGAATCAACTAGGGAGCAGGAGGCAATAGCGTAAATGGAGGTGTGGTTTGTTGAGGGGGGGTAGGTGTAGTTGCAGCAGGTGCTGCGGCTGCGGAGTCAGCAGGTTGATTCGTATCTACAGCACCAACAACAGGAGCGCCTACAGCACGTAAAACTTCGACTCCATTTTGCTGCAAGACTACGATAGGTGGCTCAGCGTTGGTGTCAATTCGCTTAACTAATACTCTACCGTTAGAAATCATCTGACCTGCTCTGACATAACGGGATGTTGGTTCACCAAAAGCATCAATAATTGCGTAAATCGTACCTGAGACTTCAACCGTACCAGTGATTTTTGTGCCCTCGGCAGCTTTGGTATCAGGTGGAGTTATAACTACTCTAGTCGGACGGGTTGATGTTCTCACGACTACGGCAGCACGAAGATTAGGTTTAGCTTTGGGCTTCTCCAGCAAAGTTTCTAATTTTGGTACTGGATTAATTACGGTACTAGTGAAAGGATCGCGAGATTGCTTAGAATTAACACCAATTTTCTGCTCTAGCTCATCAACTCTTGCTTGTTTATCAGTTATCGCAATAAGCTCCTGTGTTTTTTGCCCAGCCACAAATGGAGTGTTAAAGGTCGGTGCGGCAGGGGTTTCAGCAACCTTGGGGGCAGTACTTATAGGCGCACTACCAGCAAGAGTAGGCAAGGGCTGCCCTGATTCGGCAAGTAACCTCATTTGTTCACAATCTGTCCCAGAAGCAAACATACCTGTTTTAATGATGCCTTGTCTGGTTTCTCTTGCTGTGCTGATCGTACATTGGACTGGTGTACCCTCACCGCAAGCACTAAGGATTGTAGTAACGCTAAGAATCACGCCAGCTAGGTAATAAATACGCATAATTAAAGTTCCTCTGCTGCCTACTTGGTTTTCGGTACAGCGTCATCCGAATTTTGTCGATTTTGACTGCAAGATATTAAAGCATTATGGTAATTTTGGCAATCATTAACAAGAGATAACATCAAGTTTCATCATAACTGCACGAGTTGTCGCATTGTATAGCAAAGCAAGTCTTGCTTTGGACATAAAACCCAAGAATCGAGTGGCGGCGCTTCGCGCCGCCACTCGATTCTTGGGTTTTGGTTTGTACTAGCTAACTCTTTTTTTGCTATAGGTTCTATAGCCCCAGCAGCTATTCTCGTTATGAAACTGATTTTGGTGCTGGAAACACCAAAATCAGTTTTTTAAAAGCACGCCTACGGAGTGCTTTTAAAAAACCGTAAAATAAGTAGTCAGTTTGTGTCCTCTATACTTTTAGTAATAGCCATTGGTGGAGAAATTTGTGGAGAAATTTGTGGAAATTACATCTGAAGTGTATCAAGGTCAATTTGGTGAGTTTAAGATTACGAAGGACGATCGCCTTGGGGTAATCATTTATCGCAGTGCTTTAGCGATCGCTGCTTTATGTTTTAGCCTAGGAGTGATGTTAGTACTATTGCAACCCAACAATCCTAGTATTTTAAATTGGTTGACTTGGCTGTATTTCGGGTTTTCCATCGGCTTAGGTGTCGCGCTTTGGACAATTCATATTTATCTGGAGTTACTACATCGAGTTTTACAAATTTTTTGGGCGATCGGCGCGATCGCTTCGGTAGGTGTAGCACTTTATTTTCCCGAACCTTTGGCGATCGCTGTTTATGAGCATCCAATTGCATTGATTGGTGTTGGCTTTAGTTTTGCTGCACTAACAGGCATATTTTTTAAAGAGACTTTTTGTTTTAACCGCTTTGAAACTAAGTTTTTAGTACCTTTAGTACCTGCGCTAATTCTGGGACATTTAGTGAATTTTTTAACTTTGGCGATCGAGCAGGTTTTCTTGGGTGCTTGGGCAGTTTTATTTATGATCTTTGCAATTCGCAAATTAAGCCAAGAAATCCCCTCAGATATTGGAGATAAATCAGTATTTGCCTATCTCAAAGCTCAAAAGCAACAAGCAGTCTAATTTGTTAATCGATCAGGTAAAACCCCATGTAGAGCGTTATATTAAGCAATCGGAACATCAATGGTTGTTTATCGAGTATGACAATTTATGAAGATCGATTTATGCTGTCATCCATTGGTGTTGAAATTTGCTTGGCAGATCTATACGAAAATATTGAGTTTTAAAATAAATTTATGATAGTTCGTGCGATTTTAGAATGGGATGAGGAAGTGCAATCTTATTCGGCAACTTGCCCAGAGTTAAATTTTGTGTCTTCTTGTGGTGATAGTCGTGAGGAAGCTATATCTAACCTTAAAGAAGCCATTGCTTTAATGCTGGAGCCATTACCAGATCATCTATTATTTAAAAAGCCTCGTTCTGAAATGGTTGAGTTGGCACTGTAAATTTCTATGCCTAAATCACTTGCCAAAAAACGACCTCTGCTTTATTTTGCGGGAAGTTGAGTTAGCTATGTAAGTTTTTATGCCTAAATCACCACGATTAACGGCTAGTCAAGTTATTAAACAACTTAAATTAGCAGGATTTTTAGAAGTGTCTCAAAATGGATCGCATCTCAAATTATTTAATCCTGAAACTCGGCGGACTGTTATTGTTCCAGTTCATAGCAGCAAAATGATTCCAATAGGTACTTTGAAAGCGATCGAGAAACAAGCAGGCATTAATTTTCTATAGACCTTAAATAATGAATAAAGCTTTTACTTCTCATGCTGATGAATGGACAGAGGCGATCGCCACAGTACAGAAGCGCTACGATCGCGAATATCGTAATGAGGCATTTGATTTGCCAGCAGAGGTGGAATCAATGCCACTGTTTCGAGAATGGGTGAGCCATACTTTGTCTAGTAAAATTGCCTCGCCGTTTTGGGAACTTGCCCAATTTCAAAAAAATCAGCGTTGTTTAGATATTGGCTGTGGAGTTAGCTTTTTAATCTATCCTTGGCGTGATTGGGACGTATTCTTTTATGGACAGGAAATTAGCTTTGTGGCTAAGGAAGCGCTTAACTCGCGAGGGTCACAGCTTAACTCCAAATTATTTAAAGGTGTGCAGCATGGAGCAGCCCACCAGTTGGGTTATGAGAATGGATTTTTTGATCGCATAATTGCCACTGGGTTTAGTTGTTATTATCCGATTGAGTATTGGAAGCTGGTTTTACGTGAGGTAAAGCGGTTATTAAAACCAAATGGGATGTTAATTTTTGATGCGATCGCCCCTGATTTAGAATTTGCAGAAAATTGGGCAATTTTAGAAACCTATCTTGGTGCTGAGGTATTTCTTACGCCACTTAGTGAAATTACGGAGCTGGTGCAGTCGATGAGTGGCAAAATTACTGCCAAAAAAGATGGGTTGCTATTTTGTATGTATCGCGTTCAGTGGTAATTTGTTGAGAGTGGCACAATGCGCCACTCTCAACAAGTATTTGGTTTTTATTTATGTCTGAAAATTCTCAAACAACGGGTGCTGATGCGATTGATGTAGCGATCGCCCAAGGGATTGATTTTGATGGCACACCCATTGATCCTAAAAAGCTTGATCTCTATAGCAGTGTCATGGCTCTTGAAGCAGGTCGTCAGCGCAGTGGCGTAACGAACACCATGCGATCGCGCATTGTCCGTATTGGTGCAAAGCATATTCCTCAAGATGAACTCAATCAAAAATTATTGGATGCAGGCTTTGCCCCATTGAAGGAAAAAGATATTGCCTATTTTTATAACAAATAGCTTTTATAGCTGTCGCCAAATTACTAGGACATAAAACCCAAGAATTGGCTGGCGGCGCTTCGCGCCGCCAGCCAATTCTTGGGTTTTGATTTATCCTAAGACAAGTATCTACCGCCTTTTGGCGTATTTAACTCAAATCTTGGGCATAATTGCTGATAAGCAACCTTGCAATCAACTTGCAATCAAAATGTTTAAGTATTGGCAAACTATATCCAGCGTTTTCGTAACCACTTTATTTCTGTCGGCATTTAGTGGCTGGATTAACTTAATTAACTCAGATGTGGCGATCGCGCAAACATCATCTCGTTCTGTACGCACTCAAGACATTGAACGTCTAAAGCGATCAGGTCAGCGCTGGATTGAAATTCGTTTGCGTAGTCAGAGACTATTAGCATGGCAAGGAAATCGACTCGTTTATGCAGTAGTGGTTTCCACTGGTAAAAGCGCCACACCAACTCCTACAGGTATTTTTAACATTCAGACTAAACATCCTACGGCGAGAATGCAAGGTGAGGACTACAACGTACCTGATGTTCCTCATGTGATGTACTACAGTGGCAACTATGGCATTCATGGGGCATATTGGCATCGTAGCTTTGGGATTCCGATCAGTCATGGCTGCACTAATGTCGCGCCTGATCACGCTGCTTGGCTTTACCGATGGGCTTCTGTGGGTACACCCGTAGTTGTGCGTTAGCAAAACCAAAAAATGTATCGCCCGCTTCGCGGGCGATACATTTTTTTGGTTTTGCTAAATAAAACTTAACGAGCTAGAAATAGACAGAGGCGATCGCCTCACAGTAACCTAGAGACGGTATCTGTAATCATTTTATTTTTCACATTACAGTCTTTAGGAATAAGGATAAAACTATGGCAGTTGCACGTGGTTCTAAGGTTCGCATTTTGCGTAAAGAGTCCTACTGGTATCGCGAAGTCGGTACTGTGGCTTCCGTTGATAAGAGCGGCATCATTTACCCAGTGATCGTTCGTTTCGACAGCGTTAACTACTCCAACATCGCAACCAACAACTTTGCGATCGATGAAGTCGAAGAAGTCGCCTAGATTCTTCAAAAACCAAAAAGGAGAAGGGGCGTAATGCGCCCCTTCTCCTTTTTTACAGCAATTACCGAACAAACAAACCACAAGAAATTTTTTGAAAGTATTGCTAAGCAATACTTTCAAAAAATTTCTTGTGGTTTGGATTTGAGTGCAAAGCGCTGTGGATTTTAGCAATTTTTTAGTTTTAGCGTAAAGCGTTACATATAATGCCCGAATTACCAGAAGTTGAGACAGTTCGTATCGGTTTAAATGAAAATACGTTAGGTTGGCAGATTGAGGGGGGTGAGGTATTGCTGCCCCGTGCGATCGCTTATCCTGATCAGCCAGAGGCTTTTTTAGATGCTCTGATTGGGACAGATTTTACCGAGTGGCAGCGACGAGGAAAATATTTAATTGCACAGCTTTCACAGGGTCATCAATTAGGTGTGCATTTGCGGATGACGGGGAGTTTGCTCTGGTGCGATCGCGATATGGCTGTGGGTAAGCATACGCGAGTGAGATTGTTTTTAAAGGAAAAAGGAAAAGGGAAAAAGGAAAAAAAGGGAGGATTGAAGGAGTTAAGGTTTGATGATCAGCGAACCTTTGGTAAACTTTGGTGGGTTCCATCTGAACAAGCAAAGGAATCGATCATTACAGGATTGCAGAAGTTAGGTCTGGAACCTTTTGACGCTGAGTTTACACCAGAGCATTTGGGGGCAAGACTTAGCCGAAGTGGTCGCCCGATTAAGACAGTATTACTCGATCAGGAAACTGTTGCTGGAATTGGGAATATCTATGCTGATGAATCGTTATTTCTTGGTAAAATTCATCCTCAAAAAGCAGCAAATTCTCTTAATTCGGAACAGGTTAAGGCTCTGCATCAAGGAATTATTCGTTCTCTTAGTGATGGGATTGCCAAAGGTGGAACAACTTTTAGTTCTTTCCAAAATGTAGCAGGTTTGAAGGGAAACTACATTGATACGGCTTGGGTATTTCGGCGCACGGGACAGCCTTGTAATGTCTGTGGCACTGTTATTTCACGGATTAAGCTCGGTGGGCGATCGACGCACTTTTGCGCTCAATGTCAGAGTTTATAGCGATCGCCTTTAATCAATTGCTAATCGTTAATATTATTGAGCCAATTGTGTAAGTCTTCCAAACTTTCTAAATCAAATAAGGCTTCACTCAATACATCTAATCGTTCTGGCACTAGCTGATGCAAAAAAACTTTAATTTCATCAGGGATGGTTCCTAGTTTCCGAGAAAGTTGTTTCAGCAAAAGCGAGCGTTTGCCTTCTTCCCTGCCTTCTTGTCGTGCTGTTTCTATAACTCCTTTCATATCTCGATAGTACTTTAAGCTATTTTCGTAAGCATCTCTCTCATCTTGGGAAAAGCTTGTAATCTGTGCAACTTCAAACAGTTGCATAAATACATTCTCTTGCAATGGTAGAGGCGGTTCATCTAAATCAGGTAGATGTTTCAGCAAAAATAACCACTTATCAAAATGGTTGTTTAGTTGCTCAATTGTTTTCTTAAACTTTGGTAATTCCACATAAATAAACTTCAGCTTTTCGTAGAAAACTTTGCAATCTTGATCTTTTAGTTCAACGATATGTAAGAGAGTGTCATCGTTTTTATCTTCATCAAAAATAAAATCTAAAATACCGATGGTATAAATTGGAGCAAGCTTATAGTTCCAATCTCCTTTTTCTGCTTGGTCTTGGATGGGAAAGGAGGCGTAGTAAATGCTGCGATCTTTAAAGTAGTTATGTTTGGCTTTTTGCATTTCGACAATGAATTTTTCGCCTTTTTCGCTTTGGCAGTAAAGATCGAAGACTGCTTTACGATCGTTTGGGGTATTGCCAAGATTTTCGGTACTGCGGTAGGTGAGTTCTTTGACCCGATGTTGGGGTGGCAATATTACATTAAGGAAGTCAATCAATAGATTTTTGTTTGGCTCTGTTCCAAATAGTCGCTTGAAGCCAAAGTCCGTGAGTGGGTTGATATAGCGATCGCCGCGAAGTCGTGGATAAAACATGGTGTTTTTTATCTAACTATTTGTGTATGGGAACTATGGCTTAAGACTATTTGCTAAGCAATTCTAACAGATCCCCAAATTTGCGATCTCCCTCTCATCCCAAATCAAACAGCGATCGCAACTCATCCCAAATCAAACAGCGATCGCCTATTTTATCAGACACGCTAAATGTTCAAAGCGATCGCCCCCTCATTCCACAAACCAGCGATCGCTGTAATCAGTGAGACATTTCTCCAAAACAACACATTTCACGATTCTTGATAATCACTAAGAAGGATCGGTTCTTTGTTAGGTACTCTGACGATAATTTCAATGGTTCCACCTAAAGCGTTTACTACTGCTCTAAGTGTATTGAGTTCTAGATTTTGTCTGCGTTCAAGCTTAGATATGGCTGGCTGTTGTACTTCAAGACGTTCGGCTAGTTCTGATTGAGATAAACCAAGCTTTTCACGCAGATGTCTAAGCGTGATTTCTTCAAGATGAATTTGAGAGGCTCTTGCTTCAATAAGTTCTTGACGCTCTCTTGGAAGTTTGTTTAATTCTTCGGATAGGGTTGTATATTGGGTCATTTGTGTTCTTCCTTCAGTATTTCCAGATATTTTCTGTACCGTTTATCTGCGATCGGAATATTTTCCTTGTACCAGCGTTTGTTTCCTGTTTTGTTGCCACCAACCAGCAACACGGCTTGTCGTTTAGGATCGAAGGCAAATAAAATACGCCAAGGTTCTCCTTGATATTGAATACGAAGTTCTTTCATATTCTGAAATGCAGATCCTTCAAGGGTATCAACTCGCGGTCTACCAAGTTTTGGTCCAAATTCTCCCAATACACTTAGCACTGCAAATGTTTCGTCTTGAAGTCCTTGTTCTTGTTGGTAAAACCAGATTTTAAAATCTGGGTCGAATATGATATTCCATTCCATAGCTTCATTGTATTCTATGCATGGAATATTTTCAATGTTTGTTTTGTGGCGATCGCCTATTTTCGCCAGACAAACTAAATGTTCATAACGATCGCCCTCTCATTCCGCAAACCAATGATCGCATCTCATCCCCAGTCAAACAGCGATCGCCTACTTCTGTCAGGCACGCTATATGTTCAAAGCGATCGCCCCCTCATTCCACAAGCCAGCGATCGCAAATCACCTCAAATCAAACAACGATCGCCTATTTTCTCAGACACAATAAACGTTCAAAGCGATCGCTCTCTCATTCCACAAACCAACGATCGCGCCTCATCTTAAATCGCCTATTTTAGTTAGTCGATTCAATTTTGGCTATCAAATCACCAAATCATTAAAAATAAATCTCTTTTTCCTTTTTACCTTTTACTTGCCACGCTTGGCAACAGCATACTTTCCTCAATCTCTTGTCTCGTCTCACGCCTCACATAACAGTCACTCTTAAGACATTCCACTAAAAGCCGATTCGCTTGATAATATTGCTCCATTTTTTTGTGCTGCTCATTAGTAAATTTCCAATTATGACCGATATTGCGATATTCGATTAGCACTTGGCGATATTCTTCAATCCATTCTTTCCCATTCTGTTTCCACCATTCTTTAAAATTACTCCAATTGAGATCAGGGTCGGGAAAACGCTCTTTTAGATCTTGCAGACGTTGGTATAGTTTCTCGTCACCGATTTCCTTAGCACGTTCGAGATCAAGTGTGAATTCGCTTGCGAGTTCGCGAGCTCGAAGGCGAGGGCGAGGGTTGGAGAGAGTGCGTGCAAGGTCGCTCTCGCAATCACGAGCATGTTTGAGGGCGAAGAAGTGTTTTAAGTAGAAGGGGCTAGCGAGCAGGATGGCGAATACGAAGACTTTGATAAGGTCATAGTCCAAGTCGTGAACGCGGTCTTGGGTAAGCTCTTGGGTGAGGTTTCGGGCTAGAGCGTGAGTACGTTTAAGGTTAGAAGTGAGAGAAAGATCACTCTCACGTTCGAGAGTGTGGGTAGGAGCGAGGTCACGGGAGAGATCACTATAGCGTGTGAGGTCGTTATCAAAGGTACGAGGGCGGGCATTGGAACGGGGCAGGACAGGCAGGGTCAAAGCATACGTGCGGTCAAAGTAGAAGGCTCTAACGACAACAAGTTTATAGGAGATATTTATTGATCGTGATTTTTCTTCTACCCATCCTAAAAAGCTCTGTAACTCCACATCGCCTTCTAATAAACTATCAATCTTTTTTTTCATTAGAAGCAATAATTCATCTGCTTCTCTTGCCATCTCAACCGATAGCAAAGTCACCTCTCGCCAGCGTTTATCAGTAATATGAGTCATTAGATTTTGCAGAGCAGTTTCTAATTTGCTAGGACTATTAGATATCACAATCTGTCGCGCCGCAAAATATTCATGAAAAGTTAAATGGGAAAAAGAATAAATTCCTCTAGCACGTTCCACAAATAGACCATGCTGTGCCTCAATTGATTTCAGTACAGCTTCACTATCTAAATACAACTCTTCATCATTAGTTTTTGCATTGGCAGTATTACGAATATAGTCACAAATATAGTCCTCAAGTTGCCGTTGCTTAACGAAATAATCTCCCTTCTCAAAGGTAGTCAAAGCAATTTGCGAGAGCATATCCTCCTTTTTCTGCACCGACAAATCCTTGTATACACTATCTCGCCTAATTCCTCGTTTTGAGTCCCATTTGCGTAATAACGCATCCAAGCCTTCCTTATAAAGCTCCGCCCGATTTGTAGGAAAACTACCCGACTCCTCGAAAGCCAAGCATAATAAGGTTAGCAATAGCGGACTTGTTGCTAATTCCTGCACACCACGATATTTCTTCAGTTCTTCTAAAAAATCCTCAGCCTTAATTTCTTTCTTACGGAACCAATTCCCAGCAAAAGTAACAATCTGTTGCTGGGCAAAATCTGCAACTTCTACCTCAGTAAACTGCTCAAAAATATATTGCTTTGCAGCGATCCGACAAGTCACTACAATCTGACTTTGGCTATAGCGTTGAGAAAATTCTTTAATCTCACGTAATACCCTCTCATCATCCTTTTCTCTTACTTCATCCAACCCGTCCAACAAAACCAGCATTTTTCCCTTTCGCAACAAAGTTTCTGCCGCATTTTCATCACTATTGATTAATGAATCAAGAAATCCTCTATTTACTTGAGTCGTTTCTGCAATGCCATATTGTTCAGCTTGTCGTGAAATAAAACCAAATAGACTTGTTACATTTTCTGCGTCAGCAAAATCTTTTAAGGTTACAAATACAGGTACACGATCTGTAAACAAATTTCCGTTAATACAGGACATTGCCAGAAACTTCAAAAACGTAGTTTTCCCTGCCCCCGGTTTACCCAAAATCATCAACTTACTATGATTTCTAACTGCTTCGATCCCCTCAACCCGTTTTTGTCTTATTCCTGACAATCCCCAACGATCAAACTCTTCAAATCCACATACAGCCCTTAACTCTGCGAGTTCTTTCCTTTGATTGCGGGTTATCTTCTCCAAAATATTTACATCCGTATAAATATCACTCAAAGCGACAGGTTGCTCCATATCCAACACCCGCATCGTCCCGCACCGCTTCTGAATATCCTCCGCACATCGCTCCCGCGCCAGTTTTACAAATGCCTCAATATCTTTAGGTAAATCATCTTTATTTACCTCATCTTCAATTCCCGCAATCTCCTGCCAATCAAGTCCCAACGCAGCACAAATATCAATGAAAATCTGCCTATCGACATTAGCCCCATCTAAAAAATTAGCAACTCTTTGGCGCGTTGTGCCTGCTTTGCCTGCAATAAACTCCTGCGTTTTCCCAGAAAACCTAAAAGCATTACTTGCCTTACTCTTACCAATTTCTGAAGCGCAAAGTGTTGGTTTAGCCATGTATTTGTAACTATTACATAACCCTTACATTAACAGAACATCATACTGTGACTTGCTTTCTGATGGTTAATGTCAATCTAAATATGTACCTAATACCAAACAAACACATGGAAACACAACAAGTCACTAGCCAACCCACAAATCTCTCTCATCAATCAACACCAATGGCTAGCCTACTAATCCCAATCAGCTACGCTTTAGCTGCGGTGATTGTCCTCGCAGGGCTAGGTGCATTTCTTCGTCAACTATTCAACCTTGGCAAAGACTAGCCATGAGTGCCATTACGATCGCCTATGTGCTTAACCAATAGGCGTTCGCATTCCAAATCATAGCGATCGCAAATGTTTCCGCCTTCTAGCACGCAGGAACAACTTACGCAATTCTTCCAAACCAATCAAAATAGGTGCACAGGCTAGCAACAACAACCAATGCCAATTAGTTAGTGAAGCAGTTCCGAATACTTGTCTAAAGGGAGGGAAGTCGATAAAAGCAAAGAGTGCAACGCATTCCACACTAATTCCTAACCAGATCAAACTATTATTTGCTAAAGACTGACGGAAGATAGAACCCCAAGACGAACGGCACGCGAATAAATTACCTACTTGACAAGCGACGATCGCCGCTAGAGTCATGGTCGTTGCTTGGCGATAGATGCCTGTCACCGTCGGATCAGCAGTATGGTTGAGAATCATCGGAGTTACTTGTTGTAAATCTGCTAGCGAATAGCCATAACTCCACCAGACAATAAAGAAACCCAACATTGAGAGAACTGCCTCAATTACGCCCAGAAATAGATAGGCGCGAATTAGTAAGGGAACATTGAGCAGAAACTCCTGTTTAGGACGGGGTGGACGATCCATAATTCCTGCTTCGGCAGTTTCTGCTCCTAACGCGAGAGCAGGAACCATATCAGTACCCAAATCCACCGCCAGAATTTGTAAAATCGTGAGCGCAGGGGGAATCTTAAAGGCGACCATTCCTAGAAACGGCACAATTTCTGGCACGTTTGAGGCAAGGATATAGGTCATGAACTTGCGAATATTCTGATAAATTGCCCGCCCCTGCTCGATCGCCACCACAATCGTCGCAAAGTTATCATCGGTTAATACAATATCCGCAGCTTCCCGCGCCACATCCGTACCATTTTGTCCCATCGCAATGCCAATATTCGCGGCTCGTAAGGCAGGAGCATCATTCACCCCATCCCCTGTTACCGCCACGATTTCACCTATATCTTTATACGCTTGCACCAATCGCAATTTATGCTCAGGCGACATCCGCGCAAATACCAAACCAAAGCGATATTTCACTACCTGTTTTAGTTGTGCGTCCGAGAGATGTCCCATGACTTCACCCGTGACCACCCGCACTTTATCGCTGACTAATCCGATTTGACGGGCGATCGCTTCGGCGGTCAGTCCATAGTCACCAGTGACCATCGTTACTTTGATCCCCGCTTGATGACATTGGGCGATCGCCTTGGGTACTTCGTCACGCGGTGGATCGAACATAGCAACTAATCCGATGAAGATCAGATCCTGTTCTAAATCCTGAGCCTTGAGATCAAGCAGTTCCTGTCCTCCCTGACGTGCGGCCAAACCTAACACTCGAAATCCTTGCCTTGCCAAGTCATCATTGGCTCTAACAACTTCATCCCAATAGTCATGGGTCAATTCCTGAGATTTGCCATCGCGCAAAATCCAATGACAATGTTTGAGAACTTCTAATGGTGCGCCCTTAGTAAAAGCAAGATTGGGAGATGGACTTGACCATAGTTCTGAATCTTGCCAATGCAAAACCACGGTCATCATTAAGCGGCGCGAATCAAATGGAAGTTCCCGTAAGCGTGGATATTGCTTTTGTAACTCTTTTAAGTTTAGTTCTGCTTTTCCTGCCGCCACTAGGAGAGCTGCCTCGGTGGGATCGCCAATTTCTTGCCAACGACTCGGCGCGTTGAGATGTACCAGACGGGCATTAGAGCAAAGCGCCGAACCAATTAATAAAACCTTGGCTTTCCAAGCAGTTTCCGAATCGGGAGGAATATTCACCTTGCCATTGCTGGGATCGTAACCAGCACCTGTAACTTCAATTAGCCTGTTAGTGAGTACATCATTAGCATCATCAGGCTTGGGATTTGGATGATCAGCTTGCGTTGGTTCTGTAGGTAGCCACAGATAGCGCACGGTCATTTCGTTTTTAGTTAATGTCCCAGTCTTGTCAGTGCAAATTACAGTAGTCGCACTCAAAGTCTCAACAGCCGAAAGTCTTCTGACAAGAGCATTACGTCGCGCCATTCTCTTTACACCAAGGGCTAGAGCAAGGGTTACCGTCGGCAATAAACCTTCAGGGACATTCGCGACGATAATCCCGATCGCAAAGATAAAGCTCTCAGTCACATCCATGCCAATCAGCAAGTAGCTCAGGGCAAATACAGTTGCTCCCATGCCGAGGGCGATCGCGGTAATCAGCCTTACAATTCGCGCCACTTGGATTTCTAGCGTACTGGGTTCGCGCTTTACGACCGTAGTTAAATGCGCCACCTGTCCAAACTCAGTTTCGGAACCTGTCGCATAAACCACGGCGACAGCCCGACCTGCGGCTACGGTCGAGCCAGCCAACACAAGATTAGCGATTTCCGAGGGATTTACCTTTTCTTGCATCGGTTGTTCGCCTTGACGCAGCATGGTTTTACCGCCACGAATGGAAACTGCTTCACGCAGTCTCACAGGGTAAGGACTTCGAGCCACAGGCAAGGATTCCCCTGTCATCACGGAGACATCCAGATATAAACTTTCGACAGAGATTAACCGTGCATCAGCGGAAATGCGATCGCCTTCTTCCAATTGCATGACATCGCCGCGCACCAGTTCTCTCGCAGGAATTTGCTTGAGTTCTCCATCTCGATAAACTTTTACTTGCATCGGCAAGACTTTTTTCAAAGCTGATAGTGCTTTCTCTGCTTGAAACTCTTGCCAAAAGCTGAATATCGCGTTAATCCAGATTACCGCCCATACTGCCCAGCCCAATTCAGGGGTACGCGAAATAAAGGCAAGAATTCCTGCTACCCATAGCAACAGAGCCATAAAATGCGTCAATTGATCGGCAAACCTTAGCCACAATGGGCGCTGTACAGGTTCAGGCAATTCGTTTGCACCAAATTTTTCTAGTCTCTGTTGTGCTTCGTTTTGGGATAGTCCATTAGCAGTAGTACCTAAAGATTGATATACCTCTTCAAAGGACAAAGCCCATAGTGGTTGATGAAGTGATGCCATGCTCGTCTACTCCTGTAGTGAAGACTACACACTGATAGTCTGGAATTGTTGGCATAGCTAAAAACTCAAACCCTTTGTAATGGGTTATTTATAAAGCTTAAAAAATATCCTTGAGTCTGCTTCAGCAGGACTTGAGCTTTTAGCCAAGAACTTGGCTTCTTAGTTTGGTTACCATGACCTAAATTTATCACTAGAAGCTTTCGCAAAATCTTAAGACTCTAAAACCCAAGAGGGAATGGCAGCACTTCGTGCTGCTTATTCTCTCTTGGGTTTAAATCATGATTTGCACGACGCAAATGGCGAAAAATGGTAAGAATCGCTTAGCGATTCTTACCATTTTTCGCTTTCGGCGAACTGACGTTAAAATAGTGAACGTGTTTTAAAGACTCTCTAAACTTATAATGCCAATATGTTAGGCAAGCTACTCGATCGCCGCTATCGCATTGTCAAAGAACTCGCTGAAGGAGGTTTTTCGCAAACTTACCTTGCGGAAGATCAAAAATCCCCAATGCGTCGTCAAACATCTTAATCCCACCATTGACGATCCTGTTTTTACCCAAAAGGCTCTAGAACTATTTAAAGCTGAAGCTGAAACCTTGCAAGAATTGGGAAAGCATGATCTAATTCCGCAACTTTACGCATATTTCCAAGAGAACAAAGAATTCTATCTTGTTCAAGAATTTATTGCAGGACATCCACTCAGTAAGGAAATGTCCCCAGGTAGCCAAATGGCAGAGGCGAGAGTTGCCCAAATCGTCAAAGAAGTTCTAGAAATCCTACAATTTGTCCATAAATACAATGTCATTCACCGAGATATTAAACCTAGCAACTTAATCCGTCGTCATAGTGATGGCAAGCTAGTGTTGATTGATTTTGGTACTGTCAAACAAGTACAAATGGAAGTTGCTAGCGCTCACCACAAAGCAAGGGTAACCTTACCCATTGGCACGCCTGGATATATGTCCTACGAACAAGAGCGGGGTCAATCCGTATCCTGTAGTGATATCTATTCTTTGGGAATGGTGGCTCTACAAGCTCTGACAGGCAAACATCCTAGTCAATTCCCGAGGGATCGTGATTATGAGATTAACTGGCGTAGCTATGCCAAAGTCAGCCGCGAATTTGCTTCAGTTTTAGATCGCATGACCCGATGCAATCCTCGCGATCGCTATCAGACTGTTGATGAAGTCTTAAGGGATATGGCAAAACTCCCGAAATTAAGTACAGATTCTCCTAGAATTACTGACGATAGAGATGTTAAGCCCAATCCTTGGTTGTTGCCATCAGCGATCGCTTTATTCGCATTAGCTGGCGGGACTTATTTGTTGATTACAGGATGGAATCCTTTTAAAAGCAATATCCTACCGAGCTCCCCCCCTAGTCTTTCTATCTCCACACCTAACACTGCACCGACGATCACTCCCTCCCCATCTGTTTTAGTTCAGCCTTCTGTCGCCCCTGTTCCTGATCGCAAAATCAGCTATGCTCAACTAAGTAACTATCTCCAAGCAAAAAATTGGAAAGCTGCCGATCAAGAAACCTATCTATTGCTTCTCAAGGCTGCTGGCAGTCAATCTGATCGTGATGGGACATTTCACCCCGATGAATTTAATCGGATTAGTTGCGCGGATTTGGTTTTAGTCGATCAACTATGGACACAGGCAAGTAATGGCAAGCAGGGATTAACTGCTCAGAAAAAGATTTACGAAGATTTTGCTAAAGATATTCGTAAAACATACGAAAATATTGGTTGGCTGAGTCCGACGGGTGAACTTGCGATCGATACAGCCTACGATCGCCAAACTGCGCGTTGGGAATATATCGAAGGTCGTCAACCTAATTTCAAGTCTCCGCCCGTTGGTCATCTGCCATTTTTACTACGCGATCCCAACAAAAATTTAGAGCGCATGGTTACGCTCTATCGATGCTCGTCTTAGTTCAAAACATAAAATGACTACAAAAACCAAGAATTAGCGGCGCTTCGCGCCGCTAATTCTTGGGAATAAAGTTTGTTTTTTAGTTCATAAAAGTGTGAAAACACTTTTGTGAACTGGTGTAAACGCTAAACAGGATAAAAAACATGAGATTAAATTCGTGTAAACTCTTTCTCTTGTCGATGATTGGTAGCTCTCTTAGCTCAGTATTTTTGGCTCATCCTGCGATCGCTCAAGTTGCCGAAGTCCCCAACCCTAAGTCCAATGGCGACTTTAGCACAGCCTTTCAACGTGGTAATCGAGGTTTCTATACGATTAATAAATGGTTAGTCGTGCAGTCAGCAGGATCTGGTGCAGAAGACTATGCCTTAAATTGTCGCTATACACCGAATGGACAAATTAGATCGCAAATCCTCAGAGGAGCGATCATGACTGCGGTTTTTAAGGAACCGATCAATTTAGGTCGAGCAGAGCCTCCTGATGCTGCTACCGATGCGATCGTTTTAGATAGCGAAGGTTCTCCTTGGCTGCGTGTTCAAGGGTCACAGAATGAATTAGCCTATCCAGTCAAACCAGCAAGTTTTGAGCAATTAGGAGAATGCTACGTCAAAGCAAATTTGAAGTTCATAGCTCCGATCAATCCCGATTCTGTGATTGCTTACAACAAAGAATCGCTTACATACTGTAAGAATCAGTCCTTGTATTGCCAACCCAAGCTCTTAAAATGGCTATCATTGGGGCGCACCTAATCGTTAAAGTCCGAATCCAGATATTTTTTGAAAGTGTTGCTTTGCAACACTTTCAAAAAATATCTGGTGGACTTTGCGCTGTATGGTATTGTGTTTGTGGGAATAGGTAAAAAATTTCACAAATCGAACAAATATGTTCTCAGAAGTAGTCTTTTGTGACTATTTTCTCAATGTAATGTTTTGCACAAAAAAATATATATGCAAGGGAATATGCGTATCAGATTTCACAGCCAACTATTTTATAGATTGAATTTGGCGATCGCATTACCTCTGCATATTTTAAAAATGCTTCATTATTCATGCTCCCCCATGAAAATGAAGCAGGTCGTAAGGCGCAGTTATCCGCCGCTACATAACGAGATACCTGCGCCTTGCTTTTGCTTTTGATATGGCAAAGCAAGTTTTGCTTAGGGCATAAAACCCAAGAATTGAGTGGCGACGCTTCGTGCTGCCACTCAATTCTTGGGTTTTGGTTTGTACTAGCTAACTCTTTTTTTGCTATATTACAGCGCTAACCTTTTTTATGTGAAGAATCCTGACAAATCATAGAGACGGCGAAGAATTGCCATAATTTTTTTGTCGTAATTGGTATCTTCGGCCCATCGTCCTGAAAGCTGGCTCAGTAATGGTGCAGTACCACGTTTGACAAGACTAAACCTTGGGTCAACTAGCGGCTGTACTAAGGGTTTGGTGGTGGCATAGGCTTTGAGATGTTGGATCTGCGCCCTTACCCCAATGCGCCGATCGCTAAAGCTATCACCCCTAACGCCATTACCGATCGCCCCTATACCACCAAAATTATTTTGTTCAGGTTTAACATCCCCACCAAATTGGAGAAACCCAGTTTCTAAACACATCTGACAAAATGCGATGTCATAGTTAACGCCCTCGATCGCGGCTTCTTCGCGATAGATCGCTGGTAAGTCACCATAGAGATTTAGAGGTGCTTTATTGAGCCTTAGGAGTCGTAAAAGTTGGACTTCGGAGGTAGCCCCATCGCCCATGATCCGATCAATGCTACCCGTGAGGACACGAGAACATAATTTTTCGCGTCCAGATACTTGGGCAATTCCTAAAGCATTTTGAGCTTGAACAGAATTTTGATCGAGACGATCCAACGTAAACAATGCGATCGCCCCAGCCCCAAATTGAAGAAACTGCTTTCTTCTCATAACTGTTCTGCTCTATCTAAATTAATAGTTGACCTTGTTGTAATAAACGTTAAGTAAATTTAGTGGTTTTTGACAAGGGGGATTTGACGGATATTGAGTTCTGGGGTCATTGCAACTGCGGGGATCTTGAGAGTAGGCTGATGCACTGGAAGCAAAGGGAATTAGCAAAGCGGAAGCAGAAAGAACAGAGAGTAAAAACTTCATGGGATTAGCCTTAGTTATAAATGAATTAATTGGAATAGAGTCTAAATATTTAGAGAAATCAACAAGCTCGTTGTTTCAGAAAATTTGGGATTTCAAGCCCAGCTTGATGAGTAACCTGCGAATTGCCTATATCCTGCGAATGGCCTGTGTAGAGAAGACTTTCAGAAACAGCAGAGATTAGTTCTGGGTCTTGAGTTGAGACTTTTGCTAAGTCCAGAAACAAGCTCTCGATCATCTGCATTGACTCAATGACGCGATGTTTGATCTTGATCCGATCAGTGGCTGACCAAAAGGATTGAGACTCCTCAATCGAGCAGTCAGTCATCAACAGTTCGATCTTATCCAGTAAATGATTTAGAGGGCGATCGCTGTCTTGCTGTTGATCGTCTTCAGGTTGCTGCACCAACCGAGGCTGAAAATGATGGACATAGATCGGTGGCGTGGGGAAGGCATCACTTTGCATATTTCCTCCCTTATCGCTGTGTTACTAAGTGTGGATAAACATGATGCGTGCGGCGATCGCCTACACGTTCAGCCAAATGCTTAGATAAGTGCAGCTTGGGGTACGGTAAATCCGCTAGCACCTCTAAAATGCGGCAAAAATCTCGCTGCTGCCTTCTTCCATTGAGGAAATGCGGCATTTCCGATGAATTGGAGCTTTTTTGTAAGTATTGACGCAGATTGGCGATCGCATTCCAAAAGCTACACATTTCCTCATAGGTACAAGCCAATAAAAATGCTTCGATTTCGTGCAGTAGTTGCGAAAAGCGATCGGCAATACTGGGTCGAATCGCAAACTGTGATCTTAGGGGTGATCTTTCGTTTGGGTGACTCGGTATTAATTTAAGGTGACGTTGGGGCAAATGATGGGGTGCGCTCATGTTTCAAGGCCTCTGTTTGTGAGGTTATATGAGGAAAAGTCGTTTTTTGTCGGAAAACATTATTTCCCTATTGCTATATGCACTTACCAGTGATACAAGAGTTAAATATTTCTTTATGTGAGGGTAAGTGAGTTTAGCGGTCACAGGTCGCTTGAAGTTGTATAAATCAACTGCAATAGCCCTTGTTGACAAACACAATACAATTCAAATTTCAATTTGCACACCAGAAAAAATAGTATTTTTTGTCAGTAAATACATGAATAAAACCAAGAATACTAATTAGTAAGATACTCAATTCTTTGCATTAGTTAAATACAAAGATAGTTCACTACTTATTTAGTAATTTAGAGATTCAAATTGTATTAGGCTGAAAATTATTTTCATTTAAAAGACCTTGATGAAGTCGCTAGTATGTTGCAAAAAAATAAAACAAGATTTTTAAATATTTTGTTTGCAAAAACAAGATTTTAAGATGAGTTTGTCTGCGAGTATGGATTAGCTAATACCTGAAAGCCTTTATTTATGTAGATATATCAGAAAAGACAAGAAAAAATTGGTACATATCCAAGCCAATGTCAGACTAAATCAGGATTTAGAAAAAAGCTGGATAAATCCATTGCAAATACAAAAATATATGTTATTTATCTAACGTGAAAAAACAAGAATATGTTGATTTAATTATCTGCAATTGCTGTAATTAGTCATTATAAAAATGTGACTCATTAGTTTGCTAGATAAATTTAGATAGCAAGTAGATCGCAAGACAAATTCAAACAAATGCAAAACATTTATTTGAATTCTAAAATTTGAATCCTAAAGTTAATCCCAACTTTTGCATTACTAATCCGATACCGAGACATTACATTGAGAGGAGTTACGACCATGACTACGATGACTATTGAAGATGCGATCGCAATTGTTGATGCAGTCCTACAGCACAAGCGATTGAGTAATATTCAGGAGCAAGTATTTCGCCAAACATGGAATGGCAAGACTTACGCTGAGATTGCTGAGACTTGCGGATACGATTCTTCTTATATTCGTGACGTGGGTTATCGTCTTTGGAAGATCTTGTCCGATGCTTTTAATGAGCGAGTGACTAAGCATAATCTCCAAGTCGTGGTGCGGACTCAAGCCAATAATTTTCAGGTTAAGCCCTCTCAACAGGAGTCAAATCAGCCGAGCGCTCACAATCTACTGAGTCTCGTCAATCCTCACAATCCTGAGGCTACGGATCTCAATATCAAACGCTGTGACTGGGGTAATGCGATCGATACTTCAATTTTTTATGGTCGTACCGAAGAACTAGCCACAGTTAAAAATTGGGTGATTAGCGATCGCTGCCGTCTGTTGGGAGTATTTGGTATGGGCGGTATCGGTAAAACCGCCTTTGCTACTAAACTCGCTGAACAGGTGCAATCAGAATTTACATTGATTGCTTGGAAATCCCTACGCAATGCGCCCACCGTAGAAATAATGCTTGCCGAATTGGTCAGCTTTTTGACCAACCAAGCGATCGCCACTTTGCCTCCAGATTTAAACAGTCTCTTGGGTATGTTCATTCCTGTCCTAAAACAATCACGCTGCTTGATCGTGTTGGACAATGTGGAATCAATCCTTCGCAGTGGTGAAACCACAGGACAATATAGTGAAGGCTATGAAGGCTATGGTGAAATGTTCCGTCAAGTTGGTGAAGTACGTCATCAAAGTTGCTTGATTTTGACCAGTCGCGAAAAACCCCATGATGTTTTGCCTCCCGATAGTAGCGATCGCATGGTACGTTCTCTGCAATTGGCTGGATTGAAGGAAGAAGCGCGGCAAATGTTTCAACCAGAATTGGCGATTGCCCCTGCAACTCGCAAGCTGATCGATTTCTACTGCGGAAATCCTCTCGCTCTGACAGTGGTATCACGTTCGATTAACAGCATGTTCGATGGTGATATTCAAGAGTTTCTCGATCAAGATGCAAATGTGTTCGGCGATATTCGTTATCTTCTCGATCAACAATATGGTCGCCTTTCGGAACGTGAGCAACAGGTCATGTATTGGCTAGCGATTGAGCGCGAACCGATCACCACCGACAATCTACGTCAAGACATCGTACCAATGGTTTCTAAGTCCCAAATTCTGGAATCAGTGATTTCTCTACGCTGGCGATCGCTAATTGAGAAGAATGCCAATAGCTTCACACAGCAGCCTGTGGTAATGGAATATATGACCGATCGCTTGATCGATATGGCTTACAACTCGGCGATTGAGCGTAGTCCCGAATTCCTAATGAGCTATGCCCTTGTCCAACACCGTGCCGAAGACTATATTCGAGAAACCCAGATTCGCCACATCTTGCAACCTCTAACCAATCGTCTCTTGGCGCACTATGGCAGCGTTGATACTTTGCAACGTGAATTACATAGCTTGCTTGAGACTTTACGCGATCACCAAACAGCGATCGGCTATGCCCAAGGCAATATCATGAATCTGTTGCGTGCTTCGCAAACCGATCTCACCAACAGCTTTTGTCGTTTCCCTGAACGGGTAACTGAGCATTCTGATCTACAAATTTTAGAGAGATTGCTCGAAAGCGATCGCGCTGGTGGACTTGCTACATGGGATCACCGCATTCCTTGGGCAAATAATCCCCTCGCTCAACAAACTTCCGAATCCAAAACCCAAATCCGCAGCAAAAACCTCTATTACCAATGGACAGAAGGTTCTCTCGAACAGTTGCAACAGGAACTGAAGCAACAACCCAAATTTCGCAAGAAATACCATGCTTGGTTAAATGAGACAGAATTTGCAGCGATCGATGCTGATTTTGAAGCTGTGAAAATTACTGACACGCTCAACCAACCCGTTGATGCCAGATTGGTTTTCATCAATGAGGTCAAAATTGTTGAGCCTCCTGTCGGACTGCCCACACCTAGTGAGCGCCGCACTCAAGTGAGAAAGAGAAAGCAAGAGTTGCAAGCCAATCGTTCTAAGCGGCTTGGTTAAACAAAACTGCTTAAAACCAGAAGATGAGTGGCGGCGCGAAGCGCCGCCACTCATTGCTTATTTTGCGAGAAGACGAAAATTAACTTGCTAGGACGTTAAGGAAATGCAAAAATATTGACGTTAGCAGTGACTGAAATGATTATGCTCGGTAAAACCTTGACTGGGCGCTATAAAATCGTCAAACAACTTGGCGGCGGCGGCTTTAGCCAAACCTTTATTGCAGAAGATGGATATCTGCCCGATCGCCCTACCTGTGTGATCAAGCAGCTTAAGCCTGCGTCATCACAAGCAGAAATTTTAAAAATCTCCCGTGAACTATTCGATAAAGAAGCAAAAGTGCTTTATAAATTGGGACGGCATGAATGTATCCCCAGTTTATTAGCGCACTTTGAAGAAGACGAAGAATTTTTTCTCGCTCAAGAATTGATTGAAGGCGATGTCTTGACCCAAGAAATTAAGCGTGGTCAATGTTTGGGAGAGCAGTATACGATTGATTTTCTCACTGATATTTTGCCGACCCTCGATTTTGTCCATCATCAACAAGTAATTCACCGTGACATCAAACCCAGTAATCTGATCCGTCGGGCTAGTGACAAAAAAATTGTCTTAATTGATTTTGGGGCAGTTAAAGAAGTTAGCACTCAGCCAATTAGTCAGCTAGGACATACTTCCAGCTTGGTAATTGGCTCTCCTGGATATATGCCAAATGAGCAATATAGTGGCAAAACCATGTTTGCCAGTGACATCTATGCGATCGGTGTAATTGCCATCCAAGCCCTTACGGGAGTATTACCGAATCAGATTCCTGAAGATCCACGTACTAGCGAGTTTTGTTGGCGCGATCGCGCAAAAGTCACGCCTACATTGGCAGATGTAATTGATAAAATGGTTCGCTTTGATTTTCGCCAACGCTATCAATCAGCAAATGATGTATTGGAAGCACTACAACCTTTACTAATGCAGTCCCAAGCCCAGACTGTTTTTAGCGAAGCTATACCCCTAATTCTTTCTGAATTACCACCAGTTCCTCATCCTCCTGAAAAAACTAATAAGAGTCATCTAGAACAGCTAATTGATGAAGTATCTGATGATCTGGAAATGAGCGAAGATCCTGTAAGAGCTAAGAAGCTAGTATGTCTGGTATGTACTGGTATTCTGGAAAACGATCTCACTCGTCTCAATAATTTTAGTTTTGTAGAACTATTGGAAGACTTATATAAACAATATCCAAGTATTGATGCTCTAAAAGAGAACTTAGTAAAATCTGTGAGGACGATCGCTGTCCAAAAACAGCGTCAATACTTGATTGTTGCCAAAATAGTTTTTAATGCAGCCTCTAAACTTTACCAACAAACACCAGCATCAGTAATTGCAGAACCAATAAGTTCTTCTCAATTCAAACCAAATTCTCAAACAGTTAGTCAACCAGTCGCTTATTCAGTAAACCATCTAGTAATTAATGCAGGCTCCGCACAACTGATTGCGCCGATTGATTCTTCTCCACATAGCTCCATTCAAGAACCTCTCAACTCACTTATTGCAGAAGCCTCCTCGGATCAACAGTTCAGCTTTACTGAAGATGAATTACCAGATCCATACCTCAACGATGACTCTGATATTTATGCATGGGTGTCCCATAGCATTGATACAGATGCTCAGCAAATGCGTCTAAAAAAACTCTTGTTTTATACCTATCAAGATGTTTGGGAGAGTGATCTGCGTCAATTAAATAGCGTTGATTGGGCAAGTCTTTTGAGAGAGTTAGTTTCATTCATGCCTACTTTTCAGCAATTGACAGCTCTACTCCATGAGTCAGTTCAGAGGGTTTCCAAACCTGCGGAATATGCTGTTATCGGTAATTTGCTACTTAGCAAGTTAGAGCCTCTTTATCCCGATCGCAGTTATGAAAATAATTTGGCAGTAGTCAATCCTGCGATCGCCCCACCAAGCGCCCCCATTAGCAGCCAACCTAATCATCAAATCCGCAGTAAAATCCCCTTTGATCCTCAAATTGCAGTTGATCTATTTGACTTGCGATTGGAACTGATGCGATTTACAAGTTCTATGCGGGCAAAGATTTTACTTTTTTCTGTGCTGTACTATCCCTTCGATCCTGATCGCGATAATTGGCATGATTTGAGAACTCATGGGCTTGATGGACTGCTACGACAGTTATTTTATGCTTATTCATCCTACGAGAAAGCTGAAAAAGAGATCTGGCAAACAGCGCGATCGCTAAGTGAACCCAGTGCTTACGATCAGTCAGCTAGTTATATTCTTCAGGCTGTCAAGACTTTATATGACCAGATTGAGGCTAAATCAATGTTGCATCCTGCGGAAGGTAACCTATCCCAATCCGATGATACTGATTTTACTCAACCAAGTTTACTCTTCCGCAGCAGCGATGATGACACTTGCCAGTTTATCTAAAAGAGAGTTCGGTGCGGAGCGCCGAACTCTCTTTTAGGTTTAGCAAAATCCAAGCTAAAGTATAGATGGCAACGTTCTTTAGTTGGTTTCTGTGCAAGAAGATTTTCGGTTAATTGTTGATTTAGTAACTGTTCTTGCAGCAGCCTCGTTTGGCGGATTACTGGCGGCGGCTCTGCGATTACCAGTTTTGTTGGGCTACATCTTTGGTGGCATTGTTGTGGGTCCAACGGGTTTAGGGCTGATCAAAGAATTGATTCAGGTAGAAACCCTTGCCCAGTTTGGGGTTGCCTTTTTGCTGTTTGCCCTTGGTGTTGAGTTTTCGCTGAAGCAATTAAATAAGGTGAGAGCGATCGCCCTTGGTGGTGGTAGCTTACAAGTTTTGTTGACGATCGCTCTCACTACAGCCGTATCAGTATTTGTAGGATGGGTGGATACCCCAACCCAAGGAATCTTCCTCGGTGGAATTTTGTCGCTGTCATCAACGGCAGTGGTGCTACGCAGTTTGATGGAAACCAATGCCACTGAGTCCGCACAGGGACAGGTAACACTGGGGATGTTGATCATCCAAGATTTAGCACTCGGTTTGATGCTGGCGGTGTTGCCCGCATTGGATCATCCTGAGTCAGTGGGGATCGAAGTAATCAAAGCTTTGTCGGTAACAGCTTTATTTGCTGGTGGCGCGATCGCCGCAGGGATCTGGGTGATTCCTCCGTTTTTGCGGTGGGTAGCGAGTACCGAGAGCCGCGAATTATTTTTGCTAAGCGTGATCGTGCTGTGCTTAGGGATTGCACTTCTGACTGAGCAGTTGGGCTTATCGATTGAGATGGGCGCGTTCGTTGCAGGTTTGATGATTTCTGAGGTGGAATATGCCGATCAAGCACTCACCTATGTTGAACCACTGCGAGATGTGTTTGCGACTTTATTTTTTGCAGCGATCGGGATGCTGATCGATCCTGTATTTCTGATCCAAAACTGGGAATTAATTCTCAGCCTTGTGGCGATCGTGATGATCGGTAAATTTTTAATCGTCGTACCTTTAGTAAGCTTTTTCCGCTATCCCTTACGAGTCGCCATTTTTGCGGGATTAGGTTTAGCCCAAATTGGAGAATTCTCGTTTGTACTAGCTAGTGAAGGACAGAAATTAGGCTTAGTATCGCGTCGGGTATATCTACTAATTTTAGGAACAACTGCCGTAACTTTGATGGTTACGCCATTCTTGCTCAAGGCAACACCACAGATCTTAGAATTGCTCGAAAAAGTGCCATTTCTTCAAGCTTGGATGAATAAGTTGGATATGCCCCAAGAACTTGCGGCAAATGCGGAACTCCATGATCATGTGGTGGTTTGTGGTTACGGTCGGATCGGTCAAGGGATTGTCACTTTGTTGCAGTCTAAGGGCTATCCTGTGCTGGTAATTGAAGATGCAGAATCTAAGGTGGAAATTCTGCGATCGCGAAATATTCCCTATCTATACGGTAATTGCGCCAGTCCGTTCGTTCTCGAAAAAGCAGAAATCGACCATGCGCGATCAATGTTAATCGCAATTTCTGACCCGATCGCGACGAGATTGGCTGTGCAGAGAGCAATATCTATTTCTCCAGAAATTGATATTGTAGTCAGAGCTGAAAAAGATGCTGATATCGATACTCTTTACCAACTTGGTGCGAAGGAAGTAGTGCATCCCACCTTTGAGACAAGTTTGGAGTTGACTACACATCTACTCCTATGTCTAGGTGAAAGTACTCAAGATATCCAGACAGAAATTATTGCGGTACGTCGTAGCCGATATGCAAATTTCCGTCCTGAAATTGCCTGTGCATTACCAATAGTCCCTCTATTGCCACCTACCACCAATCTTGTTGAGATTGATGGCAATGCTTCTTGAACTAACAGCTAAAAAACACAAATAAAGAAATGCTATGAACACAGGATTATATGAGACAGACTTTTATGGCTGGACTTTGGAGCAGTCCAAGCTTCTGTCCTTAGGGCATTTAGATAGTTTGGATTTGTTGAATTTGGTTGAGGAAATAGGGGCTTTGGGTAAGCTAAAGCAGCAAGAATTATCGAATCGATTGGGGGTATTGATTGGACATCTTTTGAAATGGCAGTATCAACCCACAAAGCGATCTCGCAGTTGGCAGGTCACAATTCAGTTACAAAGAGAAGAAATTCAAGATCTGTTAGCGGATAACCCTAGCTTAAAATCTTACTTAGATAAAGCCCTGCTTAAGGGATATCGCTTAGGATTAGCGCTAATTTTGGCGGAAACCCCAATCAAGAAAAGTATCTTGCCCAATGAATGTCCCTATAGCCTTGAGCAGTTGCTTGACTTGAGTTTTCCTGATGATATTGGTGTGGAATTTTGATAAAGTTCAATTCTCGATTAATTGCTAAAAATTTCAAATTTTTGCTGCTTGGTCTTACCACTTATTTCCTTACGGCTTGCCAAGGTTCATATATTGGCAGTTCATTGGAAAATGCGATCGCTCCCGCTAGTCCATCTTCTTCTGAGGCGATCGCCGAAAATCCCAATCAACCAACACCGATCGCCACATCACCCAGTCCAACCCCAACTACAAACTCTGAACCAAAACCTGAAATAAAACCAACTAATTCTCCTAATAGTTTAGTTAATCCTGTTAATAGTGATCGTTGGTCTAGTCCAATGAAGGCGATCGCTCTACAATCCTTACCGAAAAAAGCAACCTCAGAGACAAACTCCCTCAAAGAACTATTTTTTATAAACTTTACTAATTCCCAAAAGCAATCTGGTGAATTTAGTGATTTGGACGCAGCACCTGCTCCACTTAAGAATTGGATTAAAGACTTAAATAAATTAGGAACAATCACTCCCAAAACTGGACAACAATTTAAGCCAAATATTTTAGTAGCTCGTCGTGAATATGCACGATGGTTATTAGAAACCAATAATCGTCTCTATAAAAATCAACCTAGTCGCCAAATTCGTCTTGCACAACCAACCGATAGCGCTAGTTTTACTGATATTCCTAATAATCATCCTGACTTTGGCATCATTCAAGGTTTAGCCAATGCAGGGCTAATTGTTGGAATAGGCGATAGTTTTCGTCCCAATGATCCTTTGCTCCGTGAAGAACTGGTGCAATGGAAAATCCCCCTCGATCTGAGACAACCATTGCCCATCGCGACCTTAGAGTCTGTCAGCAAATCATGGGGATTTAAAGATAGCAATCGCATTAGTGAAAATGCTTTGAATGCAATTTTTGCCGATGCTCAACTCCGCGATCTCTCTAACATTCGACGTAGCTTTGGCTTTACGACCTTATTACAACCGCAGAAACCCGTTACTCGCGCTGAGGCGGCTGCCTCACTCTGGTATTTTGGTACTGCGGTGGATGGTCTCTCAGTTAGTAAGGTCTTAGAAACTGATAGATAATTAAAATTATGGACACAGGAGAAAAGCGATGGTTCAAACCTTACAGGCTTCAAAGCTCAGCTTATATGATGTCAAAAACAAATTTCACTTACATCAAGATAGAAACGATACATTTTTTACTGACTTATTAGTTTCGGCTCCTGCGCTTAGTGAATTTGAGAAACAACAACTGGATCGCACAAGGCAACAATACCTTTATCTTGCGGATCGACCACTGCTAGAAGTAACAGTCAAGATGGTTACTTTGTCTCCATTGCTTTCCCTTGCAGGTTTTTATGATCCGCCTTTCTATACAACCTTAGAAGAATCGATCGAGTTAGTGTCTCAGGATGGAGTGGAAGTGGTGCGAGGGCAAATTGATGTCTTAGTACTACAACAATCAATCTGGATATTGGTAATCGAAGCTAAAAGCATTCAATATGATGTGATGGTGGCTTTGCCGCAGGCTTTAACTTATATGATTTCTAGTCCTAACGCTACCAAGACAAGATTTGGATTGATTACTAATGGACGAGAATTTCGCTTTATCAAGCTAGATTCTGAAGCTGAACCAATTTATACCCTATCCAAAGTTTTTTCCTTGTCTGAGTCAGAAAATCAGTTATACGAGGTACTACAAATTTTAAAATCTCTTGGTCAGTTAGTTATTTGACTACCCTCTTACCCAAGAATTAGTGGCGCATCACGACGAAAGCGAAAAAAAGTAAGAATCGCTAAGCGATTCTTCCTATTTTTCGCTTTCGTCTATATCTCACGTATCAAGTCCAAACCCAAATAAACTAAGGCGGAGCAAAGCGCCGCCTTAGTTTATTTGGGTTTTACATCCTTAGCAAAACTTACATTGCTACATTTCCAGTGCAACTCCAAAAGCAGGATAGCGGCGCGAAGTGCCGCTATCCTGCTTTTGGGCAAAATGAAAAGCCACGCTTTTCATTTTGCAATTTTTGATATAGAGACGCTAGAATATTAGCAATTGTTATTGTTGAGAAAATTATATAGATTATGTCGCAGTATCAACGTATCGAGTACTTAATCGGGAAAGATGGCAAAATCGTTGAGCGAGCGATTGACATATCTGGCAGTGAATGCGTTGCAATCACTGCTGAAATTGAGTCGAATTTAGGGAAAGTCGAAACTCGCCAATTATTATCCAGTTATTACGAGACCTCTGGACAAAATCTTGACCGCAATGCGATCGAGCAAGTTCAGTATGATCAATTACCCTAATTTGCTGTAGATACGTGTGCTATTTAGGTTGTATTAGTGAACCTAAATGTTTTCTAAAACTTATTGAATTTACCTACTGCTTGAGTCTTGCGAACTTTCTCGATAGCAATGATTGAGGCACTCACAGGTAAAAGTAATTGGCAAGCCAATTACTTTAGTTTGAGAATTTATTTCAATAAAGTTAAGATGCTTGCCCTGTTCTGGGTAAAATTGTGATCAAGAAATTAAGAATTGTTAAAGATTTGCTTATGTAGAGATTTGCCATGGTGATTCAAACTCCCCTGTTGATATCAGAGTCGAGCGCAACTAAAAGGCTGCGAAATATTTTTGCGTCCGTTGATGCCATGAGCTGTCCGCATAGGCTGAATTTTCATCTGCATACGGTGCATTCTGACGGAAAAATGCAGCCAGTGGATTTGATTCAGCAGGCGATCGCTTTACGGGTCTCTGATCTTGCCATTACCGATCACCATGCGATCGCAGGATATTACATTGCCAAAAAATATCTTGATCGATCAATCAGTCAATCTAGCGATCCCCAGTCTTTGCCAACACTTTGGTCAGGTATTGAGGTAAATGCCAGCCTAATTTTTACACAAGTGCATATTCTGGGCTATGGGTTTGATCCCGAACATAAGGCGATGCTTCCCTATTTGCAGGGTAAAACTACCGCAGGTTTAGACTATCAAGCAATTAGTGTAATTAAGGCAATGCATTTGGCTGGAGGTTTAGCAGTATTAGCTCACCCTGCACGATATCGGCGATCGCCTGAGGACTTGATCCCAGCAGCCGCCGCCTTAGGCATTGATGGTGTAGAGACTTATTATGGCTATGACAATAGTGATCCTTGGAAACCAAGTCCGCGCCAGACCGAAGAAATTCGTCATCTTGCTGAATCTCACGGATTAATGCATACCTGTGGAACTGACTCCCACGGGTTTAAAATTAGTAAAAGACTTTAAATAAGAAGCCCTGCTAAGCAGGGCTTCTTATTTGTTGCATTGTCTGCTTTTCCCCTATGGCTAAAGTATAACTACTAGGACAAATCAAAACCCAAGAAGCAAGTAGCGGCGCTTCGCGCCGCCACTTGCTTCTTGGGTTTGTATACTAAAAAGACAGGCGACAGCAAAACAATCAGAATTATCGTTAAGGGAAAAATGACCGAAAAACCAAAAGTAATCGTCGTTGGTGCAGGTTGGGCGGGACTAGGCGCAACCTATCAACTCACCAAACAAGGCTATGACGTAACCTTATTAGAGGCGGGATCGCAAGCTGGGGGATTGGTTGCAGGATGGAAAACCGAAAAGGGGCGATCGGTCGAAGCAGGAATTCATGGATTTTGGTATCCCTACCGTAATATTTTTTCCCTAGTCAAAGAATTAGAGCTTGATCCCTTCACGCCTTGGACGCGATCAGCGCAATACTCTCCCGCAGGTTTAGAAGTTGAATCCCCAATTTTTCAAGACTTACCACGATTACCTTCACCCCTTGGCACATTTGCTTATACGCAGTTTAAAAGATTGCCATTAAGCGATCGCCTTTCTGCACTGCCATTAATGTATGCAGTTGTAGATTTTGATAACTCTGACGATGCATGGAAGCGTTACGACGGTATCACTGCCCGCGAACTATTCCGTCAATATGGCGTATCGGAACGGCTTTATCGCGAATCCTTTGAGCCAATGCTGTTAGTTGGTTTATTTGCTCCAGGAGAACAATGCTCGGCAGCAGCAGCCTTAGGAATGCTGTATTACTTCATCTTGGCGCATCAAGCAGATTTTGACGTGGTTTGGTGTCGTGGCACAGTTGGCGAAAAAATCTTTAAACCTTGGTGCGATCGCATTAAAAGTCTTGGTGGCAAAATCCTCACTGATCGCCGCGTCAGTGATGTCCAAGTTGATGATTCTGGCAAAGTTACAGGGGTAATTTGTGGCAATGAAAGCTTTGAAGCCGATGCTGTAATCTTTTCCGTAGGCATTTCGGGAATGCAGAAAATTGTCTCTAGTAGCCCTGCTTTACAAAAACGTAGAGAATTCCGTAACTTGATGAACTTAGGTGCGATCGATGTATTGGCGGTAAGGCTATGGTTAGATCGCAAAATCAATATTCCCCGTCCATCCAATGCCTGCTTTGGCTTTGATGTGACTACAGGCTGGACATTTTTTGATCTCAATGCGCTGCAAGATGAATATGCTGACGAAACTGGCTCCGTGATCGAAGTCGATTTTTATCATGCAAATCAATTCTTGCCCCTCGATAATCAAGAAATTGTGGCGATCGTCCAGAAATATCTTGTTTCCTGTTTACCAGAATTTGAAACAGCTAAAGTTATCGATAGCAGTGTAATTCGCTTGCCTCGTGCAGTGACCCATTTTGCCCCTGGCAGTTATCAGCATTTGCTTAGAGCCATTACCAGTTTCCCAAATTTATATATGAGTGGGGATTGGGTAATTACCAATCATGGCTCATGGTCACAGGAAAAAGCCTATGTCACAGGTTTAGAAGCAGCAAATCTAGTGATTCAACAATTTAGTCATGGCAACATGACTAAGATTTTGCCGATTGAATCCGATGAACCTCATATCCAGATTGCGCGATCGCTCAATCAAACCCTAAGAAATATGGCAAAATCCTTGATTCCTAATTTCTCACTGCCATAATTAAGTTTGAATTTTGCTGTGCCTAAGGTGCAACAAAATTCAAACCTGCCTACATAATTAGCTTGTAATCAATGTAAAATTGGATACGGTTAGACCAACCTAATAAAACTTTTTTATGCTCTTAACAGAACAAGCTCCCTCGACTCCTAAAAATACTCTCGGTTGTGTCTTAGTGGTGGAGGACGAAGCGATTATTCAAGAGGCGATCGCAT
The DNA here is from genome assembly GCF_014696925.1 of Phormidium tenue FACHB-1050. Lineage (GTDB taxonomy): Bacteria > Cyanobacteriota > Cyanobacteriia > Pseudanabaenales > Pseudanabaenaceae > Pseudanabaena. The sequence continues at coordinate 58,813 of NZ_JACJQY010000002.1, read as the reverse complement.
TATCTTTGCGTGAAGAAGGTTACAGTGTTTTACTGGCTGAAGATGGTTACAGTGCTTTGCAAGTTGCGAAGACTGCGGCAAGACTGGATTTAGTGATTTTGGATGTGATGTTGCCATCAATAAATGGATTAGACTTCTGCCGCATTTTGCGTCACGAAGGCAATAATGTTCCTGTATTGATGATTAGTGCTAGGGGTAATGAATCTGATCGGATTGTCGGCTTAGAGGTTGGAGCTGATGATTATCTCAGTAAGCCATTTGGGATGAGAGAACTCGTAGCCCGTTGCCGCGCTTTGTTACGCCGTAGCCGTCGTGACTTTGTGGCAACTAATGCCACGGTTTATAAGTTTGGAGATATCACCATGTATCCCGATGAGTGTCGGGTTACGATTAACGAAACGGAAATCAATCTTTCTCCAAAGGAATTTCGGTTGCTTGATCTATTTATGAGTCATCCGCGTCGGGTGTGGTCACGAGAGCAGCTACTAGAAAAAGTCTGGGGAGTGGACTTTGTGGGTGATAGCAAAACTGTTGATGTACATATCCGTTGGTTACGTGAAAAAATCGAAGTTGATCCTAGTGATCCTAAGCATATTGTGACTGTCAGAGGCTTTGGCTATCGTTTAGGGTAAATAAAGGGAAGGGAGTCTTTGACTCCCTTCCCTTTATTTTATAGCTGTCGCCAGTCTTTGTTCCTACGTTTTGCGCTCAAACGAACCACAAGAAACTATTTGAAAGCAACGCTTTCAAATAGTTTCTTGTGGTTCGTTTGATTGGTAACTAACTGTAGGTTATATAGCAAAAAAAGAGTTAGCTAGTACAAACCAAAACCCAAGAATCGAGTGGCGGCGCGAAGTGCCGCCACTCGATTCTTGGGTTTTATGTCCTAAACAAAACTTGCGTTGCTATAAAACCTAAGAAACAAGTGACGGCGCAATGCGCCGCCACTCGTTTTCAATAAGTAATACCTAAGCACAAAATGGCGTAGACATTTTGTTTTGTGCTTTTAAAACCCTTACAGGGTTTGTTTTTTAATTCGCAGAAGTGTGGCAACACTTTTGTGAATTGGTATAACTACACTAAAAAGAGAGAGGTGGTTCATTGCGCCACCTTTCTCTTTTTGCTGTTTGATTTTCTAACTAATTAAATACAAAATATTTATAATTTTTCTACTTTTTTGTGGCTTTCCTGACTTTTTAAGCTCTTATTCTACTAAACAAGTTAAGCGATTTGTACGGTTAGTTTATCAATAGTTGTTTGATAAATTAAACCTTAACAATGAAGTCTAATCAGCAAATTTTCTGAAATATATAACATATTATGGCTGAGGGGAATACCAAAAATATCATTAATATGGTAATTGATTTTTTTTAGCGATAATCATATTAATTAATCCAGAAAATTAAATTAAAAACTTTGTTGTTTACTAAGTGCTAAGACCCTAATTTAGTATGAATTCTAAGTAAGTAGAAAGTTATGCATATATTTATCAATGTCTTAGAAGAGATAATTGTTAAAGAAGTTAGAATTCAAATCGAAGAACTACGCCCAGAGATACAACCAAAAGTCAAAGTTGCCGAAGCTGTAGCCTACACACTTAATCGACTTCCACCTTTATTTGCCACGTCAATGATTGGCTGGAAATATCAATATGACTATGCTTTAAATGAACTCCATCCTCAAATTTCTCAAACAGTCACGCATGGTATTAAGGCTATTTTATTTGGCGATCCATTACATGACTCTACGCCTTTACCTAAGCATTTATTCCTAAATAGCGCAGGAGTATTACATCAACTTAATCAACTACTCAAGCGCAAATATTTACGATGGCGTGATGTCCCCATCATTGTTAGAGAAATGTCTGAACAATGTTCGCACTTTAGCCAAATTAATAATTCAGAGGATCAAACAGTAATTCAAGGGCTTGAAGAAACTCGATTACAAGATGTTAGTCATTTAAATCACCAACATCGAGCGGTACTTTCTAGCTCAAAACGGTTTATGCAAAAGCAGCTTGTTCAAAAGCAGCAGGAAGCCTTTCGCCTAGAATTGGAAAAAGCTTGGGATTCTCATCTAAAAACCTCCGAAGGTTCATGGTCTAGCGATAAACGAGCTAAGGATGCTTTAGAAATGGAATATAGAGCTTTAGAATCCTATACTTTAGGTGCTCAATTAGGAATAATAAATGTATTAGAACATCTTGTGTTTCTAATAATAGGGAAAGCCACACCTCCCGACCTAGATCAACAATTTAACAAAGGCGAGGTAGCTGCCTACGCACTCAATCGACTGCCAGTTATGTATGCTACCAGTGTCCGTGGATTTCAGCATTTAAGACAAAAAGCTATTTCTGAGCTTTCTCGCGAACTCATTGGCAATGTGCGGACTGGCATCATGAAAGTCCTGAAGATTCCTCATACAGAGTTGCAACCGATCGCTGCTTATCGCTTTACTCAAGAATACGAACAAGCAATTTTAGATTTACGGACTTTATTAGGACGCAATGATATTACTTTGCATAATGTTGTGGCGATTGTACAAGACTTATTGTTATGTCAATCTGCATCAAGGCAATGATGTTGGATTATCTTGATGAACTAGTAGTTCTGGTACAGGATCGTATCCGCCCATATTCCAAGGATGACAACTGCATACTCTTTTAATAGTCAGTCCACCACCTTTAAATAAACCAAAGCGATCGATCGCTGTCAAAGCATATTGCGAGCAAGTAGGTTGAAACCGACATCTCGGCGGAAATAATGGTGAAATAAATAATCGATAAAACTGAATCAATAAAATGACAAGTTTTTTCATGAATGTTTTCGTGACTGCGTTAGGCTATTGATAAAGCTGTCGCCACCCAACTTCAAAGAAGCGTGATGCGGCGCTATACAATGCCTCACGCTTCTTAGGGTTTAGCACAGCAGCTATGTAGCTCCATTTTAACGTTTCTATCCTAATATTCTGATGTCATCCTCTAAAACTGTCACGATCGCTGTTATTCAAGCATCTCTCAATGCTGATATCGCTACTAACGTCACTAAAATATCCGACTTAGTTAGCAAAGCAGCCTATCAAGGCGCACAGGTAATTTTGCCACCAGAATTATTTGAAGGGTCATACTTTTGTCGGGAAGAGCGCGATTATTTTTTTGATTGGGCGCAACCTGTAGAAAACCATCCAACGATCGCCCATTTTCAAAAGCTAGCTCAAGAACTAAATGTAGTCATACCTGTCTCGTTTTTTGAGAAGTCAGGACAGGTCTATTACAACAGTCTCACTATGGTTGATGCTGATGGCTCATTGCTGGGAGTCTATCGCAAAAGTCATATTCCCGATGGACCTGGTTACGAAGAAAAGTTTTATTTTCGTGGTGGCGATACAGGCTTTAAAGTTTGGGACACTGCTTTTGGAAAAATTGGCGTGGGCATTTGTTGGGATCAGTGGTTTCCCGAATGTGCCAGAGCAATGGTATTGATGGGAGCCGAAATTTTGTTATACCCCACGGCGATCGGTTCCGAGCCAGAGGAGCCAAATCTAAATACGAAAGATCCTTGGCAGAGAGCGATGATCGGTCATGCCGTCAGCAATGTAATTCCTGTAGCTGCGGCAAATCGGATTGGGCTAGAGGGAAATCAAACTTTTTATGGTCATTCCTTTATTGCTAACCATCGCGGCGATAAGGTTGCCGAGTTAAACGACACTGAAGAAGGTGTGATCTTAGCTAGTTTTGATCTTGATCAAGTCCGACTTAATCGCGCATCCTTTGGATTTTTCCGTGATCGCCGCCCAGATTTATATCAGGTTTTATTGTCCCCCTAAAAATAGAGATGTCGCTTTGCGACATCTCTATTTTTAAACCCAAGACCAACGTCGCTTTTGAGCGTTGGTCTTACCAATTTCCAGTCTTTGTGATCGCGTCGGCATTGGCTCAATCACAGTCGTAATATCTGATAGTGAATTGACCCTCAACTCATGGGTAAAGGTATTACATTGATAGACCGTGGCAGTATCGATATCCAGAGCCGATAACCATCCACTTTTAGGGTGATAACCACCAGTATCAATATCTAGCCATCCCTTACCTAGCACTAAATTCCCTGGTTTCACTCCTGGAAAAACAAAGGTAATCGTATGTCCAGTGATAATAATTTTGTCTTCAAAGAAAGGTTCTGTCGCACTATGAAATTCTTCACGAATCCAACAAAACTCAGCCGCACCCTGTAATTCAAGCGGTAAACTTGGATTTAAGCCAGCATGAACTAGCCATACGTCACCTAAATCCATATAAAGTGGCAATTGCTGCATCCATGCCAAATGTGCTTCTGGCAGATTAGCAGCTCCATAACTTTCTAGGGTTTTAGAACCACCATTCAGTATCCATCCCTTCCAAATCAAAGATTCTTCGCTACTGCCAAAAGCATCAAGACACATTTGCTCATGATTTCCCTTGAGGCAAATGTGATTATTGCTCATTACCCAGTTGACAACATCGGCGCTGCGCTCGCCGCGATCGATTAAGTCGCCCAAAAAAAACAATTTGTCAGTATGACTGCACTTAATAAAGTCAATTAACTTCATTAAGCCATCAAATTGACCATGAATATCGCCGAATACAAATCGAGTCAACTTATCTCACCCCATATCACAAATGGTGAAGCTAAAAACACATAGTATTGAAGTCTAGCGACTGGTATGCATGAGATGTAGCGGTCTAGCATTTTTTTCAAGACAGATACAACTTAGAAGAAACTTTATCTTCACATCTACTGTCTATATTTTAGGACAGATTTTCCTTGCTTTCGCTTCATTTTGTCTCTTGTCATAATCGGGAATTTCGTAATTTATCACAATCTATGACATATAAAGCTTTGTGAGGTAATTACTATATCAATGTCAGTTTTGCTTAATACATAAAACCCAAAAGAGGCGGCGCAATGCGCCGCCTCTTTTGGGTTTTGATTTGTTCTACTCCCTTCCCCAAGTATTAGCAGTGCGGCGCTTCGCGCCACACTGCTAATACTTGAGTTTTAATGTTTATTTTTAGCCTATAGCAGTCCTAAATCATTTGTAGATTTTTGGGGTTTGTGGAAGCGCACCCCGAAGGGGTGCGCTTCCACAAACCATTTAGGATTGCTATATAGCAATTTAAGCTTTGCTATAGAAGGGGAGTAGCTATTTTGTGAATTAAAAATTAGAAGACGAATGGCGGCGCGAAGCGCCGCCATTCGTCTGCTGGAATAAGTAGGTCTTGTGAGCGACATGCTACTTATTTCTAATTTGTAGGGTTTAATTAACAAGCGGCACAGTTTTTTTATTTTTATGTTCAATGGATTTATTAGTATCAATAAGCCAGCATCTATTACGGCTCATGATTGCGTGAGTCGGTTACGCAAGTTACTCAAACAAAAGAAAATTGGTCATGGTGGTACTCTTGATCCAATGGCAACAGGAGTTTTACCGATCGCCGTTGGTAATGCCACACGACTTTTAAGATTTTTACCAGAGGGCAAAGCCTATGTTGCCAAAATTCGCTTTGGGTTGGTTACCAATACCGATGACATTACAGGTGAAGTAATTAGCGATCGCCCCTGTCCAACTTTAACGCTTACCGAAATTCAAAAATTCTTACCTTCATTTCAAGGCAAAATTACTCAGCGTCCACCCGCTTTTAGTGCAATTCAAGTTAATGGTAAACGTCTTTACGATTTGGCGCGTCGAGGGGAGATCACATTAGATGACGTACCAATGCGTGAGGTAGAAATCACCGAAATTCGGATCTTAAATTGGGCTGAAGGGGAATATCCAGAATTAGATGTAGCGATCGCCTGTGGGTCAGGTACATATATTCGCTCGATCGCGCGGGACTTAGGAGAAAAGCTGGGTTGTGGGGCGACTTTATCGGGGCTAGTTCGCACTTATAGCAATGGTTTTGACTTAGATTCTAGTTTGACGTTTGATCAGGTTGAGGAGCTTTTGCGATCGCATAGTCTCGAAGTACTTGCACCTGATCATGGCTTGCATTTTTTACCAATGGTGACTCTTGACGAGAATAAAACAAAACTTTGGTGTATGGGACAGGCGATCACGATTCCCGATAATTTTTCTAACTTAGGCGCAGAAAATATTTATTTACGAATGTGCGACCCAAATCAGAATTTTCTAGGTGTTAGCGAAGTTGTCGAAGCTGCGATGCAACCAATAGTTGTTTTACATCCCATAAATTAGATTTATGCCAAAGCACAAAATGGCTTTGCCATTTTGTGCTTTGAAAACCCTTGCTGGATTTGTTTCCCCGCCGAAGGCGGGGAAACAAACCTTTGCACCTCGCTTGCTTGAAAAGCGCTATATAGCCACAACTTGTATCAAGACAACTCAAACCATAAAAAGGAGATGGCAGCGCTAAGCGCCACTATCTCCTTTTTATATTTGAAAGGACGCTTTGCGTCTTTTCTTTTTTAGATTAGATTTTGCTAGTCAACTTAGTAAGCAACTGATTAGAGCGCTGTAAGAAGCCCTTCATGCTGTCAGCATCAAAGCTCTTCTGAGCCATCAGAGCCAAATCGTAGACATGTGTACAAATCAAGTTAGCGAGATCCGCAGATTCTGACTTACCATCAACTAAAACTTGACTGCTATCAAGCTCAATCAACTTCTGCATAAGCGGATGAGCCGTATTTACCAGCAACACATGATCTTCAGGGAAGCTCACCGTACCTTGTTGCATCAACGCCATCATCTCCTGCATCCGACGTGCTGATTCTGGCAGCAGAATGATTGCAGGTGGGGCAGAAGCCACATCTTCCGCTTTGATAGCTTCAGTGCGAATTACCAATTTAGGTTTATTCAATGCATCACGGAAGATATCTTGGAGATGATCGCTCTTAGTTTTATTGGTCTTCGGATCGACAATTTCGGTTTTTGATTCCTTGTCAACTAGGCGATCGTCAATTTCAGCATCAACACGGGCAAATTTAATATCTTTAAATTCGCGCTCAAGGAAATTAATGAAGTGGCTATCAATAAATGCATCAAAAGTCAGTACTTCTAGCCCTTGATTTTTATGCAATTCCACATAAGTACCTTGGGCGATCGGATCAGAAGTGTAGAACACTTGGTTTTCGTGTTCTGCCTTGTTACGCTCTAGATAAGCTTGCAAGGTTGTGTAGTTACCGCTTTCGCTCTTGACTTCCTCAGATTCGCTAGTGGTGGCATACACTAGGATTTCCTTCACTTGCTGATAGAACTTATCGCTATTCATCGAGCCAAACTTCATAAAGATGCTGATATCTTGCCAACACTTTAGAAATTCTTCACGGGAGTCGCTGTAAAGAGCCGTTAGGCGATCGCCCACTTTCTTCGCAATAAAGTCTTGGATCTTGCGAACCTTAGGATCACCTTGTAAAAAGCTGCGTGATACGTTCAGAGGAATGTCAGTACTATCGATCGCCCCACGTAAAGGCATCAAGAACTTAGGAATCACATCGTCGCAATTGTCGCTCACAAAAACGTGATTACAGAACAATTTGATTTGTCCACGATTGGGATCAATATCCGCCTTCATTTTGGGGAAATACAGAATTCCCTTAATCACAAATGGATAATCTGTATTTAGATGAATCCAAAACAGTGGATCATCTTGGTAAGGATAGAGATAACGGTAGAACTCTAAATATTCTTCATTAGTAACTGATTTTGGAGACTTGTCCCAAAGTGCGGTTTGCTTGTTGATGACTTCATCATTTAGCTTGATCGGCACGGGCATAAAGTCGCAATAGTTGCGAATCATCCGCTTGATCGATGCTTCTTCTAGATATTCCTCAGCATCTTCTTGCAAGGTCAAGGTGATCGTTGTACCTACACCTGAGCGATCGCTGTCATCAAGTGTAAATGTGGTCGAGCCATCACAGGACCAATGGACTGCTTCAGCACCCTCTTTATAGGATTTCGTATCAATTTCAACATTACTCGCCACCATAAATGACGAATAAAAACCTAAACCAAAGTTACCAATAATTTGTTGATCACCTGTACCACTACTAGCGTACTTAGTGGCAAATTCTTGGGCGCTAGAAAAGGCAACTTGATTAATATATTTTTTTACTTCATCCGCAGTCATGCCGATGCCCGTATCGGCGATCGCTAGCGTCTTTTTTTCTTTATCAATTGTGACCACAATTTCGGGATCGGCGGAGTGATTAGTCTCGCCAGCGTAAGAAACCATCTTGAGTTTGCTAATGGCATCTACGGCATTAGAGATCAATTCCCGCAAGAAGATATCTCGCTCTGAATATAAAGCCTTCTTGATAATGGGAAAGATATTCTCGGTATGAATGCTGATCGTTCCCTGCTCTTGCATATCGCGCAAAGCTCCTAATTATTACTAAATGTGTTGCTAAATGTTGCTGAATTGTTAATCAAGCCTGATTATACAGAACCAATAGCAACAACAAATCTCATAGGGTTGTCGCGTTCTCCGTACCTTTGCTGTAAAAAATCGACGCAAAGGGGTTACTTTTTACATGGGTTTATGAAGGTTTGCAAAGCAAATCTATACATTTTTGTAACTCTAGTTGAAAAACCTGATTTGCTCCTCTATTGTGATATCAGCACTTTTGAATCAAAACATTTACAGATATGGCGATCGCAGCAGTTATCTACATCTCAGTGTCTGTACTTTTAGTAATAAGTGCAGGTATATTTTTTGTTAAGGCTATCCAGTCTTTAATAGACAAAAAACAACCATCAAATTACAAGCGTACAGAGCAAGTAATGTTTTTGCGCCCCACATCCAACGATCCTTTAGCTATTTCCAACCGACGCGAAGAAATCATTGCTATGCTGGAACGACAATTTGCTAGTAGCCCATCATCTGACTCCTAGCATTATGAACAGGTAGGAGCAAAGATGACGGTTGAATTCCCTATCTCCGCTGGAGAGGCAGACTATGTGGCCCGCCGCAAACAACTGCGAAAACAACGCCGCCTTCGCATCTTTCAACGTATTTGGCAGTTAACATTTATCACGGGGCTTACGGGCGCGATGCTTTGGATTGCCATGCTCCCAGAGTGGCAATTACGCAGTGCCAATCAAATTGAAATAGAGGGCAATAATCTGCTCTCTAAAGAAACCATCAAGAGATCTTTGGCGATTCAATATCCCCAGTTGATTTTTCAAATTCAACCCCAAGCGATCGCTACCCAATTAGAAGCCAATGCCCCAGTTTCTAAAGTTTTGGTTTCTCGCACTATTTTTCCGTCCAAGTTAACTATCCAAGTCCAAGAGCGCTTGCCGATCGCGAACTCTACACGCAAGGGTCAGCAAGGTTTCCTAGATGCCGAAGGTATATGGGTTCCTACGAAGGCTTATCCGTCAAATATTACTAAACCTAACCTCGTGATCTTAGAACCAAATAATCGATCAATTAGTCAATGGTCAACGCTGTATCGCCAAATTAGTCAGAGTCAGATCAAAATTTCCCAAGTTGATGCCCGCGATGAATCAAATCTAATTTTGACTACAGAGCTAGGGCTGGTATATTTTGGCACATACAATCCAACAGTCTTTACTACACAGTTAGAGACACTTGATCGGCTCAGGACTTTGCCCGAAAAGCTGAAATCCAAAAGTTTTAGACACATCGATATCAGCCAACCTAGCAATCCAATTTTAGAAATGAACATGCCAACAAAAGATAAATCTTCAGAAACAAAATCCTAAATTGTCGTTTTAAGGCTATTATTATTTTTTTCTGGTAGGTTTAAACTGTTACTCGAACTACTGACTCGAATGAGGTTTAAGCTTAGCAAAATCTAGAGAGCATCAGTAAAACGATTCTATTTATGACATCCCTTGATAAATGACATCTCAAAATGACTGGTCAGATTTGGACTCAAATGGTTCGGAAAACGGAGAAGTAGACTTGCAAATGGATGAACTTTCTGGGTTTTCAAATAACTCTAGACTACACCTAAGTCACTCTCACAATCGTATGAAGCAGCAGTTAGGCGTTGATACAAAAGCGGATAATATCATGTTGGGCAGTGTTGCAAAAATTAAGGTAATTGGTGTTGGTGGTGGCGGCGGCAACGCTGTAAATCGCATGATTGCGAGTGATGTAGTGGGTGTGGAGTTCTGGTCGTTTAATACCGATGCTCAAGCACTACTTCAATCATCTGCTTCTAAACGCTTTCAGATGGGTCAAAAACTGACCAGAGGTTTAGGTGCGGGCGGTAATCCTGCGATCGGACAGAAAGCCGCCGAAGAGTCGCGTGATGATATCGCTGCGGCCGTTGAAGGAGCCGACTTAGTATTTATCACCGCAGGTATGGGGGGTGGCACTGGCACTGGAGCCGCACCAATCATCGCTGAGGTCGCCAAAGAAGCAGGCGCATTAACAGTTGGTATAGTTACACGTCCGTTTACCTTTGAAGGACGACGACGGGGACAACAAGCTGAAGAGGGTATAGCTGGTTTACAGAGTCGCGTTGACACTCTGATTGTGATCCCCAACGATAAGCTACTCTCCGTAATTTCTGAGCAAACCCCAGTCCAAGAAGCTTTTAGAGTCGCTGATGACATCCTGCGTCAGGGGGTACAGGGCATATCGGACATCATCATGATCCCTGGTTTAGTCAATGTTGACTTTGCCGATATTCGCGCCGTTATGGCAGATGCAGGCTCAGCCATGATGGGTATTGGCATCGGTTCAGGCAAATCCCGAGCCAGAGAAGCAGCGATGACCGCGATTTCCTCACCTTTACTAGAAACCTCTGTTGAAGGAGCAAGTGGGGTTGTCTTTAACATTACAGGTGGTGAAGACATGACTCTACATGAGGTAAATGCTGCTGCCGAGACTATCTATGAGGTAGTGGATCAAAATGCCAATATTATTTTTGGGGCAGTAATTGATCCCAAGTTAGATGGAGAGATTCGGATTACAGTGATTGCTACAGGATTTGCTCCTAAAACGCATCCAGCGATCCCACCCCAAATTTCTAAAAAAGTTCAGCCTCTACCCCCTAGCCCGACAACTAGAGCCTCAACCTCTGCTATGCCCACTACGTCTCAGTCTGAGATCAAGCTTAGTAAGCCAGGACTAGATATTCCAGATTTTTTACAGCGCCGCCGTCCACCAAAATAAAAGCCACAGATTAGAGGCTATGCTTCCAATCTGTGGCTTTTATTTTGTTTTGACTGAAAAAATATCTAATTTAATCATAAACAGATAGTACGAATAGCGGATTAAGCCTGACAATAGAATGATGATGGCTATCTTACCTCCTGATAAATTGCAGTGACACACTTAACGACTACTAGGCATGGACTTCACCGACTACCTTCTTTAAATAGCGGTGAAGATCGACTTAGGCTGTTTGCTGGCTCAGCAAATTTGCCACTTGCCCAAGAGATTTCCCGTTATTTAGGTATAGAACTAGGGCCTATGGTGCGAAAAAATTTCGCTGACGGGGAAGTCTATGTGCAAGTACAGGAATCGATTCGGGGTTGTGATGTTTATCTGATTCAACCTACTTGTCGCCCTGTTAATGACCATTTGACTGAATTATTAATTATGATCGATGCCTGTCGTCGTGCATCGGCAAGACAGATCACCGCAGTTATGCCTTATTACGGCTATGCACGAGCCGATCGCAAAACCGCAGGACGAGAGTCCATTACTGCAAAATTAGTTGCTAACTTAATCGTGCAGTCTGGAGCCGATCGCGTGATTGCGATGGACTTACACTCAGCTCAGATTCAAGGGTATTTTGATATTCCTTGCGATCATGTCTATGGCTCTCCAGTCTTATTTGACTATCTCAATGAGAAGAAGTTACCTGACTTGGTGGTGGTTTCACCAGATGTAGGGGGAGTAGCTCGGGCTCGGGCTTTTGCCAAGAAACTTGATGATGCTCCTCTAGCCATAATTGATAAGCGCCGTCAAAGCCATAATGTGGCTGAAGTGATGAATGTCATCGGAGATGTGTCTGGTAAAACTGCTGTCCTTGTTGATGACATGATTGATACAGCTGGCACAATTTATGAAGCAGCAAAACTCTTGAGAAAAGAGGGGGCGCGACAGGTTTATGCTTGTGCAACCCATGCTATTTTTTCGCCTCCAGCAATTGATCGCTTATCTAGTGGCGTATTTGAAGAAGTAATTGTGACTAACTCGACTCCTGTGAGGCAAGAAAACTATTTTCCTCAGTTACGGGTGCTATCGGTTGCTGACCTCCTAGGAGAGACAATCTGGCGAGTTCACGAAGATACTTCTGTAAGCAGCATGTTTCGGTAGGGAGCATACTTGCAAGTCTTAAACAAGTCAGTTTTCACTTCGTGATTATTTTCGCATTTATACTTAATTCAACAAAATGTACACTATGATACAAATTGCAATTATGTAGTAAGTTTAAGTGAGAATACTCGTCTCTATTTCTAGGCAAACTTTCTAAATTGTGATGTGCTCTGACGTATTAAAAGAGTTTTCATTGCCTTCTAAGGTCACAACTTTGAAGGCAATGTACATCTGTAAAGCTTTTATATTTTTATTTTGTACATTACGTGAAAGCTAACATATGTCTCTCAAATTGATTGTGTGCTGGCATACTTTCTTGAGAACTGGTGATCTAAATTTTTGAGAGTTTGTCTATATCTTTAGGCTGATATGGCGCTTTTCAAGCAAGCGAGGTACAAAGGTTTGTTTCCCCACCTTTGGCGAGGATACAAACCCTTACTTCACTAGACTGATAAAAGCTATAAGCACTAAATGATGCTTTATATATTGTTTTATTTTTGGTTAAAGAGGATATATAAGATTGGCAGACCGTGCTCTTGTTGAAGTCTTTCGCGAAATGAATGGGGGAATGTTTCCACCCATGACGGAAACGTTTGAACGCGGTAAGACAATTTTTTTCCCTGGTGATCCTGCGGAACGTTTTTACTTTCTAGTTAAAGGCGCAGTAAAACTTTCTAGAGTTTATGAAGCAGGTGAAGAAATTACAGTTGCCCTATTACGAGAAAATAGTGTTTTTGGTGTTTTGTCGTTGATTACGGGCAATCGCTCCGATCGCTTTTATCATGCAGTAGCATTTACGCCTGTGGAGTTGCTCTCTGTCCCTATCGATCAAGTAGAGAAGGCTCTCAAAGAAGATCCCGAATTACCAATGGTCTTATTGCGTGGATTGTCATCGCGGATTTTACAGACGGAGATGATGATTGAGACTCTAGCCCATCGAGACATGGGATCAAGGCTAGTCAGCTTTTTGTTGATTCTCTGTCGTGATTTTGGTACGCCTTCAACGGATGGGGTGACGATTGATTTGAAGTTATCCCATCAGGCGATCGCTGAAGCGATCGGCTCTACGCGAGTGACAGTGACACGATTGCTTGGCGATTTACGAAAGCAAAAAATGATCGCCATCTCCAAAAAACGAATTACAGTCCATAACCCGATTGAGTTAGGTCAACAATTTGCTTAAAGAAAGCAGATGTGTTGATTTGCAACACATCTACTTTCTAATCTAATTGTTGATGCGTTAAGCTGTTTATAGAAAAAACATATAAAGAAAAATATCTGAAATGTACGAAACTTTAAAAATAGTTTGGTCTATTGTTGCCATTTGCTTAGTGGTCTTAATTTTGTTACATAGTCCTAAAAGTGATGGTTTAGGTGGCTTTAGTGGTCAAGCTCAGCTATTCTCCAGTACCAAGAGTGCAGAAACAGCCCTAAATCGGGTGACTTGGTTTTTAACGGCTGCTTTTTTGGGATTAACTGTAGTTCTTAGTGGTGGTTGGTTTACAACGCCCTCTGTGACGGCTCCACCACCAGCCCAAGTAGCACCTGCAACTAATGCTGTACCTAATTCGCAACCAATTCCCTTAAATTTACCTGCGACAACTCCTGAACAACCTCAGCAATAGGTATTGGCATATGCGACACTAAGTGTCACATATGCCTATTTAGTTAGATTAGACTACGCATTAATAAAATGACGGTTACTGTTACTAAATTTAGCGATCGCACTAGCAATCAGATATTACTCCCATCAATACGTTGGGAAACATATCGGGCGATCGCAGATGATTTAGAAGCACAGCCCAGTAAACGACTTACCTATGACAATGGACTTTTAGAAATTCGGATGCCCTCTGACCTACACGAAAATTATAAAAAGCTCTTAGGTCGGATTGTCGAGGCTTTAACAGAGGCATTGGAGATGGAAATTCGTAGTTTAGGTTCTATGACCTGCGATCGCCAAGATTTAGCGCGAGGATTAGAACCTGATCAATGCTATTACATCCAAAACGAGGGGCAGGTTTGGGGTAAGGAAAAAATAGACTTACAAATCGATCCACCGCCAGATTTAGCAATTGAGATCGATATTACAAGCAGTTCGCTAAATCGATTCGCCATTTATGCCAAATTAGGAGTTCCTGAAGTGTGGCGCTATGACGGTCAAGCGATTACGATTCATCAACTTGTTGGGGATCACTATTCTCCAAGCGATCGCAGCATTGCTTTCCCTATCTTAAGAACAATCGATCTCCAGAACTTTCTAGAATTTAAAAGTACCTTAAAGGAAAATGCTTTGATTAGGCAAGTACGTGCATGGGCAACCTCACATCATATTCAAGAAAACTCCTGACTGTGAGTTAAGTAGTGCATTATCAACTTGAAAGAATAACTCTTCAGTGTTATCGGAATTAACAATTACTATATCGGCAAGTTCTATTTTTTCAGATTGAGACATTTGACTAGCAATTCTTTGCAGTGCTTCAGATTCTGACAAATGATTGCGGTTCATTAGTCTTTGTAATTGTTGCTGGGGATCGCAGACAATCGCCCAAGTCTCGGTCACTAAACTCTCCATTCTTGCTTCAAAAAGTAAAGGGATCACCATAACTACGGTTGATGGTGCGAGGTGATTGGCTTCGCTAATTAAACATTCTTGGACATAGGGATGGATTAGCTGTTCGAGCCATTGACGCTCAATATCACTATCAAACACGATCGCCCCCAACTTGCGGCGATCCAGATTACCTTGATCATCAAAAATTAATTTGCCATAGTGATCGCGGAGTTTTGCTATGCGATCGCCTGTTAGAGCTTGGCGAGCATAAAGATCGGCATCAAGGATTGGCAAGCCATAGGTATGGTGTAAATAATCGGAAACCGTGGTTTTTCCTGTAGCAATGCCTCCTGTGATGCCGATGATGCGTTGTTTCATGTGTTTTAATTCTAATTTGGGGATGCCTTGTTAAGCAAAACATCCCCAAATTAGCTTATTTGTGTACCCTATGGACTTTACTAATCTCCTTGGATTTACGGCTGCATCCCTAACAACACTTGCTTTTTTGCCGCAAGTAATCCAAGTTTGGCGATCGCGATCAACAAGAGATATTTCTTTGCCAATGTTAATTACTTTTATTGCGGGGATTACACTCTGGTTAATTTATGGGTTACTCGTTAATGCTGCGCCAATTTATATGGCTAATGCGATTACGCTGGGTTTAAATCTGGCAATTTTGCGCTTCAAGCTCAAGTATGGCTAAACTATTGAGAGTGTTGCGTTGCCGCAATCTCAATCAAGTTAATAGTTTTAATATGACCTCCTTTAGCTCCTTTTTCTCGACCTATTTTACCCATTTTGTAATGCTGGGCTTAATTTTGACCTTTGCGATCGCCCATAGTGGGCTTGCCGAATTACGGATGTGGGCTGAAGAACGAATTGGAGCAAGGCTATATCGTGTGATTTTTGCATTAGTAAGCATTCCGCTTGCCGTAGTGTTACTAATCTATTTCTTTAACCATCGCTATGACGGTGTGCAGTTGTGGGATGTCAAGGGAGTTACAGGCGTAAGTGAGTTTGTCTTGATTCTTTCCGCAATTTCTTTTCTCTTCCTTTATCCTGCGACGTTTAACTTAACTGAAGTTGCCGCGATCAAAAAGCCAGAAGTCCATTTATTTGAAACGGGGATCATCCGTATTTGTCGCCATCCTCAAATGATTGGTCAATGTTTATGGGGAATTGCCCATGCGCTTTGGTTAGGAACGTCTTTTACATTGGTTACGGCGATCGCTTTAGTTGTTTATCATTTATTTGCGGTATGGCATGGCGATCAACGTTTATTTAAACGCTACGGCGATGCTTTCTTAGCGGTTAAGGAACGCACTTCGATATGGCCGTTTGTGGCGATCGCCCAAGGTCGCCAGCAATTAGTTTTACAAGAATTCGTGCGCCCCGCTTATATAGGCGTTGCCATCACAATTGTGTTATTTCGTTGGTTACACCCAATCGTGATTACTGCGTCTGCAAATGTAAATTGGTAAGCGAGAGGTCACGAATACATCAAAATGTAAGAGGCAAGAAAAATGGCTTTTGGCAGTTACAAGACAATTGGTGCAGTGGTCAAGGAGTTTCAGATTACCTATACTGAAGCTGATTTTGTGGAAACTTTGCCATTTGAGATTTCTGATTACTTTCGTGAAGATCTCTTGCTAATGATGAGAGAAGGAGTGGTTGATAATTCCGAATTTGCAATCTGTGAGAATTTAATCTATCCAGTTCTCAAGGAAATTTGGAAACACTATCGTAGTAAGTTTTTACTATGGAGTCACCAGTCTCTTAACTACGATGAAAAGCTATCAGGATTTCCTGAATATATTCTAGCGAGGCGATCGCCACTGGGAAAAGTTGTATTTGATCGCCCTTACCTCATGCTAGTTGAGGCAAAGCAAGATAATTTTGAGGCGGCTTGGGGACAATGTATTGCGGAGATGATTGCTGCTCAGCGTTTAAATGCTGAATTGAATGTAATTGTTTTTGGGATTGCATCTAATGGCGATCGTTGGCAACTTGGCAAGCTAGATCAGAATATTTTCACAAAGAACAGCACTTTTTACAGCATTCAAGAAATCGATAAGTTGGCGGCAGCAGTAAATTACATTTTTCATCAATGTGAAGTGCAATTAGCAACTTGTAGCGATCTCTATTTTCCAAAGGAAATCTGACGCGAAGCGTCAGATTTCCTTTGGAGTCTAATACACAGGCAACGTAAATCGAAAACAACTGCCTTTTTTGCCGATCGCGTCATCGACCCAGATCCGACCATAATGGGCGGTAATAATGCGGCGACATAGGGATAAACCAATTCCATAGCCATCAGCTTCATCATCACGCTCTAGACGATATCTCTCCTCAAATACGCGATCGCGCATTTCCGCAGGAATTCCCGGTCCGTTGTCAGTAATGCTAACTTCGATTTTTTGAGCAGTGCGATGCATGACTGTTAGCTCGATTTTGCCGCCTTCGGGTGTGTATTTTGTGGCATTCCCCAAAAGGTTGATTAAAACTTGACGAATTTTTTCTTGATCGATGTATACAGGTGGGAGATCAGTGGGGATGTCTTTAACTAACTTTTGCATTTTCCCCTCTAGACATTTGTGAAAATAAAAATCGCTGACGACACTATGACAAAGCTGATCGAGTTGAATTTTTTGGCGTTGGGTACGAAATTGGGCATTAGCTCCCCTTCCTGCTTCGAGAATGTCGGTGATCATGCTGTCAGCATCACGCGCTTTATTACGAGCATGTTTGAGCAAGCGAGAAACCATTTGGGGATCGATTTTGTCGCCGCTTTTTTCGATGGTGTCGATCGCTAGCAAGATCGCAGTTAAAGGATTTCGCAAATCATGGGCTAACATTCCCAGCACTCGATCTTTGAAACGAATTTGCTCCTCAATTTCAGCTTTTTCCTGCGACAACCGAAACACATCATCAGCAAGATGTGCAACTTCGTTCATATAGTCAATATTTTGAGCAAGTTCGGGGGGATGGTTGGTTGTTTGGTCCAATACTTGTTGTTTCCAAGTATCCCAAGAGTTATCTAGCTGCTTGAGTATGTTTTTCCCCGCAATCGTTTGACGTGGTAAAGGTGATAATTTGAGTAAAGCTGGGGACATGACGACTTTAAAGAGTTCGGCAAGTTGTGGTTGGCTAGCAACATTGATTATTTGCAGTTCGGAACGGCAATCACTTTCTCGTTGCAAAAATTCCTCTACCTCCTTGACTAAATCCTTTGCCTTAGGGCGATCGTCAATAAATAGTAAAAGTTGTAGTGTTGATTCAGGTAATGTTGGAATAGTCCTCATTGGTTTTAGGACTCGCAACGGATTTTTAAGACATTCTTAATAATTATATTATTGTTCTCATGCTTTTACCTCAACAGCGATGGCAGATTTTCTCTCCACAACCAGATTTGTCAGCAGAGATCGCTAATTCTACGGGACTTTCGCCCATAATTGCTCAGGTTTTGCTAAATCGCGGTATTGATACGCCTGAAGCTGCAAAGATTTTTCTCGATCCTGAGCTGGAAGATCTGCCTGATCCCAAACAAGAATTTCCAGATTTAATTGCGAGTATTGACCGTATTGAGCTTGCCATTAAAAATGGCGATCGCATTACGATCTGCGGTGATTATGATGTTGACGGCATGACTAGCACGGCTCTATTAATTCGTACCTTGCGATTACTAGGCGGCAATGTGGAATATGAAATTCCGAGTCGGATGACGGAGGGCTATGGAATTAATGCGCGGATTGTGCAGGATTGTCGCGATCGCGATGTGAAATTAATCATCACAGTAGACAATGGCATTGCGGCCTATGATGCGATCGCTCTTGCCGAATCCTTAAATATTTCTGTAATTGTCACCGATCATCACGAAGTCCCCGAAGACCCCACCAAAATTCCACCAGCAACCGCAATCCTCAATCCTAAATATCGTGTCGATCCCAATTCACCCTACGCAGCGATCGCGGGTGTCGGTGTTGCCTATGTCTTAGCATTGGAATTAAGCGATCGCTTCGGCAAACGTGCCGAATTAGAAAATCCTTTATTAGAACTTTTTACCCTTGGCACGATTGCTGATCTTGCCTCGTTAACTGGTATCAATCGTCGATTGGTGAAAAAGGGTTTGCGCTTGTTATCTCAATCTAAAGTAATTGGCATTATTGCGCTGATTAACGAAACAGGAATTGCTAAAGATAAACAAACTGGGCTAAAACCTGAAGCGATCGGATTTGGTCTGGGTCCTCGCATTAATGCGATCGGGCGGATTGGCAATCCCCAAGTAATTATCGATCTATTAACCTGCGAGGAAATGGGTGAAGCGATCGCTTTAGCACAAGAATGCGAGGCAACTAATCGCAAGCGTCAAGATCTTTGTAAAGAGATCGAACAAGAAGCGATCGCCTATATGTCAAAGCTCAAATCAGAGGGTTTTGATATTACCCAAGAGCGAGTTTTAGTAATAGTTGATCGGGAGGTGCAGGATACTCTCTATCCTTCTTCCAAGGGAAATAGAGAGATGTCGTAGACATTTCTTTATCTGAAACCCCTTACTAGGTTTAGTTTTCAATTCACAAACATTGTAGTCACACTTTTGTGAATTGGTATTATAAAGTTTAAGTTAGGTAAAGTCATTATGAACACATTACTCAAACCAGCCTCAAACCAACTAAACACATGGATTAGCGCACCTTGGTCAGAATTTGTAGCGATCGCCGATGCAACCGATAGCGACAAACGCAAAAGCTACTATTACAAACAACAGATGAGATTTGAGGATATGTCCACAGGTTCCGATCATGCCAACGATCACGCATTAATTCTATTTGCCCTCTCCTTTTATGCTGCCACAAAGCAAATTCCCATGACTGCCAAAGATGGCTGTTCCTATCGCCAAAGCGGAAAAACTGAATTTCAGCCCGATGTCTCCTATTACATTGGTGACAATGCCGATGCGATCGCTTGGGGAACGCGCATCATTGACCTCGATCAATATCCCTTACCCGATCTCGTCATCGAAATATCTGACACCACCTTCAACGATGACCTAGGCACAAAACGCCTGCAATACGAAGAACTAGGCATCAAAGAATATTGGATTGTCAATGTTCAAACTATGAAAATCTACGCCTTTGCGATCGCCCCAGATGGCAGCAGCCATCATATTCGTCAATCTTTAGTGCTATCTGGACTCAAACTTGAAATCTTAGAACAAGTTCTCGAACGCAGTCGCCAAGAAAATCAATCAACCGTCACCGCATGGCTAATGAAGCAATTCTAACGAGAGATAACAAGCGATATAGATTGAGAAGTTTGTCAGTTTAGAAATATGCAACTTAAGTTAGAAGCAAATGGAAATACAGTCAGCGAATTTTAGTTTTTTGCGCGAGCATGATCCACAAGAGGAAAAAGCCCTCATCCCTAGCCCTTCTCCCAAGAAGAGAGAGAAGAGTAAGAGAGAGGGGTGGCATCATGGGGTGATTGGTATTGTCGCTTCGCGGTTGGTGGAACGTTATGGCGCACCTGTATTTATTGGCAGTTATGAAGATGCTCATGATGATTCTGAACAAGTTGCCACTGTGCGCTTCTCAGTGCGGGGGATTCCTGAATTTCATGTTTTCCAAGCCCTTGAATATGAACCGATTAAAACTATTCGCAACAAAGGCGGCGGACATAAGGCGGCGGGAGGGTTTACACTTCCTGCGGAAAATATAGAAAAACTGCGAGATGGACTAAGGGAATTTGCTGATCGCGAGAATATCTTACCTAGTCACATCATGCCCCTAGTTAATATTGATGTGCGTGTTGACCTCAGTGATATCTCAATGACACTTCTACAACAATGCGATCGCCTGCAACCTTGTGGACTCGGCAATCCCGATCCTGTGTTTTATAGTGAAAATGTGCGCGTACTTTCTCAACAAACTCGCGGTAGAGATAAAGTCAAACATCTTTCTCTAGAACTGGATACAGGTAACGGCAAAATTAAAGCGATCGCATGGCGATGGGGAGAATATTGTCCTGTGCCCGATTATGTGGATATTGCTTACAAATTACGCGCTAATCAGTGGCAAGATACAACTTCAGTAGAATTAGAAGTAGTTGGCATTCGCGAAGCTACAGGTACAGCAATGGAAGGTTCTCAAAATTCATCTAAGCATTTGCAATTGCAGTATAAATCTGCGCCCGTAATTACCAAGATTCCCCAATGGCAAAAACTCAGCGAAGCACCCAGACCATTGCCTCGTCCATTATTGCTATACGGATGCGATCGCCCTGCCGATAAGTTTCAAGGTGATGTTGATTGCGATCGCCCCATTCGAGATCGAGATTATCATGCAGTTGTGTTATGGACTTTACCGCCATCTTTCACCCATCTGCAATGGTTAATTGCCACAGCCAAACCTGACTATATTTATCTTGGTTCTCATATTCCACCCGTTCCTTCCATTGATCAATTTCGCGCTCAAGTTCAATCTCTTGATTTAGAGAATATAGAAAAATTAAACCTGTTAGATATCTCTCAGCAATGGTGGATTTCTCCTAGTGCGATCGTTTCGGCTTTGCGCGAACTTGGCTACATCTGCGATTTTCCACCGACATTACCACTTGATGGAGAGTTGCTGAGAATGCAAAAATGGTATGGCATTGCGATCGCCAAACTTGCAGCTTTATTTACACAAAGTTAGAATGATTTGCAACTAACAGCACAAGCCGCTATTGTTCCAACTACTACAATATGCTTGTGATTAGAATGTTTTTGGGTTTTATGTCCTAGCTATCTCTTACATTGCTATACTTTGGCTTCACAGCCTTAACTTTCGGTTCTGCAAAAGGTCTAACTATGAAAAAAATTCTCATTTTGGGTGGCACTGGCGATGCGGTGAAACTCGCCGCAAACCTAGCTATTATTCCTGAAATAGAAGTAATTAGTTCCCTTGCAGGATGCACCAAAAAACCAGCCGCACTAGTTGGACAATTTCGCATTGGTGGATTTGGTGGTGCAGAGGGATTAGCGCAATATTTACAGTTAAATTCTATTGATATTCTCATTGATGCTACACATCCCTGTGCGGGACAAATTACTCTTAATGGCGCGATCGCTTCACAATCAGTTAACATTCCTCACTTAATGCTCGTTCGTCCCCAATGGGAGAAGACAACTGGCGACAATTGGATTGAAGTAGAAAGTGTAGAAGCCGCAGCAAGAGAAATTCCTGAATCTGTAAATCGAGTATTTATTACATCAGGGAGACAACAACTAGAGCCTTTTTTACAGCGATCGCATATTAGCCCGCATATTTGGTACTTAATGCGCTCCATCGATCCGCCCGATCTGGAATTACCTAATAGCAAGGTATTGCTTGATCGTGGACCATTTAGTTTAGAACAGGAACGGCAATTATTGCGAGACTATCAAATTCAGGCGATCGTTAGTAAAAATAGCGGCGGTGATGCTACCTATGCCAAGATTATCGCCGCAAGGGAATTGGGAAT
This sequence comes from Phormidium tenue FACHB-1050, assembly GCF_014696925.1. Taxonomy (GTDB): domain Bacteria; phylum Cyanobacteriota; class Cyanobacteriia; order Pseudanabaenales; family Pseudanabaenaceae; genus Pseudanabaena. The sequence continues at coordinate 36,464 of NZ_JACJQY010000002.1, read as the reverse complement.
TCCGATAGTGATGGTGCAACGCCCAGCCATGCCTGAAGGCGAAAAGGTCACCAGTATCAAAGAGGCGATCGCATGGTTAAATCTGCTTTAGATTTTTGAAAATGTCTTGGGAAGACACTTTTTTTAAACCTATAGTAGAGATAAAACCCAAATAAATGAAGGCAGCGCTTCGCGCTGCCTTCATTTATTTGGGTTTTATGTAGTTAGCTAGTACAAACCAAAACCCAAGAATCGAGTGGCGGCGCGAAGCGCCGCCACTCGATTCTTGGGTTTTATGTCCTAAGCAAAACTTGCTTTGCTATATAGGTTTAAGATCAGCGCAAAACGGTATAACGATCCTGACCCTAGCTATAATTAATGAAACTTGATCTTAATAACAAATCCAAAATTATAAAGGGATATAGCGATTGATATGGGGCGACTAGGCGTTTTACTGCTGAACCTCGGCGGGCCAGACAAATTAGAAGATGTCCGCCCATTTTTATATAACTTATTTGCTGACCCAGAAATTATTCGCTTGCCTTCACCATTACTGCAAGCACCTTTAGCTTGGTTAATTTCAACACTACGTGCAAAAAAATCTCAAGAAAATTACAAAAAAATTGGTGGTGGCTCACCAATACGGCGCATTACTGAAGCTCAAGGGCAAGCCCTACGATCGCAGCTTCAGCAAAATGGTCACGAAGCCCATGTGTATTTGGGAATGCGCTACTGGCATCCTTTCACAGAAGAAGCGATCGCCCAAATCAAACGCGATCAGATCGAAGAATTAGTGATTTTGCCCTTGTATCCACAATTTTCAATTAGTACTACAGGTTCTAGCTTCCGATTACTTGATCGCATCTGGAAAAATGATCCAGACCTACAAAAAATCAAATATACAGTTGTACCTTCTTGGTATGACAATTCAGGCTACTTGCAAGCGATGGCGAATCTCATTGCCACTAAACTCGATCAAGTTAAGAATCCTAGCGAAGCCTATATCTTCTTTAGCGCCCACGGTGTACCTGTCAGCTACATCGAAGAAGCAGGTGATCCCTATCAAAAGGAAATTGAAAATTGTGCGGCGCTGATTATGCAGAAGCTTAATCGCTCCAATCCTTATAAGCTCGCCTATCAAAGTCGTGTGGGGCCAGTTGAATGGTTGCAGCCCTATACCGACGTGGCGATCAAGGAACTTGCTCAACAAGGTGTCAAGGAATTAGTTGTAGTTCCGATTAGTTTTGTATCGGAGCATATCGAAACCCTCGAAGAAATCGACATGGAATATCGTGAAATCGCTGAACATGCTGGCATTGAGACCTTTGCGCGAGTTCCCGCCCCTGACACTGACCCCACTTTTATCCAAGCCTTAGCCAACGTAGTGATGAAAGCTTTAAGCGATCGCCCCATAGCCTTTGCTGAAACTATCCAGCCTCAAAAGAATACCAAGCTCTATCCTCAAGAGCGTTGGGAGTGGGGCATGACACAATCTGCTGAGGTTTGGAATGGACGCTTAGCGATGCTAGGGTTTCTAATTTTGCTACTAGAGCTATGGCTAGGACGTGGACAAATTTTCCAATAAAAAAGGGCAGCCCGAAGGGCCGCCCTTTTTTATTATTGATACTTAGCTCGCCGCCTTAGATTCACGACGCACAGAGGTGTTTGTGGGTTCACCCTTAATCTTCGTGACTAGAGAATTCCAGCCAAACTTAGTTAGAGCAAGTAGCCAGTTACCTTCTAGCTCACGGAACATTGCCATGTTCATGTGGAATGAAGCATTAGCTTCCTCAACAATGCGCTCAGCCGTAGCTGCATCCACAGGTAAGGTATCCAAAGCTTCACGGTAGCGTTTTTTGAATTCACCATGATTGCGAATGTCATCGAACTCATAGAAGGCAGTTCCATCGCCTTCATTCAAGCCCATCGACTCCTTGGCAATTTTTTTGAGGATTTGACCACCCGAGAGATCACCCATGTAGCGCGTATAGGCATGAGCAACTAGCAATACGGGGTCATTAGCGGAAATCTCGCGGATACGGGCAAGATACTTTTCGCAAGCAGCAGTAGGCTTCACTTGTTCGCGCCAATTGGAGCCAAAGTAAAACAACATATCAAGTTCAAGACTCTTTTCACGCCATAATTCACGATAGTAGAGCTTGCTGAGAACAGGATCATTTTTGTGAACTTCAAACTCTTCTTCGATCGCTTTGTAAACGAAGTAAAGGTTGCCGACGAGTCTGCTATAGGCTGTCTTGTTAACTACACCCTTTAAAAAACATTTAATAAAATCTGTACTCTCTGCTGCGGAGTGTGATTTTTGTGTACCTACACGCAAAAGCGTTGCTAAACCTTGACTCATGGATTCTCCTAAACTTTTTTAAATAAAAATAGTGGTATCACTCACGCTAGGTAACTGCGAAGGCAACTTAGCATGAACTTTGAAATTAGTAGTAAAAACAGCTATAAAAGCGATTATGGAAATATATGCTGGGATAAATAAATATAATTGCGGGATAATTGCGGGTCAGCCAAAAAACTGCGATCACCGCTAAAGCCTCAAATCAACTGCATCTGAGACCTTATCCCAGTATATAAGTCAATGTATAGAAAAATTTCTAGTCTGTTACAAATTTTCATCTACCCTTGCACCCATATAATGTAGTTAGGATCTCCTAATTTGAAGCGATCGCGAAAGCTGACCGTGACAAATTAGAATTTAGTCAAGCTAGCTTGAAGAGGTAATAAATTTTGGTTTTAAGCGGATACGAATACTTACTGGTATTCATCATCGTTTGTACGCTAGTCCCACTATCGGGGCTAGCACTATCGGCACTGTTAAGTCCAAAACAGTCTGGAGCCGCAGGTCGTACCACCTACGAGTCTGGCTGTGAACCCATTGGGGGAGCTTGGATACAGTTTAATATTCGTTATTATATGTTTGCACTTGCCTTCGTTATCTTTGACGTAGAAACGGTATTTTTATACCCTTGGGCAGTCGCATTTAGTAAACTAGGATTACTTGCTTTTGTAGAAGCATTAATCTTTATTAGCATTCTTGTATTAGGTCTAGTCTACGCTTGGAGAAAAGGAGCCTTAGAATGGTCATGAAATCCGAAAACGTTGGTCTGGACTTCAGCATCGAAGAACAAACACAACGCCTCATCAATCCCGCCGCTACCCCACAAGTCACCCAAGACTTATCTAATAATGTCGTTTTGACCACCCTCAATGACCTTTACAACTGGTCGAGAATGTCTAGCCTCTGGCCGATGCTCTACGGTACTAGCTGCTGCTTCATTGAGTTTGCTGCCATGATTGGCTCCAGATTTGACTTCGATCGCTTTGGTCTATTGCCACGTTCTAGCCCTCGTCAAGCTGACTTGATCATCACCGCAGGGACGGTCACCATGAAAATGGCTCCTGCGCTAGTGCGTCTCTATGAGCAAATGCAAGAACCGAAATATGTAATCGCCATGGGTGCTTGCACCATCACAGGTGGCATGTTTAGCACCGACTCCTATACCACAGTGCGCGGTGTAGACAAGCTGATTCCCGTTGATGTGTATATCCCAGGGTGTCCTCCTCGTCCTGAAGCAATCATGGACGCGATCATTAAATTGCGTAAAAAAATCGGTACTGAAGGATTTAAAGAAAGGGCTACACTCGATCGCACCCATCGCTACTATGCGGTAAAGCATGAAATGAAGGTAGTTAGCCCAATTTTGACTGGACAATATCTAGAAATGCCTAGCCGTATGGCTCCACCTAAGGAATTAGTTGAGTCTGGTATTCCTTTACCTGCATTACAAATGGCTCAGAAGGAGGTAGAAACCGTTGGCAGATAATCAAGAAGCGGCTTTAGCTACGACTGAGGTAACTGCCCCAGTTTCACAATGGCTAACGAGTAATGGCTTTGATCATGAGTTTTTGGGCTTGGATAAGCAAGGCGTTCCCATTCTCAAAATTGATCGTCAATTTTTACTTCCATTTTCGACTGCGCTTTATGCATACGGCTTTAACTACTTGATGATGCAATGTGGTTATGATGCTGGTGCTGGTGATAGTTTGGTGAGTGTTTATCATCTCGCTAAACTCAGTGATGAGGGTATCAACAAAAGCGATCGCCTCGAAGAAGTCCGTATCAAGGTATTTCTTCCACGCACTGATCCGCGTTGTCCATCGGTCTACTGGATCTGGAAAACTGCTGATTGGCAAGAGCGCGAAACCTTCGATATGTACGGCATCATCTACGAAGGGCATCCCAATCTCAAACGGATTCTCATGCCTGAAGACTGGATCGGTTATCCGATGCGTAAGGATTACGTCACACCAGACTTCTACGAGTTACAAGACGCATACTAAAAAAAGAAGCACCCTTTGGGTGCTTCTTTTTTTAGTATGCGTCTTGTCGTTTACTTTTGCTTCAGCAAAAGTAAACGAAGAAATTTATAAGAATGCATTTTAATCTCGTTAGGTTGCTGAAAAAAAGTTTCTAGGATACTAGCGATCGCAATAGATTCCATAAATTGCCTGAGATCAATCTTTGCAGGTGCAACGTATGTTTAGTTTATTGTAGTTTAATGAGTATTGCAAATCAGTTTTCCTGTGCAGATATGTCAAGCCATGTCGGGATTGCGATCGCAGTGAGTAAAGCAACACTAAAAATGAAAAGACTTCGCCAATACTTTTTGATATACATCTTTTACTCTCCAGTTACTTAATATTCTTATCACAGTCTAGACAAGCGGCGAACGGGCTAAATTAATAATTATGTTTGGAGGAAATAGCTACAGCCTATTAATGCTTATCTAATCTTTAGATAAGCATTAATAGGCTGTATGACATATATACTTTAAGATAAAAAATAATACTTGAATTCTTAAACTACAGCCTTGACATTTTAGTTCAGTAGGAAAACCAGTGACTACCAATTTATGTGAATTTTTGAGAGCCGAAGACTTTGATGATCTACTGGAAATCAACTCTTCTTTACTAGATTTATCAAATGCTGATAAAAAACAAATAGAGGAAATTTTACAGGGTTGGAAGCCCCCTCAAGCAATTGCGAATTTGCTGATGTATCCCAATCTAATTCCTGAGAACTCTAGATTATCATCTTTGTTTAGGGCATTACAATCACCTGAAGTTGATTACTATCCTTTAGCTGCTATCTTAGGTTTAGAGAAAGTTGCCCCTAACTCATTGTCAGAAGAAACTCGATCTGAGGTTTTTGAAGCTTTGTTGGGATGTATGGAAACAGAAGTTTTGATCATTGTTCAAAGGTGTACGATCGCTTTATCACAATACCAAGAAGCTCATGAACTTGATAGAATGTCTCGATGGCTAAACTATCCAGACGATATTGTAAAGCACAATATTTTAGCTAATTTAATTAATGGCGAAGGGATTTTATCATCCAAAAATAGGTTGAATTCAATTCTTAGCGGTAATAGACTATCAAGTGTTAATCGTCCTTTTTTGGAGAAAAAACTTGGAGAGATAGAAAGTTGTCTTGCTAGCACAGACCACAACCCATTTTCTCTCTTGAAGATGGACTTGACAACCACAATACTGCCCTATGCACCCAGTCTTGTACAATGGAAATCATCTCTATCAACAAACTAGATTTAGCTTTTATACCTAGAGACAAGGGGATTAATCCCCTTGTCTTCTAATATTCCAATTCCACAGATATATTAGGCTAGCTACAGCCCTAACAGGCACAAATGGCTGAAAGTGGTGAAAATCGCTCTGCGATTTTCACCACTTTCAGCTTTCGTCGAACGGACATTAATCTAGATCTAAAATTACTAGATAACCTTCTTAGCCTCACCCACAAATTCTTGACCCTTAAATTTTCCAGCACCCAAACTACCATTAACTCCCTTCAATTTATCACTATCCTCTACTTCAACATTAGACATATTCACTCCAAAAGCTTCCAGTGTTAAGTACATTTTTAGTAGGTGACGAGTCTGAGGAGCGTAGTGACCGCTATGATTTTTAACCTTTGTTAGACTACCAGACTTAACATTGAGCATACCTGCTGATTGTACTGGCAAGCCTTCCAAAAAACTAGAATGCTGAGTTCCGTCTTTACCACCGCTGGCTCTAACTTTAGGCTTGCTATAGAATTGGTTGTCAGACGATTGAACAACAATCCAATCCTCACTGCCAGTATTGATTGGCTTGCCCATTTGAAAGAGCCTGCCTCCTTCAAACTTGACATTGGCAGATGTACGAGCATTATTGTCCATGTATGCAACTTTATCTTTCGTAGGTGAGTTTGAATTTACCCAAGTAAAGAAGTTTTCAGTACTATTTTGTCCATACCACTCAGTTGCTTTACCGTTCAGAGGCATTCTATGATCTGGATCGATCGCTTCGAGGATGTATGCAAAAGTGCTCATCTTCAACTGATCTTGTCTAGTACCCAAAGCAGATATGAGATTCTGTCTAATTGTGGCATCGCCATATTTCCAAATACGATTAAGAATCAGCTTTTCATTGTCAACATTACCGCCTGCCTTAGAAGGTTTATTAAGATAAGCCCATAAAACTTTCGCCTTATCGGCTGAGTCACTAGTCTTAACATCTAAAACAACATCAACAGAGTCAGGGATATTCATCTTCTGGCTAACAAATAGCATTTCTTTTGTTAGGTTATCGACATTTTTCATGTCTCCGATAGCTGCTGTCTTAACTTTGTCATCTAGATCGGAAGATTCAAAACGATTCAACCGCTTTCTCAAATCAAGTAATATCTCATATGCTTCTTCCCACTTCCCAGCTTTTTTCAAAGTTCTATATTGATCAACTAAATTGTTAGCATTCTCTATAGTTTGCTTTTCACCTTTTTTAGGTTTCTTTTTACCTTTTAGGGGGTCTTTAGAATTCAGAGCCTTTAGGGTTGTAGCAAGTTCTTGTCTTTGTGCATCTTTTAAGAATTGCTTGAGTTGGTTGACGCGCATAATAGTTGCCTGAATCTCTTTAGGCTGCAATAAATCCTTAAGAGCGTCAGAGATTAATTGAACATTCAATTTAATAATGACCTCGGCAAACTGGGGATCAATACGTCCTATCTGCTCAAGATGCTTCGATCCCCCCATCCTTCCTAGGTTAGGATTACTACCTCCTTTATCTCGCGTAGCAGAATCATATACATTACGTCCTTTGCCAATTTTTTGATCAATATCTGTATGTTCAGAACCAAAGGCCATATCATTGTCAATGCCTGTGAGTTTGACAAAGTTCCCGTTTGTGTCAAGCTCAATGTGATAATTTCCAATATGACGATCAACTTGACCACAAATGATATCTAAAAGTTGTAGCTTAGATAAAGCTAGCTGAAACTTAGGATCACTCTTTATACCGTCTCTTAGCTTAGGGTCAATTTTTTCCATCGGGTCACCATCCGCAAAGGCGCTAACAGTTCCAAACTGACCATCTTGAACAGCAAAATCAGTGTTAGTAAGCATATTGGCATCTAGAAGCTGGTCAATTCTGGATGCGGCTACTGCCCTCTTTGCAAATTCGGGATTAACTTCAGGGATTCCAACTTGCGTTCCTGCATCAAGGTCATAGGCAGTATTAACTTCATCATCTGGTTTAAAGACATAGTCTTTGTCATCATTCTTGTACTTGTTCTTGTAAACTGTATTTACACTGCCCGACCCAAGTACTTTACTTGATTCTAGATTCTGGCTCTTAAAGTCTGTAGAATCAACTCCATGGGACTCAAAAATCTCATCATCTGTCTGTGGAGCTGTTACGATGGGATTAGGTACATTCTGTCGAGCATGTTGTTGGTTGTAGACATCCAACGCTCCTTTTAATATGTTTTTCCCTGTATCGACAAAACCTTGCATTCGAGATGTTAGTACAGCAGTTCTAACATCTCTCTTGTTTTTGTCGTCGGCTTTTGGAATTCCACTCTTGATGCCTGGAGGTAATTTGTCACGCTCAAAGTTCAAGTTTCCAGCATGGGAATTCAAAAAGTTGTCTACAAGTGGAAAGTCAATTACATTTTGATTGCCTGCAATCAAGCTATTATAATCTCTTAGAGCTTGAAGCAAGTTATAACGCCCTAGTGTTTTGAGCACTTCTTTAAGCCTTTTTGAAATAGGATTTACAGGATTAGTGACTTCATCCACTGTTTTACCTGCTTTAACCTGCCCACCTCCTATGCCAACCCTAGCTTTAGATTTCAAAGAGGATAGCTCATTGCCAAGTCCCATCCATTTACGTTGAATGAGTATATTATTTGGAGAACTTGAAAATTTTGCTTGTATCGGTTTCGTTCCACTTGCTCCCTGCTGAATAGTATGAGTTAGCTCGTGAGCTAACAACTCCTGACCACCAAGGCTTTTGGGATTATATTCACCATTATTAAAGAAAATATCATTTCCTGTTGTAAATGCTTTGGCTTGGACAGATTGACTTAATTGGGCTGCCTTTGAGTCCGTGTGTACTCTCACTCCATTAAAATCCACCCCCATTGCCTGCCCCATCTTGGCTTGTAAGTTAGCATCTAGAGGCTGACCACTACCCCTCGCACTTTGGATTGATGACTCTAAATCAGTTGATGCTTCTCCCCCACCAACATTTTCACGTCTCTGTACCAAAGATTTTGTTTGTAAAGACTCTTGTTTTTGGACAGATTGATTCTGTATTGGTGAATTAATTTTTTGAACGACTTTAGCAGCAGTGGCATCTGCTTCCTGCTCATACTTATCATTCGGCTCACCTATATTCAGCTTGGCTTGGATCGCTATTCGCTTAGTTTGAAGCGGCTTCATCAAGCGGTTCATTGGTTTTGCTTGGACTGGTGTATTAGACGACGCAGTACTGCCCTCATTAATTATTTTTTCTAGGAAATTCTCACTGTATCCAGATGGTCGAACTGGAGCATCTTCATCCAAGTCCGTCTGAAGTGAGGCAAAGCCTCTAGTTTGTAAATATGTTGCTTTGGGTTGGACAGAAGCCGTGGATTGAGAAGGCTTTTTTTCGTTATCGAAAGTACGCGACATGCCACTAACCCCTAAATTTACTTACTGAGACATCATATGGATTTGATACTACATATACTCGCATAATCAAAAAAATTTAGCGACAATTTTGATCATTTACTGATCCATCTTGCAGAGTCGTGTTACATAACTTTGCTTTTGTTAAATTTGCATTGATTAACGAGGCATTTTCGAGATCTGCATCAACTAAATTTACTTCGCTGAGATTTGCGCCATCGAGATTGGCAAAACCTAGCTTGGCATTAGTCAAATTTGCTTTGAGTAAATTTGCTCCCTCAAGATTGACAAGTTGACGAACTGAAGTAAAGGGATCAACATAGCCCTCAGCATATGTGTCAGTAAGGTTCGACTCTTGAAGGTTACTTTGCTTAAAGGAGGCTTCAAGCAAATGTGTATTGCTAAGGTTTGCACCCTGCAAATTTGCTTGCCCAAATTTAGCAAGGCGTAAATCTGCATAACTAAGGTCTGCATAGGTAAGATTTGCTTCTTGTAAATTGGCTCCTCTAAGATCGACACTGCGAAGATTTGCACCTTGGAGGTTGGCTTTATTTAAGTCTGCACCAATTAGTTTCAGCCCATTCAAATCTGTATTTTGTAAATTGCAACCCTGACAACGATTGGTTTCAATCAAGCGTTGACGATTCAAAGTTTGAATACGATCGCTACTAGGATCAGCCAATGATGATGAGGAAAATGCAACCCCAATTAGTATAAACACTCCTGAAAATAATGTTGTAGAGGCAATACTCATTTTTAGGCTCCCAATCTTAAGTAGTGACATTCTATCGCCACTATCATTAAACCCCAAAAATCTAGTGCGATCGCCTTACTATTGGATACGTTATGCTCAAATCTGTCTATTACTTGGAGTAATGCGTGCTCTAGATAAAACATAATATGCACCATAATCCTATCTCTATTGAAAGCCTCAGTTATACATATCCTGATGGTATTCAAGCTTTAAATGGGATCGATCTCCAGATTAAGGCAACCGAAAAAGTGGCGATCGTGGGCGCGAATGGTTCGGGAAAATCAACATTATTACTACATCTCAATGGTATTCTCCTGCCTCAGCATGGAGAAATTGTGATTGGTGAAATGCTGGTAACACCACATAATTTAATGGCAGTCAGGAATTTTGTTGGTCTGGTGTTTCAGAATCCAGACGATCAGCTATTTATGCCTACAGTTTGGGAAGATGTTGCTTTTGGTCCGATAAATCAGGGACTGAAAGGAACTGAGTTAAAAATTCGCGTATCGGAAGCCCTAGTGTCAGTCGGGCTTGATGTCACTAAATATGCTGAACGTCTATCCCATAATCTTTCTGGTGGGGAAAAAAAACGGGTGGCGATCGCTGGAGTATTAGCGATGCAACCACAGGTCTTAGTATTCGATGAACCCTCCGCCCAACTCGATCCGCGATCGCGTCGGCAATTAATCCAGCTTTTGCAAACCTTGCCAGAAACCCAGTTAATTGCCACCCACGATCTTGATCTCGTGTTGGAATTGTGCGATCGCACGATCATATTGAGTGAGGGGAAAGTTGTTTATGATGGAAATACGAAACAAGTTCTTAGCGATCGCGAATTTTTGCTAGCGCATTCTTTGGAAATGCCACTAAGCCTAAGCAGATGAAGGCAGCGCTAAGCATTGCCTTCATTTGCTTAGGCTTTTATGACCTATTCTAAACAGCAAGAAATCCATCAAAATATAATGATAAATTAATGTAGATATGAAAAGCTGTCATCACATTAAGTAAATGAGCATAATTAACTACGAATCAAAGCCCATAAAGTTGAACCCCGCAGGGGTTCAACTTTATGGGCTTTGGTAATTTATTTTGCCCAAGTACTTACTTCATGTATTCTATGGCAGCTTTTTTTAATCTGTGATTGAAAACTTGGGATTACCAATGATTTTGCGTTCTTTCTTTCAGTCAGTCAAGCAAGGTAAACGCTTTTGGTTGCTCATGATTGTGCTGCTAAACTTACCGATCGCCTCTGTATTTATTGCTCCAAAAGCGATCGCCCAAGAAAAGTTACAGGACTTTGACTATTGGGCTTCGCTTTGTAGTTCTTTGGTCAAGTCGCGTAAATATAAGGAGGCGGTTGAGGCATGCAATCAGGCGATTACTTTAAATACTAATGAGCCGATCGCGTGGCTAGAACGTGGTGATGCGATGGTTGGTTTAGCGATGTATACCGAAGCAGTCGTATCCTATGATCGCTTTATTAAGTTGCAACCAGATAATTCAGGAGCCTTAGCCAAGCGTTGTGGCGCTTTGAATGAGTTAGAACGCTATGAAGATGCGATCGCCTCCTGTGAGTTGGCTTTACGTCTTGATCAAAACTGGGCTGATGCTTCACCCGCAATGGTGTGGTATATCCAAGGGGCTTTATTAAAACGGGCAGGAAAACTTGCTGAGGCTCTAGAATCCCTTGAACTAGCCATTCGCTCAAATCCTAATTATTCGCTAGCCTTAACCGAACGCTGTGATATTTTTGTCTCGCTTGATCGAGCTGCCGATGCGATCCAAGACTGCGATCGCGCCATCAAGGTAAATGCTAATTGGGGCAAGGCGACACCTGCGATCGCTTGGAAAACTAAGGGGAAAGTCCAGAATCAGTTAAAACGCTTTGATGAAGCCCTTTTTTCCTACGATAAGGCTGTGGCGATCGAGCCAACCAATGCTCAGGCATGGGCTGAGCAGGGGATGATTTTATGGAGATTGGGACGTTATGCCGAAGCTTTGGCTTCACAGGAATGGGCGCTTAAGGCTAAAGAGAAATATTCCCTCGCCTTGGCTAATTCCTGTGCAGCACTCAACCAACTTCGCCAATATAAAGAGGCTCTAGCAGCCTGTAACTCAGCGCTCCAAGAAGGTGATCAACAGTGGGACTATCTGGGTCCTGCTTGGGCTTGGGATCAGAGAGCTAATGCTCTTAATGGGCTAGGCAAGTATGAAGAGGCTCTTGCTTCCGCAAATCGGGCGATCGCACTTCAGCCCAGTCAAGCTAGTTTTTGGGGCAATCGGGCGGCTACTCTTTGGGCGTTGGGACGTTTTGACCTAGCTCTTTCCTCGACGAATCAAGCGATCGCCCTCAATCAAAATTCATCCACAGCATGGTTCAATCATGGGCGCATTCTGGCTTCCCTAGGACGTACCGAAGAAGCTTTAAAAGCCTATGACAAAGCAATCGAAGGCGATGCCAATATTGGTAGTCAAATCTTTCTGGCTGATATTTGGACGAATAAATCAGCTTTACTATGGCGGCTCAATCGGTTTCAGGAATCCTTGATGGCAAGTCAACAAGCATTGGGGATCAATCCTAAATCAGACACAGCTTGGTTTAATCGTGGCTTGGCGCTTATGTCACTTGGTCGCAATGCTGAAGCAGCTAATGCCTATAGTCGGGCGATCGCGATCGATGTCAAAAATTCAGACTATTGGACAGGTCGAGGATTGGCTTTACTAGCTCTAAATAGTAATGCGGATGCACTGGTTGCCTTTGATCAAGCTCTTAAACTTAATCCTAATCAAACTCAAGCCACGATCAATAAGGCGATCGCGATCGAGCGTTTAAAACCTAAGCCAGTAAAGCCATAGCGTATAGATGGGGCGCTTCGCGCCCCATCTATACCTGTGATCGCAACGCGCTACAAGCTAAATACCTGGGATTTCTGAAAGATGACACTTTAATTCTTCGACCTCAAAATTAGTCATCTGTTGCCATTCTTCGATTGTGAAGTCATACCCTTCGGCTTTTGCCATTTCCACAAAACTTTCAAGATCAGGTGCTTGATTTAGCTTTGCTTTGAGGAGTGAATCTGTTTTGGCGGCTCGATAGAGACGAGCCACTTGCTCTCTTGCCATAACCTTGATTAGGAGTAAAGTGGTGGGATATGCTTTGGACAAGAATGTATAAACAATGCAAACTTTGCCACAAATCACACCTGTGTAATCGATAATAGTCTAGCAAGAATAAGGCAAGCAATCTATGGCTAGGAAAGCTCCAAATGTTTGGCAAAAATTCTGGAAACGCATCACTGACGTTTGGGGGCAGTTTCTTAGCACTATTGATGGGCTGATTGGTAATAAATTTGTTGAATTTTTAAACAAAAACGTTCCTACGCCCTTACGATTTCTAATTCCTTTTCTGAAGGATGATTTGGGCATTGAGCCACCTTCAATTACTTCTTTTAAAGGTATAGGACTGCCAGAAAAGATTGAGACTAAGGAAGTCTTAAAAGAAATTGCAGTTGATCAAAGGGTAGGGACGATTTGGCAGATTAAGCCACAATTTCTGCGCTATCAATGTCAAGAATCAAATCCATTTCGGTGCGAATATCCCCACGAAACCGTCACCGATAACCCTAATAATAAATATTGTAAAAAATGTCAATTCCCAGCCAGCTTACCACCTGAAGTCAAAATTCGTGGTAGAAACGGTGTTTATGAAGTAGATAACTATATTGGCATTCGTGGCACTGGTCGCATCTATAGTGCGACTAAACTCACAGACGGGGAATCATTTTTATTGAAAGAATATGTAATTCCCAAAAAATATTTTAATGAGCAGGAAACTAGAGCTTGCAAACGTAACTTTGAAACCTCGTCAGAACTGAAACTCTCAGACGGAAGAAAACAAGACTCGCGGTTGATTACCCCAATAGAGGCGATCGCAGATGCTCGTGAAGAGCGTTGTTATGTGATCCTGCAAAAAAATGATGAAGCGATCGCCCTAGCGGAATATTTGGCTATACATGGTGCGATGAGTAACTGGCAGGTCAAATCTTTTCTCAATCAAGCTTTACAAACCCTTGAGTCATTACATTCACAAAAATATCGATTGCGTTCTGGGGTGGTAACTTCAGACTTGCCTCACGGGAACTTAACTTTTTATAGCATTGCAATCCGAACAGATTTTCAGGGATTTACGGTCTATCTCAATGATATGGCGCTTTGGGAAGATCGCTTTTATCCACCCGATGTGCAAACACCTGCCTATTCTATCAATCGCGATCTTGAAGACTTGGGCTATATCGCTTTCTATCTCTTAAAAGGCGGGGTCATCGATTTAGAAAATCGTACTTGTTTAAATCCCCATGACCTCAATCATTGGGGTGACAAGGTTAATCTAAGACTGAAAAAGTTTATCCAAAACTTAATTGGTTTTGGCGAAACTAGTTATAACAGTGCAGAAGTGGCAAGGCGAGCGTTATTGCGTATACCAATAGAACGCGAGGATCTATTAGAATTTATTGACCAAGAGGAAGTTGCACCAGTTAAGAAAAATTGGTGGGGATGGCTAACCAAGAAAGTAATTGCGATCGCGATCGGGGTGATTCTATTATTGCTACTGCTTTTCTTGCTATATTTCTGGTTGACTCAACCACCAAAAGCCGCCAATCTCAATTTTCCTTGCTGCATTAATCAAATATCTGACATTCCTGAAGGTAAGTTTACCTATACGGCTGATAAGAATGGCACTTGGAATTACACACTCTTACAAAATAACTTGATTGCTAAGGGTTCAACTCTCGAAGAAGAATTGCAAAAACGTCAGCCAAAACTACAGCTTAACTATCAGCCCGTAACTGTTGATAAGAGTATCGATAAGACTTCTAATCGATTTCCGATCGCTCAATTACAATCTAACCAAGCCGATTTTGCTATTTCTAGTTTGCCTGATAATCTTGGTGGTAACTTTATAACTCAAGATATTGCCTATGATGGCTTATCGGTGTTTGTCGCTTTTAGTTATGCCCAACGCGATAACAGCTTACCAACGGCACTGCAAGGTAAAATCACCTTCGCCCAATTACACCAACTCTATACAGGAGAGATTATTAATTGGCGACAGTTGGGAGGACCTAACTTGCCTGTAAAACTCTACATGCCCCTAGATGATGAATCAATCAGAATTTTTGAGAAACGGGTGCTAAAAGATGAAGCCGCGATCGCTGCTTTCCGCCAACTTGCTCAAGAAGGAAATAATGGCATTACTTCACTATCTATTTTTGATTCACTGCGGCGGGTAATTCAAGACTTTGAGGAGCGCAACATTGGCAGTATTTCCTTTGGCTCAATTAGTCAGGTTTTTGGGCAATGCTCCGTCTATCCACTCACCTTAGCCGATGATAATAAATCCTTTGTTGCACCACTAGTTTGGCAAACTGGCAAGAATATTACTCCCGACGTTGATCTTTGTAATGAGAAAGGTAGCTATAGCCAAAACTACAGTGCTTTTATCAATCAAGTTTATCCCCTTGCCTATCCCATTTCGGTGGTTTATACCCGCGATAACCGCCGAATACCGATCGCTGAGCGTTTTGTCTCGATCATGCGAACTGAGGAAGCTCAAAATTTACTAAAGCAAACTGGGCTAATCCCTTTAAAATTCCCAATTAAATAACCTTAGTTCGAGTTGATTTTAAACTAGCTTTTATACCAATTCTCGAAAGTGTGGCAACACTTTTGTGAATTGAAAACCAAACCCAGTAAGAGTTTTAAAAACACAAAATGGCGTAGCCATTTTGTGTTTTGGTATTAGAGAGAGTTCGCGACGCGAACTCTCTCTAATACCAAAACAGTCAAATCCTCGCGAAGCGAGGATTTGACTGTTTTGGCTTTTAGAATTTTGTAGCTTATCCTGAACTCACGTTAAATAGCCTATTGGCTATTTAACAAAGCAGTGACAATTTATATATTGTCACTGCTTTGTGGATTTTAATAAACTTGACTAGAGCTATACTGTAGGTTAGATATACACTTAAATATACATTTTATACATGTACATATACGTGGCAAAACGTTTATGGCTAATCACTCTGACGAAGCAAAAGAACGTGCTGAACTTGCCAAGTTTGCGGCTCAAGTGTTACAGGAGCCTTTACAGCTTAGATTATTAAGCGAGAGGGTTCATGAACTCCTGAGCAACGATCTGCGACAACAAAAAGAACGGGCGGGTCGAAATTATGAGGGTAGGTTATGACCGCTAGTGGATTTACAAGAGCCGAGTCCTATGTCACCACCAATCATTTCTATGTAGAAATGTCACCTGATTCGACAATTGTGGCGTGTTTTACTGAATGTGGAGGATTGAGCGCCAAGGTAAAGTATGACACCTATTTTGAGGGTGGCAATAACAATCAGCAAAAAATTCTTTTAGGTCACACGGAGTTTTCCGAAGTCACGCTTAAACGTGGGGTAACTAATGATCTGAGCTTCTGGAATTGGTTTACAGCTACGACATCGCGGCGACGCAATATTCGGATTTTGCTATTTAACCAAGCAGGTGAAACGAGGCAATGCTGGACTCTAATCGGGGCAATTCCTGTTAGCTGGCAAGCTCCATCCCTGCAAGCTGATGGTAATGCTGTGGCGATCGAGGAGTTGTCGTTGGCAATTGAAGGACTCACCGTAGCGGCGACAGGTGGTGGTGCTGCTACCGTAGTGACAAGAGATACAACAAATGGTTCTTTCCCTAGTTCTTAAACAGTGACAGAAAATACTTCAACTCCTTTTGATGCTGGTGGTGATGATTTATCTGATGATATTCCATTAGGTAATTACACTCCTTTGCTTGTGCCGCCATCGCTTGGGCAGTCATTTTTACAGCCAAAATTCATATATCCCCTAGGAGCCATCTCATTAGTCAATCCCGATAATTTAGCGGCTGAAAATGATTTTGAGCCACTGAATAATGCTTTTAATGATTTTTCTTTTTTTGATCAACCTTTACAATCAGATTCTCTAAGTGGGTTTGATAGTCAAGCAACAAATCAACCTGATATCCAAACAAAGGCTATTGCTTCTAAAAACGATCTAAAGAGGCAAGTACAAACTGAGCGATCGCCAATTGATTCTCCTAAAAATGATTCAATACAAAGGAAAACTGTCGATTCTTCTCAAGCACAGCCTCAGAATTCTCCACTGAATTTATCCAGTCAAGAATTGAGTGCAAATCCCTCACCCAATCATGATTTTCAGCCAAGTTTAGAAGTAGATACATCAGGAAATATAGCTATTCAAAGATCTGATGATTTGTCGATTATTGACAGTAATAATTCAAACAGTGATCGCCCTGAGCAAATTCAAAGAACTTCTGATCATTCTTCAGCAAACACCCCAAACCCACAACTGCCATTAAATTCTAATTCGCCTGTTTTAGAAACAAGTATTGAGCAAAGTAATCAAAGTAATCCAGATAAGCCACTTCAAAGGCAGACAGATGAAGCTAATTTAGCTTTTGCAAATAATAATCTTTTAGAAGGCGATCGCTCTAATCAAACAGAATCTAATTTATTTACGGTTGATACTACTCAAGCTGCTCAAACTGATGTATTACAAAGACAGTCTGAGATTTCTAATGTAGACAATATTACTCAGAGTGAAGACCTTCAGCAAAACTATTCGGGAATTGATTTGCCTAATCTTGCTGTCAATTTAACCAGTGATAATTTTCAACAAATACAAAGATCTCCTGTCGCAGATAATATTTCTCAGGGCGATTACTTTGAGAAAACCCCAAGAATTTCTGATGGTTCTACAACCAATATTCAAAATCCACAAATTCAATTAAATTCTAATTTACCAGTTACAGGCATTGATACAGTTAGTAATTCTTTGGTAAGTGATCGCACTATTCAAAAAGAATCTAATCTTGTTGATACCGATAATATTCCTCAAGTGTCTCAAGTTCCTCAAGTTGATGCTTTACAGAAAAAAGCTAATACTGCACCTGTAAATAATCCTGTAAATAATCCTGTAAATAATATCTCTCAAGTAGATCTTACTCAGCCAATCCAAAGACAGCCTGATTTGTCTATCTCTAATAGCAGGATTTCTACAGACAAAAATACTCAGCCAATTCAAAGATCTTCTGAATCTAGTATTTTAGAAAATATTGCTGAAAGCGATCGCACTATTCAGCAAGAACCTGATTTATCTTCTGTCGATAGAATACAGATTCCCCCAACTGATGAAATACAGAGGCTACCTGATATTTCTTCAGTAGATAGTATTTCTCAAGGTGATCTCACTCAACAAACTCATAGACAAATTGATTCATCTCTCCTTGAAAATACTAGTACAAGTATTAACGCACAACAAACTCAAAGATTTGCTGAATCTCCTGTTTTAGATCGTGTTGCTGACAGCGATCGCACTATTCAGCGAGAACCTAGTTTATCTAGTGTCGATAATACACAATCTTCTCAATTAGATCCATTACAGACACAATCTAGTATCTCTAATGAGAATACTATTCCTGAAATTAATCCTGCTATTCAGCGAAAGCCTAATTTAGCAGCTACTGATATTACCCAATCTCTTCAAACTGACGCGATAAGAACACAACCTAATATTTCAGTGGATGATATTTCTCAAGGCGATCGCACTCTTCAAAGAGAACCTTTAGGAACAGTTACCGATATTACCCAATCTGATGAAGTACAGAGCCAAACAGATGTTAATCGTATTTCTCAAGCAGACTACACTCCACAAATCCAAAGACAGTCTGATCTTGCTACTGCTGATAGTTCCATAGACAGCAGCAATTCTACAATCAGCAATACTCAGCCAATTCAAAGATCTTCTGAATCTTCTATTGCGAATAATTTTATCGAAAGCGATCGCCCTATTCAACGAGAATTTGAATTAACTACTATTGAGCCTACACAGCTTGCTCAGACTGATGAAATCCAAAGACAACCTGATCTTTCTACGGTAGATAGTACGCCTGCAATCAACAGCACTCAATCAATTCAAAGGTCTTCTGAAACTACGATTGTGTCTGAAAGCGATCGCTCTATTCAACAATCATCTACTTTTTTAAATATTGATATTGGTCAATCACCCCAGACTAATAGTATTCAGAGGCAACCGGATCAAGCTAATATTGCAGACTTACCTGACTCGGATAGTTCTTCTACAAGTAATAACTCTCAGCAAATTAGAAGCTCTTTGGCATCTGGGATCTTAAAAAATGCTCCTGAAGGCGATCTCTCTATTCAACGGAAATCTGACTTGGCTCCTTCTGACTTCTCTCCTGTTGATAGAGCAATACCCCCGACTGATGAAATCCAGAGACAGCCTGATGTTTTAGTGGTCGATAATATCTTTGAAAGCGATCTCACTCAACAAATTCAAAGACAACCTGCTCCATCTGTCCCTGATAGCACTTCTACAAATGACAAGATTCAACCAATTGTAAAGACTTCTGAATCTCCTGTTTTAGATAATATCGATCAAGATGATCGCACTATTCAGAAAGAGCCTGATTTATTCAATAATGTTGATATTGCACAATCTCCCCAAATTGATCCCATACAACGACAATTCGATGTTGCAGCAGTAGAGAGTACTTCTCAAAGCAACACTATTCAACGAGAACCAGATTTATCTCCTGTTGATATTAAGCAAAATGCTCAGACGAATGAAGTCCAAAAACAAACTGAGATTAACCCAATAGATAGCCCTTCTCAAGGCGATCGCTCTATTCAGCTAGCATCTAATTCATTAGATAAAGATGTTTCACAAGTTTCTCAACCCGATTCTTTACAGCAACAATCTGAATCTCCTGTTTTAGATAGTTTTTCTGAAAGCGATCGCCCTCAATTAATTCAAACAAAACCTGATATATCCACTTCTGATAGTTCTAGCAACAGAAATTCACCACAACAAAGATTTGGTGATGCTGATATTTCTACAGTAGATAGTATCTCTGGAGATATTCAACGAAAATCCAACTTGTCTCCCGATCTTACCCAAACTCTACGAACTGATGATGTTACGGCAGTAGACAACATTTCTCAAGGCAATCATACTATTCAGAAAGAATTTAATACATCAGATGATGATGTTCCACAATCTGCCCAAACTGATGCTATACAGAGGAAAGGTGATGTCTCTGTCAATGGTATTAATCAAGAATCTCTTGCTCAACAAATACAACAAACTGATGCATTGTTTACTGATAAGGCTACTGCAAGTAACGATATTCAACAAATTCAGAGAGAAGTTGATTTGTCTCCTCCTTATATTAGCGAAGATGCTCAAATCAATGAAGTCCAGAGACAACCTGATCTTAATTTACTAGATAGTCCTATTCAAAGCGATCGCACTATTCAACGAGAACCAGATTTATCTGCTGTGGATAATAAGCAAGATGCTCAAATTAATGAAGTTCAGAAGCAATCTGGCGGTTTTATTGACAACGATATTCAGTCCATTCAAAGATTTTCTGAATCTCCTATTCTTGATAACTTTCCCGAAGGCGATCGCACCATTCAAAAAGCATCAGAATTATCTCCTATTGACAGTATGCAGATTCTCCATACTGATGAAATACAGAGAGAAACTGATACTTCGGAGGTGAATAGTATTGCCGAAAGCGATCGCACTATTCAAAGAGATCCTGATTTATCATCTGCTGATAGTGCACAAGCTTCTCAAGTTGAGAATATCCAGAGACAACCTGATGTTTCTACACCTAATATTTCTATAGTAGACAATAGTATTTTTGGGGGAAATCGCACACAAAAAATCCAAACAAAATCTGATTTATCGAACTCTGATATTTCCACAAACAGAGATTCACAACAAATTCAAAGATTTGTTGATGCTGATATCTCTACTGTAGGTAGTGTCGTTGATACCACACAAAAAGAATCTGATATTTCTGATGTAGATACTATTTCTCAAGGCGATCACACTATTCAAAGAAACCCTGACGTATTCAATAATGTTGATATTAAACAATCGCCACAAAGTAATGACATACAGAGACAATCAGATGCGTCATTAAATAGTCTTACTGAGGGATATGTTTCTCAACAAATAAAGCAAACTGTTCCGTTTATTTCTGATAGTAACGCTGGCAAAAATATTGTTCAGTCACTTCAGACTAATTTTTCTAATGTGGACATTCAGCAAAACACTCAGTCTGATGAACTACAGAGACAATCTGATGTTTCTACAGTAGACAATAATATTGCTGGAGATAATCACACTCAACAAATTCAAAGAACATCTGATTTACCTAACTCGAATAGTGATGCTTCTAGTAACACCCAGCAAATTGACATAGCTACTGAATCACCTTTAGATAGACTTTTAGCAGATAACAGCAGGCAACAAATTCAAACAAAATCTGATTTGTCAACTGCTGATATTTCTATAAATAGAGAATCACAACAAATTCAAAGATTTGTTGATGCTGACATTTCTGATGTAGACATTAATTCTGAAAACATCCAAAGAAAAACCAACTCATCTCCAGTTGAACTTACACAATTTCAACCTGACACAATCCAGAGACAGCCTGATATTGCGTTGGCAGATAATACTTCACCAACTGAGCAAAATATTCAGAGAGAGACTGACCTATTCAATAATATTGATAGCCCTCAATTGTTTCAAACTACTGACAACCAAGAGATATCTAATCTTCCAGTAGATGCTGCTGAAATGATTTCTCAAGGAAATCTTGTTCAACAGACACAACCCGCTAATTCATCTGTTCCTGATAGAGCTATTACAAATAATTCTGCTCAATCAATTCAGAGAGAATCTTTAGTAGATAATATTTCCCAAAGCGATCGCAATATATCTAGTTCACTAGATATATCTGCGTTAGATATTAAGCAAGATTCACAGGCTAATGAAATACAGAGACAACCTAACTTTTCAGATATAGATAGGATTGCTCAAAGTGATCGTCTAACAATTCAAAATAACTCTGGTTTAACACCTGCTGATAGTAAACAACCACCTCAAGTTGATGGTATCCAGAGACAATCTGATGAATCTCCTGTTTTAGATAGTCGTGCTGAAGATAATTTCCCGCAACAAATTCAAACAAAGCCTGATTTATCAATATTTGATATTTCTATAAATAGTGATTCACAACAAATTCAGAGATTTGGTGATGCTGATATTTCTACTGTAGATAGCATCGCTGATGCTATACAACAAGAATCTGATATTTCTGCCGTAGATAATATGTCTCAAGGCGATCGCACTGTTCAGAGAGAAGCTGACTTATTCAATAATGTTGATGTTACACAATCACCCCCAACTAATGAAATACAGAAACAATCTGGTGTGTCATTAAATAGTCTTACTGAAGGAGATCTGACTCAACAAATAAAACAAACTGATTCATCTATTTCTGATGGTAATCCTATCGGCAAAGCTGTTGAATCAGTTCAGAGAGAATCTTTTGTAGATAATACCTATCAAAGCGATCGCACTAATGAAGTCCAGAAACAACCTGATCTTTCTTTGGCAAATAGTATTTCTCAAAGCGATCACACTCTTCAACGAAATTCTGAATCACCTGCTGATATTACACAAACTCCTCAAACTGAGGGTAACCAGAGACAAACTGATATTTCTACATTAGACGCTAATATCTCTGAAGGCGAGCACACCTCACAAATTCAAACAAAAGCGGATATATCGACTTCTGATATTTCTATAAATAGAGCGTCACAACAAATTCAAAGATTTGGTGATGATGACATTTTTGCTGTAGATATTAATTCCGATTTGTCGCCTGTTGATATAAAACAGTCACAGCAAACTAATGAAATACAGAGACAATCAGATATTTCTGTAGATGGTAATATCGCTCAAGAAGATCTTACCCAACAAATCCAGCAAACTGATTCATCTATTGATGCAATACAGAGACAATCTGATATTTCAGCAATAGATATTTCTCAGAGCGCTCACATTTCTCCACAAGAATCTGATGGGTCAACGATTATTAATAAAAGTGATATTACAAGTTCCCCTCAAAATGAGACAATCCAAAGACAATTTGATCCTGATATTTCATCAGTAGATAACGTTTATCAAAACAATTCTGTTATCCCAAGAGAACCTGATTTATCAATTATTGATGTTACACAATCTTCTGTAAATAATGACATACAGAGTAAATTACAAAGAGAAACTGGTGATTCGACAATAGGTAATATCTCTCCACCTGAACCCATTCAACAAATTCAAAGAAATTTAGATGCTTCAGAAAATATCGATAGTACCTTAGCAATTGATCATAATAATGTCATCCAAAGAGACACCGATTTAGTTGCTCTAGATTTTGAAGTAAGTTCTCAGATATCAGATGATTTAGAGCATAATAATTCTCAGCAAATACAGAAAAAATCTGACCCGAATTCTGATCCAAAAAAAGATGATGCTATCAATAAAAAAGCTTCTTTAGAGCAAAATGACAATCAAACAATTATTCAAATGCTAGCTGATCCTAGTAATACCAAAGATTTACAACTTCCCAAAACTATTGAAAATCTTGCTCATAGTGATTACTTAGGTAATTTTTCATTGCTGCCATCACTTCCAATCTCTAGCGCTATGATGACATCGCAAACAGTCCAGCGATCGCAAATAGATCGACAAGATAGACCAGCTCAAAGCAATTTTCCCAATAGTTTAAATAACATAGCTAAAGCAATTCAACCTAAGCAAGACAAAAACTCTGACAATAGCCAGACAAATTCTATGGGCTGGTCAAATATATCCGAATTGTTAGCTAACTTGCCGCCTCCAAAGGCTAGTTCAACCACAAGCTCTCTTAACAAACAAACATCTAGTACTAGCGATCGCAGCTCTCTAGCAACTAGCTCCTCAAATCCATCCACAAGTTCTTCTAGCAATCAAACAACCATTCAGCGATCGCCAGATAAAACTACCTATGCGGATAATGATATTGAACAAGACTTATACTTAACGCCATTAGGATTGCAAAAAGGAAATCCCAACAAAATTACAAATACAAATATTCGATCTAATACAATTCAACGCGAACTTACCTCCGATACTTTGCCAGAAGCTAAAGTCTCCGTCAATCCCAGTCAAAATAATGATAGTTATGATGAAGAGAACTTTGATAAAAATCTTGAAACCCTTGCTCAAGAGATATATATTTTATTGAGGCAACGTTTAGAAATAGAAAAAGAACGACAGGGAGGTAAATATCAAGGGCGATTACCTTGGTGATTATATATAGTGCAGAATATAAGTAATAAAGTGCTGCGCTCCGCGCAGCACTTTATTATCCAAAACATCCAAAAATTATTATGGAGGATAGATTATGACAGCAGGCCCAATGGTTAAAGCAATGCTCACTACCACTGATGCAGGAGCAGCAGCCATAAATTTTCAGTTTAACCCCACCGAGCTTCAATTTCAGCGATCAGTAAGTCTCAACCGATCCGCAGGTGCGCGGACTGCCTCAGGGTTACCCAAAGTTACTTTCGCCTATCCAGAGCCTGTTAGTCTCTCTCTTAGCAATTTAACGTTTGATACTTACGAAGCTGGAACAAGCGTTCTAACATTGATTGACCCAATTATTAAATCTACAGACTTTACAGGATCATTAGAACGACCGCCAGTCTATGTTTTTGCTTGGGGACAGAACCAGTATCTTAAATGCTTTGTCAAATCTGTTAGCTATAAACTAACCATGTTTTTGGCTGATGGTACACCTGTTCGAGCGATCGTTGATATGTCCCTAGAAGAAGTTGATGCCACACAACTCTAAAATAAGTAAAAGCATTGCGAAGTGCCACTTTTACTGACATACAAAAAACTAGCTAGAGTCACTAATGCCGAAATATATACCCGCACCATTACTTAAAATTGATGGAGTTACCGCTTCCGCAGATTTGCTTAATGATATTTTGCAAATATCTGTTGAGGAAAGTCTACATCAGCCAGGGATGTTCACTCTCATTATCAATAATGATTACTTTCCTGGGAACTCAGATACAACTTGGAAGCATCAAGCTACATTTGCGATCGGCAAGAAAATCAATATTGGTTTCACTTCTAGTACCACTGAAGATACTGATTTTTCACAAGAAGCGACTGGGTATGTCTTAGAAGGTGAAATTACAGCTATAGAAACAGAGCTTAACGAAAAATCTCAGGCTCCGATCATCGTTCGTGGCTACGATGTCTCGCATCGTTTACATCGAGGACGTTATAACCGATCTTTCCAAAATGTTAAAGATAGCGATATGGTCTCCCAAATAATTGGTGAAGCGGGTATTGCGTCAGGGACTATCACTGCAACTACGGTTGTCCATGAATACGCTTTCCAAGAAAATCAGACCAACATGGAATTTTTGCAAGAAAGGGCTGCTCGCAATGGCTTTGAATTATATGTTCAGAATGGAAAGCTAAACTTTCGGGAACCAACTCAAGATGCAGCACTGACACTCACTTGGTTAGAGGATATCCATAGTTTTCGAGTGAGGGTTACGAGTGCTGAGCAGGTTAGCTCTGTGGAAGTGAGAGGTTGGGACTATCAGCAAAAACAAGCGATCGTCTCTACAGCATCAACAGCAACAATACTTACGTCAACTGATAGCGGTACAGGGAAAGCCTCCAGCACTAAATTTAGTGGCTCACCAAAAATGATCGTGGTTGATCAGCCAGTTTTTAGTTCTAATGAAGCTTTAAAAATGGCTCAGTCATTATATAAAGAGTTAGGTGGTGAGTTTGTTAATGCTGATGCTAAAGGAGAAGGCAACCCTGCGATTAGACCGGGAAAAGTAATCACTTTGTCTGGCATCGGTAACTATAGTGGCAGTTATTATGTGACCGAAACCCATCACTCTTTTCAGGAGCGCAAGTACGTTACTCATTTCAGTGTGCGTGGTTTGCGTGGAGGAAATTTATTCTCCATATTGTCATCTAAAACTCATCTACAACCTGGACAAACGATGATGGTGGGAGTAGTGAGCAATAACAACGATCCCAAGAAATGGGGAAGAGTTAGGGTTAAATTTCCCACGCTCACAGAAGAGCATGAAAGTAATTGGGCGAGAGTCGTGAGTGTTGGAGCAGGTGCAGCTAGAGGCTTTGATTGTTTGCCAGAAGTTAATGACGAAGTTTTAGTAGCCTTTGAGCATGGGGATATTCATCGCCCCTATGTGATAGGTGGTGTATGGAATGGAACAGATGCACCTCCTGAAGTGGTAACTGACAGCGTCGTTAACGGTAAGGTGCGTTTACGGACATTTAAAACTCGCCTCGGTCATAAATTGCAGTTTGTTGAAGAAGATAAAGCGCCTACAAAAAAAGGAGTTTACTTGAATACAATCGGTGGTCATAATCTCCGATTAAATGACAGCGACAAGTTTGCGGAACTGGAAACAACAGGTGGGCATAAATTTCGTGCTGATGACACCTCTAAGGTAATTAGCCTAACTTCCACAGGAGACATCACGATTAAAACTGGGACATCTGGTACAACTAAAGATCTAATGATTAATGCAGCTAATATGACCTTAACCGCAACTACCAACATTACGCTTAAAGTAGGTAGTAGCAAAATAGTGATTTCTAACACAGGTGTAGTAATTGAAGGAGCGCAAGTACAGGTAAAAGGTACTGGTTCAGCCAAAATGGAAGCACCCTTGATCAATGTTGAGGCGACTGGAGCTAATACAATTAAAGGCGCAATGGTTAATGTGGATGCAAGTGGAATAGCTGTGATTAAAGGTAGTTTAGTTAAGATTAATTGATCGCCCAGTGAATAATTAGTGGTGCTCAGCTAAGCTGAGCACCACTAATTATTCACTGGATAAGGAGTATGATATCGCAGCAATTCTCATTATGAAACCGATTTTGGTGTTTCCAGCGCCTTCGGCGCTGGAAACACCAAAATCGGTTTTTTGAAAGTCCGCCAACGGCGGACTTTCAAAAAAACGATTTTTATAATGAGAATAGCTGATGATATCGAGTCTGGGTTTACCTCTACCGCAAGTCGCTATAAAATTAAAAAATTGGAGGAGATCAGGTATGGGACAGCAAGTTGTTATGGGAGCAATGCTTCAATGTAGTTTTGGAGTTGCACCAAGTTCATTGATTGTGATCCCTAAGGGGATGCCTGTAATGACAGGAGGACCTTTCGCCGCGTCAATTATGGATTTTGCCCCAATCGTAAATATCCCTCCTTTTGGGATGTGTAACTCGCCTGCTAATCCAATGGTAATCGCCGCCACAGCCGCAGCTTTAGGTGTATTTACACCTATGCCTTGTATCCCTGTGACCGTCGCCCCTTGGGTTCCAGGCTCTCCAACTGTATTAATCAACAACTTTCCTGCGCTTAACAACTCCTCAAAATGTATGTGTGCTTGGGGCGGTGTGATTTCCATTAATTTTGCTGGACAAGTAACGGGACAAATTCCATAAGTATGTATTACTAACTATGAGTAACTTAGATCGCGATTATCTGGGTAGGGGAATTTCGTTCCCTTTGCGAATTAATGTTCAAGGTGAACTAAAAACTGAAGACGGCGATCGCAATTTAGAGGAGTCGATCGCTACAATTTTGAATACCAAATTAGGCGAGCGGGTGTATCGCCCTAATTTTGGCAGTCGCTTATCGGATCTCACTTTTGCGCCGATGAATCCGCAAACAATTTTGCTAGCCAGAATCTATGTTGAAGAAGCATTGAATAGATGGGAACCTAGGATTAAAGTTACGGGCGTTTATGCAGAGCCTGATCCCATTAGAGGACGTTTAGATCTAAAAATTCTCTATGAAATAAAAGAAAGCCATGACCGTCGTAGCATGGTTTATCCGTTTTATTTACTACCACCCAATGGCAATTAAAGAAGCAATTTTTGTGGCACGGCAAAGACGTGCCACAAAAATTAGCTTTAACTTTTTGAAATAATTTGGTATTTAATCGCGAAGGGTAAACATAGCTAGTAAAATCAAAACATCGCCAAATTCACTTGCGAGCATTGTGTAATGACGAAAGAGTTTGATTTTCTTCCCAATTTGCCCAAATCGGATCTTGACGATCGCACCTTTGCAGAATTGGTGAATGAGTGTCTTCTCAGAATCCCGCGCTACTGTCCAGAATGGACAAATTATAACCCTAGCGATCCAGGGGTTACCCTAATTGAATTATTTGCTTGGTTGACCGATCAGATGTTGATGCGGTTTAACCAAGTACCGCGACGTAATTATGTTGCTTTTTTAGAATTGTTAGGGATTCGCTTACAGCCACCAGCACCTGCTCAAACAGAGGTAACTTTTTATCTGAGTGCGTCTTTGCCAGAACCCTACACAATTCCTGCGGGGATTGAGGTTGCTACACTGCGAACTGAAACTGAAGAGGCGATCGTCTTTAGTACCGATCAACCTCTGATAATTGGGAATCCCCGAATTTTACATTTACTTGCTGCACCTAGAGCCGAAGAAAACCCTGAATTTTTACGTGATTTACTCTTAGATGTATGGACAGAAGATCGTGAAGAGGGATGGTCAGGACAGGAAATAGCTCTATTTAGTGAACCGCCTCAACCAAATAATTGTTTCTATGTGGTGTTTGATGGAGAACAACCGATCAATGGCAATGTAATAGCCCTCAACTTGAAGGGAGAATCGGCAACAACCACAGGGATTAATCCGAATAATCCACCTCGATTTTGGGAAGCATGGAATGGCAATGCATGGCAACCTGTACTCCAAAAAGAGAGTGACGATCGCACGAAAGGATTTAGTTTTAGTGAATTAGCCAATGAGGGGACAAATCCTTTACAGGGTGCAGAAGTTATCTTTCATTTACCACTTACATGGGAAGTGACACAGTTTTCGACTTATCGAGGGCGGTGGTTACGCTGTAGCTATGTCGAACCAACAGCTAATCAGTTAGCCTATAACCGATCGCCACATATTATTGGCATGGGTGCGAGAGCGATCGGTGGGACAGTTAAGGCTACTCAATGTCATGCTTTAGTAAATGAGGTTTTGGGAGAGAGCAATGGCAAATCAGGACAGGTCTTTCAGCTAATGCACCAACCAATATTGCCGCGCCAAGCAGATGAATATTTACTAATCACCCCACCCGTCGGACTGCCACAAATATGGCAGGAAGTTGCCGATTTTTCCGAATCTACGGAAAGTGATTTGCACTATATTATCGATTCCACTTCAGGACAAGTTCAATTTGGTCCCTTTGTGCAAACGCCTAATTATCAGAGTCAGCATACATTGCAACGTCTACGGATTCAAGGTGAACCAATGCAAAGAGTCGTGGCGGATCAAACTAAGGCGATCGCTATGAATACGAAGTCAACTGGTACTCAATATGGAGCAGTTCCACCTAAAGGCGCAATTATCCAAATGGTGAAATATCGCACAGGTGGAGGCTTTCGCGGTAATGTGCAGCGCGGAAGTTTGCGAATAGCCAAAAATGCTATCCCCTATGTAGCTAGTTTAACCAATCACATTTCGGCAAGTAATGGTGTTGACGCAGAATCCCTTGATGATGTGGCTGTGCGAGTTCCTAAGATGCTCCGAACTCGCGATCGCGCAATTACCCAAACTGATTTTGAATATTTGACTCTGATTGCGGGGGATGGTGCAGTAGCTCGCGTCATGTGTGCGCCCACTC
Source organism: Phormidium tenue FACHB-1050 (assembly GCF_014696925.1). GTDB lineage: Bacteria > Cyanobacteriota > Cyanobacteriia > Pseudanabaenales > Pseudanabaenaceae > Pseudanabaena. The sequence goes on along the minus strand of NZ_JACJQY010000002.1, from coordinate 7,002 downwards.
GGAGGAAACAAGAAGCAGGAACTGTGAAGTTGCTAGTTGTCCCTAGAGTCCGCACGGAAAGCGTTGAGCAAGGTCAAGGAATTGCTCCTGATCAGTTCATTTTAACCAAGCCCCTCATTGACCGAGTCTTAGGCTATCTTGATGAACGGAAAATGCTAGGCATCCAAATTCAACTAGACCAACCCGAATATGTGGGAGTCTGTGTACAGACTGAGATTGCTCTCGAAGCTTCCTACAGTAATCCACAGGTGCAGCAAGATATTGTGCGACAGCTTAAGGTGATGCTCTATCGGTTTCTTAATCCGATTACGGGTGGAGTTAGCGGACAAGGTTGGGAGTTTGGTCGTCCTGTTTATCCGTCTGATATTGTCAAACTGTTACAAAACTTTCAAGGTGTGCGCTTTTTAGGTACAGTACAACTATTTGAGTTGCGCTATGAAAACGGCGAATGGATGAGAAGACTTGCGCCACAACCAATGATTGACCCCGGTTCAGTTGGATTGATCTGCTCTTGGCGCAGTCCTAGATTACGCTCTAGCCATGTGATTAATATAGTCAGTTAAGCCCGCATGACAGCATCTAAATACCACCTCCTATGACTCAAAAAAGTAAGCTCCAAGCACTAAGCATTCGCCTAATTTCGATGAAGTCTCCTGATGCCATTGAAGAGACTTTAGCCAGTGCCGATAATTTGGGTAGTCCACAGGACAATCTGTTGCGAGCCACGGGTGATAGTGTGCGATCGCCTACTAATTGCAAACTGCTGATCCATCCCCATGAACCGAGTGAGATTGTAGTCAAGCTCAAAAACTCCAGTAACCGATCGCTACTGACTAACTTGCGTGTTGAAGGGGACTTCCCAACGGATTGGCTGCAAATTGGGATGGAAGGGAATGAGTTGCCGCCCTATGCAGAGATGGAAGCTGTTCTTTATTTCCAAGTTCCTGCGGACTTTTTTGAGAAACAAGAGGCGATCGTGCAAGGTCAGCCCCTCACGATTAATTATCAGGGGCAGTTACAAATTTATGGTGGTTATGCGAGTTCTAATTCAGAATTCTCTCCCAGACTAGAATTATTTGATGTTGAGCCATTCCGGCTGTATGTGCGTCCGCCTAGTTTATATCTGGACTTCTTACCTGATACTTACCGTGAAGTAGATTTTGTAGGACGCTTGCTAAAGATCTTTGAAGAAGCCCTAGAACCCGATGTGCAGATCTTAGACTCACTCTGGGCTTATCTCGACCCAATGCTAGCTCCTGAAACTATGTTGCCGTTTCTTGCCCATTGGGTGGGATGGGAAACAGCAACAAATCTTGATGTTGAGCGACAACGCTACTTGATCAAGCAAGCCATGCAGATTTATCGCTGGCGGGGAACTCGTCGGGGGCTACGCTTTTATATCCATTTGTTTACAGGATTACCCCTCGACGAACATTTACCTGAGACAGAAAAACACATTAGTATTTTTGAAATCACAGGACGGGGTTTTGTGCTTAGTGAAGCAATCCTCGGACAAAGTGCCTCCACGGGTGGTGGTAGACCCTTTCATTTTGTGGTGAGAATTCGTAACGATTTACAGAATAGTCTTGACCTGCCGCTGATCCATCGAATTATCGAACGTGAAAAGCCTGTTTGTTGTACCTACGATCTAGAAGTCATTTAAAGATCTCGTTACGAAGCGCCGATATCTTTAAATCCTAAAAATGTACTGATAAAAATAATTGAGAAAAAATCACTAAAAACCTATGAATGACTTTCCCTATCCCATAATTAAATCCTTTGAAAGGTTACAAGTATCAGATGGATTGATGATCAATAGTGAACGATGGCGACTCGCTCACGAATATCATCAGCATCGCCAAAATGTGCAGTATCAGTCTCTATTTTTACCAGGGATAATTTGTGGTTTAGGCGTTGCTCCGATCGCTGCGCCTGATGACTTACCCGCCAAATTTCGGGATGGGCGTTGGGTGCAAATTCAGCTAGGCATGGCGATCGATCTGCAAGGTAATTTTATTGTTGTGCCAACTCCTCTCGATTTTCGGATTTCCACGACTGCTTATGATGTTGAGATTGCGATCGTTTATCTAGTTCTTAGTTATGTCGATCCTGCTAAACTCAAGCGAGCCAATGGCAATGAAATACTGGTAGAAACCTTTCGAGTCAATGAGAAAACTGACTTACCACTTGAAACGGATATTGAAATCTGTCGGATAGCGATCGCTGAAGGGAAGTTGGAAATCCAGAAACCAATAGATATATTTTCTCCCCAAGTATCGCAATTAGATATGCGCTACCGCTTACAAGCTCAAATTCGTCCCAAAAACTTGGTTCGAGTAGCAACTTTCAGCGACAATCAACAAAACTCCATTCAAGAAAATCTCCATTTTCTCGGACAATCCTTATCCAGTCTTGCACCGAGCTTGAGCATAATTGAGCCAATCAGTAAGCTAGATATTAATGCTGAACTGACATTGAGTCATCTCAGTACCTACCATCTCATTTGTTTGACCCATGCCCAAGTTTTAACCATTAATGATGCTACACAATTAGCTTTACGAGAATACATTGCTATGGGTGGGGTCGTACTAATCGAAGCCTCAATTCGTAATAGCCAGTTAGAAAATCTATTAGGAATTTATAATGAACTCCAAAATGCTAGCAATAAGCTCAAAAAAACTAGCCAATCGCTATCAATGGCTCAACAAGCTGATCAGTCGAGTATTCAATCAGAACTACTGTCTGAGTTAGAAGCGATCGCCATTGAGATCAATTCCTCTACCCAAGATTTTCTTGATTCCCTTCGCAGTCGGCTTCCCATGGAAACACCGATGCAAGCATTTTCCGATTTAGAGAGAACTCATCCTCTCCGTAGCCAGCCATTTCTATTTCCAAATTTATCAGCAATCACTGAGCAACCAATGCAGATAGTCACGAATGGAGGTTTAATTGTCATACTAGGCAAGCTATTACCGATCTGGAGTGGTCAATCCGATCAAGCCCTGACGAGAGAAACCATTCGCAATTGCCAAGAATTGGGGATTAATATTCTCAACTATGCTGCTCAACGTTCTGGAATGTATCAAGCCATGCAAGTAAATCCTCAATACCAAAACAATCTTAATCTGCAACCAGAATCTGATCAACGCCGCATCACCAATATGGTTGACACCCTCCCATAAAGCATCTAGACATTCACATTTATCCAAGGTTATTTATCTATGTCTTCGATTCGTCAAGTTTTTCCCATTGTTTTGAGCATTCAAATTACGGTAGCAGTTGGTATCACGGGTTGGATTTCATTTAATAGTAGTGAACGAGCTATCCAGAAGCTAACTCGTCAACTTTGTGACAATTTAAATTTACGGGTTGAACAACAAATTACTTCCTATCTAGAAGAGTCAGTACGAATCAATCAGTCTTTGACTACCGCCCTTAGCAACGGCAGTATTAACCCCAATGATATTAGTCAAGTTCAAAAAGATGTCTTTAATAAAGCAAGGGAACTAAATATCCAAAACATTTTGTTTTATGGCAATGAAAGTGGAACGATGGTTGGTATTGAGCGCTATACTGGCTCCAATTTTTTGCTGCGTATTCGCGAGGAAGCTAATAGTCTTAATCGTCCGACCTATGTGCTAAGTAGTGATGGAGTACGAGGGAAATTGGTCACAAATGAAGTATATGACCATCGAACCCGTCCGTGGTATATTGCCGCTAAACAGTCTGGCAAAGCAATTTGGAGTTCGATTTTTGTTAGTACCACTGATGGCGAACTAACTACCACCAAAGCTACCCCAATTTATAATTCTAGTGGAGGTATACAGGGCGTAGTAGGCATTAACATTTCACTAAAACAAATTAAGCAGTTCATGTTACAAACTCGCCCTTCCGATCGATGGAATGTGTTTTTAGTTGAGGGCAACGGTACATTGGTTGCATCTACTTCCGAAGCTCCAGTCTTTGAGAAAAATGGCAATGTAGTTAAGCGTTTTGAGGCTTCTCAAAGTCAAGATCCAAAGCTACAGAATGCTGGGCTAGCTATTCAAAAACAGTACGGAGGCTTTCAAAGTCTTCAAGATGCTCAAGTAATTGAATTTGAGTTAAATGGTGAGAAATATATTGTTAGCACGCATAAATTGAATCAGGGCTTACAGCTAGATTGGTCAGTGGGGATTATCGTGCCAAAGTCAATTTTCATGCAGGAGATTGATACCAATAACCGAGTTACTTTAATTATTATTGTGATTATGTTGGGGGTAAATATTTTGATCGGTTTGGCGATCGCCTCATGGCTACTTCGACCAATTAAAGATCTGATGACTGCGGCAAAAGGAATCGAAGAAGAATCTTTTAATGCTGAAGAATTAGATTCAGTTGCTCAGCGTCAAGATGAACTAGGGCAAATGGCGCGAGTATTTCAAGAGATGGGAAGTACCATTGCGGAACGCCAAAATGGGATGAAGAATCAACTCAGTAAACTGCGTGCCGAAAAGGATGAAGCTAAAAAAGCGGCGATCGCATCCCAAATGGGACAGTCTAACTCAGTAGAATCACTTCTAAGCCGTGCTAGAGCATTAAGGATGGGCGATGCTTCGCGTCGTTCTTAGTCCCAAACTATAACGATTTTCATTTTGTCGTAGACAAAATGAAAATTGCAAACCTTTACTGTAGTTATTTTTAGATTTAGCAAATGAACAAGTACGCATTTGCCAAACGCTATCAGAGAAACCTAGGAGAATACGGCGATGTCCGCAAATCAAATCGGCTTAGAGATACCTCAAAAAGAACTAAATTTTAAAATTGGTTCAGCAAAAAATTCTTTTCCTGTAGTTGTCGTTAATGATAGCAATCAGTTTTCTAGCTTTCAGATTGAACTCATTGCCGCAGGTGCAGACATTCAAGAAGTTGGCTATGAGTGGTATACGATTTCACCCGATGTGAGTGTGAAGATCCCTCCAGGAGATTTGGTCGAGTTTGTGGTTTCGATTATTGAAACCCCGATCTCAGGATTTACGGGGATTATGAATATTACAGTTCGGGCTTTTTCAATCGAGTTACGTGAAGAAAATCGTGAAGTATTACGCATCAATCTCCAAGAAGGAGCAGGGCGATCAATTTTAAAGGCTGAAATACCTGCTCAAAAACTTCAAGCTATGCCCCTTGATGAACTAGAAATTCCCATCTTAATTGGAAATCCCAGTCAGCAAAATACAAATGTAACCTTAACCTGCCGTGATCTGCCAGATTCATGGTTTCCTAGGGGCAATACTCAACAGTTTACAGTCAAGGCTGGGGCGCAGTTTCGGGCTTCCTTTATATGTAATTTGCCATTTGATCATGATGCGATCGCCAAATCCTATCCTTTTACCATCGATATTTCCCATACCAATGGCTTACCTTCGCAATTAACATCGAGCTTAGAAGTATTGCCAAAAGGTGAATTAGCAGTAGTCTGTTCACCAAGATCACAGACTATTCCTGCTAAGCGATCGTGGAAATTGTGGTGGAAGTTTTGGCAATCATCACCAGCCATATTTACGCTCACAGCCGACAATGCCAGCAACCTTCCGCAAAAAATTAGTTTTGATCTAGAGAATGTTAGCTCTAGTGATTATGAAGACTTTTCCTTTGAAGTGTCACCCAATGATGCAGAAATTGAACCATTCAGTAAAAATGATCTTCAGCTTCAAGTTGATAAACCGCGACCTTGGCTAGGAGCATCTCAGAAATTAAATCTTTTAATTAAGGCAAACTGGCTAGATACAAGGGTTAACACCATTGATGAAGTCCAAGCTATTGAAGTTGTTGTTAAGCCAGTAGTTCCACTTTTCTTAATAATCCTGATTTTAGCAATCATTCTCTTTGTCATGGGTTGGTTGTCTGGCTTTAATCCTAATAATCCATTTCCACCGCATCAGGGAGCTGTTACATCTGTTCAATATGATGGTATTGGTAGTCATGCGATTAGTAGTTCTAACGATCGCACAATCCGTAAGTGGAATGTATCAGGATTTTATCGACCCTTTGGCGGTTTTGATCTAGGTACTTTGACGGAAGCTCAAAAAGCTATTCGCACAGTTCGCTATCGTCCTGTTAATAATAATTTTGTAGCGGCTGGACTAGAAAATGGGGAAATCCAGATTTTGGATAGTCAAGCCGACAATAAACGTCCGATCGCTACATTTACTAATCAGTCGGATGATCGCGTATTTGGTTTAGAGTACACCCTCGACGCGAGAACCTTATTTAGTGGTCATGGGAGTGGCACAGTATTACGGTGGGATCTTCAAAGTCTATTTACCAATCCGCCCACCCAACCGAGTCAGATTAAGAAATTTGATTTTGCGGTTATTGCGATCGCTCTAGTTGGACAAGATGACAGCACTTTGGCGATCGCTGGTCGTTATAACCAACTTGTCCTCTGGAATTGGGTCAACAATACAGTTAAGCAAATCGCCTATCCTAATGTCGGTGGACAGGATGACTATATCCAAAGTATTTCTGTACCAGATCTCAAGCGCAATTTACTGGCTACAGCCGACAATCAGGGCTATATGTCAGTTTGGGATCTCAGTACCTGTTTGCAAGGCGATCGTCCTTGTCAATTAGTTGATGGCTGGAAAGATGCTCATAATTCTAAACCTGTGCGATCGGTTGCCTTCAGTTCGCAAGGTTGCTATTTAGTTAGTGGTGGTGACGATGGACAAACGAAGCTGTGGGCTTTAACTGCCAATGGCAAACGCACCAGTAATATTAATGGTAAAACTTTAGAAACTAATCGTTCTTCAATTAGTGCTGTGGATATCCAGCTGATTGGGAAGGATATTGTGACTATCAGTGGTACAACGGAAGGAAGAATACTTGGTCAAAAAACAGAACGACTTTTTAACCTAGGATGCTAAGTACAGGACAAAAATTTAATGGAGTTGAAGAAAGCCTCGGAATTGAGATGAAGGTCAAAGATGAAGTGACGCAGGAAATCAAAACCACGACGAAAAA
>NZ_JACJQY010000019.1 GCF_014696925.1 Phormidium tenue FACHB-1050 | reverse complement strand
ATTGTCAATACTGGAAAAAGAAAAGGCTTTTCCGCTTTTGAGTCCATTCTTATCGCTTTGAATCCTCTCAAATCATTGTTTGCTATAGGTTGAGCAATTACAAATAAATTTATTGTTTTTGTATCCTATTTATAAAAAAATCGTTTATAGTTCCAAGTTTATTTTAGATTTATCTTGACTAACTTTGGATTACTTACTATTAAATTCTCCTAATAATTCTCAAAAAGTCTTGGGATAAAGCAAGTTTCTTTATTGAAAGCTACTTTTAACGTCCGATACTAGCTTTAAATCAGCTATGTGTGAGTTTATTAAAAAATTTTAAGAGGTTCTTCTGAATTAGGTAAACACTTAGGACGGTTTTAAGTATCAATGCTAATACCAAAGCTTCATCCCGCAGCACTAGATAACAAGCGTTCTATAGGCAAAAATATGTTACCTTTTGAGCAAGATTCTGGTTTTAAACCAGACCAAATTTTAGAAAATCGAGGGCGAGTCGCCATCTTCATTGATGGCTCTAATCTTTTCTATGCCGCCCTGCAATTGGGAATTGAAATCGACTACACCAAATTGCTCCTCTGCCTTACGGATGGTTCGCGTTTACTACGCGCATTCTTCTATACAGGAGTTGATCGCACCAATGAAAAGCAACAGGGATTTCTGTTGTGGATGCGTCGCAATGGCTATCGAGTTATTTCTAAAGAGCTAGTACAACTACCCGACGGTTCCAAGAAAGCTAACCTTGATGTCGAAATTGCTGTAGACATGATGGCGCTAATTGGTTCCTATGATACAGCCGTATTAGTGAGTGGCGATGGGGATCTCGCCTACGCAGTTGATGCCGCAAGTTATCGCGGTGTACGTGTTGAAGTGGTCAGTTTGAGATCAATGACCAGCGATCATCTGATTAATGTTGCCGATCGCTACGTCGATCTCGAAGCGATCAAAGAAGATATTATGAAAATATCGCGACCTCAATCGTCCAGTAATTTGCAAAGTAATTTACCCAACACTGCACCATCGATTGCGAGCTATACTTATCGTCCGATCTCTGGAGTTGCATCCATAGACAATGATCGTGATATTTAGGCTTTTAAGATTAAAGATGTGGGGCTATGCCCCACATCTTTAATCTTAAAACACAGATTAATTGCAAAAATATTGACAGAAGTTGCCATTGTCAATATATTATAGAGTTCGCTGTAAAATATTACGTCTTCGTAATTTGCTTCTGTCGATTGTAGCTAACCCACTGCATAGAACGCACGCTCTCACGAAGATAGTGTTGTACAGCCATCCGTCCCGAAATTTGCTCATGAAATACCTGAAAAGGTTTGTCAATAAGTACTTTTAGGGCAACCATAAAATTGAAAACTGACAACAAATTGGGAGACTTATAGTGGCTCGCATTGCAGGAGTTGACCTTCCGCGTGACAAGCGCATCGAAATAGGACTAACGTACATATACGGAATCGGTCTAACTAGCGCCAAAAAAATCTTAGCAGCTACCAAAATAAACCCTGACACAAGGGTTAAAGAACTTACTGATCCTGAAGTAACAACTTTACGCCAAGAGGTAGAATCCAACTTTCAAGTAGAAGGCGATCTGCGTCGTCTCGAAGGTTTAAGCATCAAACGCCTAGTAGACATCGGTTGCTACCGAGGTCGTAGACATCGTATGGGGCTTCCTGTCCGTGGACAACGTACTCGCACCAATGCGCGTACTCGCCGTGGCGGTCGTCGTACTGTCGCAGGTAAGAAGAAGGCTCCAGGTAAGAAGTAAGTAAGGATTAATACGAAACAATGGCTCGTCAAACAACTCGTAGAACTGGCGCACGTAAGAATAAGCGCAATGTCCCTAATGGAGTCGCTTACATCCAGTCTACTTTTAACAACACTATCGTCACGATCGCAGACACTGTTGGAGATGTGATCTCATGGTCTTCGGCTGGTGCTAGTGGCTTTAAGGGCGCGAAGAAGGGCACTCCATTTGCAGCCCAAACTGCTGCCGAATCGGCGGCTAGAAGAGCGATGGAACAAGGAATGCGTCAGGTTGAAGTAATGGTCACAGGTCCTGGATCAGGTCGCGAAACCGCAGTGAGAGCATTACAAGCTGCTGGACTAGAGATCACCCTTATTCGTGACATTACCCCAATCCCCCACAATGGCTGTCGTCCTCCAAAGCGCAGACGTGTGTAATTAATTACGAATTAGAAATTACGAATTAGAAACTAAGCTCATAATTCGTAACTCGTAATTCGTAATTCCCCAATCCTCTAATTTCTCCCTTTGATTTTCGTTTACTCTTGCAGACTAAGTCGGTACAAATATGGCACAGTTTCAGGTTGAGTGCGTTGCATCCCACACAGAAAAAGACAATAGCCAGTACAGCCAATTCGTACTGGAACCACTAGATCGGGGGCAAGGCATTACCATTGGAAATGCGCTCAGACGGGTATTGCTCTCCAATCTTGAGGGTGCGGCCGTCACTGCTGTTCGCATTGCTGGTGTCAACCATGAGTTTGCGACGATTCCAGGCGTGCGGGAAGACGTTTTGGATTTGATGCTCAACTTGAAAGAACTAGTGCTGAAGTCTTATAGCTCAGCACCGCAGATCATTCGTTTGGTAGAGCGCGGTCCAAAATTAGTCACGGCTACCAGTTTCCATTCTTTGCCATCGGACATCGAGATTGTCAATCCTAACCAATACATTGCAACTCTCAGTGAGGGTGCAACTTTGGAGATGGAACTCACAATCGAACGTGGTAAAGGCTATCGCTCGGTAGACCGCTCTAAGGAAGATCACAGTTCTCCGATTGATACACTCAAGATTGATGCTGTGTTTATGCCTGTGCGTAAGGTCAAGTATGAGATTAAGGACGCTCGGATCGGTGATGCGATCAATAAGGAGAGTCTGCTAATCGATATTTGGACAAATGGCAGCATTACACCTCAAGAAGCACTTAGCCAAGCCGCTAGCGTGTTAGTGAACTTGTTCTCGCCCTTGCAAGAAATCACCCTTGCGCCTTCGTTGCCTCAAGAACGTGATGAGCAAGACGAGACTAAGCAAATTCACATTGAAGAATTGCAACTATCTGTTAGAGCTTATAACTGTCTCAAACGCGCTCAGATTAACACTGTTGCGGATTTGTTGGAATACACCCAAGACGATTTACTGGAAATCAAAAACTTTGGTCAAAAGTCGGCTGAGGAAGTTATGGATGCACTTAAACAGCATCTTGGCTTGACCTTAACTGAGTCCAAAGCTTCTAAAGTTCTGTAAAAAAGCAAAATCTCTTTATCTCTAAAGAGTTTGGTTTCATATCCATCTAGTACACACCTATGCGTCACCGTTGTAAAACCCCCCAGCTTAATAAGGCTGCCGATCAGCGCAAAGCTCTCCTACGGGCTTTGACCACTGAGCTAATCCTCAGAGGCGAAATTAAGACCACCAGAGCTAAGGCTGATGCCGTTCGTAGCAGCGTTGATCACATGATTACTCTTGCTAAAGATGGTTCTCTGCACGCTCGTCGTCAAGCGATCTCCTACTTATATGATATTTCGGTCAAAGATGGCGAACCCGTAAGCGATCGTCCTCAGACTAAGACCAAACAAGAACAATTACCTGAAGAAGAGCGTGTAACTACCTTGGTTGACCTATTGTTCACCCAAGCTAAGGATCGCTATGCTGAGCGTAACGGTGGTTATACCCGTATCGTTCGCACAGTTAGCCGTCGCGGCGACAATGCCGAAATGGCGATCTTGCAACTTGTGTAAACATTAAGATGCCTCAAGATGTTCTCTGCTGATTCTGAGTCTCCCCATCGTATTGCTTTAGTTATTCAATATCTAGGTACATACTTCTACGGGTGGCAAAGACAGCCAAATCATCCCAGTGTGCAGCAAACGATTGAAGAAGCGATCGCTAAGATTTGTGGAAAACCAACCGTTTTGCATAGTGCAGGTAGGACTGATACAGGAGTTCATGCTGCGGCTCAAGTAGCGCATTTTGATACGTCTAGCGTGATCCCTCCCCAACGTTGGGCAAAGGTACTTAATAGTTATTTGCCTGAAGGGATCTTAATCTGTGGATCTGCGGAAGTAGCTGACGACTGGCACGCAAGATTTTCGGCGACATGGCGGCGTTATCGTTACACGATTTACACCGCAGCCATTCCGAATTTGTTTGTAAAGCCGTTTAGCTGGCACTATTACCACGATCGCCTTGATGAAAAGCTGATCCATCAAGCCTTGCAGCCGATGTTAGGTGAGCAAGACATGGCAGCATTTCAGAGAGCAGGTTCAAGCCGTCCCCATAGTCGCCTTGAGCTTCAAGAAGCACTATGTTGGCGAGATGGTGATTTTGTCCATGTGGAAGTCCAAGCAAGTGGCTTTTTGTACGGCATGATTCGCCTGTTGGTAGGGCAATTAGTCGATGTGGGGCGTTCGCGTCTGAGTGTCGAAGCCTTTACTAGCATTTGGCAAGAAAAACGTCGTATTGAAGTGAAGTATGCTGCTCCCCCACAAGGATTGTGCCTATTGGCGATCGGTTATGCCGATCATCCCTTTGCAGAGTTCGCATCGCGCAAGCAAACACTAGGTTTAAATGACAGCCATGTACTTAACTTGGTTTGAAGTTTAAAAGCTAACCTGTCCCAAACTCAAAAGTTTGATAAATATATTTCTCAAATATATTTTCCAGATAAATATCATAGATAAATCTCGTTTGTAGAGAAACTAATGACTACAACTACACTTACTCCCAATAAAAGCTACTTACCAAAAGATCCTGATCGCAAATGGTATGTCATTGATGCGGAAGGTCAGCGCCTAGGAAGACTTGCTAGCGCGATCGCGGTAATCCTACGCGGTAAAAATAAGCCCATCTATACGCCCCATTTAGATACTGGCGATTTCGTCGTAGTGATCAACGCCGAAAAAATTGCTGTAACTGGCAAGAAATCCACCCAAAAGCTATACAGAAGACATTCTGGTCGTCCAGGTGGGATGAAGGAAGAGACTTTCGATAAAGTAATCGCTCGTGTTCCTGAACGTGTCCTCGAACATGCGATTAAGGGTATGTTGCCGAAGAATACCCTCGGTCGTCAGCTTTTCACCAAGCTCAAGGTTTATAAGGGTGCTAGCCATCCCCATGAGGCTCAACAGCCTGAAACCTTGGTCATTAACACCATTCCATCGCTGAAGTAGGAGAAATTACAGATGTCAGATACTGAACGTTCTAATCGTGCTGTTTACTGGGGAACTGGTCGTCGTAAAAGAGCGATCGCCCGTGTACGCCTCGTCCCAGGTGAAGGTAAAATCGTGATCAATGGCAAACCAGGTGATCTGTATTTGCAGTTTAACCCAAGCTACATCTCAGGTGTAAAGGCTCCTCTGGAAACCTTAGGCTTGGAAAACGAGTACGATGTTTTGGTCAATGCTCATGGTGGCGGTGTCACTGGTCAAGCTGATGCAATTCGCTTGGGTGTTGCTCGTGCTTTATGTGAACTTGCTCCAGAAAACCGTAAGCCTCTCAAAGTTGAAGGCTACATGACTCGCGATCCCCGTTGTAAGGAACGCAAAAAATACGGACTCAAGAAAGCTCGTAAGGCTCCTCAATACTCGAAACGGTAATTATTTACTTCACAAAAAAAAAGCCTCGCATTGCGAGGCTTTTTTGTTTTAAACATAGGATAGCGCTTTGCGATATCCTATGTTTTTTCAAGACCATGATCTAACACTTCATAGTAAAGCGGTAAGTATCCCGACTTAATGCCACCTTCTTCTTTAGCTTTATCCAAGTTACCGCGCAAAGTATGGCTGTTATGAACGCTGTAGATTTCGTAGCGATCGCCTATAAATACGTAATCAGCAACATCGGTAAACTCTTCACCTTTAACTAGTTGCCAGCGATCGCCTACATAGACAAAATGATAATCGGCAAGATCTGGACTGGATGATGGGCGTTCTACAGCAGCAGATATTTCGCCAATGTAGTGGGGATTTTTATCATTTGGCGGGATAACTTTGCTGGTGACATTGCGATAGAAACAGCTCTCGTTATAGCAAAATCTTAGTTTTGCCATCTTGTTTTTGATATTTTCAAAACGATCCATGATCTGACTTGATGAAGGTTCAGCGGCTGCCGAAACTTTGGGGATAAAGGAGTTTGTGCAGGTTATCCCAAGGCAAATTAGACAGATTAAAAAAATATTGGCAAGCGATCGCCATTGCTTACTGATCATAAAGTTTATAGTTCTTAAAACTATATTATCCATGGCTAAGATTCAATTTTTTTCGGTGCTGACAATAAAGTCGCTGATTTTTCGTGAATAAATAACTCAACAGCTTGTATTTTTCTCAACATATCATTAATAATCTCCAGAGCTTTTTGCTGATCTTGACTTTCATCTAGTTTCTCAAGTTGTCCTGCCAAGGTCTGGATTTGCAAAGCCCCCACATTCGCACTAGAACCTTTTAGGTGATGTGCTTCACCCATAACTATTGACCAATCATTTCCAATAATTGCATCTCGGATTGTTTCAATACGCTGTGAGATATCTTCAACATAAACCTGTAAAACCTCAATCTCAAACTCTATATCTCCTTCTGATATTTGGTTAAGTTGTTCTAAGTTAACAGGTGAGTCTGGTTGCTGATTCATATAGATAAAAGCCTTACAGCGATTAACTAGGCTACTTTAGCTTGTATCTGGCTAAACTACCATGTATACAATCCAAAAATCCAGTTATAGCTGTCGCCATTCTTGTTAGGACATAAAAACCAGATAATGTGAGGCGGCGCTTTGCGCCGCCTCACATTATCTGGTTTTTGATTTGCCCTGATACAGGTGGCTATAGCTATAACTAAAAAAGCTATTCAAAAGCATTTTAGGCGATCGCGATATCGATGTTAGAATGAGAAGCAATTGTAAAGATTTGCAAAGTCAACTATTTATTCAAAATTTATTAGAATTGGCAGTGCTTTGCCTTGTCAAGCCTAATCTCATCAAAATTTAAACAAGACGAGTCATATCGACCATGCGTATCATTTTAATGACAGGAAAAGGCGGCGTTGGTAAAACGTCTGTCGCCGCAGCTACAGGCTTACGCTGTGCTGAATTAGGCTATAAAACTCTAGTACTAAGCACTGACCCTGCTCACTCTCTCGCCGATAGCTTTATGGTCGAGCTAGGACATGATCCTAAGGAAGTACGCCCTAATCTTTGGGGAGCAGAGTTAGATGCCTTACGCGAGCTAGAAGGTAACTGGGGGGCGGTTAAACGCTACATTAGTGAAGTTCTTCAAGCTAGAGGGCTGGAGGGTGTTCAGGCTGAAGAATTGGCAATCTTGCCAGGAATGGATGAGATTTTTGGTTTAGTGCGTGTGAAGCGTCACTATGACGAAAAGGAATATGATGTATTAGTGATTGACTCTGCACCTACGGGGACAGCTCTCCGACTGCTATCTCTGCCAGAAGTAGCAGGTTGGTATATGCGGAAGTTTTATAAACCGTTACAGGGCATGGCTCAGGTTCTTAGTCCTGTATTTGAGCCTATTTTTAAGCGAGTGACTGGTTTCTCATTGCCTAACAAAGAAGTAATGGATGCTCCCTATGAGTTCTATGAAGAATTAGAAGCTTTAGAAAAAATCCTCACAGATAACACCACCACAACCGTCAGACTGGTAACTAATCCTGAAAAGATGGTAATTAATGAGTCCTTGAGGGCGCATTCCTATCTCAGTCTCTACAATGTTGCTACAGATATGGTGATTGCTAATCGGATTATTCCTGAAGAAGTGCAAGATCCATTCTTTAAGGTTTGGAAGGACAATCAGAAGCAATATTGTGAACAAATTCATCGTGATTTCCATCCTCTGCCCATTAAGCAGATTCCACTTTATGCTGAAGAGATGTGTGGGATTGCGGCTTTAGAGCGCTTAAAAGAGACTCTCTATGGTAACGAAGATCCTTCGCAGGTCTATTACAAAGAAAATACAATGCGGGTGGTGGAAGAGAATAAGCAATATCGTTTGGAGTTGTATTTACCAGGTGTGCCGAAAGAGAAGATTGAGTTAACGAAGACTGGTGACGAGCTAAACATCCGCATTGGCAATCATCGCCGTAATTTAGTATTACCTCAAGCTCTATCTGTTCTCCAAACTTCTGGCGCAAAAATGGAAGATGATTATCTGAAAATCCGCTTCTCTACTCCTGCCTAAAACTGAGTAAAAAATTTAGGCGATCTTTTTTATGATTACAGCGCAAAATGGCGTAGCCATTTTGCGCTGTAATCTTTACTGGATTTGATTTGCAAATTCATAAAAGTGTCATCATACTTTTATGAACTCATACATATAGTTGTCGCCAATCTTGTTATACCAACGTACAAAATGGCTACGCCATTTTGTACGTTGAAAACCCTTACTGGGTTTGGTTTTTAATTCCCAAAAGTGTTGCCACACTTTCGTGAATTGGTATAAGACAAATACAAAGGTGATAGCTATAGATAGGAATTACTCAAAAAAAGCAATGTAAGGGCAATTTATGAATTGCCCTTACATTGCTATAGCATTAAACTAAAAAATCAAATAATCCCATCGGCTGCCATTTCTTCGCGGGTGTAGTTAATTGAGAAATCTAAGAAAAACCCATAAAGTTCAATCTCAGAAACCGCTGGGAACAGCCTTAAAGTACTAACGCCTAAATTTTTGGGATTATCGGCGATCCACCCAAAAGCTTCTTTAGTATGTGCGTACACGATTAAGACTTCTCCTTCTGAATTATGGCTAAGAGATAGTTCGGCATCCCCTGGTTTTAAATACATTTCACTGTAAATTTGTCCTAACATGCGCCACTGTTGTCGCCAATAGGTCATCCCCTGCTTCTCCTGATCGATCGCATATTCCGCGAGGGTGGCAATATTTCGCCAAGTAATATCTTCCCTTTGAAAAATTGAACGTAGTTCACTGATAGCTTGTTCACATTCTTCTTCAAACTTGAGTAATGGAATTGGATCGGCTAGCCGACGGGGTGTTTTTCCTAAAGTCATTAGTGATTGAATTACAGTTGATTCAATCTGGCTGGATAGCTGCTCTTTTGCTTTTTGGGTTTGCCAGATTACCCCCTGCTCAGTGGTGGCATACAGGGGGGGGAGACGATTGAGTACATATGCACATACATCATCAATACCAACTTTGCGGGGCAAAACATTTGCCATATGGGTCAATTGATTTTTTATTTCCTGTTTTGCTAAATCCTCTAAAACATTAATTAGGAAATAAGAAGCCGAAAGAATATAAGATTTAAGTTCAGGATTTGGCAATTCAATGTTATTTTGCCAAGACTGAAGATCTTGATGATGAGAGCCTTTATTACGCTGTAAATAGCCTTTAATTTCTCGCAATCGATGGCGATCGTTAATACTTAAACTTGCATATTCTGGTTTGTGACTGATTAGTGTAAGTGCTTCCTGAAACGCTTTTGGCACATCCTGCCATTGCAAAGAAGACTTACAAAAAAGCTTTTGTAGCTTTGCCAGAACATGAGCAGGTGCTTCAACTTTACTAGCCGCAATTTTGGTCGATTTTCGCAAGGGATCACGCTTTACGCCCAGCAGGGCTTGCTGTACTGCGTTGACAATCTGCTGCTGTAGTTCATTGTGGGCGCGTTTACGTTGTTGCAGCCATCCTCGGCTGGTACTTGCATAGAGTACTGGCAATCGATTGAGTGCAAAGGCTGCTACCTCGCTAAGGTTAATCGCTTCAAGGGCTGCTGGGTTGAGATGCTTGGTTTGTTCTTGCACCTCTACAACAACGATTTCCTCAAGGACATTTTTGAGGCTAGTCATAGGTTTTGCTGCTAAAAATTTTACGTTTAATAGCCTGTATGAATACTACTGTCAGTATCAAATTGATGAATAAGATGAATAATTTATAGTAATTTGCGATCGGATAAATAATTAGATTTTATTGAACGTATTACAAAAAAGATACTTTCAACAAAATCTATCTATACCTTCAGCATATAGCGTTTATCCGTCTAGTGAAGTACGGGTTTGTTTCCCCACCTTCGGTGGCGAAACAAACCTTTGGACTTTGCTTGCTGGAAAAGCGCTGTAAAGTACTGTAATTATTCATTTATACGTTGATTTGCAGCTATGTAAGGTTTGCATAGGACATAAAACCCAAAATACAAGTAGCGGTGTTTTGCACCGCTACTTGTATTTTGGGTTTTGATTTGTTCTATCTAACTTTTGCATTGCGATAAATGATTTTTTTAAGACAATAAAACTGAGTTATTAAAATACATCTAATTATTAATTTGCCCAAAGTTATAGCACTTTATAGCAATCTTTAAAAATCTTGAAAAGTAGAGGTTGGCAGTCTTTACCCAAATCATCGCATTTGGTCTATGGAGAATGAGGATCAAAAATTGTCATTTGTGATTCTTTAGGTAAATCCTTAGAAGCTTTTAATGAAGACTTTGATGAGCGATCGCTTGATTGACTATTTGTTTTAGTCGATCCACCCGATCTTAAGCCCGTAGCAATGTGGCTATTTTTAGCAATTTGCTCTAAAACTTGCTTAGCACGACTAATCACACTCGCAGGCAAGCCTGCTAAACGACCCACCTCAATACCATAGGAACGATCTGCGCCGCCTTCTTGGACTTGATGTAAGAAAATGATTTCATCTTCTAGTTCTTTGACCGTAACTTGGAAATTGGCAACATTGGGAAGCAGACTCGCGAGTTCATTGAGTTCATGGTAATGGGTAGCAAAAATACCGCGCGCTTTGATTTTATTGGCGATATATTCAGCGACTGACCAAGCGATCGCCATGCCATCAAAGGTGGAAGTACCGCGACCAATTTCATCGAGTAATACTAGTGAATGATCTTTAGCATGATTGAGAATGTTTGCGGTTTCATTCATTTCCACCATGAAAGTGGATTGACCTGTGGCAAGATCATCGACTGCACCAACGCGAGTAAAGATGCGATCGCAAATTCCTAAAGTTGCGGATTCCGCTGGGACAAAGCTACCTACTTGCGCCATTAATTGAATTAGTCCTACTTGCCGCAAATAGATACTTTTGCCGCTCATATTGGGACCAGTCAGCACAATTAAATCTGGACAATCAGGAGCCTGATCGTCATGCCCTAAATAGGTGGTATTAGGAACAAAGAAACCTGCGGGGAGAGACTGCTCAACTACGGGATGACGACCATTGTAAATAGCGATCGCGCGATCGCTGGTAATTTGGGGACGACAATAGTTATAGGTCACAGCAACTTCAGCAAGACTACACAACACATCGGCGGCAGCGAGGGCTGTGGCAAGAGTTCGCATCGGTTCGATATGTTTAGCGGTGAGCAGCCTCAATTCCACAAACAAGTCATATTCCAATTGCTTGAGTTCACTATCGGAATTAAGAATCCTTGTTTCTCGCTCTTTTAGTTCAGGTGTAATATAACGCTCTTCATTAGTCAGAGTTTGCTTACGGATGTAATCGGCTGGAGCTTGTTCACTCTTGCCGCGAGAGATGCTGATGTAATAGCCAAAGGCTTTATTAAAGCCAACTTTGAGCGTATTAATACCTGTACGTTCCTTTTCCTGCTTCTCAAAAGTTGCTAACCATTCCACGTCATCACGACTTTGTTGACGGAGGCGATCAAGTTGTTCATTTACTCCCGAACGAATAATATTGCCTTCGGTAATGTAAATTGGTGGTTCTTCAACGAGAGTTCTTTGTAATTGATCCCCAAGTTGTAATAGTTCCGATGGTACGGACTGCAAAGCTTTTAAGTAGCGAGAATTCGATCTAGCTACCACATCCGCAACATCACGCATCCTTTCTAGTGATACTGCGACAGCAATTAAATCACGTCCATTTGCCGTACCTGCACCAATCCGACTGCATAAGCGCTCAATGTCATAGATTTGACTAAGACAACTCCTTAAGTTCTTGCGTAAAGAATGCTGCTTTAGGAGTTCTGTAATTGTATCGAGACGTTCATTGATCGCGTTGATATCCTTAAGCGGTTGCAATAGCCAACGGCGCAATGCTCGGCTACCCATGCCCGTGGTGGTTTTGTCTAGAGCCCATAGGAGCGAACTGTAGTAAGTGCCGTCACGCACAGTTTGCGTAATTTCGAGATTGCGGCGCGTTTGATTATCCAGAATTAAGAAGTCAGCGATCGCATAGGTGGAAATCCCTTGCAATGGCATTTTCACGCTTTTTTGAGTGGATTCCAGATATTCTAAAATCCCACCTGCGGCTCTAATTGCTAGAGGTAAAGACTTACAGCCAAAGCCCTCAAGCGATCGCACTCTAAAGGTATCGAGAATCCTCTGTTTAGCTTCAGCTAAGGCAAAGGCAGATTGCGATCGCGGTGTGTAGCAAAAACTCTCAGGTAAGGCGCTATAGGGTTCAGGTAAACTCGATTGCTTTGTTGGCGAAATTCCTTCCCAAAAAGCTTGCGGCTTCTCTGCCTTATAACCGCGAAATAATTGGGGATTAGGGACATCAATGGGAATGAGAACTTCCGCAGGTTGTAAGCGTAATAGTTCTTGAATTAAATGCTCAGTACTATTTAGCTGGGTGACGGAAAACTCACCTGTGGAAATATCAGTATAGGCTAAGCCCCAATTTTCGCCCCCATTAGCGATCGCCACCAAAAAATTATTTTTTTTCGCCGCCAGCATTCCCTCTTCAATCACGGTTCCAGGAGTGATGACCCTTGTGACTTCCCTCCGCACAAGTCCTTGTGCCTCTGAAGCTGCTTCCATCTGATCACAAACAGCGATCGAGTAGCCTTTTTCGACTAACTGATTAGCATAGCGATCGAGGGCATGGTGCGGAATTCCTGCCATGGCGATGCGACCGATCGCCTTACCACCATCACGCCCCGTTAGCACCAATTCCAATTCCCGCGAAATTAGTTCTGCATCCTCAAAAAATGCTTCAAAAAAGTCTCCCAACCTATACAACATCACGGCATGGGGATACTGCTCTTTCATTTCGATATAGTGCAGCATCATTGGTGTGAGGGCAGCACGATTAACTAGAGCCGACGATAGAGCTAGTTCAGCCATTCAAATTTCGATCTTGAAACAATGTAACTAAACTATTGTAAACGTCATTTTGTCTTTGTATAGCTGTCGCCAGTCTTGTTAAGACGCAAACCCAGAAGACGAGTTGCGGCGCGAAGCGCCGCAACTCGTCTTCTGGGTTGTGATTTGTCCTAATACAAATGGTGACAGCTCTATAGCGGCGATCTTGCAATCGCCTATATCTAGCTATACCCTATAATCAAAAGGTAACTATTCATGGTTTGGATCTAGGTGGCACTTAAGTTTAAATTTGCGATCGTCTCCGATTTGCATATCGCATTGCCCCATACGATTTGGCAGCATCCTGCGCGATTTCATCTTGTTGAGTACAGCATCTCCGCATTTGAAGAAGTACTGTCACACCTTGCTAATCTAGATTTAGACTTTCTACTTTTACCAGGGGATCTCACACAGCATGGAGAACCTGAGAATCATCAATGGTTATCGGAGCGACTCGCGAAACTTCCTTATCCCGTCTATGTGATTGCGGGAAACCATGACGTACCAAGGATCGATACCTTTGATAAATTCTCTCCTCACTATACTAGTTTTGGCTTTGAGCATGGACTTAGCGAACCAAATAAACTCTACTATGAATGCGAAGTATTACCGAGAGTTCGTCTAATTGGATTGAACTCTAATCAATTTGATGCTGATGGACAACAAATTGGCTGGATCGATGATGAGCAGTTAGTTTGGTTGCAATCGGTTCTTGAAAACCAAGACTATGAATTGAACTTGGTGACAATTCATCATAATGTGTTGGAACATATGCATGATCAGTCCCGCAATGCTCTCGGTAAGCGCTATATGTTGGGAAATAATGAGCGGCTATGCAAAGTTTTACATCAGGCAAATGTGAAGTTAGTCTTTACTGGACATCTCCATGTGCAGGATATTGCTTATAGCGATCGCTACGACCTCTATGACATCACCACAGGCTCTCTGGTGAGCTATCCTCACCCCTACCGTGTTCTCAATTACATTTCTGATGCAGCAGGCGATCGCTTAGAAATAGAATCTTTTCGAGTCAAGTCGATTCCTGAGCAATCTGATCTACTACATTTCTCACGGGAATGGATGGGAAATCATTCCCATCCGTTTGTCCTCAGGTTGCTTACTCACCCACCTCTAAATTTGCCTGTAGAGTTAGCCGAAACCCTAACGCCACAACTTCGTTACTTTTGGGCATATATTGCTGATGGTGATGCCAAATTTGAGTTCCCTAACTTTCCGCCAGTAGCTAAAGAATATTTTGAAGCATTTAGCGATATTCCACCCAAAGATAACAACATTACGCTAGTTATTAAATAAAAAGTGTGAAGCAGTGCAAAGCACTGCTTCACATTCTGCAAGAATTTAATAGTAATAAAAAGCGTGAGGCGGGGCTTTGCCCCGCCTCACACTCTGCAAGAATTTAAGAAGAATTTATTGATTAGATAAACTAGGCTTAACCCGATAGTGTCGAGAAACACATAGGATCACTAATGTGTACCTCACGCTTTTATGACATATACGTTCTCAAGTTTTGATCTTAACTCCACCCATTCTGTAACTGATTGGCGGCGATCGCTCGAAGAAATTTATCGCGGTCGCACCATGCACACTTACAAGAGTGGACAAATTATTCCCATGTATCCGCATGAAGTATGGGTAGTTTGTCGTGGAGTTGTGCAACTAAATACCTTGCATCCGTCAGGCGATGAAGTTTTGGTTGGCTTTGCAGTACAAGCAATGCCCTTTGGGTTGCCATTAACAAATCTTGAACCTTATCAAGCGATTTCCCTGTCAGATGTTGACTTGATGCGGTTTACCTTGATTGAGCTAGAACAATCACCACAGCTTTATCATGGCATTTTGCAACATCTCAATCGTCGTCTTCAGCAAACGGAAGCTTTGCTAGCACTAGTTAGTAATAAGCGGGTGGAAGAGCGACTCCGCCAAATCCTGCTTCTGCTTAAGCAAGAAGTTGGCATCCCTGTTGACGGTGGAACTCGTCTGACTGTGCGTCTTACGCACCAGCACCTTGCCAGTGCCATTAGCAGCACCCGCGTCACTGTTACTAGAGCGATGAAATTATTACAAGATGAAGGATGGTTAAAAGTCGATCGCGATCGGCATATAGTTCTTGCATAGCAATCATAAAGCCTTTAAAAGTTGATAGGCGGCGCTTCGCGCCGCCTATCAACTTTTAAAGAAATAAAAACAGGGGCGCGAAGCGCCCCTGTTTTTATTTCTTGAGAATGGTAACAACGAGAGCAGTGCTTTCGGTTACAGGCTTAACACCTTCAGGGTAGTTAATTTCGCTAACATGCACACCCTTGCCGATTTCCAGAGGAGCAATATCAATTTCAAAGCTTTCAGGGATATTGCTTGGAGCGCAAGATACACGTACATAGTTCTTGATTGTGTCCACGGAGCCACCGCCAACTTTTACGCCTACAGGTACGCCTACGAAGTGCAAAGGAATGTCTACTTCGATCTTCGACTGAGCCTCGATCGCAAAAAAGCTAAGGTGATAAATATCATTTTTGTAAGGATGATTTTGAACTTCACGCAATAGTGTTTTGCCTTTGAAGTCGCCATCGGTTACATTTACTTCGATCATTGTGTTATTGATCGTAGCTTCGCGCAGTAGAGTAGTTGCTTCTTTAGCATCTAAAGCGATCGAGATCGATTCAGCACCTTTATGTCCATATACAGTTGCAGGAATTTGACCACCGCGACGAAGAGCGCGATTGTTGGCTGGGGGACGTGTAGTAGCGTTAATTTGTAGTTGCATTTTGGTAATTTGTGATTTCTTAATGGCTTTTAGCCGTTAGCGATTAGCTATTGGCTTTTAATTTGTAGTTGTCATTGCCTAGATTTAACCCAGAAGCTAAAAGCTAAAAGCTAGAAGCTGAGTGCCAAATCTAAGCTCTCAACAAACCCCGTTTGGGCCCATGAATGGGGTCTTCCACGATAATGGTTTGTCCTCGGCTTGCACCTAGAGAGATGATTGCGATCGGAGTCCCAGTCAAGTCAGCTAGAAACTTAAGATATTCCTTGGCTTCGGTGGGTAACTCTTCAACGGTTTTACATTCGCTAGTCGATCGCTTCCATCCAGGTAAGGTTTCGTAGATGGGGATCGCTCTAGCAAAAGCTCGTGCGTCACTGGGGAAGTCGTGTGTGACTTTGCCATCAAGTTCGTAGGCGGTACAAACTTTGATTTCTTCGAGATCATCAAGTACGTCAAGCTTCGTGACCGCAAGGCAGTCAAGCCCATTGATCCGCACTGCATAACGACCGATTACGCCGTCAAACCAACCGCAACGACGCTTGCGCCCTGTAGTTGTGCCAAATTCTGCACCAACCTCGCCGATGTGATTGCCAATGTCATCATGCAACTCAGTCGGAAAAGGTCCTTCACCGACGCGAGTTGTGTATGCCTTGGCTACACCAATTACGCGATCGATGCAAGTTGGTCCCACACCAGCGCCGATACAAGCACCACCTGCAACGGGATTTGATGAAGTTACATAGGGATATGTGCCATGATCGAGGTCAAGCAATGTTCCCTGTGCGCCTTCAAACAAAATATTGCGACGCTCACGGATAGCTGCATCGATCTTTAAGGAAGCATCAACTACGTGGGGACGGAGGCGATCGGCATAGCCGCGATATTCTTCAATGATCGCTTCAGCATCAAGTGGTTCTAAATTATATAGCTTTTGTAAAACAATGTTTTTTTGTTCGATCGCCCAACGTAGCTTTTTGGCTAAACGCTGTTCGTCCATTAAGTCAATCATCCGAATACCGACACGCTCGGATTTGTCGGCATAGGTAGGTCCGATGCCACGCCCTGTTGTGCCAATTTTGTGTTCGGCTCGCTGATCCTCTGAGGCGCGATCTAACACACGGTGGTAAGGCATGGTCACATGGGCGGTTTCAGAAATAAACAGGTTGTCTGTCGATATACCCAAATCCTTGAGTCGATCCACTTCTTCTAGAAGCACCTTCGGATCGATCACAGTGCCATTGGCAATGATGCATTCCGTTTTGGGATACAGGATTCCCGAAGGAATCAGGTGTAGCTTAAAGGTGCGATCGCCAACGACGACCGTATGTCCTGCATTATTACCGCCTTGGTAGCGAACAACGACATCTGCGGAGCGGCTCAGCAAATCTGTGATTTTGCCTTTACCTTCATCACCCCACTGTGCCCCAATAACAATTACATTAGCCAAGAGTATTGCTGCTCAATAAAATCTCACAATTGACAATTATCACAAAAGACATGAGCGTTTGTCAATCACTTATGAGCAATTGATCTGTCTTAGAACGTTTTGCTAACTAAAAAATCAAAAATTTAAGTCTTTATTTTACTATCTACCCTTTCTTGCCAATCCGCTAAGGCTATTTCTATCAAACCCTCTAGAGATTGGTCAGTAATTTCTCTATCTGTCATTAACTTATAAGTTTTTGAGTATTGATTCAAAGAATAACTATCACTAGATCTATAGGATTTAGGATCAGGGTTTCTTGATACATTAAGTGAAATCTTTGAATTTTCCTTGTTAAATGCCCACATACGTATTTTTGCAGTTTTTTTCTGGTAAATTTTTTGCGAAATATATCTTTGGTTTGGTATAGGTAACCAGAGAGAAAACTCAAGTTGATAAAATTCATTGATAGGGCGGCTATAGAATTCGGCACACATTTTAGTGGTAGGTATATTGCCATTCTTTTGTGCATAGCCATATCGAGTAATAACTTTTGTACTTACTTCTGCCATTCTTTCGTCAAAATTAAGTATTTTCTCCCTGATCCTTAAAACAAGATCTTTGTCAGAGGAATGACGCTCATCGAGCAAATTCTCAAATGCTCTGGGGATGCGTGGCAATATGTGTAATGTAGTCTGAGAGGTTGTTTCATCTAGGATATATTCCTGTGGATAAGGAATTATCGCAGAGGAAATAGTGGTTTCTTCTTGATCTTTGATATGAAATGTTAGTTGTTTATCATTCTGAATAATTTTAAACTGCCAAAATTCAACTGTGAGTTTGTTATAAGCCTGATCAATATAGTTATGACGATGGAAGTCAGGCTTGATAGCAATTAGGCGGATAGGCTGATCATATTCAATAATTTCAGCTATTGGCTTTTCAGTGGCAAGGCTATGGTAGTAGCGAGTTAATTGCTGTACAACATAGCGGTCTTCTACATTTTTTAACTCAATAATTACCAGTTGTCCTGAATCTGATAGAGCAAGAATATCGCAGCAATCATTCAGGACAATATATTGACGTTTAAGCGGGATTAGCCCAAATAATTTTCCGAGATTATTCCAAACAAAATCTTCTAGATCTGCTTCACTGGCAAACTGCCAACCTTCAGTCTTTTTAATCAAAGATTCTGGATGCAACATAGATTATTTCATTGTTCTTTAAGATTTGAGTAACTCGATCGCTGACTCTGCGGCGGCAATACCCGAATTATAGGCAGCTTCAATATTTTTGCCAGCACACCAGTCACCTGCACAGACAAGTGCCAAGGGAATCGCTGTGGATAGGCAAGAAACCCCCAGAGACTCTTCGGCGAGAGCATAACGCCAACGATGCACTTGCCACCATTCGGGACTAGCTAGCCATTTTTCCAATAATCTCCCCACTTGATTGAGCAAAGGCTTACCCGCGATTTCCAGATCAGGTTCCTCCATTGATTGTTTAGCAAACTCGGCAGTACTTTGCAAGACAAAGACAGGTTGTGAGGCTTTGTCTAAATGTTTGCTGCTGTCGTAGCTAATCCAATCAAGAATGGGATCATCGATACATCTAATTGCTTGCCATTCTACTGGGACTGAATTACTGGCATTGTAACCAGCCATGATCGTTACACTGGGGGCAAATTTGACTGATTGGACAGCTTGCAGAAAACTAGGTGCTAAGGTCAGAACTTCTTCAAATAAAGGTAGAAATTGGGGTGCGGGTATGGTTGAAATAATCGCCGAAGTTTCGAGAGTTTCTTGGCGATCAGTTACTAATTGCCATTTGGTGTCGCTGTGGTTGACTCCAACGATGCGGGCATTGTTGATGATTGGAATGTCAATGGCAAGAGATTTGGCGATCGCCGTCATCCCCATCGGACAGCAGTATCTTGGATGTCTGGCATCGGCATCGGGAGGACGCAAGCCAGATGATGATAGTTGATAGACATTGCGCGTCCACTCTTGAACAATGCCTTTTTCTTGGAGTTTGCGAACAAATCTCCCGAAACTGTCACTTTTCACAGATATGAGTTGTGCGCCATGATCGACCCAAGTACCTTGCAAACGTCTAGTTGCCATCCTTCCTCCCACCCCTGCTGATTTCTCAACAATGGTGACATCTAGCCCCGCTTGCTTTAGTTGTTGAGCGCAGGTTAATCCTGCCATCCCTGCGCCGATCACAATTACATCTTTCATACAGTTTCAGTTCATGCCTCTTGAAGAGCTTAGCTCATCTTGATCGTGATTTTAAAGTTAAGGTGAGCGTAGCTCACCTTAACTTTAAAGTGTATCTTGCATCTTTTCGCCATCATGGTATGCAGCGAACAATACGGGACAGGTTTTGCCCCATGCGATCGCCCCCGTAGCATCCAGACAAATTGCGCCAAAATCGCGATCGCGACTTTTCGCTTCATTGATTGATTTTTCGACTGCTTGCTGAAGTGTCATGCCATCGGTAACGCGCACCACCACTCTAGTCGCAAAGCCTTCATCGAGAATGTCTTCACCGACACCTGTACAGCTAACCCCTGCAAATTTAGTGGCATAGTTACCCGCAGGAGTTGCCGAGTCGCTGACTCGACCAATACGCTCAAAGCCTCGTCCGCCTGTGGAAGTTCCCACGCAAATACTGCCATATTGATCAAGAACTACCGCACCGATTGTTCCCATCGCCACATCTGCCATTTTGCGAGTGAAGTTAGTTTTGCGCTCCTCTACCCATTCGGCAAGACGTTCATCGGTGAGGGGATTGTAAATTGGAATGCCCAATTCGCGAGTGAGTTCCGCCGAGCCATAGTCAGAGAGAACGCGATCGTCGCTAGTTTGCAAATGCTTAGCGAGATCAATCGGATTTTTAACTCGCGCCGTATTGATGACACCACTAAAACTTTGGCGATCGCCATCCATAATTGAGGCACTCATCCGCACCTGACCATCGGACTGTAAAACCGATCCAGTCCCTGCATTAAATCGCGGATCATCTTCGAGCATTTGACAAGCTTTGACGACAGCATCGATCGCCTTCGTGCCATTAAGCAGCATCGGATAAACGGTTTCCAGAACCGCAAATAATGATTTGCGGACAGGTTCATAGCCGCCTTTACTTTCGACAGTGCTACCTGCACCGCCATGAATAATGATTTTTGGTTGCATTTAGTTTGGTAATTGATGATTGATTAAGCCATTTATGTAGGGGCAAAGCATTCCCGCAGAAATTGATAAATTTTCAGATCCTTTGAATTTGGGAATGCTTTGCCCTTAATCTCAAAACGCAGGGAAAATTGATCTGTTAAAGCAAAGAGGGTTTAGCATTTGCGAATTGAGGTTTTGGTGGAGAGTTTGGAGATAGTCGCGCAAATGCTAAACCCCTACAACTCGCCAAATCCCTTTTTCTTTTTCTTTTTCTTGCCATAAACAGGATTACCCGATGGTGCTTGGTTGCCCATACCACCCATTCCAGGGAATCCGCCGCCGCCCATATTTGGCATTCCGGGGAAGTTGGGCATTTTGCCTTGTCCCATTTGCTGCATCAAGGCTCTCATCTTTTGGAAATCTGCAACGAGCTTAGTCACATCCTGAAGTTTGTAACCAGCACCATTGGCAATTCGTTGTTTACGGCTAGGGCTTTTGGCGATCAGGTCGGGATCTTTGCGTTCTTGTTTAGTCATGGAGCTAATCATCGATTCACAACGCTTGAGTTGCTTTTCAGCCTCTTGGATTTGTGCGTCATTGATTTTCATTCCAGGGAGCATCTTCAACATTCCTCCGAAAGAACCCATGTTTTTCATCATGCGGGTATTCTTTAGGAAGTCATCAAAGTCAAACTTGGCACTCAAAATCTTTTCTTGGAGATTAGCGGCATCGGTGAGATCGATTTCTTCTTGAGCTTTCTCAACTAGCGTCAGCACATCGCCCATACCCAAAATCCGCGAAGCCATACGCTCAGGATAGAAGGGTTGCAACGCCTCAACTTTTTCACCAACACCGATAAACTTAATTGGCTGTCCCGAAATCTGGCGCACCGATAGCGCTGCACCACCACGAGTATCGCCGTCCATCTTGGTCAAGATTGCGCCCGTCACCCCAATCTCATCATGGAAAGTACGGGTCAAGGTCGCCGCCTCTTGCCCTGTCATCGCATCGACAACCAGCAGCACTTCATCGGGATTAATTGCATCCTTGACGCGCTTGAGTTCATCCATCATGTCGCGATCGATCTGCAAGCGTCCCGCCGTATCCACAATCACGGTATTAACGCCCAATTCCTTCGCCTTTGCCAATCCTTGACGGGCAATCTCTACAGGGTCAGCATCTGCTCCCATTTCAAAGACTGGCACATTAATTTGCTTACCGAGGGTGAGCAACTGGTCGATCGCCGCAGGACGATATACGTCGGTTGCTACGAGTAAAGCAGTGCGCTCTAGTTTGCGTAAATGTAAAGCTAATTTTGCGGTAGCTGTCGTTTTACCTGTACCCTGCAACCCTGCCATCAAAATTACTGTCGGGGCATTGTCTGCTTCGGCGAGTGGCACATTTGCCTCGCCCATCGTCCTTACCAATTCGTCATAGACGATCTTGATAAATTGCTGATCTGGACGCACACCTGCGATGACATCAGCGCCTTGAGCCTGTTTGGAGATTTCTTCGACAAATTCTTTGACAACTTGTAGGTTGACATCTGCCTCTAATAGCGCCCTGCGTACTTCGCGAATCGCGCCTTGGATATTAGAGTCCGAGATTTTGTCCTGTCCGCGTAACTTTTTCCAAGCCGCCTCAAATTTATCGGCGATTTCATCAAACATATCTAATTTTGCTTTTGCTTTTGGTTCTACCTACTAATTTACCGTTACCGCCGTGACATTGATCGCGATCAGAAAAAATTGCGGTGGCGATCGCTTTTGGCAAACATAGCATTTTCATCAAATTTCTTCTGAAACTCTCCGCCTAACCAGCTTATTGTCAATATACTTCAATAAATTTGCTCCTAGTAGATAAGCGTAAAGACTGGAGGGGCAAAATTCAAACTCTACTCCTTTATAGTGAATGTCTTTATCTGAAATAGTTTGACTAGTTATCAAAATTGGTTGAGAAATATCAGGATGCTTGTTCACAAATTCAACACAATTATCAAGCTCTGCAAGTGTTCTATAAGGGCGATCGCTCCACTTAACTTCCACAATCCAAGAAGGTAATTGATTAACCTTATCTAAATGTACGATATCAACCTCTCCAGACTTCCATCTTGCACAATAAAGTTCAGTAATTTTGCTGTGCTGCCATTGACTAAAAATTGCAGTTTCCGTCATCGCTCCTATAGATTCGGAACTTTCATCAATCTGTCCAAATAATGCGGCTCTCATGGATGGATTGGTTAGGTAAACCTTGAAACACATCGCTCTCTTAAATCTCTTTGCATTGTTGTCTATTCGCTCAACACGTCGAATTAGGAACGCAGCCTCAAGATATTCGAGATAACGCTTGATCGTATTTTTAGCAACACCAGAGGATTTAGATAATCCATCCAAGCTCACCTCATTCCCAGAGTTGTAAGCTAGGGTCGTAAATAGTCTATTTAATTCTTGAATGTCGTTAATACCGTAAAGACTTGGGAGATCTCGGAGTAATACCTTATCGATAATGTCACTTTTGATATACTGACTAGGATTTTGCCTGATGGTTTCAGAAAAGACTGCTTCTGGATATCCACCAAAGTTTAAGTAGTTTATAAACTCTTCATTGAGCGCTTTAATATTTGTAACAGAATATTCATTTTTGTCTAAATCAAAATCTTCAATCGGCGTGAACTTTATAAGTTCTGTTTCTCGCCCAATAAACATTAAGTACTCAGCGAAAGTTAATGGCGGCAGAACATAATCGCTAAAGCGACCAGCACCAGACTCATTACTCTTTAGTCTTAATGCCGCCGCCGCAGAACCTGTGGCAATAAAGCGATAGTCTGCGTATGAATCAACTAGAGATTTAAGATGGACTTCCCAATCACGCAAATACTGGATTTCGTCAAAGAAAACAAACAGTCTTGCATTACGTTTATGTTCAAAAAGTTTCTGGAAATAATTAAGTATTCGTTCCAAATGAAGTCCAGTATAGATTGGAGTTTCAAGGGAAATATATAGAATATTTTTTGCTTCTACCCCAGAGTCTAAGAGTGCGCGAATGGTGTGATAAACCATAACTGTTTTACCAACGCGCCTTGGTCCCATTAAAACGATCGCTCGACGAACATTTACATCCAAAATATTTTCATAAAAAGTCTCGAAGTACTTGCGCCGAGGCGTATTTTCGTAAGTTATTTTCCCTTCTATACCTAGTTCCCACCAAGGATTATCAAACCGAAGTCGGGACAAAATATCTATTTCTGAAATTTCTAGCATAGATCTTAAACAAGATTAGTCAACTAATCTTATTCTATCTTGGTTTTGTATTTAAGGTCAATCAACTAATCTTATTTTTGTCTTGTAAGTATAGCGATCGCAGTATCAAATATTTTTTTTATATATCTGCCGCCAAGTGTATGAGGATCTTTACTAAGTAATGGGGAAGTGATGTCAGAATGTTCGATTAACACTACAGACAGTTTTAAGGTTGCGGATGTTGTGTGGTGTTCGGAAGCAAGATTTGACAAAATCCAAGATGAAGTATCCTTATCTATATCTCCAGAAATTTGTATAGAAGTTAAATCTATTGATAACACTTGGGGTGAAATGGAATTCAAGAAAAAATCTTTGTTTTGAAGCTCAAGCTCTTGAAGTATGGCTATGTAATGAGCAAGGTGAAATAAGATTTTATAATGAGCAGGGAGAATTAGAGCAATCAATAAGCGTATGTTCATTTGCAAACTTCTCTACATAAGGAGGTAAAGTAAAGCCAGATCTAGAAATTTTGTGTTTATGGCTTTTCAACGTGCTAGTGGAATTTTGTTGCATCCGACCTCACTACCCAGCAAATTTGGGATTGGGGATTTAGGAGAGACGGCTTATCAGTTTATTGAGTTTTTATCGCGCAGTGGTCAAAAGCTTTGGCAAGTGCTACCCCTTGGCCCCACGGGATATGGTAACTCTCCTTATATGAGCTTTAGCGCGATCGCAGGTAGCCTTTATCTGATCAGCCCTGAACTGTTAGCAAAGCAACATTTGCTCAAGGAAGAGGATTGGGCTGATATTCCTGATTTTGATCAAGATCGTGTTGATTTTGAGGCAGTAATGCCATACAAACGGAAACTGCTGGAGCTTGCTTTTGAGCGCTTCAAGCAGGGATATACCGATCAGGATCTCCAACACCACCACGATCTGTATTTGCTCCAAGAGCAGTTCAAAAAGTTTTGCTACGAAGAATCTGACTGGCTCGAAGACTATGTGCTATTCATGGCATTGCATGAACAAAATCCTAAAATTCTTTGGAATAATTGGGAGCCTGCGATCGCCAGATGCGAGCCTCAAGCATTGCAACAAAAGCGCGAAGAACTGCACGAGCAAATTGAGTTTCAAAGATTTGTGCAATTCGTCTTTTTTGATCAATGGCTGAAGCTAAAGCAATACGCCAATATGCGAAACATTCAGATTATTGGTGATATTCCCATTTATGTATCCCACAATAGCGCTGATGTCTGGGCAAACCCCGAAAACTTTGCTCTCGATCCTGAAACCTATGAAGTCTCACAAATGGCAGGAGTACCACCCGACTATTTCAGCGCCACAGGTCAGCTATGGGGAAACCCCGTCTATAACTGGGAATATCTCCAAGAAACTGACTTTGCATGGTGGATCGATCGCTTCCGCTTTTTAAATCGGTATGTAGATATTATTCGGATCGATCACTTCCGAGGCTTTGAGGCTTTTTGGCAAGTTCCCGCAGGTGAAGAAACTGCAATTAAGGGCGAATGGAAAGTTGCTACTGGGACAGAACTATTTACAAGGCTTTATGAAGTAATGGGTGAGTTGCCAATTCTTGCCGAAGATCTTGGTGTGATCACTCCTGAAGTTGATAAATTGCGCGATGACTTTGGTTTTCCGGGAATGCGCGTCCTGATGTTTGCCTTTGGCGGTGGCTCGGACAATTTCCATTTGCCACACAACTATGTGCGAAATAGTGCTGTCTACACAGGAACCCATGACAATGACACGGCTGTAGGTTGGTGGCAAAGGGCAAGTAAGTACGAAAAGGAATTGTTCTACAAATATATAGTTGGGTTTGCCGCAGGTGAGCCGATCAACTGGGTGCTAATCCGCATGGCGATGGCGGCTGTGTCGGTAATTGCGATTGTTCCGTTACAAGATGTCCTTGGTTTAGATAACAGTGGACGGATGAATACTCCAGGTACGGCGACAGGAAATTGGGGCTGGCGCTATAGCGATCCCAACTTGCTCAATCAAGATCTCAGCGATCGCCTACTCGAAATTACCAAACTGTATAGCCGCTAAAAAATATCTGTACGATTTAGATTTTTAATGGCGCGGCTTTGCCCCGCCATTAAAAATCTGCATTAATTGCTAACCCTTTATTGTAGTCTTAAGCAACTTGACACAAAATTTGGTATGAGAATATATATCTACTATTAACAAATTTCACAAACGATTCCCATAAAGTCGTTCTGACCCAAAACAATGTCTTCCCTCGCTTTTGAAGCTTTACTCATCATTTTGCTAATTATTGCCAATGGTGTTTTTTCGATGTCCGAGCTAGCGATTGTTTCTGCTCGCAGAGTGCGCCTAGAGCAGTGGGCAAAGGAAGGAAATGCAAAAGCCAGAGCAGCTTTAAGACTGATCGCCTCACCTAATAATTTTTTGTCAACTGTACAAATTGGCATTACCTTAATCGGGATTTTAAGCGGTGCATTGGGCGGCGCAACCGTTGCAAAAACCTTGCAAAAGTCATTAGATACTGTCCCTCTGTTACTACCCTATAGCGAAACCCTTAGCTTTGCGATTGTGGTCGGTATCATTACTTACCTATCTCTGGTGGTTGGTGAGCTTGTACCTAAGCGCTTAGCAATGAGCAATGCTGAGCAGATTGCCTGTGCTGTTGCCCCGCCAATGCGATTTCTTGCCAATATTGGTACTCCTGTAGTTTATTTGTTGAGCATCTCAACTGAAGCGTTACTGAGCATTTTAGGGATTCAGATAACTGAAGAGTCTCAAGTTACAGAAGAAGAAATTAAGGTGATGATTGCTCAGGGTGCTGAGTCGGGAATGTTTGAAGAAGCTGAGCATGACATGGTTGAGCGTGTTTTTCGTTTAGGCGATCGCCCGATTAAATCTCTAATGACTCCGCGCACCGAGATCGACTGGCTGGATGTCGATGCCCCGTTTGAAGAAACGCAGCGCGAAGTTTTGGAGAGTGGACATTCACGCTTTCCCGTAGCCAGAGAAAACCTTGATGATTGCGTCGGTATTGTCGAAATCAAAGAATTCCTCAATGCAAGTCTTAAGGGTCAGCAGATCGATCTAGTTAAAGTTAGCAGTCCACCTCTGTATGTTGCGGAGACAGCTAGTGCCTTGAGCGTATTAGAGCAGTTCAAGCAATCTGGCGATCGCGTGGCGATGGTGACTGATGAGTATGGTGGTGTTGAGGGACTTGTGACACTTACAGATTTGCTCGAAGCGATCGTTGGTGACTTGCCATCCAGCGATCGCCAAGGAGATCCCGATGCGATGCAACGAGAAGATGGTTCTTGGTTGATCGATGGCATGATTTCCAGCGATCGCCTCAAAGAAATCCTCGAAGTTGAGGAGCTACCCTATGAAAAAGATCATAATTACCACACCCTCGGCGGATTGATGATGACCTATCTCAGGCATATTCCCATGGTTGGCGAACACTTTACTTGGGAAAGAATGCGCTTTGAAGTTGTTGATATGGATGGTAACCGTGTCGATAAAGTACTAGTTAATCTCTCTCCACCATTACCACTAGTAGATGACGAACCCAAAACTACTAAGCGAACCTAAAATTAAGCTTGAAGCAAGTCGCTTCAAGCTTGATTTTGGTGTTTCCAATCGCCTTCGGCGACAGCTATAAAACCCAAGAATCGAGTGGCGGCGCTTCGCGCCGCCACTCGATTCTTGGGTTTTATGTCCTAAGCAAAACTTGCTTTGCTATAGCAATCAAAAATTTGCAACTAATTACATTAGTTTGTTATACTCATTATCCGTTCGGCGGCATAGCCAAGTGGTAAGGCAGGGGTCTGCAAAACCCTCACCCCCAGTTCGAATCTGGGTGCCGCCTTTTTCTTAAAGAGAGTGAATGCAAAGCATTCACTCTCTTTTACCATGTAGTATTTTCCGCAATCTGCTTTCCTTCAGTTTGCAAGTACTCCAGAAAAGCTTGAGCAACTACCGATAGCTGCTTACCTGCTAGATGAATAACATACCAGTGACAATGGATCGGAAAATTCTCCACATCTAAAATCGCAATCTGTCCTGAAGCCCCTTCTAAGGCGATCGTATGGCGAGACAAAATCGAGATACCTAGACCACCTGCGATCGCCTGCTTAATCGCTTCATTACTCGCAAGCTCCATTTTCACTTTGGGCGTAACTTTGTGTTCATCAAACAATCTTTGTACATATCCCCTTGTCCCAGAACCCGACTCTCTCGTGATAAAAGGCTCATCAGCTAACTTTTGAATCGGAATATTTTTTTCATTCGCTAATGGGTGATCATGGTTTGCTAGAACAACTAATGGGTTGGCTAGAAATGGATGCGCCTTTACATCAGGCTCATCGGGAACTTGACTCAAAATATATAGATCATCCTTATTCTCAGACAGCCTCTCTAAAATACCGCTATGGTTAGTTACTTTCAGCGCTATTTCTACCCCAGGATAACGCTGACAAAATGGACCAAGTAAACGGGGGATCACATATTTTGCTGTTGTCACCACTGTTATCTTGAGATATCCCTGTTTTAGTCCCTTCATGTCGGCAACACTCATCTCAAATTGAGATATGCGTCCAAAAATCTCTTGACAAGTGGTAAACAACTCTCGACCAGCCTGAGTTAAAAAAAGTTTTTTGCCTACCTGCTCAAACAAAGGCATTCCGATCGCCTTTGTCAAATGTTTAATCTGCATGGAGACAGTGGGTTGGGTGAGAAATAATTCCTCGGCTGCACGGGTATAGCTCCCATGTCGAGCTGCTACTTCAAATACCTGCAACTGGTGCAGGGTGATATGACTAGCTAATTGAGAATCAGATAAGTGGTAACTCATAATAATGACAAAATCATAGATTGTATTCTATGATTTTATCATTATTATATACTTTTGTTCTATGTATTTAGTCTATATAATCTTTGCTTAAGCGATCTCGTAGAACATCTATCAGTTGCCAATCAATCGACAGCTATACTTTCTATGGCTAAAGATCGCTATATATGAAATTTAGATGGTGTGAGTCTGTTAATGAACGTGAGTCAACAGGTTAAAAATTTATTTCGCGTTTTGGCGAACGCTTTTACTGATGAGAGCTTTTTAAGAGCAATTAGAAGGGTTGAAAATGTTGTTTCTAAAGTAATGGCGATCGCCTTAGTCGTGGTAATTTTTGGCGCATTATTTGACCTATTGCGGATACTAACCATTGATCTGTTTTTAACTGACCCTAGAGGTGCTTTCAGCATTCCTTTGCTCAAAATATTTGGGATGTTCCTGAATGTGCTAATCGCACTGGAACTCATGGAAAATGTCACAGCTTACTTGCGCCACCATACAATCCAACTAGAGCTAGTGATCATTACGGCTTTAACGGCGGTTGCTCGCAAAGTCATTATCTTTGATAGCAAAGCTGATGGGGATCTAGCTGGGCTAGCGGTCGCGGTTCTGTCTTTGTCAATCAGTTACTGGATTGTGCGTAGCCAAAACAAGAACTCTAAAAATTAAAACCAACTTCTATTTTCGTATTCCTATCGCTTGGGATTGGAAGCAGTTTTTGATGGTGTAGCGAAGCTACACCATCAAAAACTGGTTTTTTATTTTGGAGCGAAGCCCTTATTTATAGCTGTCGCCAGTCTTGTTAGGATACAAACCCAAGAAGTGAGTGGCAGCGCTTCGCGCCGCCACTCACTTCTTGGGTTTTGATTTGTCCTAAAACAAATGGCGACAGCTATAAATTATTGGTGCAACGAAATTAGAAGACCAAGGGATTTTTTGAAAGTGTTGCTTAGCAACACTTTCAAAAAATCCCTTGGTTTAAGTCTTGGAAGACTGACTCCTTGGCTTTTTAAGCTAAAATTATGTTAAGAATTTAACTTGTATATCAAAACTTTACCTACATATCTATATGACACAATCATTAACTAATTTTCTAGGCAGCCTTGTCGCAGGCGGCGTAGTTCTTGGTCTAATTTTCGCAGCCGTCTTGATCGTTAGCCAAAAAGATCGCATTATCCGCAAAGGTTAATTAAAGTCCCAAATAATAAAAGTCGGCGCATTGCGCCGACTTTTATTATTTGGGACTTTAACTTAGAGAAATTTGCGTCAAGGCAAAGCGCTGTATTGTTATACTGATGAACAAAGACTGTCCCAAACACTGTTTAATCATACATTTAGTGTTTGAGATCAAAAAATGCAGGTATTTAGGAGAAATATAGAGCCATGATCAACATCGGTGGCAACCCGCTAATGATTCTTTTGGCAATTGTTGCCGCTTTAGGAGGCGTGGGTTTATATTTTGTGCGAAACTTTCGCCCTGAACTAGCCCGCGACCACGATATTTTTTTCTCGGCGATCGCCTTGGTATACGGAATCATCCTGCTAGCTTTTAATTTTCGGATGGAAATTACGACGCAGTTAGCCCAAGTCCTAGTGGTGGGCTTTGCAGGATGGTTTGCCGTAGAGTCTTTGGTATTGCGCCAAGCTCTAGCCAATCAAGCTCGCAGAGCGCCTTCTAGTCCCCTAGTTGATGATGAAGAACCGATTGGTTCTGATTATCGGGTTGAAATTGATCCAACTCGTGAAATAGCTCCACGCCGCGATCGTGATCCCTCACGCCGAATGAGAGGCTCTATTTCTAACAGTGCTGAAGCTAGCGAGCTACGTGGAGATACCACAGATACTCGTCGCTCACGTCGTCCGAAAAGAACTAGTAGTGATACTAATAATGACTCAGTTGGTAATGACTCAGTAATTGATATTGACGAAAGTGATATTCGTCCTGTCAGCCCCAAGCGTCGCCCCAGACCTAGCGATGATAATATGAACGGAGAACGCCCCCGAAATCGGAATAGTGAATCTGATAACTATGGCGAATCTCCTAAAGATACTGCTGCCACATCTGGACGCAGACGCAGACCATCAAGCCGTCCTTCCTCCTATGGCAATGCCGATGGAGCAAATAACGACGATTTTTAGATTTATTTGCTAGAGTTAATCACAAATATACTTAATTTATTTTTGATTTAAACTATGAGTCTCCGTAGGTCAGTGACATATTCAACTGTTACCATGCCTACAACTTGATTTGATCAACCATTACTTGGGCTTTCGATCAACCGTGAGTTATTGCGTTAATCCGAACTGTGCTAATCCAAATAATGAACCATTCGCCCTTACTTGTGCGACTTGTGGTTCTAATCTAAAGCTGCGAAATCGCTACCGAGCCAGTCGTCCGTTGGGCAAAGGTGGATTTGGAGCGACATTTTTAGCTGCTGACGAAGGGCTTCCTGGATTTCCATCCTGTGTGGTCAAGCAACTGCGCCCAAATACTCAATCGGCAAGTGTGATGAAAATGGCGCGAGAGTTATTTGAGCGTGAAGCTTTTACCCTTGGCAAAATCGGCAGCCATCCGCAGATTCCCCGTTTACTCGATTATTTTGAAGAAGATAGTAATTTTTATCTAGTCCAAGAATTTGTCGATGGGGAAACTTTAAAGCAAGAATTTGAGAGACGTGGGGCTTTTAACGAAATTGAAATTCGGAAGATTCTCTCAGAAATATTTCCAGCCCTTGGGTTTATGCATGAAAACGGGGTAATTCATCGTGATATTAAGCCTGCGAACATCATGCGACGCAAACAAGATGGACAACTGGTACTAATTGATTTTGGTGCGGTTTCTAGCCAAGTTAACAAACCCTCGGCAGATGATGATCCCAGTGGTCTATTAACCAATTTTGCGATCGGTACACCTGGTTTTGCGCCGCCAGAGCAGATGGCGATGCGCCCTGTTTATTCTAGTGATTTGTATGCTACAGCGATGAGTTGTCTGTATCTGATGACAGGGCGATCGCCTAAGGACTTACCCCATGATCCTTATACAGGTGAAATTAACTGGAAATCGCAGGTTAAGCTAAGCGATCGCCTAAGAGTCGTTTTTGAGAAACTGCTTCAGCAGTCAGTATCACAGCGATTTCGCTCGGCGGAAGAAGCTTTACGCGCATTAGAATCTGGCGGTCTTCCTGAAGAGCCACCTAAAGCTTCCACCCCCGCGTCAAATTATGTGCCGCCTTCCGCCCCTTCTTCTGTGACTGTGAGACCTGCGACGCAGACACCTAACTCACGCATCCAATCCCAGAAATATGGCAATAATCAGGGAACGCAGTTTGATAACAGCGGCATGATGACCACAGGTAATACCAGATCAGGCAGTCGCATTGGTAATGGTGAACTGAAAGGTGGACGCAGAGTTATTGTTGAATACAATCAAGGTAAGCGTAATTTTACTAACCAAGATTACTCTAAAGCTGCTTTTGGAAGTGCGACTTTGACGGGGATTGTGATGAGTCGCTCTAAATTAGTGGAGGCTGATTTTTGTCATAGTGATTTAACTGGGGCTAGCTTTCAAGGTGCTAATTTATCGCAAGCTAAGTTAAATAGCGCCAATCTACGTGAAGCTAAGATGCACCGCGCCATCTTGATTAAGTGTGATTTGGGGAGTGCTTCGATGATTTTGGCGGATTTGCGCGAAGCAAATCTTCAATCGGCTTATATGAGTAAAGCGGATTTAAGTGGCGCAAATTTAAGTGGGGCTAATTTGAAGGGAGCTTATTTAAGTCAAGCAAATTTAAACGGGACAAATCTGTGCGGGGCTGATTTAAAAGGCGCTAAGATCTCTGAGGAGCAATTAGCCCAAGCTAAAACTAACTGGAATACGATTCGTCCCGATGGCGGTAAACGCTTATTTTAAAAATTTATATAGCGTTTTTCACAAGCAAGGTACAAAGGTTTGTTTCCCCGCCGAAGGCGGGGAAACAAACCCGTACTTAATTAGACTGATAAACGTTATATGCTGGGGCAACAAAATTCTTGCTCTAAATTTTGGGACTTGCCCATAAAACAAGGAATGGATTTTTGATAGCGCTGCGCTATCAAAAATCTGGTTCTTTACTAAATTGCAGAACTAGGTATGTACGGACATTAATTTTGTGAGACTTGCTGATAATCAACTGATTTCTTTATTCACTGACTTACTGGGAGTCGAAAGTGTTGTTCTATTCGATCTCCTAACTCCAAATTTACACGAACGAGTTGTAACTAGTCTCACCCCTGATAGTCTACCGCCAGCAGCTGTACTCTATCCTCAGACGATCGCAGAACTATCGAGGGCGATCTCTTTAGCATACGAACACCGTTTGCGAATGCTGCCATGTGGGAGTGCCACGAAGTTAGATTGGGGCGGCTTAGTCAGTCGAGCAGATCTGGTGATCAGTACAGCAAAGTTAAATCGGGTGATTGAGCATTGCGTTGGCGATCTCACAGTCACAGTTGAGTCGGGCGTGAAATATCAGGATTTGCAAACAGTCTTAGCCAAGGAAGGACAATTTTTAGCGATCGATCCTCCTTACAGTGCTGAAGCCACGATTGGCGGTATTTTAGCGACAGGCAGCGCAGGCTCATTGCGACATCGCTATAATGGCGTGCGTGACATGTGTTTAGGTATCGAGTTTGTGCGCTCCGATGGGGAAGTAGTCAAGGCGGGCGGGCGAGTAGTTAAAAATGTGGCTGGCTATGACCTCATGAAATTATTAACAGGTTCTTACGGAACTTTGGGCATTGCTGCGAGTGTGACCTTTCGGCTCTATCCTTTGCCCGAATATACGCAAATTGTGGTGCTTACAGGGACTGCTGAGGCGATCTCTCAAGCCCAACAAAAAATTAGTACCTCGGTACTTACGCCTACGGCTTGCGATTTACTATCAGCAACTGCGATCACCGATCTTGGTTTGGGACAAGGTAGCGGCTTAGTTCTCCAATTTGCTAGTCTCAAAGCTAGTGTGATCGAACAGTGCGATCGCATTGCGGTACTTGCTAAAGAATTAAATTTAGAAGTGCAGATTTTAGGAGAGGCAAAGGAATTTTGGGAGTTATTAGAAATTCTGATCTGGCAAGATGAGCTTCGTAATTTGGAGCAATCTTCTGAGAGTGCTTCTGTAGTTTGTAAGTTAGGTCTATTACCATCGGCTAGTGTGTCATTCTTAAAGGAATGCGAACAAATTTTTGATATTCAATCCTATTATTTGCAAATTCATACTGGTAGTGGTTTAGGGATTTTGCGTGTGGAAGATGTACAGGATTTAGAGGCGATCGCTTTGCAAATCGCTAAAGTGAGAAGTATTGCCGAATCCTGCGGTGGTTTTCTATCGATTCTGGAAGCACCCCAAGCTTTAAAATTTGGCAACAGAACTTTAGGAAATAACTCTAGTAATCTCGAAAATGTTTGGGGTTATCGCGGTAATGCGCGGGATCTGATGGTTAAGATTCAGCAGCAGTTTGATCCTAGGGGTTTGCTCAGTTGCGATCGCTTGTATTCATAGAGCAGTGGCGCGTAGCGCCGCCATTCTATTTTTTTGATATAGTGCCTATATGAGCTTTCTATAGCTGTAGTCAAAAACCCAAATAGTGTGAGGCGGCGCGAAGCGCCGCCTCACACTATTTGGGTTTTATGTCCTAACAAGAATGGCGACAGCTATAGAATGAACTATGCACTCCCAAGAGATTTTAGGATTCGGATAACGGGATAGAGTTCGCTGTGATATTGCTACTTCAGCCCAGTACTTCCAAATCCACCGATACCGCGATCGCTGGTTCCTAATTCTCCCTCAACATAAAGAGCTTGAATTACTGGCTTTAATACTAACTGAGCAACCTTCTGCCCTTTGACGAAGGTATAGGCTTCTGTGCCTAGATTAATCACAATCACTTGAATCTCGCCACGGTAACCAGCATCAACTGTCCCTGGGGAATTGAGAACTGTAATCCCATGTTTAAGAGCAAGTCCACTCTTAGGACGCACTTGGATTTCATAACCAATGGGAATATCAACAGCTAATCCCGTAGGGATGGCAATGCGCTGCTGTGGTTGCAATGTGGCTTCAACGACTGAATAAACATCAGCACCAGCATCACCAATATGAGCATAGCTGGGAATTATGGCTTCAGGATGTAACTTTTGGAATTTGATTTCGACGGTTTGCATTGATTAGAAGGTAATAATAATAAAGACACGAGAATGATGACCAGCACAAAGGGCCACCCATCATTGCGTTCTAAAAAGTTAGTGTGTTCGGATTTGAGGTCGGTTTGGTGGGTTCAGGAGCAGGCTCATTCGGATTAGGCAATGGTGATGGAGCAGGCGATCTCGGCGGCTCTGTAGGACTAGGCGTAGGTGAAGGATCAGGAGATGGCACGGGTTCAGTCGGAGTTGGTGATGGCGTTGGTGTTGGTGTGACTGTGGGAGTGGGTGTCGGAGTTGCAGTTAGCGTCGGAGTTGGTTTTGGACGAACAGGTGCTTCTAACTGAACATCAAGCTTATAGGTAGTTTCACTCGTACTAGTGGTTTTGATTTTGATGTAGTACACACCATCTTTTTTCAGGCGACCTTGCCAATATCCCGTAGCATTGTCGATCGCCTTACGGTCTAGACTAACTTGATCATCACTTTGGATGGTCATTTGTAAATCTGCACCATTTAGAGAAACGGTAAGAAGTTCATCTTTTTCACCATTAAAACGGACATTGACAACTTGTCCTGCCACGATCTTATCGCTACTAAATCCGCGATTTAAGCCTTCATTCACCGACTTAAGTTCGAGACTAGTATTGATATTTTTCACATTTGCGGCACTTGGTGTGGCTGTAGGAGAAGCGATCGCTGACTCAGTGGGAGTTGTTGTAACGCGATTACGGCTAAAAAAGAAAGATGTAACCGCCCATGAGCCAATGCCAGCCACTAAAACAATTAAAATTCCCAAAATCCAATTGACGGAACCACTACTATTTGTCCGAGTTGGCGCATTTTGAGTACCATAATTTGCAGGATTGCGATTGCTAGCACCTGCAACAACTGTTTTCTGAGGAATATTGGCGACCACATTGGAAGGCACTTGCCGACCTACTACATAGGTCTTTGCACCTGAAAAAGAGGCTTGAGCAACTTGCAGAGCTTGCATTACCTCGTCCGCCGAACGATAGCGATTGGTGGGTTTGTAGCTCAACATTTGGTTGATCACCCTTGCAAAGGCGGGATTGACATTGGCAAACTGCTGCCAATTCCACGCTAAATTG
Organism: Phormidium tenue FACHB-1050; assembly: GCF_014696925.1. GTDB lineage: Bacteria > Cyanobacteriota > Cyanobacteriia > Pseudanabaenales > Pseudanabaenaceae > Pseudanabaena. Next base: position 57,422 of record NZ_JACJQY010000019.1, on the reverse strand, counting down.
ATGCTGTCAAACAGTTCCGATGGCTCTTTGCCCGTAAGCAACACAATCGAAGTTACTGCAAGGGCATAGAGATCACTATTGGCATAGGCACTTCCTGACTGCAATTGCTCTGGTGGTGCATAGCCCGCTTTACCCGCGACCGTTGAGGCAGGAATACCCATTTGTGAGTTGAGTTTGGCATTGGTTTCTTGGACAACCCCAAAATCGATCAGCACAGGTAAATTATCCTGCGATCGCAGCATCAGATTTTCAGGAGAAATATCGCGGTGAATGATGTTGTGACTATGCAGATAGCTCAGCACTGGCAAAAGCTGCTGCATTAAAGCAAAAATTTCATTCTCCGAGAATGTCTGTCCAACCTTGAGGCGATCGAGTAATAAATTACGATAATTTTTGCCCTCCACATAGTCTTGCACCAAGAGCAACCTGCCCTCAGACTCAAAGGTAGCGCGGAAGTCTGGCACTTGAGAATGACGGATTTGATAAAGTACTGAGGCTTCGCGGCGAAAGAGCTCTTTAGCCTTTTCGGTTACTTCTAAAGAATCTTGAGGCGGAATAAATTCTTTGAGTACGCAGGTTTCATTAAAGCGCTCTAAATCTTGTGCTAAATATGTGCGCCCCATACCACCCTGTCCAATCGTTGAGCGGATTGCATAGCGACCTTTAAGTATAAAACCTTGAGGAAATGGGGGTTGCATAATTAATACCTCACCGCCATTGCACTACCCCGAATGATATATCTAGGTCCTTCAATATCAATTGATGTGCCGACTTTAACCTTTTCATTAGCAAATACAGCCCCATCATTGGTAATTTGGGCAGTTGCTTCGAGGGTGAGCGCTAGGTCGGATTGAGAAGTGGCGACAGCGCGAGGATCATCAAAATAAACGGCTGTACCATCAGCTTTTGCGGCGACAATTTTGGGAACCGAAATATCTACTTTTGTGATCGTGACTTCGCCGCGTGGTTGATTGCGGATAATAATTTTCACTTTGTCACCGACTTTGACAAGTTTTTGAGGCTCATTAGCACTTAAACCACGTACATTCATATCTACTTGGACTGTCTTATTTTCGGCAGATAGCACTTGAGCGATCGAACTGCCGCTATTGCCAGGGACGACGAGTAAGCCAATCAAGACAATCAGGATCGTCGCGATCGCGCCGATGTCTAGAATGCTGAATTTACCAAATAAACGACCTTGCCGATCTAGAAGTGCCATGCGTATTTTCAGGATGTAACGGTGGAATAGAGTGTTAGAGGTTTGCTAAAGCGACAAAGCGCTTACAGCATTACAGTATAGCAATCGCTAAGACGGTTACAGTGTTTTTTGTATGGTGCGGCAAAGCCGCGCCATACAAAATCTGGTTACTGTGCTTCCCTTATTACTTACGGGGTAATGCGTTTAAAAGCTCTTCGGTAATAATTTCGGTCATGATGCGCGACATTTGGGGCATCAAAATTTCGTTAGTACGCTGAAAAGAGTCATTAAAAATCTGTGGCATCAGACTAATTGCCTTTTTGCCAGTTGACGACTTATAAAATCCGATAATGTCGCGCAATTCCGATTCTGTAAAATACTTGTCATAGATCGGATAGGAAACCTGTTCAATTAACTGATTGACATCAATTTTTTTGACCACGCGATCGCGATACTTACCCGCCATGCGTGAGACGATCTCACTAAATTGTTTTTGAATTTCTGGGCGATCGCTGTCGAGGGCAGGAGCATTTTTGAGGACTGCTGACACTAACTTAGGCAACTCGGAACGCACCATCGAATCCATGATCTGTTCAGCATTTTTAGTAGATTCTGTAATCTCTAGCAACTCTTTGATCAAGGCTCGTTTTTCTTGTGAAATAATCGGCGCAGTAGGCTTAACAGTAGGCTTGACAGCAGGCTTAGTTGTATTACTACTTTCTTGAGGTGTTTGGGCGATCGCTTGATGAGATGCGGGCAAGACTAAGCTAGTAGTAAGCAATGAAGACAAGGCAGTAGTTAGAAAAATGCGGTTTAGCATAATTTTTTTTAGTGTAATGAGGAAAACCTGTGGCGCACGCTGCGCGTTCGCCACAGGTTTTAGATCAGATGAGATACTCATGAGGACATTTTTTCGAGATTATAGGTGAGTTTTTCAGCGATCGCCGTTACCCAATTTTCATCTTGCTTAGTGTAACTACGGGGAATATTTGCTCCTAATACCATGACTCCTTTTTCGCCCAGAGGTTGCACGATCACACCCTGAGTATTTTCGGGTAGATAGTCAAACTCCACCCGTCCTGGATAAAGCTCTAATTTGACCAAATAAACTGGCTTTTGGGTTTTCATTACCCGCTCAGCGATCGCGCCAATATTTACCTGTTTGCTCTTGCCTAAAATGCCTCGTCGTAAAATTGTTTGGCGATCGTAATAAACCGCTACTACCTTAGTCACTGTATTAGTTAGCAAAATATGCGAAGCCCAAGCCAGTTCAGTTTTAACTGCATCGCTGAGTGAGTTATCGATTTCTAACCCTTCTTCGCCAATCAAATTTACAGCCTCAGGGGGCTTCGGCTGAGCTTGTTGCCATAGTAACCCCACTAAAATCAACACAGCACTCAATAAAACTCCTAGAGCATCAGCGCGAGATTGGCTAGCCGTGAGATTGAATGTTACCATCCGATTTGCTAGTAGGGCAAAGCCTCCCAACGTCCCTACCACAAGGGGCAAATATCGAATCATGTTTACTCTTATACTCAAATGACAATAAATACGCTGCTAGCTGTCGCCAGTCTGATTAGGACATAAACCCAGAAGACGAGTAGCGGCGCAAAGCGCCGCTACTCGCTTCTTGGGTTTTGATTTGTCATAATACAAACGGCGACAGCTATAAATTAGCATTTCTGTGAAACATCTATGCTGCCTAGCGAACTCCTGATGCATCGACTGAATGGCGAAACCGTCGTTCCTAAACGATTGAAATTAGATGATAAGCATCAGGCGATCGCTACGGAATTAATCGCAATTTTTGAGAATGCTAAGGGTGGTACACAGGGGGAACTCGATCGCCTATTGCAAGAACTTGAAGGTGATACTCCTGACTATCGGGTGAAGCGGGGATTGGCTCATATTCTCAAATCCAGCTTCAGTACCTTTGAAATTATGAGTCCCCTCGAACCGCAGGAATTACGTCGCCGCATTTTTGAATTATCAGCGCAAGTTATCCCTAGTCATCAAGCTACAAAGCAAACTCTCATTCAACTCGCCGATAAACTGACTGAAGAACTGAAACGCGAAGTCCTACCTTCTCAAATTACCGCAGGACTCTATGCTGATCTGATGGAAAATCGGATTCTGACACAATTTGAAAGCCCTACGCCTGAAGCTCTCATCCATCGTTATAATCTCTCGCAAGTGCAGGGGATTTTCTATCGGGCAAGTCATATGACGCTCAAAGTCCATCGTAATGATCCAGGGGAATACAAGTTACTGTTCCGTTATCTCAAGCTATTTCAATTGATGTCCTATATTGAAGGTGATGTTGATTATGGCTTTACGATTACCGTTGATGGTGCAACGAGTCTGTTTGGTACAAGTACCCGTTATGGCTTGGCGATCGCTAAATTACTTCCTGCTTTGCTCCATGTCACCAAATGGAGCCTCAACGCCACTCTTGTTGAAAAAGATACTTATTCTAAACAAAAGCGTACAGGTCTATTTACTCTTGATTCAGACTGTGGGTTAGTCAGCCATTATCCTGCGGGCAAAATGTATGACAGTGCGATCGAGTCATCGTTTGCTGAGCGATGGGCAGAATTAAAAACAGAATGGAAGTTAGAAAGAGAAGTTGATTTAATTCCTATCCCTGGAAGTGTGATGATTCCCGACTTTCGATTAGTGCATCCCGATGGACGTACTTATCTCTTAGAGATTGTCGGCTATTGGCGACCTGAATATTTACGCAAGAAATTTTCGCAAGTGCGGCAGGCTAATTGTGAGAATTTGATTTTGGCGATTTCTGAACGCCTAAATCTGGAGAAGGCTGGCGTAAAAGTAAGTGATACGCCTGCACTGACGGTTTGGTTTAAGGATAAACTTTCGCCTAAAGTCGTTTTACAAGCGATCGAATAAATCGCAAATATAGCAATGTATAGCAATCCTAAATGGTTAGTGGAAGAACACCCCATCGGGGTGTCCTTCCACTAACCAAAAAAATCACAAATGATATAGGACTGCTATATAAGCTAAATAACAGAATATTCATGGAACATCAGTTGTTTAGATACAGTCTAAATAATAATTAAGACCAATTTACGAAAGTATAACTACACTTTTGCGAATTAAAAACAAAACCCTTATTGGGTTTTAAAAACACAAAATGGCGTAACACTTTTGAGGATTAAAAGATAAAACTCGGCAACTATTTAGATATATGAAATATCAAAAAAATACAGATTAAAATATCCGACTTTTTCTAGCCAAACAAAGGCAATTTGTAAAACCACAAAAAAGTCGTAAATCTTTGCTTTTAGAGCTTTTTTGATTGCCGACTTAATAGTTTAAATGCACAAAATAGCTACACTATTTTGTGCTTTAAGGTAAGACAAAAAGCTTATTTACATGTATTTTTTTACGTCTAGGATGAGTTATCATCTATTTTTTTATATAAATAAAGTTAGCAAATCATTTAGAGAATGAAGATTAAGCAAAAGTTGACTCTGAGTTATTTAGCGATCGCTGCTATCACAAGCTTAGTTGGTGTAATCAACTACAAAAACATAGAAACAATCAACCAAGATTTTCAAACTGTTTCCGAGGGAACTATACCTACTAACTCAGCGCTCAAAGACCTAAAAAATTCAGGCTCAAAAATTATTGCTGCTACTTCTGAATACTCAACGATCTCTGCACGCTCGAAAGTTTTGGCTCCAGCCCCAGAAATAAACGCAGCTTTACTTGAAGAAGAAGAAGAGGTAAAACAAGGATTTTTGGCATATGATTTGGCGTTGAATCTTTATAAGTCTGTACCTGAAAACTTGTCTGCTGATAAAAAAGGTGCTCTTAACCAAATTAAATCCGCAGGTGCATCCCTCAAAGCAAATAGCTTAAAATTAATTGAGGTTCAAAAAACAAGCAATGATCCCCAGAAATTTTTAGAGCAAAAAGAGGAGTTTGAGGAGAGCGAAGAAGAATTTATTAAAGCAATCGATGTCGCCCTAAAGGCCGAAGAATTAAAGTTGCAAAGGCTTAAGACTGAAGTCCAGATTGCAATTATTGACAGTCGAAATATCTTCTTAATTGCCAGTATTTTTACATTTATTTTCGCGGGAGGAATTGGGCTAGCTTTATCAGCTTCTATTATTAAGCGTTTACAAGAATTGGTTCTATCTACTAAACAGATTAGCCAAGGGAATATAGATGTGCTGCTTCCATCCCCTAAGAATGATGAATTGGGACAACTAAGCCAGAGTTTTGCCGTTATGCAAAATGAACTTAAATCCAACTTTGATCGACTTGAAGACACCGTAGAAGAACGCACAAAACTTTTAATGCTTGAACAGGCTAATTTAAAAAAGAAGCTAACTCAAGAGCGTCTGGTGTTAAGCATTGTTGAACAAATACGCCATTCTTTAGAGATTATGGAAACCCTCAGCTCGGTTACGGCTGACATGCGCTCAGTATTTGCTTGTGATCGCGTAGCCATATTTCAATTTAACGATCAAAACTTTGCTACCTTTATCAACGAATCGGTAGGGCAAGGTAACGATCCTATTGTCAATGGCACACTTCAATCCTTTTTTGTCGAGAATAAGGCTTTTCGATCTGGGTTAACTCATCTCGCCATCAAAGATCATGAAGATCATGAAGATATTTACTCACGTTTGAGTATGCCAATATTTGAAGGCGACCAACTTTGGGGAATATTAGTTGCTTTTGATTATCAGCAGCCTAGCCGTATTTGGACAGAAAGTGAAATTGCGATCGCTACAGCAGTTTGTTTACAGCTAGGAATTTCGATCAAACAAAATATTTTATTGAATGAATTAAAACGCTCTAAAGAAAAAGCTGAAGCCGCAAATGTTGCCAAAAGTGAGTTTCTATCGATGATGAGCCATGAAATTCGCACTCCCATGAATGCTGTAATAGCTGTAAGCGACCTTCTTAGTTTTACTGAACTTAATGAAGAGCAAGAAGATTATATCCAGATGATTATTGAGGGGGGAAGAGTATTATTAAATGTGATTAATGACATCCTTGATTTTTCCCGTATAGAAGCAGATCACCTAGAGTTAGATGTAAAAACTTTTGAATTACGTCGTTTTATTGAGAGTATAGTTAACTTACTCAGCCTACAAGCTAGTCAAAAGAATCTAGGTTTATTCTCCATAATAGATCCATTGTTACCAAATTTATTTTGGGGAGACAGCAATAGAATAGAGCAAATTTTAATTAATTTGGTTGGTAATGCCATCAAATTCACTGAATCTGGAGAGATTAGAATCATAGTAGAAATGCTAGATCAAAATGAAGGCAACTATACAATTAAATTTAGTGTTTCAGATACAGGGATTGGGATTGAGCCTGAAAACCAAAATAAGCTTTTTAGTCCATTTGTTCAGGTAGACTCTTCAAATACTCGTCGCTACGGTGGTAGTGGTTTGGGGCTAGCAATTTGCAAACGGCTAGTTGAGAAAATGGATGGAAATATTTCGGTGCGATCGCAATTTGGGAAAGGTTCAACATTTAGTTTTGCGATCCCGTTAAAAGAAGAAAAAGAGGAGCAACCAGTTACCCCGCAAGCAAAGGTCATAGTAACTACTCAAGCAACTTCCATAGTACCTCCTCAAGCTATTGACACAGAAGCAAATCTAAAAGTCTTAGTGGTAGAAGACAATTCCTTAAATAGGATTGCAGCGCTGAAGTCTTTAAAAAAAATGGGATGCTCGGTAACTTTAGCTGGAGATGGACTTGAAGCGATCAGTCATCTTAAACTGCAACATTTTGATTTAGTATTTATGGATCTGCATATGCCCCAATTAGATGGAATTGGAGCTACTCGGTTAATTCGCCAAGAAGCATCTGATGATTCTCCTTATATTATTGCTATGACCGCAGATATGACCCAAGGAGTAAGGGAAGAATGTTTAGATGCTGGTATGAACGACTATATTAGTAAGCCAGTCACATTTAAAGAATTAGACTTAGCTGTAAAACGAGCATTAAAATCAATGGATTCCAAATCAACTTTAAAATCTATTGATTTATAGCAATGTAAGTTTTGCTTAGGACATAAAACCCAAAAGATGAGTGGCGGCGCTTTGCGCCGCCACTCATCTTTTGGGTTTTGATTTGTTCTAGCTATCTCTTGCATTGCTATAGAACCCATTTAAGAATTACACAACCTCAAAAACTCTAGGTGTCTAGCCCCCTAAATCCCCCAATTCTGGGGGACTTAAATATAGTTCCCCCCAGAATTGGGGGGCTAGGGGGGCAAAAACTACAATTCTTAAAATCAAGAATGGATCGGCGGCGCAAAGCGCCGCCGATCCATAAAAACCAAATACGCTTATAGATACTAGGGATTGCAATAAGAGCAGTACATCGGATCAGCAAATTGAACTTGATCTGGGAAGAGAACTTCTTGCTGAAATAGACAGCGATCGCATCGCTATCTTAAGAAGCCCAAGGCACTTGGTTATAATCACCTTCCCACCTTGATTTATAGAGACGATTTGTATAGACTCCATTGTAGCCAAACAAGCGTAATAGGCAAAGCTCTAAATACCATTTACTTAGATTGTAAGCTTCGGTTCGCTCTTCAGGGGAGTATTTTAGAATAGTCGTAGATTTGCCTTTTCTTTTTGGGTGCGTAATTCTATTCCGAATTGCCGTAATACATCCCGCACAATCCAATAGATTACTTTCTGCCTTGAGCATTTTTTTAAGAGCATCAAGAAAAAGTGGAGATTCTTCTGGTACTGGAGGCATTGTTATTGGGATCTGAAGCCAAGAAAATAGTAATCGTAAACTACCTTCAGCTTTTAATTTATCCAGTCCATCAGGCACTGGTCAGCCAAATCGAGATCGACGTATTTGCGTCTTTTTTATCGTCATGAAATGGACGTTTCAGAACCCATCCCACATTAGCTGACCAGTGCCATAACCGCAGAGAGATATCATTAGTAAAATCAAGAGAGCGGTAAGAACTATCCTGAAATGAAAATTTTACTTTTATATCGGGGAGCCAATTAAATGTAATTTCGCCATATCCTTGATAAGCTTTACTATCATCTAAGAACTCAATTTCCCCTTGATATAGAGTTATTGGTTGATTTTGTTCGCACTAGTAGATTGGTTGGATTGCTTTTTGGATGTTTCTCATGTTTGGTTATCCGCAATTTAAATAATTTGTTTTTTGAACATTTTGTAATTGCTTAAATAGTTAGGCTGTAATATAGAAAGTACAATAAATTATACTAAGCAAAGGTATTATTGATTTAGGTTATAATCATAATTTTTGTTTTGGTTTTTCATATTTGCAATATCTCGCGTTCTCACACAATAAAGATATGGAAGAACTTTTGACGTTAAGGGAATTGCTAACTAAAGGCGATATGACTGGAGCATTGGCAATTGTTGATGAATTAGAAGAAATGAGCCGCGACGATAAAATTAACAACATTCGTAGCTATGCAGTAATTCTGCTCATGCATCTCATCAAACAAAAAGCAGAAAATCGCACCACCAAGTCTTGGGAGCTATCAATTCGTAACTCGATACGCGGTATCCAAACCAAAAACCAGAGACGCAAAGCTGGCGGAACATACCTTAATACCGAAGAATTATGCTTAGCAATTTCCGAAGCTTATACTGAAGCAGTCGATCGCGCATCCGCAGAGGTTGAGGAAGGTCGCTATGAACCCAAGGAGTTAGCCAAATTAGTCAACCGTCAAGAAGTCTGCGATCGCGCCATGATCTTAATCTCGACAAATCTAGAAATTTAAACCAACCCCAAATATGACTTGGCAGGCTAAGCCCACCGAGTCATAGGGGTTTATTTCGTTTGTGCTCCTAAGGATTGCAATAAGAGCAGTACATCGGATCTGCAAATTGAACTTGATCTGGGAATAGAATCTCTTGCTGAAATAGACAGCGATCGCAACGATAGACATTGGCGCGGGTGGATTTTGTAGGCAATCCGCAAAGCTCACAGGGCAATCCCTTAATTCGATCTACTATATCGAAATTCACAAAATTACAATTGGGACAGAGTTGCTGTAATTTGCGTACTAAATCTTCAGTAGCTTTGGTAATATTTTTCATTCGAGTGGGATTATATAGCGCTCGCATGTCAGTTTCTATGTGGATTTGTAGCGATTTTTTCAATAACTCATTTACTGCTTCCTTCAGCATGTCTTCAGAAGTAATTCCTTTATAAATTGATTCCTTTGCTGAAGTATGAGTATCTGGAATTAAGACAACTGCATGGTCTGGAAAGCCAACTTTGAGCGCAAAATCATAGGCTTGCTCATAGCTGGAAATCTTTTGATGGCGAAAGTTGGTATCAGATGAGAGGGCTTCACCATAAACTGTGAAGTTATGCTGTTTATCTAGCAATAAAACAAGTTCGCGATTGAAGGGAATACCTAGCATCGGATGCGGGAAAAAGCTGCCTTCACTGGCGATCGCTAAGTCAGCATCAATTAGTTCTAAAGCTTTCTCCGCCTTAATCTTCGCGGTTTCAATTTGATTGGCAGGGCGATCAATATCGCGGGTAAATGTACCGAACAAGTCGCTATCAAAATTTTGAGGTACGGTAACTCTTACGCCCAAAGATGTTTGTAAGATTGGTGCGATCGCTAATTCCTTACGATGCATGGTCGCAATTACCGCTAGGCGATCGCGAAAGCTTATTCTGTTATCTGGTTCCCCTCTCCCATAGGGAGAGGGGCTAGGCGTGAGGGCATCACTCATCATGGGCAAAACGGTTATACAGAAAATCTAAAGCTGTATTTCTAAGATCATAATATAAAGGATCTTCCATGATTTGGGCGCGATCACGAGGACGGGGGAAAGGGATGGTCATGATTTCACCAATATTAGCGGCAGGACCATTGGTCATCATCACTAAGCGATCGGCTAGGAATAGAGCCTCATCGATATCGTGGGTAATCATTAATACGGTACAGCGATGCTCTGTCCAGATTTGTAATAGTTCCTCTTGCAGTTCCTCTTTGGTAATCGCATCCAAAGCGCCAAAGGGTTCATCAAGAATCAATACTTCAGGACGGATTGCTAAAGCTCTAGCGATCGATACGCGCTGCTTCATCCCCCCCGAAATTTGAGTGGGCTTTTTCTCGGCGGCTTCACTTAATCCCACCATTGCCAAATGATGGCGGACGATATCATTTTTTTCGCCTTTCGACATGTTGGGGTTAACCGAGTCAACGGCAAGCATGACATTTTCATACACCGTTAGCCAAGGCAAGAGCGCATAACCTTGAAATACCACCATGCGATCGGGACCTGGTTTGGTGATCAGTTTGCCATTGACTGTTACTTCACCAATGGAAGGCTTTGAGAAGCCGCCGACCATGTTTAAGAGAGTAGATTTACCACAGCCAGAGTGACCAATTAAACAAATAAATTCACCTTCTTGAATATGTAGATTGACATCCTTAAGAACAACATATTCACCTTTTGGCGTGGGATAGATTTTGGAAACATTTTCGATTCGTAGGAATGCTTCTTGAGGTGGAATTTGGGCGATTTGGTTTGTACTTTCAAAAATGGTTTGGGTCATGTTCTTTTTGATCTCTTTGAAAAATTGGTTATGAAAGTAAGGGTTGAGATCCCCCCAGCCCCCCTTGTAAAGGGGGGAGAATCAATTTATTTTCTTCTTCCCTTTACAAGGGGGATTGAGGGGGATCAAGTAGAATTTTTGCTAAAGAAGGAAGCTAAGCAACCATTCGCATTGATTCCATGGCAATTTCTGCCATCGTGATATTTCGTTTAATGTCTAGATGGTTGAGATAGCCAATGGGATCTTCAGCATTAAAGGGAATATCATCAAAGAGTTGAATCGCATTGCGGCTGTAGGTGATGTCTGTTAGACCCAACTCACGGGCAGCAGTACTGAATACGCCGACGCGACAGGTTTTCTCTAATACTTCCACCCAGTTGCGTGGGAAGGGAACATCGCCCCAACGTGCCATCTGGGTAATGTGCCAGAGATGCTCAGAACGGCTCGGACGATTGACCCCAGCCCCATAGAACTGGTGGTGAGCAGGTTCGCGCATGGGAGTGTCGATCGCACAGGTGACATCATCAGGGTTACCTAAATGAATGTAATTAACATTAGTGCTGACGTAGGCGCGACGGGAGAGAATTTGACGGATCTCTTCGGAATTATTTTGGTCGGCGCAATACATACAGGCTTCTAGTAATGCTTTGACGAGGGCAATATGCGTATTCGGATAGGCATTAGCCCAATCTTCCCGTACACCGAGAACCTTGCCAGGGTGTCCTTGCCAGATTTCTAAATCCGTAGCAACCGTAAAGCCGATATTTTCCATGGCGGCACGGAAGTTCCAAGGCTCACCAACACAGAAACCATCGATACTGCCTGCTTTGAGGTCAACTACCATTTGAGCAGGAGGAATGGTTTTGAGTTCCACATCGAGATCGGGGTCGATACCGCCAGCCGCTAGCCAATAACGGAGCAGCAAATTGTGCATCGATGAGGGATGGACTACGCCCATGCGGTGAGTGCGATCGCGAGTATTTTGCAACATCGCTTTGAAATCCGCGAGGGTATGAATGCCGCGATCGTAGAAATGCTTGTCTAGGGTAATGGCGTTACCGTTGCGGGTCATAGTTAGAGCCGTAACAATGGGCTTACAAGCACCGTTGCCGCCTAGCGTCATCCACATTGGCAAACCTGAAGGCATTTGCGCTGCATCAAGATAGCCGCCTGCAATGCCATCGACAATACCGCGCCAACTGGTTTCGCGAACGAGAGATACTTCATCAAGACCATGCTTCTCAAAGAAGCCTTTCTCTTTTGCAACTGCGATCGGCGCACAGGCGGTTAAGGGAACGAATCCGATCTCTAAATTGACTTTTTCTAAGCCATGACGGGCAACCGTTGTCACCTTGCGAGCATTCAATTTCTTGACGCGCTTTTGCTGATTTAAGAAGTAAATAATTTCACTGCGGAGGCTGTAGTAACTAGGGTGATTAACCGCTTCCATGCGTTGACGAGGACGAGGAATATCCACCTCCAAAATGTTACCGATTTTTGAGGCGGGTCCATTGGTCAACATTACAATGCGATCGCTTAGTAATACTGCCTCATCGACATCGTGTGTAACCATTACCGCTGTGATCTGATCTTCGTTACAGATCTGCATCAGCTTTTCTTGCAAATTGCCGCGAGTCAGGGCATCCAAGGCTCCAAAGGGTTCATCAAGGAGCAAGAGTTTGGGACGGACGGCTAGCGCTCTGGCGATCGCAACCCGTTGACGCATCCCACCCGATAGCTGCGTGGGTGGCTTATCGATCGCATGGGCAAGCCCGACCATATTCACATAACGTTCCACCAGATCATGACGTTCGCCCTTTGGCAGATGGGAAAGAACTTCATCAACTGCCAGAGCCACATTTTCCCGTACCGATAGCCAAGGCAACAGCGAATAGTTTTGGAATACCACCATGCGATCTGGCCCTGGGCGAGTTACACGCTCATCTTCGAGCATCACTACGCCGCCCGTAGGTAAGTCTAAACCTGCAATCATATTGAGCAAGGTGGACTTGCCACAACCAGAGTGACCAATCAGAGAAATAAATTCGCCTTTTCTTATTTGGAGGTCAATTCCTTTAAGGGCGATATATTCTTTGCCGCCGCCCAAGGGAAATGTTCTCTCTACCTGATCAACTAAAACAAAATCCTGCATTTTAAAATTCTCCTTTTATTACATTCAAATCTCTAAGACCCTCACCCCTAGCCCCTCTCCCAATGGGGGAGAGGGGAACAGGAAAAGATTACATTTTCTCTTTCTCCCCCTCTCCCTTAATGGGAGAGGGGGCTGGGGGGTGAGGGCAATTTACTTCTGTTCTTCAGGCAAGATCACATTTTGAAGCCATGCAACGGCGCGATCGAGAATCAAGCCCACAGCACCAATGTAAACTAGAGCCAAAATTACTTCACCCACCTTGTCATTGGTATAGGAGTTCCAGATGAAGAAACCGATACCGACAATACCTGACATGATGATTTCCGCAGCGATAATCGCAAGCCATGCGAGACCGATGGAAATGCGTAAACCAGTGAAGATATAGGGCAGTGCCGAAGGAATCAAAATCTTGAAGAAATACTTTTGCTTAGAGAGTTGTAGGACTCGCGAAACATTGCGATAGTCTTGAGGAATTTGCTTCACACCAACCGCTGTATTTAACAAGATCGGCCATACAGCAGTAATAAAGATAACGAACAAGGCGGCGGGTTCATTTTGACGTAAGGCGGCAAGTGCAATGGGAACCCATGCTAGGGGTGGCACTGTTCGCAAAAATTGGAACAATGGATCGAGGGCTTTATCAATAACTGCATTAGTCCCCACCAGAATCCCGACACTAATACCCACGATCGCCGCCAGTGAGTAACCCTTAGCAACGCGCTCAAAACTAGCGAGGGTTTGCCAGAACAAGCCTTTATCCGTACCACCGCGATCGAAGAAGGGATAAAGTAACAGGTTACGAGTGTTTTTTTCATAAATAATGTCGAATGGGCTAGGCAGTTTTAGTAAACCAGTAGCCGAGAGAACTTGCCAAACCAGTAAAAATCCTAATAGTCCGATGATTGGGAGCGCCCAGTTTTGAGCATTCTTTTGCCAAAATTTGCTGAGCGATCGCCCAAAGCTACCATTACGATTACCAACACTTACTGCCATAATTTTTTAATCCTAGAGAATCAAGTAAATTGTTTTTTTCATAAGAGCGAATCGCTTTTGACTATTCGCTCTTTTAGCTGTTATTTAGAACGTAAATGTAGTACGAACTACTCCAACGGTCGCGGTAGGTGCGTTGTTGATACCTTCGGGGTTAAAGACAAAGAACACTCCTGGGGTAACGCTGATATTTTTAGAAAGTTTGAAATTGAAATATCCTTCCAAGTGATAGGGTTTAGTGGTAATCCCAGTGGGATTAGCAAGCCCACCAACAGCATTACGTGCTAGAGGCTGTCCAAAGATAAGCCCAGCCGTGTTGCCTTCATTGAAGACATCATTGAAATGGAATCCTGTCATCCAACTAGTAAAGGTGGTGGAAGCATCCTTATTAGTAAGGTTGGCAAAAATCCAAGCGCCAGATAGATTAAAAGCAATCTTGGGAGTAATCCGCCATGTCAAAGTTGAACCGATAGAATTCATTTTGATTGGGTCGGTTAGTGCTGTCCCTGCTCCACTAATTGCATTAATGTCTGCGGAAGCTAAACCTGTTCCCAAAATGTTAATCTGGTGATAGCTATTGGCATAGTTGAGTCCGATATCGAGATTGGAAGTGGGTTTGAGGGTTAATTGGGCAGCTGCAACACTACTACCGCCAAAGAAGCCCGCCCCAAGCAAACTCGTGGCACTGTTGGTCGGAATCGCAGAGTTAACACTTCCATATAAAGCTCGAAAATCAACCTTATCGGAAGGAGTCCAGATGAAACCAACGGCAGCGGCTAGCCCAGTACCAGATGTCCCTCCAGATACACGGGTCGCAGCATTTAAACCCTGACCAAAGCGGGAGATAGAGCCTTGCCCTTCACTAGCAAATGGGCTAATTGCTGGGAAAGCATCAGAAACTTCCGCATTAGAACCTGCAAACATCGTCAACTTATCAGCAACTGGGAAAATGTAGAGTAACTTGTAAAGATTGACCGAGTTTGCGGCTGCTGTATTGGAGTTAGATGGATTGAAATTGAGGAATTGATTCTCAAATCCCAATTTCACGTTACTAGAACTGCCAAGGGGATCGGCATAGCCTAAAGGTGCAGCTAGACTGTTGATATTGGTAGCTTGTAAGCCTGTAATCAATAAGTCCTTACCAGAAAAACTGGTCAATAAATTTAGGCGTACACGGTTATTAAAAACAATGTTAGTGTTTGTGCCACTGTTGTTAGGATTTGCTCCTGTTGCGCCTGACACGCTGAAAATTGCTTCACCGCTTAGTTTGGTTGTAGTGGAGAACTGTTGAGCCTCAAGCTTGGCAGTCTTCGCATCAAGGGCATCAACCCGACCTCTCAAAGTTGCAAGTTCCGCAGCAAATTCCTCTTGGAGCTTTTGCAAGGTTGCGAGGTCTTCTTTGCTAACTTTGTCAGCCAAGCCCGCCGAAATAATCTCATTGATCTTGTCAAGACAGGCATTTAAGCCAGCCGCAAACTCATACCGTGAGGTAGCTTGTTTGCCGCGAAATGTGCTATCGGGATAGCCTGCGATGCAGCCATAGCGCTCAACTAGCGATTGTAAGGCGGTAAAAGCCCAATCCGTAGGACGCACATCTGATAATTGAGAAACAGAGGTAACATTCTGAGCGATAGGATCGGTAGCGATCGCCTTAAGTTGAGTTTCGCTAGAAACTTGGGGGATAGTAGTTTTAGTTTCAGTGGATGCAACTTTTGAAGAACTAGTAGGATTTGCCTCTGCTGACAAAGATATCGAGCCTAAAGCTAGGGGCAAGCTTAGTAGAAGCAATCCGAGACGACTGGTATGAATTTTCAAGATTAATTTTCCTCACACAATACTTGTTTGTTTTTTAAATTTTCTGACCGAATTTTTTGACCTATGCCTTCTTGATCTTTAGGCTGTCAAGATAGGCTTGAGGATTTTCGGGGTCGAACTTTGTACCATCAAAGAATTCCTCAATACCGCGAGAAGTGCTAGTAGGAATATCAGGGAAACCTGCTTCCTTAGCTGCCTCGCGCCATAGATCCTCACGGTTGACCTTCTTAATCAAATCCTTAGCCGTAGCTAAAGACTCTTTTGGTAAGAAGCCCCAGCGCACACTCTCTGTAATGAACCAAAGATCATGACTTTGATAGGGATAGGAAACACTTCCCTTGGCATCTTTCCAATAGAGCGGAGCCATAGTCTTATCGTCAATCACGCGCCCATCACCCATGTCATATTTGCCCATCATTGGGTCTGTAAGGATTTCAGGAGAAACGCCAAAGTAGTTTTGCCCCGAAACAATCTGCACTAGTTCTTTCCGATTGTCGAAGTTATCACACCATTGCTGTGCTTCCATAATTGCCTTCAGCAAGGACTTAGTTGCTTTAGGATATTTATCGACCCAATCCGCACGTAGCGCTAGATATTCTTCAGGATGTCCCTTCCAAATTTCCGCAGTCAGTGCAGGAATGAAACCGATCTTCTCTTTGACGATGCGATAGGGCCAAGGGTCGCCTGTGCTGAAGGCATCCATTGAGCCAGTTTTCATGTTGGCTACGGTTTGCGCCGCAGGTACAGTCAATAATTCGACATCCGTATCAGGATCGACTCCATTAGCCGCTAACCAGTAACGAATCCAAAATTCTTGATTGGCTTTAGGGAAAGTGTAAGCAGCTTTAAATTTCGCTCCTTCAGATTTAGTTTTCTCAAAGAAATCCTTGGCTTTGTCGATTTTGAGGGTTAGTCCTTTGTTTTTGTGCTTATCAGCGATCGCGATCGCATTGCCATGGGTATTTAACTGCAACAGCACATACATTGGGATTTTGAGGCTATCAGTAATAATTCCTTCGGAAATTAAATAGGGCATGGGCATTTGCCACTGACCGCCATCAATTCCACCTGCGGAGGAACCAATTTTGACATTATCTCTAGCGGCTCCCCAGTTGGCTTGCTTAGAGATTTCCACATTATCCATGCCATACTTCGCAAAGAAGCCCTTCACTTTAGCAATAACTAATGGTGCAGCTTCAACAATTGGCAAATAGCCAAGTCTGGCTGTGTTAATTTCAGGAACTTGTTCAGGAGGCAGATTTATTTTGACCGCCTGTGATGATGTAATCGTTGGTGTGTCTTCTGGAGGGTTACCAAGACATCCCTTAAGTAAGACTGAACTGAGAGCGGTAGCTCCTGCGGTTGCTAAAAAGCGCCGCCTTGAAAAGTTGTTATTGAAACCAGACATAGTTTCTCTCCTAAAACATAATAAATAGGTTTTTTCAAAAAAATAAGACAGCAAAAATTAAGCTGCGATCGCGATTGAAGTTAATATGCAAATTTGATTTGCACATTTCAATGCAATCTCAACGGATCGTGATTTAAAAAGCTAAATTATCAAGATAATTTAGCGAAAATATTTAAAAACGATTGATTGGTTGCTATTGATATATTAGAGTTAAGTCTTGATAGAGTAAAGTCTATTATTCTTATAATTATCATAGATTTAAATCTATTTACTCTGTAAAACCCGTAAGGTTTCGTCCCGCAGGGACGAAACCTTACGGATTTTGGTAATTTATTGCATAGGTACTTAGATAAATCTCTATAAGTATTTGTCACAAAAGAAGAAGAGAACAAGGAATTAGAGCGACTCAAGTTTTGCTATACAATTGCCATAGCAACAACACATGAATTAAGTATGGATACAGCAAGTCTCAATGCTCTGCTCAATAGTGGTGCGATCTTGCCAGAACTAATTGTCATTGGGACATTGGTACTCGTATTGATTGTCGATCTGATTGCATCAGGGCGAAAGTCGGTAAATGTTCTACCCTATATTGCGATCGCAGGTTTAGCAGCTTCTACTGCGGCTCTTGTGTGGCAATGGACGGGCTTAGAAAATCCGATCGCCTTTTTGGGCAGTTTTAATAGTGACAAACTCAGCATTATTTTTCGTGGCATTATTGCCCTATCGGCTCTATTTACGATTCTCGTTTCGGTACGTTATCTAGAGCAGTCAGGTGTGGTAGTTGGCGAGTATCTCGTGATTTTGCTCAGTGCGACCCTCGGCGGTATGTTCCTCACTGGCTCCGACGAAATGGTGATGGTATTTGTCTCCCTTGAAACCCTGAGTATTTCGTCTTACTTGCTGTCGGGTTATACCAAACGCGATCCGCGCTCCAATGAAGCGGCGCTCAAATATTTGTTAGTCGGTGCAGCTAGCTCGGCGATTTTTCTTTATGGAATGTCTTTGCTCTACGGACTTTCGGGCGGCGAAACTTCACTAGCGGCGATTGCCTCAAAGATCACCGTTAACAACACAGCCCTAATCATCTCAATGGTATTTGTGATTGCAGGGGTTTCCTTCAAGCTCTCGGCAGTACCTTTTCACCAATGGACACCTGACGTTTATGAAGGTTCCCCCACGCCTGTAGTTGCCTTTTTGTCGATTGGCTCTAAGGTGGCTGGCTTTGGACTTGCACTCAGATTTTTGATTACAGCGTTTCCTCTGGCTTCGCTGCAATGGCATTACGTGTTTGTGGTATTGACCATTTTGAGTATGGTCTTGGGTAATGTGGTGGCGATCGCGCAGACGAGCATGAAGCGGATGTTGGCTTACTCCTCCATCGGTCAAGCAGGATTTGTGATGCTCGGCATGGCGATCGACTCCGAAGCTGGTTACGCCAGCATGATCTTTTACTTGATCCTGTATCTATTCATGAACATGGGTGCTTTCGCCTGTGTGATCCTGTTTGCTTCTCGCACAGGAACCGACCAAATCAGTGAATACAGTGGCTTATACCAAAAAGATCCTTTATTAACGCTTGCGTTAAGTGTCTGCCTCTTATCTTTGGGTGGTATTCCTCCTCTCGCAGGTTTCTTTGGTAAGCTCTACATTTTCTGGGCAGGTTGGCAAGCTCACGCCTATGGCTTAGTTCTACTAGCTCTAGTGATGAGTGTGGTTTCTCTCTATTACTACATCCGCGTTGTCAAGATGATGGTAGTTAAGGAGCCTCAAGAAATGTCTGAGTCGATTAAGAACTATCCTGCGATCACATGGACTCAGGTGGGTATGAAGCCTTTACAAGCGGCGCTCGTATTTACGCTGATCTTTACAGCGATCGCTGGTATTGCATCCAATCCTCTCTTCTCCCTATCCAATCAAGCCGTAAAAGAAACCAAGTTTCTCCAAGCTAAAGCACCAATATCAAAACCAGTAGCAGTCTTACCAACAACTTCAAAATAAACAAAAAAGAGGCGCTTAGCGCCTCTTTTTTGTTTTATTGTCTGTGGCATTCTCAGAAATATCTTGGGTGTCGATTAGACTAATACATATTAGTTATATAGTCCAGCTTTTAGAAACAATGACGACACGCTTAGAGAAAGTACGACACCTTCAAGACATTTTTATTGCCCGTGCAACAGGTGGAGATATCAAGGATGAAGATTATAGTATTCTCCGTTTAGAGTTGCTAAGAGATAGCACAGTCAAAGATCTTCTTCCTCAATTTGTTATAACTTGCGACGAACCATCAAAATTCTGGAGTTTCATTAAATCAAAGTTCAGTACCTACCAAGAACGAAAAGTTTTTATATGGGGAGAGTTTGCTTCGTTGATTACATCTCTGGAGCAAAATAGTATTACGGCTCAACCAGCAGATAACGACATTTCCGCAATTCTTGTTGAGTTCGATACTGAACATGTTCATATTGCTTGGCAAAAAGCTCTTGAACGCAGAGATGAAGATCCTGAAGCAGCAATTACTATGGCACGTACATTAATTGAATCAGTTTGTAAACATATTTTGGATGAAGCAGGTATTCCTCACACCGATAAAGATGATTTGCTTAAACTCTATAGAGAAACTGCTAAACAACTTAATATGGCTCCTGAACAGCACCAAGAAGAAGTCTTTAAACAAATACTTGGCGGTTGTTCTTCAGTCATTCAAGGACTTGGAACTATACGCAATAAGTTGAGTGATGCTCATGGCAAAGGGAAAAAAGCCATTAAACCATCTCCTCGACACGCTGCACTCGCGGTCAATTTAGCGGGGGCAATGGCTGCATTTTTGGTCGCAACTTGGGAAGAAAGAACGTCAAAATCTACCTAAAAAATGGATGAAATAGCTAGAGAATACCCACAGTAAACTTTAGACAATGAATCTTAGAGGTAATCGCATAGCTGAGCTAAGATAGCATTCACATAGAAGAGGCAATACCTATGCTTTTAGAAGACTATTTCGACTTTCTAAGTCCAGATGACATCCGCATCAAAGGTCATCGTATTGGCATCCAAGGTGTTAACAGAAAATATCCATAGGAAGTAAGACAATGCAAACAATCCAAACGACAGCCCAAGTTGATGAAAAAGGCATACTTCAAATTCAACTTCCTGAACATTCAGGAGAAAAACTAGATATTTTATTGGTGTATCAAATTGTCCAGAAGACTCAAAAGCGCCAATGGTCACAGCGATTTCTGAGTACATTTGGAGCATGGCAAGGAGAACCGTTAGTAAGAGAAACCCAAGGCGAACAACCAGAACGTAACGAACTTTTATGATTTATCTGCTCGACACCAACACCTGTATTGGTTACATCAATCGCCGTAATCCAGCTATTTATCAGCATTTTTTAGCAACCTCACCTGATGATGTCTGTATTTGTGACGTTGTAAAATTTGAACTTTATTATGGTGCTTACAAAGGCTCTCGAACTGCTGAGAATCTAGAAAACCTCAGTCACTTCTTTGCCGATTTAACCAGCTTACCTTTTGACGGCAAAGCAGCCTTAATTTGCGGACAAATACGCGCCAAATTACAAAAGATGGGAACTCCGATAGGAAGCTATGATTTACAGATTGCTGCGATCGCTTTAGCCAATAATCTTATCCTTGTAACCCACAATACTAGAGAGTTTGAGCGTGTTGAAGGATTAAAACTTGAAGATTGGCAAGAATAAAGATGGCGATCATATAGATGAGCTAAGATATTATTCACATAGAAGAGACAATACCTATGCTTTTAGAAGACTATTTCGATTTTCTAAGCCCAGATGATATCCGCATCAAAGGTCATCGTGTTGGCATCCAAGATGTCATCAAATACTATTTAAGCGGCTATAGTCCCGAAGAAATTTTAGAAGAACTGCCAAGCTTAAATCTAGAAAAAATCTATGCCGTAATTACCTATTATTGGCGTAACCGCACTCAAATTGACGAGTATATGTTTCGACTAGAGCACTCACAGGAACAACACTATCAAGCATGGTTAAAGAAAGAACCTTCAGAATTAATCGCAAGACTGCGATCGCTTAGAGAGCAGACAAAAAAGAAATTGTTACTCATCTCATGAAAACAAGATTTTTACTTGACGAAAACCTCTCGCCAAAGTTGAAATCTGCGCTATTAAGGCTTAATCCTAAAATAGATATCATGCGAGTTGGTGAAGAAAATATGGCACCTTTAGGAACTCTAGATCCTGAAATTCTCATCTACTTAGAAATGTCCAAAAGATTGCTGGTTACAGATAATCGGAAAAGTATGCCCTCACACCTAGACGATCATTGGTCATCAGGTAGACACACTTGGGGTTTATTTTGGCTACGCCCAAACTTGCCTCTCAATAAAGTTGCTGAAGAATTAAATCTAATTTGGGAAGTTTCTGAAGCTGAGGAATGGATCGATAAAATAGGCTGGATTCCTTTTTAAAAATTTTATAAGCGAAAGAACTTTTACTTATTTCATGAAAATATTCTTTAACTTAGCGATCGCCTCTCACTAGCATTGATGACAAAATTTAATTTATTTATATCTCAATAAAGCAATAAAATATTCCTGTTGAAAATGATGATCGTGCCTCCAGTAAAAAATTTCTATAGCAACGCAAGAGATAGCTGGGACAAATCAAAACCCAAAAGATGAGTGGCGGCGCGAAGCGCCGCCACTCATCTTTTGGGTTTTATGTCCTAAGCAAAACTTACATTGCTATAGATGTACTTTCTTGTCATCGAAAGAATAGGCGTTATAAAAATCATTAGTGATGGGCGGCAAATCCGCACATTACTAGTGATTCAATGGAAAGAGTAGCTTTACAGATAATCAAGAATCGAATCAGCAACGCGGTTAATTGCTCCTTTCTCTCCCAAACTTTCCCTTACTCTGATATATCCATCGAGCATAGTTTGCCTTGCTTGAGGATTGATTAATAGATCTAAAGCAGATTCCGCGATCGCTTCGGGAATCGCCGCATCTTGCACAAACTCAGGCACAACTGATTCCATATTGACCAAATTTACGGGCGAAATAAACGGTAATTTCAGTTTGATAATATTGCGAGCAATCCAAGCTGTAATCGCACTGACGCGATATAAAATCACCTGTGGCACATTGAGAAGAGCCGTCTCTAGATTCACTGTTCCAGATTTGCTCAATACCAAGTCAGCAGCACTAATCGCAATTTGTGACTGAGCCGAAATAATCGTAGCTTTGATGTCATATTCCTTGAGCAACTTCTCAACTTCAGGACGATAGCGTTCTAGAGATAGCGGCAACCAAAATTTGACATGAGGTAACTTGGTTTGGATGATTTTTGCTGCTTTGAGAATAATTGGCATGACAGATCGCAATTCTTGAGTTCGAGAAGCGGGAAGCAAAGTTACCACCAAGTCATCATCGGCAATGCCAAGTTGTTTACGAGATTCAACGCGATCAGGAATCTCTGCCATTAGATCTACAAAAGGATGTCCGACCCATTGCACATTTGTGCCTTGCTTCTCGTAATAAACTGCTTCTTGAGGGAAAATCGCCAATAACTTATCGGTAAAAGCGGCGATCGCCTTTGTATTTTTGTCATTAAAAGACCACACCCATTCTTGAGGTGCAATGTAATAAATGACAGGAATCTTTAAAGTACGCTTGGCATAATAGCCAATTCCTTGGTTGGGCATCATGTAGTCAATTAATACCGCCACATCAGGAGGAGAAGTCTTCAACCATTTTTTAGCATCTCGCTGCACCTTGAGTGTGGGCAAAATATAGGGCAGGGCTTCAACTGCGCCAATAGAACCAATACCAACTGTATTGCCGAGGATTCTCGCTCCTGTTGCTACCATGCGATCGCCACCAAGCCCGACGATCTCTAATTCGATATTTCTAAGGACGGCTCGCTCACGTAGAGCTTCAATTAAAATTGCCCCATGCCAGTCGCCTGAAACTTCCCCTGTACTGATAAACACACGGCGTTTGATCTTAATTTCTGAACTAGATTCCATACTTATGTTGTAAGAGACAGGTTGTGCCATAGAGTTCGACTGAAACCGATTTTAGAGTTTTCTGTGCCTACGGCACAGAAAACTCTAAAATCAGTTTTAAATGATAATTATTTGAATTGCGTACTAAATGCAATATATGGCATTACCTTATGGTACACTCGTAAAGGTCAAAAATTTGGACTAGAAAGAAGTGCCTAAGCTCAAAACTCGTAAATCTGCCGCCAAGCGATTCAAGGTGACGGGTAGCGGCAAGTTTGCTCGCCGCCACGCTGGTCGCAACCACCTACTAGAGCATAAGCCTACTGTTCGTAAGAGCAGATTGGGTCAGATGGCTATAGTTGATGAGACTGATAATGACAGAGTAAGCGCAATGATGCCTTACGCCTAAGAGCTTTTTACAGGGTGCTTAGCACCCTGTAAAAAAATTAAATAAAAACAAATCACGATAATAACGAAGCCATGACGAGAGTAAAACGCGGTAACGTAGCTAGAAAGCGCCGCAACAAAGTACTAAAATTAGCCAAGGGCTTTCGCGGATCGCACTCTAAGCTGTTCCGCACTGCTAACCAGCAGGTAATGAAAGCTCTGCGTAATGCCTACCGCGATCGCCGCAAGAAGAAGCGCGATTTCCGTAGCCTCTGGATTACCCGCATTAATGCTGCGGCTCGCCAACAAGGTTTGAGCTATAGCAAGTTCGCAGGACTGCTCAAGAAAGCAAATATCGACATCAATCGTAAGATGCTTTCTCAAATTGCCATTCTCGATCCCCAAGCATTTACGGCGATCGTCGAAAAAGCAAAATCTGTCGTATAAACCCAAAAAATAAAAAAGCGGCGCATTGCGCCGCTTTTTTATTTTTTGGGTTTTGGAGATTTTTCAGGAGGTTATGTGAGAAAAGCTCAAAGTAATACTTTTGCCGTAACAACGCTCGCCATGATTGCTTTATTTACTGGCGGAAATTATCTCAAGGTGATTCAGCCCGATCATTTGGCGATCGCCGCAGAAACAAATTCAGCTATCACCCCAGACATAAATACTCTCGATAAAATTAAGAAGCGGGGCAAGTTAATTGTCGGTGTCAAAGATAATTTGTATCCCTTAGGATTTCGCGATCGCAGTGGTAACTTAGCAGGACTAGAAATTGATATTGCGCGTGAGTTAGCCAAAGAGCTAGATTTCCCCGTTGAATTAGTGCCACTAAAAAATCGCGATCGTCTCTCAGCATTACAAACCAATCTAGTTGACTTAGCGATCGCCCAAATTACAGTTACCAATAATCGTTCGCGGCTGATAGATTTTTCATTGCCCTACTACACTGACAGCACAATTGCCATCGCTAGGCGCGGCACAACTTTTCAAGAACTAAGCCAACCTTCAGCGATTGGGGTACTCAAAAATTCGGCAGCGATCGCGGTGATTCAATCGCAATTCCCCAAGGCAGCGATCATTGGCGCTAATTCTTATCAAGACGGTTTAAATGCATTGCAATCGGGCAAAGTCAAAGCTTTTGTGGGCGATCGCACTAGCCTCACCCAATGGCTTAGAGAGTATCCTGATTTTGCAATCATTGGGCAACCCCTAGCCGTGCATAGTTTAGCGATCGCTTTGCCGCGAGGGTTGCAACATTTGGACTTACGCGATCGTGTATTTGATATTGTCGAAAAATGGCGTAAAAATGGCTGGCTCAAAGAACGAGCAAATTTTTGGGGTTTATAAAAAAAGAGAGTGCAAAGCACTCTCTTTTTTTATTTAGTTGCGAGCGCCTGTATAGCCAGACTCATTCGCTAATTCATCTAAACTTCTTTCACCAGAAAGTAACTTGCCATTAATCTCCCAAGTGGGAAATCCCTTAATTCCCTTTTGTTGGCATAGGGCAGTTTGCGGATTTACACCATTAGCATCACATTCAATGTAGGGAATCAGCTTTTGAGCTTCGCCAAATTTTCTTTTTTGATTTTCACAATGTGAACACCAATAAGCCCCATACATTTTGGCATTTGTTGAGGTTAAGTGCTGGGCTAGTCGTCCTGCATAGGAGTTACTCTGAGCCGCAAGTTTACCTTGGTTCGCGTAAACACCAAGAGTTGCGGTAAGAGTGACGATCGCCACGATCGCACCTGTAAAGAAAAGATTGCCAACATCTTTCCACGCATAGCCAAATATCGTGAGCAACCAAATTGTGGTCATGGTGGCAGCGGAGGATATGCAATAGAGGCAAACCTGAGGCTGTCCGCCGATACTGCCTGAGGCAAGTAGATACATTAGGTATCCACTAAACACAAATGTTGCCGAAGAAACCATGAACATCAAGAAATTGGCTACTTCCTTGAGTTGCGCCTGCGCCTTGGGATCATCCTTTTTTAATATCAATGGCAATCCTGCCAAAAGTCCTAAAGTGAGATAACCTAGAGCGCCAAAAATCGTTAGGGGGATTCCAAAAATCTTGGCATACTCACTGCTCAGCACTAAATCACAACCGCTGCCTTGTACATCACAGAGGGCGACTTTTTGACCAAAGAAGTGGGTTACGGTCAAATAAGTTGTTAGAGAAAAGCCAAATAGGGTCAAAGCGACGATCGCAGGGCGCGACCACCGATGCAACCAAGGCTCAGATCGTTTTCTTGTAGCTGTTCCTGACAATTTTGTACCTACCTGCTAATAGATTTATAATACCAAGGCTCAAAAGTGTGACGACACTTTGAGACTAAACAACATACTCAGTAAGGGTTTTAAAACTAAAAAGTAGCTATGCCATTTTGTGGTTTGGTATCACTAGAGGCGCTATGCACCTTTAGTTTTTATTTTAACCAATCGACACTGGCGGCGATCGCAATATTTGCTCTTCAGCGATACGCTTATTTTTTTTATTGGCAATATCTAAGCGCACAGCATCGACAAAACGGCTGACCCTGATTGGATCAATCGCCTGTTGAATCTGGCCATTACGCTTTAATGAGCTAGAGACAATCACACCATCAGCATATTCCATCAACTGCGGTACGTTATCCCATGTTGCACCAGATCCCACCAATAGAGGTGTATCACCACAAGCAATTTTTGCTTCCTTGAGATCCTCAGATGTTGGAGCATGTCCTGTTGCCCATCCCGATAAAATTACGGCATCGGCAAGTCCGCGATGGACAGTATCGTGGACTGCGGCGGCGATCTGCGGTACAGAAATAGGTTGAGCGTGCTTTACCAAAACATCAGCAAAGATTTTCACATCTGAACCTAGTTCACGACGATATCGGAGCAGCTTGTAAGCATCTCCTTCGATAATGCCTTGATCGGTTGCCATTACGCCCATAAGGACATTGACGCGAATAAACTTTGCACCGACACAGGAGGCGATCGCTAAGGCACTATGACCATCATTCCTCAGCACATTAATGCCAACAGGAATGCCAACCATCTGTTTGACACGATGCACAATCAGACTCATGGAACTGACCACCGCAGGATCAACTCGATCTTTGGTAAACGGAGCATCAAAAAAATTCTCTACGATAATTCCATGCACTCCGCCTGCGGCAAGGGCAGTTGCTTCCTGTTCGGCTCGATCAATGACCTCTTTAAGGCTGCTCCCCCAACGCGGCGAAGTAGGCAATGGCAAAAGATGAATGACCCCGATCACGGGTTTTGGCGTATCAAATAAACTACTTAAATCCACATGCGTGACGCTTATAAAAAACTTGAGTAAAAAATTGGGGTAAAAAGCTTCGTTACTAGCTTTTAATTTAACTCGATCATGAGTGCATAATTTTATCGTGAATTCGATCCCGCCATTCCAATTTCTAGCAATCAACCCATAAAGTAGAGAGGGCGCGAATTTCTCTATCTACCCTTACAAGTTTATTAACCAAGTTTATTAACTATGATTAACAATCCTCAAACCACAAATATCTTCACAGATATTTTAATTCTGTCGAATGGACCTGGGGAGTTAACGACATGGGTATATCCTTTTCTCAAAGCTTTGGCAATAGAGCAGCAGCGATCGCCTGAAGCCCTAGCGAAAATCCGCATCTCGATCGCCCTCTCGCCTTGTCAGAACGCCAGTGGAAAAGAGGCGCAACTCGCCCAAAGCTTTCCTAATGTTGAACGAGTATTGCCACAGGAGCAGTTTTTTGATTTTTTGCTGTGGGGCAGAACTCCCAATTGGGAATGGGCAAAGCAAGGAATTGTGATTTTTTTGGGTGGGGATCAGTTTTTTACGGTAGCGATCGCTAAGCGTCTAGGTTACAAAACTTTAATCTATGCAGAATGGGAAGCTAGATGGTATCGCTGGGCTGATTTATTCGCTGTGCGTAATCAAGCGATCACCGACAAGATTCCAGCAGAATTTCGTCAAAAATCAACAGTTATCGGAGATTTGATGGTTGATCGGGTAGAAACAAAGTTACTAAGTGACTCTGGCTCTACCTTACAAATTTGCTTTATGCCAGGTTCCAAAGGACATAAATTACAGATCGGTGTACCTCTAGCTGTGGCGATCGCCGATATCCTCAAGCAAAAGCGTCCTGACTTAGAATTAGTAATCGCCTTAGCCCCAACAACTACCCCAGAAGGCTTAGCGAAGTATGCTCAAAATAGTTTCCCTACAGACGATAGTGATGGGGCAACCGCAACTTTGATCGATGAGAATTTAGTAACAGCTAAAGGCACAGTTATTAAGATTCATCGGGAATTCCCAGCCCATGCTCTCATTCAAAGTAGTCAATTGTGCATTACGACGGTTGGGGCAAATACTGCCGAGCTAGCAGCCCTCCATCAACCTATGATTGTTTTATTACCTACTAATTTTGTAGATATGAAGGTGGGATGGGACGGAGTTTTAGGTTTACTTGCTACTGCACCAGTCTTGGGTAAATTTCTCAGGGTTTTAATTAATTCCATCCTAATAACCGAAATTCAAAAAAAAGGTCAATTATTAGCTTGGCCGAATATTTGGGCAGGTGCAGCGATCGTGCCAGAACTTTTAGGGGATTTGACTCCCACCCAAGTTGCCACGGAAATTTTGTTTTATCTTGATCATCCTGATGAACTAGCAAAAATGCGCGATCGCTTAAAACAAGTATGTGGACAAGTAGGAGCAGCTACAAAGCTGGCCGAAATGGTGATAAAAACTCTTTAAAAAAATGAAGTGCCACGCGGAGCGCGACACTTCAAGAATAAAAAAGCCTCGCATTGCGAGGCTTTTTTTGGGTTTTAGCTAACTGCTAAAGTAGGCGGATAACAAACGTTAGTACCACCTAGACCACAATATCCACCTGGATTTTTGGCGAGATACTGCTGATGGTAGCCCTCAGCATAATAAAAATCACCAGCATCACGAATTTCAGTCGTAATACCCTGCTTCATTCCTGAAGCCTTAAGAGCATCCTGATAGACTTCTCGCGAATCTTCTGCAAGTTTGCGTTGGACATCGTTGTACACATAAATACCTGAACGATATTGCGTGCCCTTATCATTGCCCTGTTGCATTCCTTGAGTAGGGTTATGGGATTCCCAAAAGACCTTAAGCAAATCAGCATAACTAATCACCTTGGGATCGTACACAACTAAAACAACTTCGTTGTGTCCAGTCATGCCCGAACAGACTTCCTCATAGGTTGGATTAGGAGTTAGCCCAGCGGCATAACCCACAGCCGTTACATAGATTCCTTTTTGTTGCCAAAACTTACGCTCTGCTCCCCAAAAACAGCCTAATCCAAAAACAGCAGTTTCCATACCTTCAGGAAAAGGTGGTTTCAACGCATTCCCATTTACAAAATGGTGAGAGGCTGTAGGAATTGCCGAATTTCTTCCTTTAAGCGCTTCAGACGCTGATGGAAGTGTTAACTTTTTGCCAAGTCCAAATAACATATATGTATTTATCTCACTAAAAATTAGGGGCTTTAGCCCCTAGTCTAATTCATAAATTTAGTGGCTTTAGGTTTGACCGCTAAATACAAGAAAACGGTCGAACTTAAAATCCAGTGAATCATCATAAACAGTAAGGTTTTCAGGCTTACAGCGCTTTACAGTAATAGCAAGCCCCTTAGAACCTTCCGCTTCCAAATCTTCTATATAACCGACCTTGGCTAATTCAGCCTCAGCCGTGCTCGTAAAAGGACCAAAGTAATAAGTGCAATGAGGTGAATCGGTAACAATTTCGATCCACACAGCCAAACCAAATGTTTCGAGAATTGATGTGAAAATGTTCTTAAACAAATTACCACCCATGATTTTACATAGCTAAAGTGAATGGTTTTGGTGAGCGATAAAGACTTAGATTTAAGACTTTTCCTATATATTTAATGTAACTCAAAAAATAGGAAAGTCTTATATCTACATCTTTTCTTCCATTAGTTTATATAACTTAAAACATGGTGTTAAGACAAATTGTTCAGGTTTAACGTATTCACCCAACGTTGTCTGAAAATCTCGTACAGAGCCATTCCTGTGGCTACAGATGCATTCAGGCTTTCCACTTTTCCATCTAAAGGTATAGAAACGAGAAAGTCACAGTTTTTTTGAACCGAGAGGCTGAGCCCCTCATCTTCCGAGCCAATCACCAAAGCGATCGCCCCTGAGAACTTGGCTTTGTGAATAGGTTCGCTTGTCCCTGCCATGGTTCCATAAACCCAGAAACCCGCTTCTTTGATTTTTTCAAGGGCGCGATTGAGATTAACAACACGAGCGACGGGCAAAATTTCTAATGTACCTGCGGCGACTTTGGCAACGGTAGCCGTAATTCCTGCTGCACGACGCTGGGGAATTACTAAGGCTTGCGCTCCGAGAGCAGCAGCACTGCGGATAATTGCTCCCAAATTATGGGGATCAGTGATACCGTCTGCGATCACAATGACAGGATTAGCCGATTTTTCCTTAGCTTTGACAATCAACTCATCAAGATCAGCATATTCGTAAGCAGAAACTTGAACGGCGATACCTTGGTGTCTACCATTGTCTGTAATGCGATCCAGTCTTGTATTATCGACTTCATCGACGACTGCTCCCGCAGCCTTAGCTTCGTCAATCAGTGGTAAAAAATCTGGTGCATAACGCAATCTTGCCGTTACCCAAACTCGATTAATGCTGCGATCGCTTTGTAATACTGCTTCAACAGCATGGCGACCATACACAATGTCAGGATTTTCAGGATTATGAACGGGTGGCACAATTCCTAGTTCACCATCGGGATCAACATTGCGCGAGACGGGTGGCAAAGAGCGGCGCTCAAAGTTGGGAACTTTGTGATCGCCGAAGTTGCGATCGCGGTCAAATTTGCGATCACCAAAGTTACGATCAGGGCGATCGCCGAAATTACGATCACTGCCACGATCAGAACGTTCAGGGCGATCGCTACGTTCAAACTTTTTATCGCCGAACTTTTTATCGCCGAACTTCTTGTCACCAAACTTTTTATCGCCGAATTTCTTCTCGGCGAATTTGTCACCGAACTTTTTGCCGATGGGCTTGTCAAACTTGCGCTCAAATCTCGGTTCAGATGATGAGTCACTGCGCTTTTCAAAGGGCTTATCAAAATTCTTCTCAGGACGACGATCTGCGTATTTGTCTGATTTACCAGCGTATCCTGAATATTTAGAAGAGTCAGATCGGTTGTCGGAACGCTTGTCAAAATTTCTATCTGTGTTTCTATCTGATGACTTGTAAGGCTTATCAGATTTATAAGGTTTGTCAAAGGTTCTCGCAGGTTTTTCTGGACGGCTATCGGAACGACTGTCAGAGCGTTTGTCGCTATATTTGCCTGTGCTGCGATCGGATCGGCTGTCAGAGCGATTATCAGATCGCTTATCAGAATATTTATCAAAGGACTTCTCGGAGCGTTTCTCGTAACTCCTCTCTCCGTCTCGGTCAGAATTCTTGTCGGATTTAGATTTTAGTCTGGGTTGCGTTGTCATGGCGGCGCTGGGTTATCGATGTGGCTAAGTAGCTGTGTGAAAATTTGGTCAAGGCGATCGCGATCGGTTAAGTAAAGATAACCAATCAAAGCTTCAAATCCTGTGGCATTTTGGTAAATCTTGGGATCAACTTTACGTGGTGTAGATCCAGCAGCATTGCGTCCACGTCTTACTAGATCGGACTCAAAGTCTGTGAGATCGATTTTTTCGAGAAGTCTTGCTTGTTGCTCGGCTCTTACTTGACTAACTACGAGTTGGTGATACTGTTTTGCGGTGCGTGGCGGGAGTAAATAATGCAACCGCATTTGCATTTCATAAACAGCATCTCCAATATAGGCGAGAGCCGAGGCTGGAATCTCAGCAATATTGTTAACTGTTGGACTAAGAGACATTACGAAAGAATGCCATTACAGAGTAATTAGGTTAATTAGTTTGTATGTAGATAAAATGTTTAGACAATCAACATTTACATTTATTTCAGACAAGTATGGGCAGACCGAGCCTGCCCATACTTGTTTATAAATTTTATCTCATCCACATCATACAGCAGTTTTCTATCAAAAGAACCACAAGAAATTTTCAAGAGTATTGTTTCACAACACTCTTGAAAATTTCTTAATTCGGTTTTGATCGCAAGGTACTGTAATTTAGTTTTGACTAAATTATGACCATATCAAAGCCAGTAGAGTTATTAATCTCATGTCAAAGCAAAACTCAAGTTTGGAAAATTTACCCCGCTTAATTTTTCTGAAAATTTAGTTCAAAGTCTAGCTCAAGTGATTAGCTGATTTAAACCTAAGTTATAGGTTGAATTTTTAGATTAATTGATCGTGAGAGCAATTGACTTTGATTAACTTTTTTTAGTCTGGTCAAGCTTGGCTAGAGCTTCATCAATTGATGTTTGTAGTGATAGGAACTGATCTAGTCGAACCAATTTGACAGTTTGGGTGACTCTAGCGTTGGTAATAATCTGGAGTGTGCCACTCAAAGTTTGAGTTTTTTTTGCCATTTGCACTAAAACCCCAAGTCCAGAGCTATCGACAAAATCAATGGTTGACAGATCTAGTATCACGTTGGTAGGACCATCTTCGACGCATTTGCCAATGACCTTTTTAAAGGCTGGCTCAGAAAAAGCGTCTAGAAGACCTGTGAGGCGGATCAATTGATAGGTGTCCTTGACTTCGCGGCTGCCTCGTAAACTCACAGTCAGGGTTAGCGGTTCAGGAATAATGACCTCCAAGCGGTGCGAACGTACCTTAATTTGCGGATATATTGTATTTGCTTTCTCCACACTTGTCCAGAAAATTGTTAAATTACCCTATCGTTAGCATTAGCTAGTTTGGTTTTATAATTGGGACTCTGCCCAATAACCCATCAGCTTGTTTATGTCATCGATCGCCCAAATTCGTCAAACCTTAATTAATAAAGAGCGATCAGCAACCGAAATTGCTCAAGAGTTTTTAGATCGCATTGATCGGTTAGAGACAAAATTACATAGTTTTGTGACTGTTACGCCCGAAGTGGCGATCGCCCAAGCAAAAGTCATCGATGCCGCGATCGCCGCAGGAGAAAATTTACCAGCATTAGCAGGTATTCCCCTAGGCATGAAAGACAATATGTGTGTCAAGGGGATGCCCACTACTTGTGGCTCCAATATGCTGAAAAATTTTGTCCCACCCTACGAAGCGACAATTACGGCAAAATTGCGATCGGCTGGGGCTGTCATGGTCGGCAAAACTAACCTCGATGAGTTTGCAATGGGTAGTTCTACCGAAAACTCAGCGATCTCGCTCACAGCTAATCCTTGGAATACGGATTATGTGCCTGGAGGCTCATCGGGTGGCTCAGCAGCAGCCGTCTCTAGTGGTGAATGTGTAATTGCTACGGGTTCAGATACGGGTGGCTCAATTCGTCAACCTGCTTCCTATTGTGGTGTCGTTGGTCTAAAGCCTACCTATGGACTAGTTTCCAGATTTGGGCTAGTTGCTTTTGCTTCATCATTGGATCAAATAGGACCCTTTGCCAACTCTGTTGAAGATGCAGCTATATTCTTAGGAGCGATCGCAGGTTACGATCCTAAGGATTCCACTAGCATTAACATCGAAGTCCCTGACTACGCGGCTTTACTAACCCCAGATTTAACTCAGTCCCTCAAGGGTAAAAAAATTGGTGTAATCACCGAAACCTTTGGCGAAGGTTTAGATAGTGAAGTAGAAGTTGCGGTTAGAAAAGCGATCGCTCATTTTGAGACTATGGGTGCTGAAGTCTATGAAATATCCTGTCCTCGTTTTCGCTATGGACTGCCAACTTATTACATCATTGCGCCTTCAGAAGCTTCAGCCAATCTTGCTCGATATGATGGCGTAAAGTATGGCTTCCGTGATCAGGATGCTGAGAACTTGCTGAGTATGTATGAAAATACTCGTGAACAAGGCTTTGGTGCGGAAGTAAAACGGCGGATTATGATTGGGACATATGTTCTATCGGCTGGTTATTATGACGCTTATTATCTCAAAGCGCAAAAAGTCAGAACTCTGATCGTTCAAGATTTCCAAAAAGCTTTTGAGCAAGTTGATGTTTTAGTTTGTCCAACCGCACCTACTACTGCTTTTAAGGCAGGTAGTAAAACGGAAGATCCACTGGGAATGTATCTCTCTGATTTGATGACGATTCCTGTGAATTTGGCGGGGCTTCCAGGGATTAGTATCCCCTGTGGCTTTGATTCTAAAGGACTACCAATTGGCTTGCAAATGATCTCTAATGTCTTAAGAGAAGATGTGTTATTGCAAGTTGCCTATGGCTACGAGCAGTCAACGGAATGGCATAAGCGCCAGCCTTCTCTATAAACAACAAAAGCCTTGCTAAGCAAGGCTTTTGTTAATCAAAAATAAGCGGCACTTTGGGCCGCTTATTTCTTAGATGATGGTGTTATCAGGAATAACGGCATTTTTGACAACGACAACAATGCCATTACAGATGCAATAGCCTTGTTCTTCACGATTTACATCTTGAACTCGATCCTTATTGATAATTTGCACATTTTTGCCAATGCGAGCATTTTTATCGATGATTGCGTGGCGAATGATCGTATTTTCACCAATGCCCATTGGCACTCTGCTGTTTTCGAGATCTGAGGCACGATCCTCTTCAGGTTGATAAAAATCACAACCCATCAGTAGTGTGTCTTCAATTGTGCAATTGGCTTCAATATGCATCCGAATCCCAACAACTGAGTTAGTAATTGTGGATTGGTTGAGGATACATCCTTCGCCAATAATTGAATCCTTGACTTTACTATCATGCACTTTGCTAGGGGGCAAGTAACGAGCGCGAGTGTAGATTGGTTTTTTGGTTTCGTAGAAATTAAAACCAGTGGCAGGATGGCGAGTTAGTTCAAGATTGGCTTGATAGAAAGACTCAATGGTTCCAATGTCTTCCCAATATCCCTTGTAAAGATAAGCCTGAACATTCAAATTGTGAATGGCATCAGGAATAATTTCTTTGCCA
Organism: Phormidium tenue FACHB-1050; assembly: GCF_014696925.1. GTDB lineage: Bacteria > Cyanobacteriota > Cyanobacteriia > Pseudanabaenales > Pseudanabaenaceae > Pseudanabaena. Next base: position 22,831 of record NZ_JACJQY010000019.1, on the reverse strand, counting down.
AAATCTGTGTGTTCAGGATTCTCGCTGAGCAGCTTTAACATAGCCTGCTTGTTAAATACATAGATTCCCATTGAAGCGATGAAAGGGTTCGCGATCGCGGAAGCTTGATCCAATCCGAGTTTTGTGGTGTTAACACGCATTCCCTCTAGAGCTTCACCTTTAGGCTTTTCTAGGAAGTTAATCACTTTGCCAGTACTATCAGTTTTAAGTAAGCCAAAAGCTGAGGCTTTTTTCTGATCCACAGGTAATACTGATAAGGTAATATCTGCCCCAGTTTCGCGGTGATGCTCAACAAACTTTTCATAGTCCATGTTGTACAGATGATCGCCAGAGAGGATCAAATATTCACTGACATCCCAAGATTCTAAAAGCCATGCATAACGACGAACAGCGTCAGCTGTACCTTGAAACCAGTCTGGACTATCGGGGGTCTGCTGTGCGGCAAGAATTTCCACAAAGCCATCAGAATAGGATGCAGGTCGATAGGCTTGATTGACATGTCGGTTAAGTGATGCGGAGTTAAACTGCGTCAGGATATAGATTTTTTCAATACCTGAGTTAATACAGTTACTTACAGGAATGTCGATCAATCGATATTTGCCTGCTACGGGGACTGCGGGTTTAGCACGGGTCTTAGTGAGGGGATATAGTCGGCTTCCCTGTCCGCCGCCCAGAATGATAGCCAGTACGTTTTTCATAAATTATTCGGATTATCTTGGCTTTTTTATTTGCATATTTTTTCTGAATGCAAACATTGTCTATCTTTGCGGGGATCGTTGCAAGTGATATAGCTTACTTGTCTCGATACTTGTCGCGAAACAAACCTTAGAAAGCTAAAATACTTAATTTTTTAGGAAATACAGTGTTTGAAGATTGTAGAGAGGCGATCGCCTAAACTCACATAATTTCTTCAGCCAAAAGTTCACCTGTAAACCGTTCATATTCATCTTCCAGAAAATACGACAAATTCACTCATTTATATCTCCATCAATCACCCAGTCTTCGCCTTCTGCAACCCAGAATTCATCAGTAGTTAATGTTTGTTCTGCTCATTCCACATCAGGATACTCATCTAGTCGCTCAGAAATTGCTGGATTTGATGATGGGGGTGAAGCGATCGCGCGATCGCCAATATAATCAATGAAAACAAAAACTGACGGGAATATATGTTGACAGTTTATTTCACAATTGGGTTGCCTGCTTCTGGTAAATCCACATGGGCTAAGGCAAAGGTGGATAAATCACCCAATGCAATTAAGCGGGTTAACAAAGACGAACTTCGCGCCATGCTTGATAATTCTTCCCATTCCAAAGGCAATGAAAAATTTGTCTTAAACATACAGGATCTGATAATTAAATCGGCGTTAGAGGAAGGTAAGCATGTGATTGTCGATAATACACATCTTGCACCCAAACATGAAGCACGGATTAGAGAACTGATTAAAGGCTTAGCGGTTCTAGAAATAGTAGACTTTCGCCATGTACCTCTAGAGACTTGCATTGAGAGAGACTTAAAGCGGTTTAACTCAGTCGGCGAGAAAGTAATTCGCTATATGTACAACCAATTTATCGCACCACCTAGAAAACCCAAACCTGCTTATAATCCAGACTTACCCGATGCAATCATCTGCGATTTAGATGGAACTATTGCTTTGATAGGCGATCGCAGTCCCTATGATGGTGCTAGCTGTGAGAAAGATTTAGTAAATGAGCCAGTACGCTCCATTTTGCAGACATCAGGAAAAGCGATCGTGTTTGTTTCTGGGAGGGAAGACAAATACAAGCCTCAAACTCTGGCATGGTTAGAGAAGCATGGGATCAAATTTGAGAATCTCTATATGCGAAAGTCTGGTGATATGCGAAAAGACAGCATTGTCAAGCAGGAAATTTATGATCAATTTATTCTTGATAAATACAATGTTGCTTTTGTGCTGGACGATCGCGATCAAGTAGTTAGAGTTTGGCGAGATCTGGGTTTAACTTGCTTACAGGTTGATTATGGTGATTTCTAGATTTGATAGTTTCCAAAGTAAGAGTGGCGGCGCTTTGCGCCGCCACTCTTACTTTGGGTTTTGATTTTTCTTGTATGGCTATAGCAATAATCACCAAAGTTTTGGGCAAAGCTGTCCTAATCGTTATAATACAATTAGGAAATTATTAAAATTTGTAAGAATTTATATAGGTTTGCCCAATATTAAGTACCTTGGCATAACTAAAAACCAGATCTAAAGTGTGGCGCACGCACGGCGTGCGCCACACTTTAGGTACTTATCATGTTGCAAACTTGCTAAGTTTCCCTGAACATTTATCTGCTGTCTGCATTACTCTAAACTTTTATGGCTAGCCTTCCCTCTCTTACTGGTGCTGAAATTCGCTCAAAGTTTCTCAATTTCTTTGAGGATCGTGGTCACAAGGTATTGCCTAGCGCCTCACTCGTACCTGCTGATCCCACAGTACTATTGACGATCGCGGGAATGCTACCATTTAAGCCAATTTTTTTAGGACAGCAAGAGCCTGAAGTTCCTCGTGCCACCACATCCCAAAAATGTATCCGCACCAATGACATTGAGAATGTGGGCAGAACAGCACGTCACCATACCTTTTTTGAAATGTTAGGCAATTTCAGCTTTGGTGATTATTTTAAAAAAGAAGCGATCGCTTGGGGATGGGAATTAGTAACTAAAGTATTTCAGCTACCGCCTGATCGCTTAGTGGTTAGTGTCTATCACACCGATGAAGATGCTTTTGCGATTTGGCGTGATGCGATCGGCATTCCTGCTCATCGGATTCAGCGCATGGGTGATGATAATTTTTGGGCTTCGGGAGCGACAGGACCTTGTGGACCTTGCTCAGAAATCTATTATGACTTTCACCCTGAATTGGGTGATGATGCGATCGATTTGGAAGATGATTCAAGGTTTTTAGAGATTTACAACCTTGTGTTCATGGAATTAAATCGCGATGCCGATGGTAATCTGACTCCATTAAAAAAACAGAACATTGACACAGGCTTGGGCTTAGAAAGGATGGCGCAAGTTTTGCAATGTGTTCCCAATAATTATGAAACGGATTTAATCTTCCCAATTATTAAAAAAGCTGCGGATATTGCAGGAATCGATTATCACAAGAGTGATGAGAAAGTAAAGACTTCGCTCAAGGTAATTGGCGATCATGTACGCTCGGTTGTGCATATGATCGCTGATGGCATCAATGCCTCAAACGTCGGACGTGGCTATATTATGCGTCGTCTCCTACGTCGAGTAGTACGTCACGGTCGCTTGATTGGCATCTCTGGTACATTTGCGTCTGAAGTTGCCGAAGTAGCGATCGCCCTTTCCGAATCGGTTTATACCAACACTCGCGAAAGAGAACAAGTGATCAAAGATGAAATCAAAATTGAGGAAGTCCGCTTTTTACAAACCCTAGAGCGTGGTGAGAAGTTACTCGAAGAGATTCTTTCTAAACCTGAAGTCAAATCTAGCAAAACTATTTCGGGTGTGGATGCTTTCACTCTCTATGATACCTACGGATTTCCGCTTGAGCTAACTCAAGAGATTGCCGAAGAGGTCGGCTTTACCGTTGATGCCGATGGTTTTGAGATAGAAATGAAGAAGCAACAAGAGCGATCGCAAGCTGCCCATGAAGATATTGACCTTATGGCAAAGGACAACTGGGCAAATATTGCTAAAGAGATTGGCAAAACTGAATTTCTAGGCTATGCAGAACTTATTAGTGCTGCAACGGTCAAAGCAATTCTTGTGAATGGTGAACTCGTAAAAACTGCGATCGCAGGCAGTAAAGTCCAAATCGTTTTAGACCGTACACCATTCTATGCTGAGTCAGGTGGACAGGTTGGTGATACGGGTTATCTCGCCATTGGTGAAGCGATCGCCAAAATCAGTGATGTTCAAAAACAAGCCGATTTGTTTATTCATATTGGACAAATTGAGCGTGGAGAAATTACTGTTGGTGATAGTGTTAATGCTCAAATTGCCGTATCTGAGCGTCGCCGCATCCAAGCCCACCACACCGCTACTCACCTCTTGCAAGCAGCACTAAAGAAAATCGTTGACTCTAACGTTTCTCAAGCAGGTTCTTTAGTTGATAGCGATCGCCTTCGGTTTGATTTCAATCTCAATCGTGCGGTTACAACTGAAGAAATCCATCAAATCGAACTCCAAATCAATAACTGGATCGCTGAAGCCCATGATTCTGTAATCGAAGTATTGCCGATCGCTCAAGCTAAAGCTAAAGGTGCGATCGCCATGTTCGGCGAAAAGTACGGCGCAGAAGTTCGCGTGATGGATATTCCTAACGTATCGATGGAACTCTGCGGCGGTACACACGTTAAAAACACTAGCGAAATCGGCGTATTCAAAATCATTGCTGAGGCTGGTGTTGCTTCTGGTGTGCGCCGCATCGAAGCGATCGCAGGTCAAGCAGTTTTGGAATATTTAACAGTGCGCGACAATATCACCAAGGACTTAAGCGATCGCTTTAAGATTAAGCCTGAAGAAATTAGCGATCGGATTACAGGACTGCAAAACGAGTTAAAAAATTCTCAAAAAGAAATCGAATCTCTCAAGCAGCAACTAGCTCTAGTCAAAGCTGATAGCCTCCTCTCGGAAGCAGAACCCGTTGGCGCATTTAAAATTCTCATTGCTCAACTTCCCGATATCGAAGCAGAAGCCCTCAAAGCGGCTGCCGAAAAACTATCAGCGAAGTTAGGGCATAGCGCAGTGGTGCTTGGCTCCTTTAGCGAAGATGGCAAAGTCACACTTGTCGCTTCTTTCAGCAAAGAAGTGATTGCTAAGGGGCTACAAGCTGGCAAATTTATCGGTGCGATCGCCAAGATTTGCGGCGGCGGCGGTGGTGGTCGTCCGAACCTTGCTCAAGCAGGTGGGAAGGATGCAAGCAAGTTGCCAGAAGCTCTAGAAGCGGCGGAAGCTCAGTTAAGACAAGCTCTTGGTAATTCTTAACAATTCCCTTAAGTCAAGATAGAAGTCTAACCATGAAATTACACTCGTTAGAAATTGAAAATTTTCGAGCCATTAAACATCTTGAATTAGATTTTACTGACGAACTATCAAGACCAAGATTAATGACTTTAATTGTTGGTCCTAATGGTTCTGGGAAAACTTCTATCTTTGATGCTATTGATATTGTTGTCAAAACCTTTGAAGATCCACAAAACCCAAATCCTCAACTAAGAGATGGATTGATTTTTTCTCCTCAGCAAATTGTAAGAGGAAAAGGATATGTTGCAAATATAGGCTTTGAATATTCAATAAATAAGTATGAAGCAGAAGTAATTAAAAAAATTTATGCTGATCTTGGCACTTCTGCTTTTTTAGAAGAGGAAAAAAAATTCCCCGTACAGGATAGTCTGAAATTTACTTGGTTTTTTCCTCCATCACAAATCATGGAGCGATTTAAGACTTTTGATTGTGATGAACCAACTGATTTACATAATATTTTAGGCGCAAGAGGAAAAGCTCGAAAGTCTATTGAGAGAAAGCTAGAATCTGAGAGCATTTTTGATAAAGTTGGTAGTGTTTGTTATTTAGATCAAAGGCGCACAGTAAATCTAGAACATAGTATTTTCAACAATAGAAATCATGACGAATTAGAACATAATGGGGTTCTTTCACTGCTATATAAATACTATTTTAGACATATCACGTGGAATGAGGATAAATTTGGCGAGTCCTATTGGAGTAGAATTAAGCGGTTATTTAACAAAATTTGCTTTCCAGCAGAACTAGTTCGTTTTGAATCTGGACCTGATTTAGATACACTTATTTTGAGAAAAAATCAACTTGAATATGATCTATACCAAATGAGTTCTGGTGAGCATCAAATTTTGCGAATCTTAGTGGGTTTAACTTCGGCGATCGCAAAAAATTCAATTGTGTTAATTGACGAAATCGAACTTAATCTGCATCCTACTTGGCAAAAAAGATTAATTAGAGCATTGAGAGAAGATACGGATAATAATCAATATATTTTTACTACTCATTCACCTGATGTGATTGGTCTTTTCTATGACTCAGAAATTATTCATCTTGGGAAATTGTCAGAGTAGTTAATAATGAATATTAAAGACGACACTCTATATATCCTAGTTGAAGGAGAACCAAATAGCCCTGAAGTTGAATCATTTGGTCGTCTTTTATCATCAGATATTAGTACAGTAAATTATGAATTTATTGAAATTGGTGGTAGTAGCAACTTTAATACAGTCGCAAAGCTAATATATAACAAAGTAAAAAACAGAGAAAATTCTATTCATAAAGTAATTCCTGTATTAGCGATCGCAGATCGTGATTTTCGTAAATCATCAGAGGATAACATTGCAGACAATATTTTGATTGAAAGAAACAAAGCAAAAATTATCTATTGGGAACGCCATGAATGGGAAAACTTTTTACTTGATGAGCTTGATGTAATCACATCTTTCTTGAACCAACTACCAGATAAATCATTAAACAATAAGCCTACAAAGCAAGTCATAACTCCGATAACAGAAGGATTTATCAATGATTTTTTATTACAGTATTTTCAAAATCAGGTCCAAAAAGAATTTATAGAATGTATTAGATTTAGATTTCTACATTCAGATAAATTATATCCTAAATTAGAAATACCCAAAAATATTACAGGTATAGACGATTTAAGAAAATGGTATATATCGCAAATAGATGAAAAATCTCAACAATCTAAAAACAAAATAGCAAGCTGTGCTGCTATTTTTGATCAAGTTTTAGAAGAATATAATTGGAGAACTTGGATTGAAGATCCACAGTCTTTACTACTAGAGGATTGCAAACAATATTTTCGTGGAAAGGAAGCCTTTACAAACCTCCTAAACCACTTGTCAAATGAATTCAAAATCTATCATCTTCATGAAAATAGATTAAAAGAGCGTATTCTCAGAGATTTAGAAAATAGTAAAGAATCGATTCTAGTTTCTCAGATTAATAAACTACTATCCCCTTACTTAGGAAAAGCTAGGGAGATTTTAGAATGACAAATAATCATTCTATTCAATTCCTAATGTCTGCACATAGCTATTTATAGGATTAGAGGACTATGCTAACAAACATTAAAATGATGATTGAAGCTTGCAAAAATTCATCTATCTCCTATGAGATTTTGCATCCTAATCAAAACTTAGTCAAAGTCATAATTAGCGATCGCGACTATTACTTTACTAACTATTCAACGCCATTAACACCTCAATCTGTCGCTGAAATTTTTAAAGATAAGCAGTACTTTTATCAAGTCTTCCAAGATGTAGTGAAGATGCCACATACTATATCTTTCATTTCTCCCTATTGCGATGAGAAATATAAAGAGTATTTACAATTTTCTTCTATAGATGAAATTATTGCTGAAATTGAGAAAAAATTTGAGCTTCCCATTATTCTCAAAAGAAATCGGGGATCGGGAGGAAGCAATGTTTTTAGATGTCATGATCCACAGCAAATGCGAAAGGCTCTAGAGTATATATTCAATATCAACTCTAAAAGCTATGACTATATTGCACTTGCCCAAGAGTCTATCAATATTGTCAAAGAATATCGCTGCGTATGTCTCAATGGTGAACAAGTGATTTTGTATGACAAAGACTTTTCGCAAGCAAAATTTACTGGCAATCTTAGTCCTCTACATTGGGAAGGGGCGATCGCTAAACAAGTAAGCGATTCTCAAGTTATTCAGGCGATCGATGAATTCATTAAACCAATTTTTCAGAAAATGGCGATCGCCTATGTGGGTTTAGATGTTGCTTTGGATGATCTGGGGAGTTACTGGTTAATCGAAGCGAACTCACATCCGAACTTTGATATTTTTATTCGTGATAATGGTGAAGATGCAATTATCAAGCTTTTTCAGAAAATTCTAGAATATTTAGCATAAAAGAAGGGGTCGGTGCTTAGCACCGACCCCTTCTTTTAACTAAAAACTATAGCAAGCCGATTTGAGAAAGGATACCTTGACCAGTGAGCAACTCTGTCGCTAAACCGATAACGAAGCCAAGCATTGCAAGACGACCGTTCCAAGTTTCAGCGAAGTTGTTAAAACCAAATTTAGGCTCTGTAGTGTCAGACATTGCAATTATCTCCTGTGTGTTTTGATTTCTAGACTTTAAAAATCTTTGCTTGAATTAATAATACTTTATATTTCTTAACAAGCTATACCACCAAAGATAGATTCGATAAAGCTATCAGAGTTATTACGAAAGCAAATAGGGAAAAAGGGGCTTAAGCCCCTTGTTTAACAAGCCACTCATCTTCTCCCTCAAGAATCAGTGTTGCGGTGCTTCGCGCCGCAACACTGATTCTTGAGGGAGAAGGGACGCGATCGCGACAGCTTTTGGACTACTTTGAGACTTGCGCCAGTGGAGTATCCACAAAACAAAAGCTGCCGAAATCATGCGATCGCGACAGCTTTTGGACTACTTTGAGACTCGCGCCAGCGAGTATTCACAAAACAAAAGCTGCCGAAATCATGTGTTCTCGACAGCTTTTGGACTACTTTGAGACTCGCGCCAGCGAGTATCCATAAAACAAAAGCTGCCGAAATTGTGCGATCGCGACAGCTTTTGTAAAAAATAAAAATAAATGAGAGCGATAGTAATAGCCAAAGCTATTAATTAGACATCGTAAGTAGCCTTACCTGTAAACTTGACGCTTATAGGATTAGGGTTATCACCAATCTTGCGGCTGACGCTATTAGCGGCAACACGACCAGCATTCACCTTCTCAGGGAATACACCATCGCTAGGATGTAGATAAACTTGGTCGCCATTAGGAAATTCGCGCCAAATTTTGTAATTGGTGATCTTAAATTTACGCAACTGTGTACCCAAAGCAAGGGCTTGCTCTTTCTTAGCTAAGTAAAGCAAGTTGTCGCCGCTGACCATAGTTGCAGCGCCGCCTGTGGGCATTTCAAATACTTGCTCTTTGGGGCTATTCCAAGAGATTAAGTACTTTTCTTCGGTGAAAGCGGAGTTGAGCAAACCACCTGTGCTACCACCCCAGATAGGGGTTTTGCCTTTAGGGGCAGGTGCAGTAAAGGTTGCTGTTTCTTCTGACATTGAGATGTTCTCCCAAATTGCGTATATGCTTTTGATATCAAGAGCAAAGATATCATTTCTATATACCCCTGCTTCAAGCTTACTTAACGTTACTTTACGAAGCTTGACAAAACTTTTAGAGAAAAACCCAAATAATTTTTAATAAGACTGGCTTTTCCTGTCTTTATTGCTGTCGCCAAGTGTATGAGGACAAAAGCAAAACCCAAGAAGAGAATGGCGGCGCGAAGCGCCGCCATTCTCTTCTTGGGTTTTGTCCTAACACAATCGACGGCAGCTATATTAAAAATTATTTGGGTTTGAGTCATGAACTAATTAGACGACTGAGATACCGCTCAATCAAGATGGCGGCGACAATGTCATCAATGGGGCGATCAGGCGATCGCATTCCGAGGGGGACTAACTTCATTAAGCCTTTAGCTGGATAAATTTGCCAAAACCTTTGACGCGCCTCTTCGCTGCTAAAACGCTCATCTACGGTGATAATTCGTAAATCAGGGAATGTGGATTGTAGTTCAGCTTTCCATTGCTTAGAGGCGGTTTGATCGCCCATGATCATCAGAGAAATAGGATAGCGAGCTAACAAGTTACCGACTTTAGCGATCGCTTCGGCACTAGGGATAACTGCTTGAAAATGTAGCTTACGATCTAAGCCCATGACAGCAACACCACATTTTTGTTTTCCTGGATCGAAACCTAGCAGCACAGATAGATCTTCCTAAATTGATAATTCGTAACTCTTAAATACCAATCCATAAAAGTGTGATCACACTTTTATGGATTAAAACTCAAACCAAGTAATGTCTTTCAAGCTAAGAAATGGTTTAGCCATTTCTTAGCTTGGGATAATTCGTAATTTTTGGTTCGCTGTTCACGATTATATACTTTGGATAAATTCGTTAACCCCATTACGATAGGTCTCGAGGGAATCTAGAAAGCCACTGTTATGATCGCCGCGTAGTTTGACTAACTTTTTAGGCTGATTGGCTACTTGAAAGTTGCGCTCGCCATGGTGAAAGGGGATGATCTCATCATCGATGCTATGAATCACTAAAACAGGGATTTTAATGCTGGGCAATCGGTCGATGGAGTTGTAGGAAAATCGTGACAGAAATCGAATTGGCATAAATGGATAAAGCTCAGCCGCGCGATCGCTAATTGAGGTAAATGTTGAAGCAAGCACTAAACCACCTGCATTATCGTTGCCGTTTTGTTGCGAGTTTTTCTGGGCTAAGTAAGAGGCGATCGCGCCACCCAGAGATTCACCATAAATAATAATTTTTTGTGGAGGGATTTGTCTTTCTTGGGTCAGGTATTGCCATGCAGCTTCAACATCTGCATAAGTTCCTTCTTCGGTAGGAGTTCCCCCACTTTTGCCATAGCCACGGTAATCAAACAGGAAAGTTGCCAGCCCTAATTCTCTAAAAATCGGTAAATAGCTGATGCGGTTACTAATATTGCCACCATTGCCATGACAAAATAAAATCACTCCTTTGCCAACTAAGTCATTATCTTTAGCTGGTACAAACCAACTATCTAAGTTGACATTGTCTCTGGTTGTAATTTGAATATTTTCAAACTTTATACTAAGTATTTCAGGTGTTTCTATGACATCTTTACTAGGCATAAAAACTAAGTTTGATTGTCCAAGATATAAGGCGATCGCTAAGCCAATATAAGCAAAGGCAAGAATGCGAATAACTGGTAGTAAAAACTTCTGAAATATTTGAAATAATAATTGTAAATTCTGACTCATATTTCCTCTAGCATTAGCGTTCAGATAGCAAAGTTATTGAAATAATTGAGAGATTTTCTTAAGGATTTGGAGTACAGATAAAAGTTCATTAGTTCTGCGGTTATATAATGAGAAATCATTAGAAAATTGATACTGCATAACTTCACCTTTCATGACTTTAAGAAACATTGAAAATCCACCATTGCTAATAAATCCATAGGTTGGCTGTGATTGATTAGGGCTATCTAGCATATAGGTAAGAGCCTGAGCCATGCCTGACTCAATGCTAAATGCTTGTCCTTTTGATTCAATGACTAGTACCCACAGTTTTTTGTGAATTACGAGTGTATCAATACGTCCTTGATAGATAGTTTCTTCATTCTCATCAAATTCTATTGATTCAAGTTGAACAGGATATTCGGCTCTGATGTCAAAAGGCGGATCGTAAAAGCCAGCCATTTCGAGCAAAGGGGCGATCGCGATTTGATTAACCAGACCTTCGCTAATATGTCCATGATGGCGATGGTAAAGATAGCGTTCTTTTAATAAATCACAACGTTCTTTTTCTACTTCAGTTAACTCTGGTAAGTCTTCATACCATTCACTGAAGAAGCGATCGGTAATAGCTTGCTGTGCCGAAAATTTGGTTTCTACTTCTAGCAAACTATTAACATATTTAGAAATTGCTAATGTCGTTACCATCGCCTCTAGCCCTTATTTTTATATCTAGTGTGATCTAGCCTTTTATTAAATTCTTAACTGCTGCTTCAATATTTTCTTGTTTGATTAAAGATTCACCTACTAATACAGCACTCGCACCACAACTTTGGACAAAATCTAAATCTTGACGGGTATAAATACCAGATTCACTGACCCAGAGATATTTATTCCTAGTAGCTGGATCTAGTCTATCCATCAAAACTTTGGTCTGCTTAAGCTCGACGACAAAGTTTTCTAGATTGCGGTTGTTAATCCCGATTAAGCGCACATCAGGAATTTGTAAAACCCGATCTAGTTCCGCTTGCGTATGCACTTCAACTAGAGCTGCCATTCCTAATTGGTGAATCAATGCTTGAAATTCGGTTAACTCGGCATCGGTGAGAATTGCGGCAATTAATAGGACGGCATCCGCGCCATGCGATCGCCCCCAATAGATTTGATAGGGGTCAATAATAAATTCTTTACAAAGTAAAGGTAAATCGACGACTTGACGGACTAATTGCAGATTCTGGAATCCACCTTGAAAAAATTCTGAGTCCGTTAATACTGAGAGACAACTTGCGCCACCAATTTCGTATGCTCTTGCGATCGCTTGAGGATCAAAATCTTCACGAAAGACACCTTTGCTAGGTGAGGCTTTTTTAACTTCGGCGATCAATGCGGGTTTGGTGCGGGAATTTTCTAATCTGCCATAAAAATCTCGCGGAGGCTGGACATTTGCAACTTGAGATTTCACAACATCTAGGGATGCATTGACATACATCTGGGCAACCTCACGCTCCTTTTGCCAGACAATTTTTTCTAGGATATTTTGAGGCGCATCGTTGAGCGCGGCGATCGCATAGCCTTTGTTTCTAGCGGTTTCAGATTGGCGACGTACTTGCATTGATGAAAACAATTTTGAGCGTGAAAGGTATAACTTTTAGCATAAAGCAATTTATCAAAAAGCCGCCTAAGGTTACGCTTTAGCAAATTGCTTTATAAATTATGAGGTTTCTTTACAAGCAAAGCGCTCATTTTTCGGTATATTTGCCTGTGTAATCTGAGTTGAGCATAGTTTTTATGAGCGCGATCGCAAACTCTAACCAACCCGAAGACAAGCCAAAGACTTCGCGAGTTTCATCTTATTGGCGAAATATCCCTTGGAAAAAGTTATCCAGTTTGCTGATGGCGATCGCCCTGTGCTTTTACCTCACAGCTTGCGGAGGTGATAATAAACCAGTTAGTAAAGCTCCAACAGCCACAGTAGTTTCTAACATCAATATCACCGAAGTTTCACCTCCTACTGAAATTCAACGCCTCGGTCGCCTGCTTGAGCGCTATACACCACAAGTCAGCATCGTTAGCCCCAAACCTGATGAAGTGCTAAACGATACTCAAGTGTCAGTCAAATTTGATGTAAAAAATTTACCGATTTTCAAAAATGCTGATTTTGGCTTGGGTCCCCATATCCATGTGACTTTGGATAACCAAGAATACAAAGCAGTTTACGATCTCACTCAATCCGCAACATTTGATCACCTCAGTGCAGGAACCCATACAATTCGCGCCTTTGCTTCCCGTCCTTGGCATGAAAGCTTCAAAAATCAGGGAGCATATGCCCAGACTACTTTCCATGTCTTGACCAAGACAGGTGAAAATACGCCAGAACCCAAAACCCCTTTGCTTACCTACAGTCGTCCTGTGGGAACCTATGGGGCAGAGCCAATCATGCTTGATTTTTATCTGCAAAATGCACCTTTGCATTTACTTGGCAAAGATGAAGAGGCGATCGATGATTGGCAAGTTCGCGCCACCATTGATGGAAAAAGTTTTACCTTCGATCGCTGGGAGCCTATCTATCTCAAAGGTTTTAAAACTGGACAAAACTGGGTAAAACTAGAATTGCTAGAACCAGATGGCGATGCGATCGCCAATGTGTTTAACAGCACTGCTCATTTGATTAACTATCAACCCAATGGTACTGATACCCTAGCGCGTCTAGTCAGTGGCGAAAAGATTGCCAATATTGAGGCGATCGTCAATCCCGACTATGTGCCACCTGCCCCTGAAGTAACACCTGCACCTGTCGAGTCAGCAAGTCCAGAACCTGCCGCTATCACGCCTACAGAAAAGCCCGCAGAGACACCTAAAGCTGTAGTTCCTAGCCCTGCACCCGCAATCAAGGAAGAGACTAAGCCCTCAGTAGTACCTGTGATTCCTGTAGTTCCAGTTCCTGTGGTTCCAGTTCCTGTGGTTCCAATCAAAACAACTCCCGAAGCGATCGCCCCTATTGCGCCAAAACCAGCACCAATTACTGAACCCATTAAGAGCAAATCTACCCCTGTAGTAGAACCAGTCAAGGTTGCACCAGTGACTGCTCCAGTAATTACTAAGGTTGTCCCCGTTAAGGTTGCACCAGTTGCAGAGCCAGCCAAAGTTACCCCGCTCAAAGTCAAAGCTGCTCCTGTAGTAGAAACCACGAAGCCAGTTACACCACCAGTCAAGGTAAAAACCGCACCTGTTGTCGTGCCAACCAAGGCGATCGCTCCTAAAGTAGTAACTCCTCCAGTGAATTCTGTAGTAACTCCTCCAGTGAATTCTAAGGAATCAACTAAAGATACAACTCAAGTAACTCCAAAAGCTGAAACAGCCAAAGATGTCTTGCCTGAAAAGGAGCCTAAGACGTTCAAGCCAACTTCTGCTCCCAAGGATGTGTTCAAAAATTTCAGCAACTTTGATCCACGTAAATTTTTCCCAGCCAAAACTGAAGAGACAAAGCCTGAATCTAGTTCTCCTGATACTAAGGAAACCTCAGAAGCTAAACCTGAGGCTAAGTCAACAGACAAACCTCCCGCATTAACAGATTTGTCAACAACCACATCAACACCAGTTAAAGTGTTAACTAAAAAATAAATTATATAGCTGTCGCCATTCTTGTTAGGACATAAAAACCAAATAGTGTGAGGCGGCGCGAAGCGCCGCCTCACACTATTTGGTTTTTGATTTGTCTAGCGAGGTACAAAGGGCGGCGCGAAGCGCCGCCCTTTATTTATTTTCAGCAAAGCCCGTTGGACTAAGTTGATTAGTTTTCTTTTGGATATCTAATACACGGTAAATTCCTGTTTCTTGGGTTTTCCCTTTGAGAGCAAATTTACCTACAAACTCGGTCTGGAAATTATTATCTAAGCGTCGATACGTCTCTTCACTAATCAAAATGTGATGCGGTCCACCATCAACTTCTTTATTAAAGCTTTCCAGACGCGACGCAACGTTAACCGCATCTCCTAATACAGAATATTCAAGACGCTCCGAACTTCCCAAACTTCCTGCAATCACCAGCCCAGAATTAATGCCAATTCCTGTTGATACGGGAGGTAGTCCTTGGGCTACCCATATATCATTCATTTCTGCTAACTTACGGGCGATCGCTAAAGACGCAGCAACCGCAGATTGAGCATCACGGGTACGCTCCACTTCATTGCTATGGGGAATCGGTACACCAAATACTGCCATCACCGCATCACCAATATACTTATCGACCATCCCTCCGTAGGCTAAAACTTCGTTAGCGATCGTACCCAAATAATTATTGAGCCAATTTAGTGTCTCCCCAGGAGCTTGGGCTTCCGCCGCCGTACTAAAATTTCGCATATCCGTAAACAAGACCGTCACATATACTTCTTGTCCAGTGATCCGTCCCTCTTGCAGAAATTTTTCACGGTTTGACCAAATAATATCGGCTAACTCCTTAGAAACATGTCGCGAAAACAATCCCATCAACACTTTGCGTTCTGATTGTTGAATCGCAAGCTGATAAGCCATCACAAGTACATTTGCTGAAATCAAACCTAATAGGGCAGGGAATAAGGGAATCCACAAAGCCTGACCAAAAGCAAAATAGCTAACCCAAACTAAGCCCCCAGCGAAAATAATTAAAAGTCCAATATTTTTGCCAGCATGGGAAATAAATGCTGCCATCGCACCACCAGCGATCGCCCAAAATAAAATCCAGATATTTTCGAGTTCATTTGACCATACCTGAATAAAACGGCGATCGTCTAAAGTACTACTAATCAACTGGCTGACAATATTTGCATGGATTTCGACTCCATACATCACCTCACCCTCAACATTGACAGGTGTAGGAAAGCTATCTTTAGTACTTTCGGCGGTTACACCAATTAGGACAGCGCGATCACGAAATTTTTCAGGAGCAACACGTCCCTCCAGCACGTCAGTTGCGCGAATATGCTCGAAAGATCTTACTTTGCCCCGATAGCGAATCATTATTTGATATCCACTATCATCCTCTTTACGATATGCCCCGTAATTTGCCGTTAATCTGGGAATAATTTGGTTACCAGCCTTAAACTGAATTGCTTCGGGATTAAATTCAATGCTTTTGTTGTGTAATTTTTTTAGATATAAATTGGCGATTTCAAAGGCAAAAGAACCTGAATCTCCGACTATTGAAGCCCGCCGTACAAGCGCCCCTTTGTCCTTAGGTAAGTTTACATAGCCATGGGCGCTAATTTGTTCGAGATCTTTTGCAGGATCGACATTACTTCTACCTGCTACTGTGGCAATAAATTTAGCGTTGACTACATTTCCTGCATTCTTAATTGCGGCAACTAACTCATCACGACCTTCTAATACAGGTAAATCTAAATATTTATCAACGCCGATCGCGGCGGGTTTGGCTACGGCAATTTGATTAATCAGTTTGGCAAATAAGCGATCTGAAATCGGCCATCGCTCACCATATAGTTTAGAAAAGTCTTGAATATCCGCTTCTGAAATTTCGACAATGACCACGCGCCGATCTTGAGGTTCATGGAGTTGCGATCGCATCAAACTGTCATAGACCCAAAGCTCAACTTCCTTAAAAGCTCCGCTTTCTCTCAATCCTAAAACGCCCAGTGAAAACGAAAAAGTAATCAATCCAGCGACTAATTGCTGATGATTGCGTTTACAGAACGCTCCGAAATTAACCAAAGCAGAAGGTATTTTCATTGCGATTGCCGATGAGAAAAGAGTGCTTTGTTATTTTTTGAAGAGAATCGAGGAGTTTTTACAACAATAGCAACTGAATCTTAATTGTTTGCGATTATGTAATGTAACTTTTATACCAAAACACAAAATGGCTTAGCCATTTTGTGTTTTATAGCTGTCGCTAAGTGTATGAAGACATAAAACCCAAGGAGGGAATGGCAGCGCTTCGCGCCGCCATTCTCTCCTTGGGTTTTGCTTTTGTCCTAACACAATCGACGGCAGCTATAAAACCCTTACTGGATTTGGTTTTTAATTGACAAAATTGTGACCACATTTTTGTCTATATTTTTGTTAATTGGTATTACTCAATCTAACCGCATCGCTCTATATCCATACATCAGCGAAATTGCGTGAACTCAACAAAAAAGAGGCGGTGCTTTGCACCGCCTCTTTTTTTTGAAAAATTTATTTCCAGTTTTTAGCTACAACTTCGGCTAAATCAACAACACGTTGGCTATAGCCCCACTCGTTGTCATACCAAGCTACAACTTTCACCATGTTGCCACCCATAACCATAGTTAGAGATGAGTCAACAATCGAAGATGCATCAGTACCACGATAATCAATGGAGACCAAAGGCAATTCGTTGTATTCCAAAATGCCCTTCATGGAGCCTTCAGCAGCAACGCGGAATGCTTCGTTCACTTCTTGAGCGATCGTGTGCTTTTCAACTTCTACTACAAAGTCTACAACCGAGACGTTAGGAGTAGGAACACGCAAAGCAATCCCATTCAATTTACCAGCTAGCTCAGGTAGTACAAGAGCAACTGCCTTAGCTGCACCAGTTGATGTTGGCACAATGCTCAAAGCTGCGGCTCTCGCACGACGCAAATCACGGTGGCTAGCATCTAGCAAACGCTGGTCACCAGTGTAGCTATGGGTAGTAGTCATTACACCCTTAACAATACCGAAGTTCTCTAGAATGACTTTAGCTACAGGTGCTAAGCAGTTGGTGGTGCAGCTAGCATTACTGATGATGTGATGAATGTCGTGATCGTACTTATCTTCGTTTACACCAACTACAAATGTCCCATCTTCATTTTTGCCAGGTGCTGTAATCAAAACTTTCTTAGCGCCTGCGCCAATATGTCTACCAGCACCAACCTTGTCAATGAATACACCTGTAGATTCAATAACTAGATCAATACCCCAATCTTTCCATGGGAGGTTGTCAGGATTGCGATCGGAGACTGTTTTGATGGTTTTACCATTGACAGTAATTGTGGTGTCATCAGCACTAACTTCGCCAGCAAATTTGCCGAGCATGGAGTCGTACTTGAGCAAGTGAGCGTTAGTTCTGGGATCGGATGTATCGTTAAGTCCAACTAATTCTATGTTTGTTTCTGAGCGACCAGCCCAACATCTGAGAAAGTTACGTCCGATGCGTCCAAATCCATTAATCGCTACCCTGATAGTCACTTCTTATCGCCCTTTATATAAATTTAACTTTTTACTTTAATCTGATGCTTATGATACCGAAAAACCGTCACCAATTTATTGTCTATTCAAGCAAAATTTTTTTACTGCTACGATGACATTGTTTGTGCAGCCACTTGCAAAGACTAAGCCATATTTCAGGTTTATGAGTTGTTTTTGCCATTGGGTTTATAGCTATAGCCACCTGTATCAGGACAATTCAAAACCCAAATAGTGTGAGGCGGCGCTTCGCGCCGCCTCACACTATTTGGGTTTTATGTCTTAACAAGAATGGCACAGCTATAGCGATCGCATTGCTACTCCCTTCTCAGTCTAAAAATGGACATTAAAACCCAAAGATTAGCGGGGATGCGCTTCGCGCATCCCCGCTAATCTTTGGGTGGGACGGGAGTAAAAAAAGATTTTCCCCTTTTGTTGACATAATGGGGGCATCCAGCTAAAACTTGAGCGAAAAACAGCTACATGGCAACGACTAATATCCTTCAATACGAATCAACGATCTGGGCAACAGCGGATCTGCTGCGGGGCTGTGGGATTAAGGAGTCTGAATGGCCGTCTTTCATGATGCCTTTTTTTGCTTTGGTGATGATCGAGAGTCGTTTGATTAGAATGTTATACCAAAACACAAAGTAAAGACGACAGATGGTTATTAAAAAATGCTCGTAAACCCAAACCAATATTTAGAGTGTGAAAATCCCATCTGTCGCCCTATCTAAGTGATTTGGTATTAGATGAACTGACTGCCGAAATTGGGGCGGCGGAGTTGGCGGAGCTGGATGCAGAGGATCGGATGACGCTAATTCAAGATCGGGGTCAAGGCTATAACAAGTTTATTTTTGAGAAGAATCAAACGCTCAAAGATATTTGCCAGAATGATAAATCTTTTAATATTGATTTTGAGGCTTATTTGCGGGGATTTGATGGTGAAACTAGGGATTTGCTGGGTGTAGATGCGACTGAGGGGGAAAAGTTTCTCGATATCAAGGGGGTGATTGCGAAGCTGAATGCCAAAAAAGTTTTGCTGGGCTATACGAAGGAATGGAGCGGTATTGACCTAAAACCGTTTAACAACTCGGAAATTACGACTTTAGAGGAGCATATCAAGAGGCGTTGGGCGGATATTTCGGCAGAGACGGCGGGGGAACAGTATACGCCTGATGACGTGATCGGGCTGATTGCGGAAATTATTGCCTCAAAGATTGAGGATAGCGATCGCCTTTTAAAAATATATGACTGCACCTGTGGCGGTGGAAATTTGCTGTTTGGGGTGGAGGATCGGATTAATGCCAAGGTAAAGCGACTGACGCAGACTTTTGGACAAGACTGGAATGATGCATTGTATGCGTTGGCAAAGATTGAGAGTCGGTTTCGGTTGGATTCCAAAATTTTGCATGGCAACACGCTGACGGATGACAAGTTTGACGATGGTGCGTTTGATGTGGTGATTGCCAATCCGCCCTATGGGGTGAGTTGGAAAGGTTACGAAAAAGCAATTAAGGACGATAAGACACAGCGCTTTAAGTATTTGCCGTCGATTTCGGATGGTCAGTTGTTGTTTATGCAGCATTTGATCTCGAAGCTGAGTGTGAATGGTATGGGTGTGGTGGTTCACAATGGCTCGACGCTGTTTAGTGGGGATGCGGGTTCGGCGGAGAGCAATATTCGCAAGTGGATGTTGGATATCGATATTGTGGAGGCGGTGATCCAGTTGCCGACGGATGAGTTTTTTAATACGGGAATTTATACTTATCTGTGGGTATTGAATAAGCGCAAGTCAGGCGATCGCCTAAATAAGGTGATGCTGATTAATGCGAGTGAAAAGTTTAAGCCACTCAAGAAAAATAAAGGCTCGAAGCGCAAGGAAATCGATGAGGCAAGCCGCTTGGAGATTGTGGAAACTTTGGCGCGGTTTGTGGACAATGACTATGCGCGGGTGTTTGACAAGGAGTTTTTCTATTTCAATAAGCAGGGGATTATGCTCACGAATGTGGATGAGCAGGGCAGGAGTTTTGCGAGTCACCTCAAGGATGGTAAGACCAGTCTCAAGCTATCTCCGATCGCGTTAGATAATGGGGTGCGATCGCTGACTGAGTTTACGATTACCGATTCTGATGATCTCTTAGCATTTTATGAGCAGGACATTAAGCCGTTTATTGATTCGTTGGATTATAAGGATCAGCCGTTGGTGGTGACGACGGATAAGGGTGTTTATAGTTTTGATAGCGATCGCGAGACAATCATCAAACAATCTGGGGCAAAGCGTGAGGAGTTGGGCTGTGGGAAGTTTGTGGTGAAGGCGGCTTTTAAAAAAGCGTCTAAAACTCAGGCTGAACGGATTGAGATTACGGTGGAGTTAATGCCTGACTATCAGAAGGATTATGAGATTATTCCCTTTCATCGTGATGAGGTGGTAAATCGAGAGGCGATCGCGGCGTTTATGGCGAAATATATTACGAAGCCGTTTGAGTATTTGGAGAATGTGGTGGGTGTGGAGATTAATTTTAATAAGGTGTTTTATAAGCCTGAAAAGTTGCGATCGGTTGAGGAGATTTTAGGTGAGATATCGGTGTTGGATAGGGAGTTGAGGGAGTTGGAAAAATTGATAATTGATAATTGATAATTGATAATTGATAATTGATAATTATCAATTATCAATTATCAATTTGAGTAAAGTAAATGTTTGGAGGTTTAGATGATTGCTTTAAAAGAACATTTTCCGAAGTTCACTCCAGAAGAATACTTCGCATGGGAGGAACAACAATTAGAACGCCATGAATACATCGATGGTGAAGTTTATGCAATGAGTGGTGGCACGATCGATCATGGGAGTATTGCTGGAAACTTTCTGGTTTTACTTAAACCTCATCTGCGAGGAAGTGGCTGTAAAACACTTAATTCTGATTGTCGAGTAAGTATTGTCGGCGCGACGAAGTATGTCTATCCTGATATCAGTGTGACTTGTGACGATCGCGATAAAACCACGAGCCAATACATTACCTATCCTTGTCTGATCGTTGAGGTCTTATCGCCCAGTAAAGAAGCCTATGACCGTGGCAACAAGTTTAAAATGTACCGTCGTAATCCAAGTTTACAAGAATATGTTTTAGTCAGTGTAGATGCGATCGAAATCGAGTTATTCCGTAAAACTGAAACGGGTGATTGGCGGATTATTAATTATCAAAAAGGGGATGCGATCGAGCTAAAAAGTGTTAATTTCACCTGCCAGATTGAACAGGTTTATGAGGATGTAGTATTTAATGGAGAATTAATAATGGAGAATTAACAATGAATAATTATCAATTGTCAATTAAAAATTATCAATTATATAAGGATAGTGGAGTCGCGTGGTTGGGCGATGTGCCTGAGCATTGGGAAGAAAGGCGGGTTAAAGATATTGCTACTTTAGAACGTGGAAAATTTACTCATAGACCTCGAAATGATCCACAAATGTATGATGGAGTTCATCCATTTATTCAAACTGGTGATGTTGCTAGAGCAATTAAATATATTAATGTCTACAAACAAACTCTAAGCGATAAAGGAACGACTGTAAGTAAGAAATTCAAAAAGGGAACTTTAGTAATGGCTATTGCGGCTAATATTGGAGATGTTGCAATAGTTGATTTTGATACCTATTTCCCAGATAGCATAGTCGCTTATAAACCTAAAAATAATGATACAGATTATCTATTTTATTTATTTTCTGCTACGAGACATGAACTAGACAAAGTAAAAGTTACTAGTACTCAAGATAACTTGAATTTAGAAAGATTAAATTCATTAATTAGGTTTATTCCTCCTATCTCAGAACAAAAATTGATCGCAAATTACCTAGATACAAAAACGGCGCAATGCGATCGCAAAATTGATCTACTCACCCAAAAAGCAACACAATACGGCAAGCTCAAACAGTCTCTCATCAATGAAACTGTGACTCGCGGGCTTGATAAGTCTGTGCCGATGAAAGATAGTGGTGTTGAGTGGATTGGGGATGTTCCTGAACATTGGCAATTAAAACGACTTAAAGATATTGGCACTAGTATTATCGGTATTACCTATGCGCCTGAAGATGCTTTAGGAGATAAAACTAGTGGTTTACTCGTTCTCAGATCTTCCAATATTCAAAATGGACAATTGAGCTTATCAGATACTGTCTATGTAAACAAAAAGGTTAATCCAAGGCAAATAGTGAGAAAAGGGGATATTCTTATACCAAATCACAAAAGAGAGGCAACAGATAGGGCATCCAGTATGGAATCTCTACCGACAAGAGAAGCAATTACAGATTTAGTCATTTCGGAGAGACGATTCTTGACCAAAAGCCGCAACTCATCCATATTTTTGGGTAAAGAAAATCTCAACCCTTGCTTCAAATGTAGCCAAACCCGCTCAATTGGGTTTAATTCTGGAGAATGAGCAGGCTGAAATATCAAAATGATATTGTGAGGCAATCGTAAACGCTTAGCCCGATGACAACCAGCTTGATCAACTTGCATGATAATTATGCTATCTGCAAATTTCTCTGATACAAGGTCTAGAAATATTTGAAAACAGTCAGTGTTGAGATGACTAAATTCATAGAAAAAGCTTTCTCCCGTCGCAGGTTCGACGATGCCGTATAGCCATGTAGCCTGAAACTGCCACTGGACTTTTGCCTTGGGTTTGACCCCACGAGCCGTTATTTTACGACCACTGATGGTTTTCAAGCCAATCCTTGTTTCGTCTTGACAAAAGAATCGGACTTTTCCCGTTAATCCCAACAAGGTCACGGCATACCATGCCACCATGGCTAGGTTATCCGAGAGTTT
>NZ_JACJQY010000018.1 GCF_014696925.1 Phormidium tenue FACHB-1050 | reverse complement strand
TTTTATAGCTATAGCCACCTGTATCAGGACAAATCAAAACCCAAATAGTGTGAGGCGGCGCTTCGCGCCGCCTCACACTATTTGGGTTTTATGTCCTAACAAGAATGGCGACAGCTATAGCACCAGAAAGTAATTCTTAAATGGTTTCTAAAAGCTCTTGAATCGTCGCCTCTAATTGCCTCAGTTTCATCGGCTTACTTAGGTACTTATTAGCTCCCGCTGCCAAACAGCGATCGCGATCGCCTGACATCGCTAAAGCCGTCATCGCAATAATTGGAGTATTAACCAAGTTAGGATCAAGACGAATTTGTTTAGTTGCCTCGATTCCATCCATTATGGGCATTTGAATATCCATCAAAATCACATCGGGCTGGTGCGATTTCGCAAGGGCGATCGCCTCTTCTCCATTATGTGCTAGTAGGACGCGATAACCAGTAGCTTCTAAATAGCTGGAAATGGTCAGAATATTCGCATTATTATCTTCCACTAACAAGATTAGAGGCGATTGACCATTAGTTACTCTGATGATGGGAGTATTTAATAATAAGGTAGTCTCTGGATTACTATTGAGAACTATTTCAGAACTACAGTTATAGGGTAGATCTACTGTAAAACAACTACCCACACCCACTTCGCTAGTTAGTCCCACTTGCCCCCCATGCAGTGTAACAATACGTTTCACTAAGGCTAGCCCTAATCCAGTACCTTCATATTGTCGATTTAAAGCACTATCAATTTGGATAAACGGCTGAAATAGTTTTTGGATATTCTCTGGAGAAATGCCAATACCTGTATCAGTTATGGAAATTTGTAAGTATTGTGGTGAAAGGCGATCGCTAGTAACTACATTAGGCGGCAACTGCTTAACTTCTAGAGTAACTCGTCCTCCCTTTGGCGTAAATTTAACAGCATTGTTCAGTAGATTAATCAAAACTTGGCGAATCCGACGTTCATCGATAAATAGCGGCGGGAGATTGCTCTGAAGTTTTGTATGTAGTTGAATAAGCTTTTGCGAAGCCTGTTGTTTCACAAAAGATATACTGGATTGACAGAGATGGCTAATGGATGTGGAAGCGCAGTCTAATTTGATTTGCCCTGCTTCAATTTTGGCTAAGTCAAGAATATCGTTGATTAGCTCCAACAAGTGAGAGGCACTACGCTCAACAGTTTGCAGAGCCTTAAGCTGTCGTTCATTAACATCACCAAACACCTGTTCTTGTAGCCCCTCGGTCATCCCAAGTATGGCATTTAGTGGGGTGCGAAGTTCATGACTCATGTTAGCGAGAAATTCATCCTTGAGCTTTGTGGCTCGGATTAATTCTTCGTTTGTTTGTTGTAGTTGTAGTTCTGATTGCTTGCGATCGCTAATATCAAAATTGACTCCCAACATACTGTAGGGCTGACCCTGATCATCACGCACTACGATGCCATAGGCTTTAATAAAATGGATGCTGAGATCGGGATGTACGACTCGAAACTCCGTATCATATTCAGCATTTCCTAAAATAGCTTGATGGAGCAATGTTTCTGTTTCCATCCGATCATCAGGATGTAATCCGTTAGACCAAATATCGTAGGCTATATTTTGGTTTAATTCACTGCTCTTAAGTAACTCAGATTGTCCTGTGATGCCAAAGAGTTCATACATGCGATCGTCCCAACGCAAAGTATTTTGTCTAACATCCCATTCCCAAGTACCGATCGCCCCAGATTTCAGTGATAGGGCAAGGCGTTCCGACAGTTTTTGTAATTCTATTTCCCGTTTTTGCAATTCTGATGTGCGTTCTTCGACTTTAGCCTCTAGAAATTGATTGAGTTGTTGCAATTGATGTTCGGCTTGTTTTCGCTCAGTGATATCCCGACAGATGCCAAACTGGACAATCTCGCCCGACCAATCGACGCTACTAGCACTAATTTCCACCGTAAAGAGTGAACCATCCTTGCGCCGATGTAAGGTTTCAAACTTCACACTCTTTTCTTGACCAAACTCTTGAATTCCTGAGAGCAGTTCTGCTGCTGACCATTTAGCATCAATATCATAGATACTCAATGACATTACTTCTTCCCGACTATAGCCTAACATGTTCGCAAAGCTTTGATTTGCATCGATCAAGTACCCTTGAAGGTCTAATACAAACAACCCATCTAAGGAAGTATTAAAGAGCATGGCACTACGATAATATTCTTTCTCTAGCTTAGCTTCTGCTTGCTTGCGATCGCTAATATCACGAATCATAAATAGAACTTCATCTTCGCCACTCTTAACGACTCTAACTTCTTCATAGATCAAGCGATCTCCCACTGGAACCTGTTGTTCGTAAACCTGTAGCTCTCCTGTTTCTATCGCTTTTTGTAAATAGTAAAATTGATGCTCGATAATATCTGCGGGCAATACTTCTGCCATCGACATACCAGCCCGATCCAACTTCGCCGTAGCGATGGCAAAATCACGACTTTGAGTAACAAATTCTCGATAAACTCCATCAGACCCCACCCGAAACATCAGATCAGGAATTGCTGCCAACATGGCGCGGCTCTTAGCTTCACTCAAAGCTAAGGCAACTTCTGCTTGTTTGCGTTCGCGCATAGCGATATGTTGTTCACTAACATCTCGAACTAACAACAAAACTTCATTTTCACTATAGGGAACTATTCGCACTTCTTCGATTTGCTCTCTACCATCGATAAAGATACTTTGTTCATATATCTGCATGGAATTAGTTTCAAATACCAGTTGGATATACTTCAAGCGTTTTGCAACAACATCAGCAGGAAGCGCCTCAGACCCATGCGTTCCTATAAGATCTTTTAAAACACCTACCACTACAAAGTTGGGAGTAGTCACAAATTCTGAATAGAAGCCTTCTCGACTCATGCGAATGATCATGTCGGGAATCGCACTAAGAATAGCTCGTTGATGGGCTTCGCTTTTGAGTAATTTAGCCTCGGTTTGTTGACGCTCAACTAGCTGATCTTGCAATCTTTGATTGTTTTGAGATTGCTCAATGGCGATCGCACGGCTAGCATACCTGATAAATAAAGCGGCGATCGCCAATGACAATAACAAACTAGTCAGCCCTATTTGAAGACGAACTACTTTCGCTTGGCTAAGAGCCAGATCAATTTCTTGTTCCCGTTGATATACAATCTGAGCAAAAGGAGATAGGCGATCGGGAAACTGAAAAAACCGAAGAAAATTCTTACTCTTAAAAAACTTTGTTAACTCTAATTCTGCTTCGATGAGATTTTGAGGCGATGTATTAGGTGACTTCGTGAGTTGGTCTAAGCGATCGAGCAAATCCTGATATTCTTGCTTAAATGTTTTTAGAAACTCCTCATATTCCTGTAGTAATGGTTCTAATCCTTCTATATTCGAGAGTTTTCTGGAAGCATGATGAGTTTCCACTATACTTAAGGTTGTTTGAATGGCTTCAAGCAATTTGTAGTTCTCTTGTTGAGAGCTATCTAAATCTTTTAGGTAAGCGTATAGTTGTTGAGTAGGACGATTGTAGAGAACATCTAATTGGAGCGTATTTAGAGATTTACGTTCTTGAGATACACTTTGACTCTTTTGTAATACTTCTTGATGTTGGTAATTTCCCCATAACAATCCAGTTGCAGTACCTAAGCAGGTAATACCCAGAGCGATCGCATATCCATAGACTATTTTGTTGCTTAAAAACATTTGGGATGAAAGCTTACGCCAAAAATTGCTAAGTGGTGTTAACCAGTAATTTAAGTTTAACTGGTTTCGTCAAATAGTCATTAGTACCTACGGTCGTATATTTATAGCTGTCGCCATTTGTTTTAGGACAAATCACAACCCAAGAAGTGAGTGGCGACGCGAAGCGCCGCCACTCACTTCTTGGGGTTGTATCCTGACTGAACAAAATCAACCCGTTTTAACGGGTTTTAGCTCTTAGCCCGCACTTGAGTGCAGGGCGTTCTCGATGTGTGCGGACAAAATCTAGAGAGTTAAAAGAGGATTTGGAGACCAAATCCCTACATTTGTAAAGGTAGGGGCTTGGTCTCCAAGCCCAAGTCTCAGCTTTCTACTAATAGATTTTCCATCATTTGGGTTAGTTCTTTGAGGCGAATAGGCTTACTACAATAATCATTAGCTCCCGCCGCAATACACCGATCGCGATCGCCAACCATCGCTAATGCTGTCAATGCAATGATTGGTATATTAACCAAATTAGGATCGAGGCGAATTTGTTTGGTTGCCTCTAGTCCGTCCATAATCGGCATTTGGACATCCATCAAAATTAAGTCTGGTTGATGGGATTTTGCTAAGGCGATCGCCTCCAGTCCATTTTTTGCAAATAAAAGATGATAGCCCTTAGCTTCTAAATAGGGGGAGAGCATCTCGATATTGGTTTCATTATCTTCTGCTAACAAGATCGAGAAGTAGTTATCATGCTTTGCTTGGCTAGATTCATAGCTAAGATCAATCGGGGTTTCTAATTCAGGAGAAGGGAATATAACATCAGCACAGGGAATAACGATTGTAAAACAACTACCCACACCCACTTCACTAATTAATCCTACAGTGCCGCCATGCACCTCCACAATCCGCTTCACTAGAGCAAGTCCTAAGCCTGTACCTTGATATTTACGGTTAAGGGCGCTATCAATTTGAATAAAGGGCTGAAAAAGCTTAGGGATATTTTCTGGAGATATCCCGATACCTGTATCAGCGATCGCAATTTGTAGATAGTTTCGCATTCCTAAAAGAGGATCTTCCTGTGGAGTGAGATTAACTTCTAAGGTAATTTGCCCCCCATCTGCCGTGAATTTGACCGCATTATTTAGAAGGTTGATCAAGACTTGGCGCATTCGTCGTTCATCTACTAATACATCAGGCAGATTATTTTGCCATTTAGTTTTGATCTGGATATGTTTGGTGATCGCTTGCTGACTGACAAAAGCAAGACTGGATTGGCAGAGTGGAACTATGGCGGTAGGATGGCAATCCAATTCTATTTGACCAGATTCAATCTTCGCAACATCCAAAATATCGTTAATTAACTCTAGCAGATGGGAACCACTGTTCTGAATAGTCTGTAACGCTTTAATTTGTCGTTCATTAATGTGTCCAAAGATCTGTTCCATCAGTACTTCGGTCGTACCAAGGATGGCATTAAGAGGCGTGCGGAGTTCATGACTCATGTTAGCCAGAAACTCATCTTTGAGCCGAGTTGCACGGAGCAGTTCTTCATTTTGCAATCGCTCAAATTCAGCTTGTTTCGCATCCGTAATATCTCGAATAATGATCAGTACTTCCCGATCATTGAGAGGCGCAATCCGAACTTCCTCATAACGTTGCTCATTTTCAACGGTAAAAATCTGCTCATATATCTGTACGCTACCAGTGGCGATCGCTTGCTTAGCATAATGCAGTCGTTGTTTCGCTAGATCAGTTGGCAAAACATTGTAGACTTCTGGCTGGTGAAGCGCGGCAGGAGGACTAAAAACCCGCACACCACTACCCGCAAACATGCTGAGATATCGCCCCTCTATATCCATTTGAATTAGGAGATCGGGTAATGTTTCGATAATTGTGCGGTTAGTCATTTCGCTTTGTTTGAGAGCGGCTTCAGCCTGCTTGCGATCGCTAATATTACGGATTATAAATAGCACTTCATCGTCACTAATTTTGATGACTCTGACCTCTTCATATTGGAGGCGATCGCCTCCTTGAATTTGTTGTTCATATATCTGCAAATCCCCAGTCTGCAAAGCTTGCTGCGTATAGTAAAGATGTCTTTCCGCAACCTCTGGGGGCAACAAATCAATCATGGAATGCCCCGTGGGATCTAATGTTGGAGACAATACATTAAAGTCACGATAATCCGTAATAATCCCGCGATAAATGCCATCAGCTCCCATCCGAAACATAAGATCGGGAATGGCGGCTAAAACTGCTCGACCCTGAAATTCACTTTGTTTAAGGGCGGCTTCAGCTTGCTTGCGATCGCTAATATTACGAATCATAAATAGAACTTCTTCATCACCACTTTTAAAGACTCTAACCTCTTCATCTTGCAAGCGATCGTCAATTTGGATTTGCTGCTCATATACCTGTAACTCCCCCGTCAGCAAAGCCTGTTGCATATAGTAAAACTGACGCTCTGCGATATCTTCTGCCATCACATCTGCCATGGATTGACCTGTGGGATCAGAATCTGGTGGTAATATTCCAAAATCTCGATTTGCCGTAATAAATCCGCGATAAATGCCATCATTTCCCACCCGAAACATCAGATCGGGAATAGCCTCTAAAATTGCTCGACTTTGAGCTTCCGTTATCTGGCGTGCTGATTCCGCTTGTCGATGCTCGCTCAAGTCAATATCAATGCAGTATAGTTCTGGCTCATTCCTTGGGTTATTCAGCAAAACATGGCTAGAGTAGACATACACACTAGATCCATCTTTCGCCATTAGAGTTAACTCACTAGCAGGAATAGGCTCTCCTCCATTGACCCACGCATCTATCAAATTAATGACATCTTGGCGCATTGCTGGAGGAATGATCAGGTGTTCCAACTTCTGACCGATGGCTTCATCGGCAGTATAGCCATAGATTTTCTCACTTGCTTTATTCCAATAAATTACTTGGCGATCGCGGCTATAGCCCTGAACCGATATCTTCGGGAGAGCATCAAATAATTTTTGCGAACGTTGTTCACTAGCCCAAAACTTAGCATCTTCTCTTTGATGCTCGCTTATGTCTAAACGATTCTCTGTTTTGGTGATCGGATTTTGCGCGATCGGATTTTGCGCGAATGCCTGAAATTGCCTAGCTAATAGCTCAGTTAAGTTTTCTTTTTCTAGCAGTCCCACTAAGCGATCGCCATCTAGTACAGGTAAGTGCCGCAGAGAATGCTCTTGAAATAGAGTCATGACAGCATTTATATCAGTCAGTTCTGACACTTGAATCGTCATGACTGGATGGCTCATCACCGACTGAATGGCTAACTGGTCTAATGGTAATCGTTGGGAGTTAAGACGAATAATATCTCGCTCTGTGAGTATTCCCAGAACCTGAATAGCATCCTCTCGGCACACTATCACATAGCTTGAGCCAGTTTTATCCATCAGCGCGATCGCTTCGATCGCATTTAGCTCTGGCGCAACGATCAGAGGATTAAGAGAGATTGCGGATAAAATATCTCTGGGCAAAAAGTTCATTAGTAGATAACTCCGCTAGTGAGCCAAAAAGGTTTGAATCATTTGGGATAACGCTTTTAGTTTGACAGGTTTTGTCAGATATTCACTAGCTCCAGCCGTTAAACACTTTTCGCGATCGCCTGTCATCGCTAATGCTGTCAATGCAATAATTGGAATGTTTATTAAGTCAGGATCACAGCGAATTTGTCTAGTTGCTTCTAATCCATCCATTACTGGCATTTGGACATCCATCAAAATTAGGTCAGGATGATGGGATTTTGCTAAGGCGATCGCCTCTTGACCATTTTTTGCAAAAACCACGCGATAGTCCTTCGCAATTAAATAACTAGAAATAGTAGCTATATTCGCTTCGTTATCTTCTGCTAGTAAGACTAAAGGTGCGTCAGACGTATTGGCGGCAGTGTCCAGTAGCACGTTGCTGGGAGGTATATCTATAACTGAATCTGGTTGAGAAACAGCGGAGATATAGGGCAGATCGATCATGAAACAACTGCCAACTCCTAACTCACTCGTCAGCCCCACCTCACCTCCATGTAGTTCAACAACGCGCTTTACGAGCGACAATCCTAACCCCGTACCTGCATACTTCCGATTTAAAGCACTATCAATTTGGACAAAGGGCTGAAATAGTTTATGGATATTTTCAGGTGCGATACCTATACCCGTATCAATTACCGCAATTCGTAAGAAGTTTTTGGCAGTAGCAGCATTAGGAACTGGATTGAGAGAAAACTGAGTAACTTCGAGGGTAATTCGTCCTCCTTCCGCAGTGAATTTGACAGCATTATTGAGTAAATTAATCAAGACTTGGCGAATTCTTCTTTCATCAACCCATAGCTCTGGTAGATTTTGGGAAATCCTCTCGTCAATCTGAATATTCTTTTGCTGAGCCTGCTGCTTGACAAAGGCAATGCTAGATTGACAGAGCGCTTTTACGTTAGTAAATCCAAAGTCTAGAATCATCTGACCTGATTCAATTTTAGAGACATCTAGGATATCGTTAATCAGTTCTAGCAAGTGGACACCACTGTGTTCAATGGTTTGTAAAGCCTTAATTTGCCGCTCATTCACAGCGCCAAAAATGTCATCTTGCAATGCTTCTGCCATACCTAAAATAGCGTTGAGAGGAGTACGAAGTTCATGACTCATGCTGGCAAGAAATTCATCTTTGAGACTAGTGGCGCGGATCAGATTGGCATTTGTTTGCTCTAGTTGCTGTTCATATTCTTTGTAAACTCGCATATCGCGCATGATGCTGGAGAAAAACTCAATCTCTCCCTGTGGTGATTTGTGGACAAGCAGCAATTGCGATACAAGAATTTCTCGACCTTCCGCATCTAGCAATGCTGTTTCCCCCAGCCAGCTTCCATTGGCGATCGCACTGGGAATAGCCTGCTGCTCGATCAAATCCACAGCCCATTGAGGATGGCAATTAACCAGTCTAAATTGCAGTACATCTTCAATAGGATCTATACCACGCAAGCGCTTTAACTCAGCATTTTTCCAAAAGATATTACCTTTAGCATCTGACATACTGATGTAATCGGTTGAGGCTTCCAAAATAGCAATCAAGCGCTTTTGGGTTTGTTCTAAATTCTTCCGTTCTGTAATATCTTGAGCCGTACCAATGATTTGCTTAACTAACCCATTCTCATCGCGACTAAAAACTGAATCTCGACTATATAGCCAATGCCATTCTCCGTTAGCATGTCTCATTCGATATTCATTTTCAATAATCTCTCCATCCTGAGCTGTTCGTATTTTGTCATAGTAAGCTGGGTAAACCAATCTGAGATCATCGGGATGCATTAAGTTGATAGCAATGTTATCGCCTAACTCTTTAATTTCATCAGGTGAGTAACCCAAGATCGAGAAAACTTCCCGATTAGAGTAAATATTTTCCTGTTTTTGAATGTCGTATAAATAGAGAATATTCGGTGATGCATCAGCTATTTTCTGAAGAAAATGTTGGCTTTCTTGAAGAGCAGTTTCTGCTTGCTTGCGATCGCTAATATCACGAGCAGAAGCTATTACCAAAATCCTGCCTTCATTATCCTCTAATTCAATTAAGTTCAGTTCTACAGGGAAAATCCTGCCGTCTTTAGTCTGGTGTAAAACCTCACTAGAAGCATATTTTTGAGTGCGGAGTTTTTCCATAACGGCTCTGTTGCAGAAAAAATCCTTAGGAGTAATATCGCTAGGGGTCATTGTTAGCAACTCTTCTCGACTATATCCCAAACTCTCACAGGCTGTATCATTGACTTCGATAAAAGTACTGGGCTTGCCTGTGTCAGTAAAGCTATTGATAAATACAGCATCGGTTTTATGGTTAAACAAAGCCTGATATCTTTTGTTAGTATCGAACAAAGCTGCTTCAGTACGTTTGCGTTCGCTGACATCTTGTACTAAAGAAGTCATAGATACAAGATTGCCCGCCTCATCTAGTAAAACTGAATTGTACCAATCACAATAGATAATCGAGCCATCTTTACGATAGTTACGGTTATGGCAACTAGCCTTTCCTTCTTTCAGGATTTGGGCTGCAACTTCTTGGACAGAAGGAATGTCAGGCTCATATATAAATTTCCACTCAAAGAAAGTCTTACCTAGGACTTCATCAGATTTCCATCCAAAAATTTCTTCGGCACGGGCTGACCAACGACGAGTTCTAAACTCTGGATCCCAAATTATGGTGGCGAGAGGAGAATTTTCGATGTGATAATTTAATTCTTGATTGGCTTTCCATAGAGCAGTTTCAGCTTGTTTGCGATCGCGAATATCTCTAAAGATTCCTTGCACGATCCTTTCCCCATCTAATTCAATACAACTGGCTGTAATTTCTACAGGAATCTGATTACCATCTTTCCGCAGCACAAGACTTTCCATTGCTGAAGCAAAATTATTTTGCGTAGCATTTTTGAAATGATTTTGCACTGCGGCAATGGCTTCGGGCGGATGTATTTGCGATACATGTAAACGCTTCAGATCATCGCAGCTATAGCCCAAGAGTTCTTCGGCTTTTTGATTGGCTTCAATCAAGTTACCTTGAGGACTTGCAAGCAATATTGCATCACTAGCTCCATCCATCAAAGCGCAATAACGTTGCTCATTAATAATTTTCTGTTCGCTATTACTAGTATCTAAAGCTTTCTGCGCCAATATTTCCGTCAAGACATCTTTGGATAACAGACCAATGAGGCGATCGCCATCTAGAACTGGCAAATGACGAATGTGATATTGCCGAAATAAGTTTAGCGCAGCGTTAATATTATCGACTATCGATTTTTGGATGGTAACTACAGGATGACTCATCACTTCCTGAATAGACAATTGCTCTAAATCATGAGACTGCATACTCAGGCGAACAACATCTCGTGCAGTTAAAATACCAATTAAATTCTGTTTCTCATCACATTCATCTAAACCTTCCATCACCAGCACATAACTTGAAGCAGTTTCTCCCATCATGGCGATCGCTTGCTTCGCAGTAGCTTTTGACGAGATCATTAAAGGCTCTGTAGCAATCAACGATATTAATTTTTTGTTGATGATGGGGCTGGTAGTAGTGGTCATATTCAGCTAAGAATATAGGATAGGGGCGTAGATTAATAGTGAGATCTAAGTACTTGAGGAATTAAGCAAAAATAGAATGAGATTCTTATTTTACCGTAGAGGCAATGCATAAATTGTATCTACATCTCGTTTTTTTCGTAAGTAGCCAATAAAAACCAGATTTTTGATGGTGTGGCGAAGCTACTTCGTCAAAAATCTAGTTTTTATTTTACGGCAAAGCCGTAAGTCATATAGCTGTCACCAAGTGTATGAGGACATATAGCTATAGCCACCTGTATCAGGACAAATCAAAACCCAAATAGTGTGAGGCGGCGCGAAGCGCCGCCTCACACTATTTGGGTTTTATGTCCTAACAAGAATGGCGACAGCTATATATTTAAAAGGTTTTGAATCGTTTGAGTTAATAGTCTCAGTTTGACAGGCTTAGTAAGATATTCATTAGCCCCCGCCTTAATGCAGCGATCGCGATCGCCCGTCATCGCTAGAGCCGTCAGGGCAATAATCGGTGTATTAGCTAAACTCGGAATCTGGCGCATCTGACGCATCGCTTCTAGCCCATCCATCACAGGCATTTGTACATCCATCAAGATTAGATCAGGTTGAGATGAAAGAGCCATGGCGATCGCTTCTTGTCCATTCTTAGCACAGAGAATTTGATAGCCCTTAGCACTTAAATAGCTGGACATCGTAATAATATTGGTTTCGTTATCTTCTGCTAAAAGAATCAAATATGGATTGACATAATGAGGAGGTTCAGCAGTAACCGTCAAAAGCTCTGTTTTGGGGAATCTCTTATCAAATGGAGAAGCAATTAGCAATGATTTTTGATCTAATTGAGAGATATGTGGCAAGCGTAAAGTAAAGCAACTACCAGTTCCTAGTTCACTATGGATACTGACATCTCCACCATGCATTTCTACAATTCGTTTCACTAGGGCAAGTCCAAGTCCAGTACCTTCATATTGACGATTCAGGCTACTATCGATCTGGACAAAGGGTTGAAAGAGTTTTTCTTGATCCTCAGGCTTAATCCCAATCCCAGTATCAATGACTGAAATGCAGACGTAGCAATCATCATGAGGTATCCAGTCATGCATGGCAGGATGAGAATCAGGTAACTGAGTAGGACGGATTATGGGTATCCGCTCGGCAAGGTTAAAATCTATCGGTTCATAATGCACTTCGATCGTCACCTTTCCCCCTGTAGGCGTAAACTTCACCGCATTAGTCAATAGATTAATCAACACCTGACGCATACGGCGTTCATCTACAGATATTGTTTTCATATCTCTAGGAAACGACTCATTGAGTTGAACCTGTTTTTTGAAAGCTTGTTGCTTCACAAATACCAAACTTGATTTACAAAGATCAGTAATGGAAACCTGATCAATATCAAGCTCTAGCTTACCTGCTTCAATTTTAGAGAGTTCGAGAATGTCATTAATCAATCCCAATAAATGCCGACCACTACTTTCGACAGTAGAGATCGAAGCTGCTTGACGTTCATTAAGTTTACCGAAGACTTCTTCTTGTAATGCTTCTGACATGCCTAAAATTGCATTAAGAGGAGTACGTAATTCATGACTCATATTTGCCAAAAACTCATCCTTAAGTCTTGTAGCACGGAGCATTTCGGCATTCGTTTGTTCTAGCTGTTGTTCATAATCCTTCTGAACTCGGATATCACGCATGATCGCAGAGAAAAATTCCACTTCTCCTTCAGATGATTTATGCCCAAGCAGCAATTGCGATACTAAGATTTCCTGTCCATCAGCGTCCAGCAATGCAGTTTCGCCGAGCCAACTACCTTCAGCAATTACAATAGGTTTCGCTTTATCCTCCAGCATATCCACTGTCCATTGAGGATAATAATCTATTGGTCTTTGTTGCTTGACTTCAGCATCACTATACAGCCCGCGCATCCGTTTAAGCGCCTTGTTATTCCAGATTACTTGACCTGTGATATCGGCAATGAGAATATAGTCTGTCGATGCTTCAAGAATAGAAAGCAAATTACTTTGTTCTTGTTCCAAACGTTTACGTTCAGTAATATCTTGAGCAGTGCCAATAGTTTGAATCACATGACCATCGGCATCGCGCTTAAATACTGCATCTCGACCATAGAACCAACGCCATTCTCCATTTACATGTCTGATCCGATATTCAAATTCGAGAATTTCGCCGTCCTGAGCCGCAAGAATTTGGGCATGGTAAGAGACTAATCGCTTGAAATCATCAGGATGAATTAAATTAGTAAACAAATTGGAACCCATCGATTGAATTTCATCGGGGGTGTACCCAAGAATAATCCCAATCTCACGATTAACGTAAATATTACGCTGTTCTTGGAGGTTGTACAAATAAAGGACATTCGGTGATGCATCGGCAATTTGTTGGATAAAACGCTGGCTTTCTTGCAATGCTGCTGTGCGTTCTTGCACCCTAGTTTCCAGTTCTTGATTTAACTGTTCAAGCGCATACATTGCTCGTTCGCGCTCTAACTCAACTGCCGCACGGGATGCAAATACCCGCAACAGGTTTTCAGCCCACTGCGGATCTTGGATTGGCTGCTTATCAAGGATACATAAAGTCCCGATCGCTCGCTCATGGCTATCTCGTAAGACCAGCCCCAAATAACTATCTACCCCCATCCCTACGAGATCACGATCCTCTGGGAACTGCTGCTGTAAAGAGCGATCGCAAAAAAACATCCCATCTTGTAAAGTGCGTTGGCAGGGAGACTTTGCAAAATCGTATAAAAAATCGGTTTGCAATGTATCAGTTGTCCAAATAGCAAGGGTATGCAGTCGATCACCTTCTACTTCTGTAACTACCGCATAGGAAACATTAAGCGCTCTAGCAATGTGACTAACTAAAGCTGGGAAAAAATCTTCACCTGTAACCGCAGAAGTACTCTCAATCAGATTTTGGAGAGCAGTTTCCATTTTCTTGCGTTGAGAAATATTGGTGCTAGTTCCCACAATGCGACAAATACGCCCTAATGCATCATAAATAGGATTTAGAGTGGTAATCCACCAAGTTGGTTGCCCCTTAAAAACTAGGCATTCCTCATAGGTAATCGAAGTTCCTGCTTGGACACAAGCTATATAGTTTTGACGGATTTCTTCGGTGGGTGATTTTCCACATATTTCTGCTGTTAAACGCCCCGATAATCTTTCGGCGGCTGGATTAAAAGCAACAAGACGAAACTCTCCATCTTCTAATACATCAACTGTAAAAATAGCCTGTTCAACACCTTCGTAGATTGTGCGTAAAAACTGTTCTCTATTTTGTAAGGATTCTTTTACTTGCTTAAGTGTTGTCAAATCATGGAGGCTCGTAACACCTGCGGTAATGGTGCTGTCGATTTTTTCGCTAATATCTCGGCTATCTTCATGGTCAAGTATAGATAAATCCTGATCCTCGAATCCTCCCTGCAAAACATTCTGGGTCAACAGATCGATTAAAGCATCTTGAGATAACACCCCAACAAGGCGATCGCCATCTAGTACAGGTAAATGATGAATTCGATGTTGTTGATATATTTTGAGGACAGATGGGAAATCGAGTAGGGCTGATTCTTGAATGGTAACCACCGAATCATGCATTACCGACTGTATCGATAAATTATCTAAAAGAACATGCTGAGCAATGGACTGAAAAATATCATGTTTGGTCACAATACCAACTAAACTAATTGCCTCAGTTTCATGGTTGTTCCTGACTACCAAAACACAACTTGAGCCTGTTTTCTCCATAGAGGCGATCGCCGTTATGACTCCTGTGTCCACAGCAACTATCAACGGATCAAGAGCGATCGCTGATAGTAATTGTTTACGGATGAGAAGACTTTTAGCGTTCATCGCTTGCACTTAATTCTAGGGATATTTAATTACTCACCTTACGCAGATATAGGAATCCTAAATGGGTTTTGTATGGGGGCGCAGCCCCTACAGAACAGGAATTATATAAGATAGTCGCGATTTCCCCGTGGTTACCCTACTTGGCTAGCTGTAAGAGATTCCGCGTCTGCATTCTGCGTAACATCAATTAATTAGTAATTAATTACTAATTAATCAGCCAAAAACGTTTGCATCACTGCGTTGATATAATTCTTTTTCTAAGTTTGACAGATTTAGGAGAAGATTTATTCTCTTTGGTAATTTTGGTAATCAAAACACCAATCTGCATTACAAAAATTATTTTTGATGAAAGATATCGATAGGCACTGAAAATACTAAAAAAGGAAGGTACTGCAAAACAGTACCTTCCTTTTTTAGTATTTTAGAACGGGTTCGACGGGGCTCGAACCCGCAACTTCCGCCGTGACAGGGCGGTGCTCTAACCAATTGAACTACGAACCCAAATTTTCGTGCTTAAACTTATTTCTAGAATTGCTTTTTACTAACTGGGTTGCAGCTCGTTTTTTGCGTTTCTTTATTTAAGCGCTCCTTATTATGTAGATTTAAAAGGCGTTTGTCAATACTCTGAGCGTATTTTTTAAAAACTTCTTCATAAAACGCCAAAGAGCTTTGCAGAGTAGAGCTTTTGGCGATGCAATCTTGTCATCCCATAACCTGCGATCACTCCAACACCTCAAAATATCGTAAAAAGCCTGAAAAAGTCATTGCAATTACGCCTGTCCGTGATATCCTTTCACCCATTATTTGCTAGCTAAATTTGTCTATATAGCAGTTTTTATTTTGCCGTAGGCAAAATAAAAACTGCAAAACCTTAATGTAGTTGTCTTTTTGATTTGCAAATCTGTTTTGCAAATGAGTAAGCCCACCTTTGCAAAACGCAATCGGATTTAATTGGTGTAGAGGACTCCCATGAATTGCTTTAAGAGCGCAAACATCAAAGGTTTAAAAATTGCGATCGCGACAACGCTTTTGATGCAGATAACCAGTATTGCCC
Source organism: Phormidium tenue FACHB-1050 (assembly GCF_014696925.1). GTDB lineage: Bacteria > Cyanobacteriota > Cyanobacteriia > Pseudanabaenales > Pseudanabaenaceae > Pseudanabaena. The sequence goes on along the minus strand of NZ_JACJQY010000018.1, from coordinate 77,939 downwards.
TACCAACCACATGGCGATCAATTGTGCCATCTGCGATCGCCTTACCTGGGCAAACGCCCGATCAAGTCATTGACTGGATTAGAACAAATCCAGTATTACGTCCAGCGGCTGGCGAGCGGCTACTCGTGCGAAAAAGTGACACCCCATCAAGACGATTTCAATTTCAAGCTAGTGTAGTGCTGCCGGGGATTGCCGCTATCCAAAAGGGCGATGCAAATTTGATTAGAAGTGAGCAGATTAGATTTTTTGACATCATCAATGGGGTCACGCGATCGCGTCTAGAAGAGTCACTGCGTTCTATTTATGGACCAGAGATTATGCGTGATTATGCAACGGCTAAACGGGTTTATGCATATCCAACGCCAGCTATGGTGCTGCGATCGCAGGCTAAAAATGCTTCACCAATTCTCAAGGCTTTACAAGGAGAATTACGTCAAGGCAAAAAATACGGCTACTGGATCGAGCTATTGCAAAATGGTAGAGGTAGCGCAAATTCTGGACAAATCACTATATTTGAGTTAGATAGTCTTCCTAAACTTCAAGAAGAGTTAATCAGCCGTGAAAAGCGCTAGAGAAATAGTTTGAAGTGATATAGCAATTGCTTAGGACATAATGAGTGGCGGCGCGAAGCGCCGCCACTCATCTTTTGCATTGCTATAAAAGCAACAAATGGCTCCGCCATTTGTTGCTTTTGGATTAATCCGTGCCTCCCCATGTCCAAAAAGGATTACCATTCTTCACCCCCTTATTCAAAATTACAGGCGTTAACCCATTCGCATCACTCATCCCCGTCATATCCAAAATCAAGTAAACCTTGTCATCCACAAACCGCATCCGCAAATATGAATGACCTTCAAACGGCTCATCGTTATACTTAGCTATACCTGCTGTCCCCTTACAGTTGCGATACTTGACCTGCAAATTTGCCACCCAAGTCACACTAAACTCATCGCTTTTCTCGATCCGAAACTCCCTTGCAAACCAACTCAGAGAAGCTAAGCCATCAGTAGTATAACCACCCTCAGCATAGGGACGCGGTGTTTGAGTGAGACGCACCTCAGTAGGACAAAGCGGAAAAGTCCCACCCGAATCCCTAGGATACACACTCAGCTTGATATTGTTCGGTGCAGCAAAACTGGGATTTGCGAATAAGGAGCATTGCGCGATCGCCAAAGCACCAACACCCAAACATACCTGCCTAAAAATTTGGCTGAAAGCCTTAACCCTAAAGTTTTTCATTATTTTTTCCACTATGGTAACTCTACAGACCATACGAAGGCAAAAGAGCCTCTGTAGTTCCCTTAATCCAAGAGGGCTTGGAGGCCAAGCCCTCTTGGATTAAGGACGATGGGTAGGGGTTTGATCTCCAAACCCTCTTTATACCAATTCACGAAAGTATTGAAATACTTTCGTGAATTAAAACCAAGCCCAGCAAGGGTTTTAGAAGCCCAAAACTTGTGGCGCACGCTGCGCGTGCGCCACAAGTTTTGGCTCTGGGTTTTAATTATGCCCAGCTACTTATGTAACATCAGTCAATAGATCTTAAAAAACGCTATATTGATTTGCCTAGGCTTAAAGCGACAACTAAACCATGACCACTTCCATTTTATCCGATTTAAAAATTCGCTTCTCTAAGGCGATCGCTACCGCCTTTGGTGAAGAATATGCCAACCACGATCCCGCCGTCGCTCCTTCTAAGGATGCTAAGTTTGGCGATTATCAATGTAATGCAGCTTTAGGCTTAACCAAAAAGCTTAAACAAAAGCCTCAAGATGTAGCAGCCCAAATAATCGCAAACGTAAAAGTTGACGACATGTTCGAGGCTCCAACGATCGCAGGAGCAGGATTTATTAACTTAAAGCTAAAACTTAGTTACTTAGAAACCCAATTAGCAAAAATGCAAAAAAGCGATCGCCTCGCGATCGCCAAGGTTGAGAAACCCGATCGCGTAATTGTCGATTTCTCTAGTCCGAATATTGCTAAGGAAATGCATGTCGGACATTTGCGATCGACGATTATCGGTGACAGTATTGCCCGAATTTTAGAATTTCAAGGACATGAAGTCCTACGCCTAAACCATGTCGGTGACTGGGGAACTCAATTTGGGATGTTGATTTCTTACTTGCGCGAAGTTTATCCCGATGCACTGACTAAAGCTGATGCGATCGCGATCGGTGACTTGGTAGAACTCTATCGGGCAGCAAAAAAACGCTTTGATGAAGATGAAGCCTTTAAGGAAACTTCTCGCAATGCTGTCGTGGAGTTACAAGCGGGAGGTGCTGAAGCCAAACTAGCATGGCAATTACTTTGCGAACAATCACGCCGTGAATTCCAAAAAATCTATGATGCACTCAATATCCAATTAGAAGAGCGCGGCGAATCTTTTTATAATCAGTTCTTATCCGATGTCGTTACCGACTTACGCGAAACTGGCTTATTGCAAGAGAATCAAGGTGCGTTATGTGTATTTCTGGAAGGCTTCACCAATAAAGATGGTCAGCCTTTACCGCTCATAGTCCAAAAGACTGATGGCGGTTACAACTACGCAACCACTGATCTTGCAGCTCTGCGTTATCGCATTCGTGAAGACAAAGCCACCCGCATCATTTACGTTACTGATATCGGACAGTCAGGACATTTTGCCCAAGTCTTCCAAGTTGCTAAACGCGCTAATTGGATTCCTGAAACTGTGCAGACTACCCACGTTCCCTTTGGCTTGGTGATGGGTGACGATGGCAAAAAGTTTAAAACGCGATCGGGTGATACGATCGCTCTCAAAAGTCTCCTTGAAGAAGCAATCACTCGCGCCCGTGCTGACATCGAAACTCGCAATCCTGAAGCCTCAGAGGAGTTTAAGCAAGATGTCGCCGAAGCGGTCGGACTTGGAGCGGTCAAGTATGCTGACCTCTCGCAAAATCGCACCAGTAACTACATCTTCAGCTTTGACAAGATGCTAGCTCTGCAAGGAAACACCGCACCCTATATGCTCTATGCCTATGTGCGCGTACAGGGGATTGGACGCAAGGGCGAAATTGATTTTGCCAGTTTAAATGTTGATGCAGTAAAGCTTACTCAGGAAGCAGAGATTGTTTTAGCTAAGCATTTGTTACAATTTGCCGAAGCGATCGATGCAGTTGCGGAAGAACTATTCCCAAACCGTCTCTGTCAATATCTCTTTGAACTCAGCCAAAAGTTCAATCAATTCTTCGAGCAATGTCCTGTACTACAAGCTGAAGAATCTGAACGCATCTCCCGCTTAAGTCTTTGTGACATCACTGCTAAGACTCTTAAGCTTGGCTTAAATTTACTCGGTATCCGTGTTTTAGAACGTATGTAAAATATAAATAGGAACTCAAAAATGACTTTAGAACAACCTGATAGCGTTTGGAATCATAAACCTTGGTGGTGTCAGCCTTGGTCAATTATCTTGACTGGTTTCTCGATCATTAGTGGTAGCTGGCTATTATTCAAACTAGTTTGGTTATCAATTCTGGTCGCGATTCCCATAACAGCATGGATGGGATTTTTTGTGATTCTATTTCCAAAATTAGCTATGCAAGAAATAAATCAAGAGGTTGATTAACACTTCAGAATTAGAGCGTGCCAGATTCAAGTTGCTCCAAGTAGATAAAATCAGGAGACTTGACACCTGCTTCTGCTCTGATTTTGACTAATTTAGGCGACTCAAAAAATCTCTTAGCATCTGCGATCGCTGTCCATGCAGAAAAATGTACTATTTTGTTTGGATCGTTCTCGTATTTGAGAACCTGATACGATCGCTCACCAGCTTCTCTGCGAATATCTGCCGCCTCATCAAAAACTTTCTTCCAAGCAGGATAGTCCGCGACTTCGTGGATAATTAAAACATATTGCATAAGTTACTTGGTATTCGTGTCAATACATTTTACGAGAATAGCGATCGCATTAAGCTTTCCATATTCAGACTTTGAAAATCTCCCACGTTTAAACTCGCGATCGCCTTACTTTTTACGTCATCTCTGAAATGCTTTCTAGGCAAGAGTTTCAGGATTAACTATATTTGCAATAAGTGTTACTTAATGACAATATACAACGCTAGAATAAGGCTTGTGGCGGTAGGAATATTGGCGGTTATGCTGAAACAGCAAGATAACGGGAAAAGTAAGAACTGGAACTACAGCAAAAAATCAATCAAGCTTTACCAGTAGAATTGCAGCAACAATACAATGATTTAAGCGCAAAGATGCGATCGCAAACTATCCCTCCTGAAGAGTATCAAGACTTACTCAAGCTTATTGATATTGTCGAACAAGCGGATGGCAATCGTCTCCAGCATCTTATCCAATTGTCGCAGTTACGGAATACTTCACTGACTGAATTAATGGAACAATTACAAATTTATCCTCAATCAGTCTGTTTTTAGAGATTGCATAGCGATCACCCCATTAACATAGCTAAAAATTTCGTCTAGCTCTCCGATCGCTTCTAGCTCAAGATTTTCTGTAGCAGTTATTGTATCTGCTTTTTTCTTATCGAGCAGGGTTTAGAGGCGATCGCCCAGTTCATCAGTAAATTTAAAGAGCATGACATGTTTGATTTGCTGGATTTGCATTCTTTTAGGGAGAAGGGATGAAGGTTTTAATTATGTATTTATGGCATTTTGAACTATGTTTACTTGTATTATAATTTCATTGTATTTCTCATAAGAATCTTAGGAATGACAGTACATTTACCTGAAATTGGAATTACCAATTGTCGCAGAGCTAAAGCATTACTCGAAGAGTATCCTCAAAATATTGTTGGTAGTTTTTGGATAATGAGTGGCTATGGATTTGACAAAAAAGAAATTCCTAGTTGGTGGGTTGATGTTGATAATGATATTTATTTTGAAGACAATCAAGCACAATTAATTATTGATGCATATGAAGCAGGTCTTTTTGATGGTGAGCATAACAACCCTTTGTATTTAGGTTTTTGTATTATTGTTGTTGCTGATCCAGACAATCCCGCGAATCTTTCTTATGTAATCCAACATTTAAGAATGTGGGAAGGTGAAGGTATAGGAATATTAAGAATTATGGCGCATTTTAATATTCCTGCAATCACAAAAGTTATTTATCCTGAAAGTTTTTTAAAATACCGTTATGGTTATGCTAGCGAAAGCAACACATATCGAAATTTACGTGTATCTCTAGATCACTGGTCAGTACATATTTGGGAAGATTATTGTAGTTATCAAATGTCTAATCGTGGACAGACTATGTTTTACAAATATTGTAAACGAGTCAATATAATCAAAGATGAAGTACAAACTACTGTTAAGAAAGGTTCTAAATTCTTGGTTTTGACAGAAGGTGAAACAGATCCAATTTATATCAGAACAGCATTGGATCTATTGGGTAAAACAGAAATCTTAGCTCAAGTAGATATTGAGTGGGTTGGAGCTTCTGTAGATAAAGGAAAAAGCATTAATACTGGAGATAGTGGTTTAAATAATACTAGAGATGTTCTTCTTTCTAATCCCAAGTTTTTAACTAGAAAAGTGTTGCTTTTATATGACTGTGACACGAAAAAGCAAAGTGCTGATTATGATAATCTCAAAATAAGATCTATCCCTAAACAGGAAAATAGAAAGATCAAAAAAGGGATTGAAAATTTATTTCCTGATCATTTATTTACTAAGGAATTTTATTTACCAAAAACTAAAATTGGTGATTATGGAGAAGTAAATAAAATTCAAGAATTTCAAAAGATGAGGTTTTGTAAATGGATTTGTTCTGAGAAAAAGGATGCTAAAGATTTTGCTGACTTTAAGGTGATTGTCGATATTCTCAACGATTTCTTAAATGAATAATTGGAATAGTTAATACGAAAAATGGCGGCAAGTATTTTGTCTTGCTATAATTCTGACTAAGAATATGTAATCGACAACCTTGCAAAGGTCACTACACATGGCTACAGTTCAATTTAAATCAGAGATCAGCATCGAACTCGATCAACTACTAACTGGAGTAGCTCAGCTAGACACACCTGATTTAGAGAAATTACTTATTCAAGTTCGACAAGTATTAGCCCATCGCCAAAATCCTAGTCTTCCTACACTAGAACTAGAACTACTACAAAAAATAAATCAAGCTTTACCAGAAGAAATACAACAGAAATACAATGAACTAAGCGCAAAAATGCGATCGCAAACTATTACTGCCGCAGAACATCAAGATTTACTTAACTTGATCGATGTTGTTGAAAAAGCTGATGGCGATCGCCTCCAGCATCTTATCCAGTTATCGCAGTTACGAAATATTTCGTTAGCCGAATTGATGAAGCAACTACAAATTCATCCTCAACCAGTCCATGTCTAGGCGATACATCACAGCTACGGAAGAGAGTCAAATCATAGAAAGAGCTAACCGACTTTGTGAATATTGTCGATGTTCTATGGACTACTCTGCACAGCCATTTGTTATCGATCATATTGTGCCAATCTCCGAAGGTGGAACAACAACACTGGACAACTTAGCCTTCTCCTGTGGTGGATGCAATGGACATAAATACACAAAAACTCAATCTACAGATCCAGTTAGCCGCGAATTAGTGTCTCTTTACAATCCCAGAAATCAAAAATGGATAGATAACTTTGTGTGGAGTGATGATTTCCTGCAAGTAGTTGGTTTGACAGCTATAGGTAGAGCCACTATCAACGCCTTACAAATGAATCGTGCTGGAGTGGTCAATATGAGAAAATTGCTACTTATGGCAGGACTACATCCTCCTAAATACTAATTATCTTCAGAATTTACAAGAGGTTAAAAAATGCTGTATCTATTTCATAACCTAGGCTTTGAGTCATTTGTTGTAACTTGGCTGTGCTATCAATACCGCGAGACTTGAGCCAGAGAGAAATTGTGAATACCTTCTGCATCACAAAAAGCTCCAGTGCTTCAGGATTGTATTGCAACACATAGCCATCACCTTCGCGCTTAAACTCATGGGGGACTAGCATCGCGGCATAGCGACTGAGTTCTGCACGCCAATCGAGGAGATAGCTAAACCAAGGATAGGTGGCATCGAGACGCACAAACCAGAGACGCACTTCCGATATTTCTGATAATTCGCGAGGGTCGCCATCTTCCTTATCCCATACAAGTTCGATTTGAAATTGGCGATCGCTTTCTGGCGTTTCATCCCAATTGGCTAACAACTTCTCGATCGCAATTTTGGCAGGAGTAATATCCAGCGACTCAATACAGGCTTGGTTAATGTAGATGACAGTAGACATATAGCTTTTAGATAGAATTAAGTTAGGGCGGTGCAATGCGCCGCCCTAGTGTTTATTTTTTCGGTAAGTTTTCGCGAGGGTCAAAGGATTGGATTTCTAGCAACTGCTCGTAAAGTTCACGTTCACGCTTGCTAGGATTTTTGGGAACGACAATCTGGATTTCTACATATTGATCGCCAAAGGTTCTAGCATCTTTTGGAAAGCCCTTGCCAGAGAGTCTTAACTGCTGTCCAGACTTCACCGCAGGGGGAATAGTTAACTTTACTAATCCACTGAGGGTTGGCACTTCCACTTGAATACCAAGAACTGACTCGCTCGGTGAAATGGGCAATTGACAGCGAATATCGGAACCTTCGAGGGTGAAGAATGTATGGGGCTTAAGCGTGATTTTGAGATAGAGATCGCCACCTGATGCACCCTGACCTTTTAGGCGGATTCTTTGCCCCGAAAGTACACCTGCGGGCATATTCACCTCAAGCGATCGCCCATCTTCTAGACGAATGCGTTCGCGACCACCGACATAGGCGCGTTCGAGCGGTAATTCTAAAAGAGCTTCCGAATCACGGCGTGGTGTGGGGCGTGGTGGTGCTTGGGTGCTGGTGCGATAGGATGAAGCCCCACCAGTATCTTGGGCGCGTTCATTGGTGCGGAATTTGCCTAGGAGTTGATCAACAAACTCTTGGAAGTCGTTATATTGGCTAAAGTCCACATCACCTGTGTAGCCACCACGCTCAAAGTCTGGCGTATATTGCTCACGCGATGATGGTGGTCGTCCGCCTGCACCTTGAAATCCGCCTTGTTTCCAATATTGCCCAAAGCGATCGTATTGCTGACGTTTGGTGGTATCAGATAAGACTTCATAGGCTTCACCAATATCTTTAAATCGCTCCTCGGCTGCCTTGTCATTGGGATTCAGGTCGGGATGATATTTCCGCGCTAACCTGCGATAGGAGCGCTTAATTTCGTCAGCCGTAGCTGTCTTCGGAACACCGAGGATTTCATAATAGTTGCGAAAGTTTTGCATATTTCCCGAACTGCAAACAAGGAGATAACTTAGCTTACCTTATCGTAGCTTTTGGAAACACTTGCGCGTTTGTCAAAAGTATGAGTAGAGACGTTACGAAGCAACGTCTTGTGTTAGATCCAGCTAGGTAACCACATTAGCACGGGCAAATAACCCGATGAGATCGGTAAACCGATATAAATAGGCAACCAAAATATAAAAGCGATCGCAATAATTCCTACAATCCCCGAACCGAGCGTTCTAATTTCTTGTAATGGCGATCGCCACATCACCGAAACTAAAAGGGCAAGGGCGGCAAAGGCAAAAACTGAGGCGGGCATATAGTGATAAAGAAATATGCAACGTTTGCTCAAGCTCCAAGGCAACCAATGACCAGCAAAACTAATCGTCACATAGGACGCAAACCAAAATAGTTGCGATCGCTCTTTAGGAAGCATTTGGGTTAATATCTCTGGAGGAAATCTTAATTTCGAGGAAATTAAAAAAGCTAACCAGATCAATAAGGCGATCGCACTGAGCCAATATAACAATGGATTACCCATCGCATGAACAAATTGCACCATGCTATTGGGACGCATCTCAAAGAAATAGGCAACTGGACGAATTAATAAAATCCAACTCCACCAAGGTGAACAATAGGGATGAATCGGTTCAGTTTTGCCAGCACCCAAGTTTTGATGAAATCCAAGAATCTGTTGATGTAGTTCCCAAATATCAAATTCGTGATTCATCATCAAATGCGGAATCCACTGCACAAAATAAAAGGTGATCGGTAAAATGATTAAACCAATTAAGATTTGCAATGCATTTAAAGTTTGGCGATAACGTGACCATGCATAACCCATGAGAACGGCAAGCCCGATAATATAAGCCAAGCCTGTCCACTTCACACTAATTGATGCGCCTAACATTAAGCCTGTAGCCATCACCCAAAACCAACGTTGGCGCGATCGCTTGAGGGCTAGCACTATACATAGCTGACTGAGCATCCCAAACAGCAGAATATAGGTATTGATCAAGCCAAACCGTGACTCCACCAATAGCAAACCATCCATTGCCACAAACCAACCTGCTAGCCATGCCCAACCACGGCGATCGCTCAACTGCCAAATCAACTCATAGGTAACTAAGGGCAGCAGTGAGCCTGCTAATGCAGTCATACAGCGATAGCCAAAGGGTGCATAGCCAAAAAGCTGAATCCCTATGGCAATGATGTACTTGGCTAGGGGCGGGTGAGCATCAAAAAATGGCGCACCACGCAGATAATTTTGAGCAAACTTAGGGTAGTAAAGCTCATCAAAAACGATATCCCCCAGACCATCCAAATTCCAAAATCGGCTAGCAAAGGCTACTAAAGCGATCGCCATTACTCCATAGATCGGATGCTCTGATAGCCAGATCAGGCGATCGGATAAACGAGCAAAGGGAGTCATAGTTATTTGCTTACTCCAATTGCTCATTTACTTTTCTCATCTAAAAAATACAAAGTTACTAAAAACACAGAAAATGCGATCTACTTTTTTAAAATCTCTAAAAGGCTCGCAAAGCAAGCTTTTTAGAGATTTTAATTTAGAGAATAGCTTTGCTTAGCAAAGCTATTCTCTAATTATTTACCTGCTTTAATTTGAGCAACCAATGCTTCCAAATCCTTGACCTCTGGTACACCAGAGAAAAATACTCCGTTTACTACAAAGGAAGGTGTGCCGCGCACTCCTAAAGATTTACCAAGTTCAAAATCTTTCTTAACTGCTTCCTTGGCTTCTTTGCTTTGGCGATCGCGATTAAAGCGATCAATATCAAGCTTTAAGTTCTTAGCTAATTCCAAATAAAACTCTTCACCAAGTTTGTTCTGCTGCTCAAACAAAGCATCATGGTATTCCCAAAACTTACCTTGTTGGAAAGCCGCCCATGAGGCAAAAGCTGCGGGTTCCGCCTGAGCATGGATCTCTGACAAGGGGAAATGCTTGTATACCAAAGTTACATCATTCTGATTTTTTGACATAAATTCTTTGACTACAGCATGACCTCTGGCACAAAAAGGACATTCAAAGTCGGAGAATTCCGCCATAATAATTTTCTGACTTGCCGAACCTGTCACTGGGGAATTGCGAAGTAACAAACGAGGCTCTTGGCGAATCTGTGATAACACCTTATCGCGCAACTGCTCTTCTTGCTGAGCCTGAGATCTTTGATAAGACTGCACGGAGTCTAAAATCACCTGTGGATTTTTACGAATAATCTCTAAGACTTTGGATTCAAATTGAGCATCAGACAGTTGAGCGCTAGCAGATTGTCCTGTAGAAGCACAACTAGTAATCATCAGTAAGAGCGCAACTAAGGCTGACAATAGATAAGGTTGGAGGCGCATTGCAAAAACATCCCAAATAGAAGGCGGAATTCTTTTCGTCTTCAGTCTACACGATCGCTAATTAAAAACAGAAGTACAGCCCTTGCATTTCTATTGTTTCTAGCACCCTAATGGGTGACGACGAAATGTGTTAAGTTATACTAAGTTTGTTTAAGATTGCAACTGAGGAAATTATTTTGAGACGTAATTAAGAAAATCTTATTAATACTAATAGATATAAAAAATGACCGCTATTACTGATGCTTTCAACAACAGCCAGACTCTTATTATTGCAGGTAGCTATTCCGAATATTTAAACTGGCGTAAAAACAATCCATCGATCAAGTCTTGTAAATATGTAGAACGGATTGAAGATGTACAGGGGGTAAATGGATTTTTGGCAAATATTGTTCTCTATGGAGATTATGAGCATAATCCTGTGTATAACACTTTGAAGATGCAGGAAATCTTAGCAGAAAAGGCTTCTCCATTTCGTTCATATGTGCATTAAAATTTACGCAAAAGAATGCATGGTAAGAGCAATTCATGAATTGCCCTTACCATGCAATAAGGGTTTAAAGCCTTACTGAGTTTGCTTAGGACATAAAACCAAAAAGATGGGTGGCGGCGCGAAGCGCCGCCACCCATCTTTTTGGTTTTATGTCCTATCTATCTCTTGCGTTGCTATATAACTTATTTACTGCTGTAAATATAGGTCAAGTTCAGATGTTCAGCCATTCTGGCAAAAATCTTATCTTCAGTAAATGGTTTAGAGAGAAATCCATCGAACCCGTGCAAAAACAAGTCTTCTTCTCTAAGATCGATTAAGCTAGCAGTTAGAGCAATAATTCGGACTTTTTGCGATGCCGATATATTTCTCATTGATTCAAGTTCCCTAATTGCTGCGGCTGCTTCTTGTCCGCCCAATATAGGCATTCTGACATCCATCCAGATCAAATGTGGATCCCAAGACTGCCACACGGCGATCGCTTCTTCGCCATTACTAACTTCGCGCACATCAAATCCCAGAGGCGATAGAATTCTAGTTAATAGTTGCCGATTTAAACGGATATCTTCAGCAATTAAGATGCGATAAGTTGGATTTCCCTCAATACCAATCACCCGATTGGGCGATTTGCTAGGAGAATTTAGACTAAATAAATCTAAGGATCTGACAGGAATATAAAAGCTAAAAGTAGAACCTTCGCCAACTTTACTAGTTACAGACATCTGTCCACCCATGATCTTGACGTAGTTATAGCTAATGGATAGCCCTAACCCCGTTCCCTCTTGCGATCGCCTACCAGAATGCGTCTGCACAAAAGGCTGAAACAAGGTTAATATTTCCGCTTCAGATATACCTGATCCAGTATCTTCCACTTCAAAACAAAGAATACGAGGTATTTCCGAATATTCTCCAGCTATAGCTTTCACATCCTCCGTAAGCCTACGAACATCCACACGAACACGAATATATCCTGTGTCCGTAAATTTGATCGCATTACTGATCAAGTTGATTAATATTTGGCGTAACTTACCTTCATCGGTATAAATATAGGGGGGAACATCTGGTTGAATGCTGACATCGAAAGATAGCGATTTCTCTTGGGCTTTCAGAGACAACATATCTCTTGCCGTATCCACAATATTGTACAGATAGCACTCCTTTTCTCGAAGAAGTACGCTACCAGCTTCGAGTTTCGACATTTCTAAAATGTCATTAATCATCGTTAGTAAATGATTACCACTATTGCAGATGGTTTGTAGGTCAGCTTGATGTTGCTCATTTAACTCTTGGTCATAGAGCATAAGCTGAGCAAAGCCCAGAATCGCGTTCAGAGGAGTTCGCAATTCATGACTCATGTTGGCTAAAAATGCTGCTTTAGAGCGACTTGCTGCCTCGGCAGCCTCTTTGGCAAGTTTAAGATCGCGAGTCCTTTCCTCAACACGATGTTCTAAAAGGTTAGCCTGTTCCCGCAGTTTTGTTTCTGATTCACGTAGCGCAATTTCTATCTTTTTAAGTAACGTAATATCATAAAAAGTGTTTAATAAGACCTGTTCACCTTTTAGCCATAGTGGGTGTAGGGAGGCTAGTACCCACACAGGTTCTTGATTTGCTCTACATAGACGAATCTCATAGTCACGTACCCTTTGATTTTGCAAAAATTGCTGCTGTAAAATCTCCCAGTCGGCTGGTAAATAGTAAAGATCCCTAATTGAGCGTTTAATTAACTCGTGGGATTCCCTTTGTAGCATTGTGCCAGCGCTGGTATTGGCATAGGTGATCGTCCCATCTGAGAGGCTACTTACGAGCATTGCCATACTGGTTGATTCAGCGATCGCCCTAAACTGTTCCTCACTCTGGCGCATGGTTTCAACGGCGCGATTGTACTGCTCGTATTCGATCGCGTCACCATGTTCGGTAGTAGTCATCAGCATGATTTCGAGATCGCTTTTATCACGATAGACAATCTCTAAAATTGATTGCAAGGTAGCCTGAGCCATCTTGCGTTCAATGATTTCACTTTTTAATCTTTTATTGACATCTAGTAGTTCCGATTCAACAAGATCGCCATGTTCAACTGCGGTTAATAGGGAATTTTCCAGATCACAGTTTTCCATCTGAAGTCGGCTGACTTCCATTCGTAATTCTTTGATCTCTTGTTGGATCGTTTGCCAATCTTTTGTGGATATTTCTTCAGAAACTTTGGGATTGTCCATGTAGGGAAATTTTGTAAAAGCACTGGAAATTACTTGAAGCGTCCAAAACAAGAGTGATGCAATCTAGAAAAGATTACCAATTTTAAGAGACTGATTAAACTTATAGCTATAGCCACTTGTATTAGGATAAACCCAAACCTCAGAAGCGAATGGTGGCGAAAAGCCCCGCCATTCGTTTCTGGATTTTGTGTCCTATCAAGACTGGCGACAGCTATATTATGCGCTTTCAGAGATTCTGACAGGTGAATCTTTTAGAAATTCTTTTGAAATATTTATCAATTATAAAGATAAATCAAACTCAAAAAGATCAAGAAGCGGCGCTTTGCGCCGCTTCTTGATCTTTTAATAAAAAAATAATTTTGACGGGCGTTGATAGATGTGGTAAGGTGCGCTACGCTATTAATCCAAATTGCCTAAGTAATTAGTTATTTGATCTCAATGAGTTATCACTCCCAGACATATGCGATCGCTAGTCGCCAAGAAGATTTAGAGAGACACCTGCTAGAGTTGTCTGTCGTTGACCGTGAGCAGTTGGCGGTTGCCAAACGCTGGCAAGAACGCCAAGAAGGCCCCTTGCTGATGATTTTGTTACAGCTTAGTTTTATTGACTTGCACCAGTTTAGTGGCTTGCTGGACTGGTCTGGTCAAGGTTAAACATCATGAGGGTGGATCGATGCTATCCACCGCTCACAGGGGGGATCAGTGCTACCTCATCACCATTTTTAAGAATTGTCTGGGGATCTACAAAATTTAGGTTGACGGCATAACGAGTAAGCGATCGCCATTTCTCTAGATGTGGATGGTTGCTCACAAGGCGATCAAATATTGCTGATACCGAGGTACTCGGCTCCAAATTAATTTGCAGTTCATCAGTAGCGAGTACTTCTTGAAAAATTGCAAATAGTTTGACGGTAATTTGAATATCTTCAGCCATTGGTTTATGGGAATAGTTTTAATTTAGGAAACAAGGGTTGCTTCGCAACCCTTGTTTCCTAATCTGCTTCTGCATTTTCGTAAGCGGCTATGATGTGATGCACTAGGGGATGACGCACTACGTCATTCTTATCGAACAAGTTAAAGGAAACGCCTTCAACCCCTTTTAAAATATTCATAGCGATGATCAAACCTGATTTTTGATGGCGAGGCAAATCGATCTGGGTGATATCACCCGTTACCACCATCCGCGATTTAAAACCTAATCTGGTTAAAACCATCTTCATTTGCGCGGCGGTTGTGTTTTGCGCCTCATCCACGATGATGAATGAGTTGCTAAGGGTGCGCCCACGCATATAAGCAAGGGGTGCAACCTCAATAATGCCGCGCTCCATTAATTGCGGGACTTTCTCTGCCCCGATCATTTCGTGCATTGCGTCGTAGAGAGGACGCAGATAGGGATCAATCTTTTGCTGTAAGTCTCCAGGGAGGAACCCCAGACTTTCGCCTGCTTCGACCGCAGGACGGGTCAGGATAATCCGCTCAAATTTGTTGCTCTGTAAAGCACTAACTGCCGCGACAGCCGCAAGATATGTTTTGCCAGTACCCGCAGGACCAACCCCAAAAATCAGATCGTGGCTTTCCATCGCCTTTACATATTGCTGCTGGCGATAGGTGCGTGGTTGCACTGAGTCTCCGCGTTTATTACGGGATATTGTCGCCCGATCGCGCCATTCTCCAGAGCGTTCCTCGGCGATCGCTTCAAGGGCGGCGCGAATATCTACGGCGGCGATCGTTTTTTCTTGTGACCACAGCGGCTTCATCGCCTTAATCACCTGTTCCACCAGACTGATCTGCTCAGGTGTGCCATCAATTAAGAGGTCTTGTCCCCGCAACACTAGCCGTACACTCGTTAGCTCTGCAAGTGTTTTGAGATTTTCCTCCCTTGTTCCTGCCAGACTGATGGCACTACTGGGAGTTGGCAAGCTCAAAATGTACGGTTCGTCGCGGGGAGTACCCATTAAATTAATTTTCCTCTGGTTGTGATTGTGTGGGGCTTTGCCCCACACACTAATTAGTTAAATTTTCAGCGCCACTAATGACACGGGCGGACAAAACTTTGTCGCCTAGTCTTAGTTTATCTAAAGTTTCCTTACCATCGGTGACATAACCAAAAACGGTGTAGTTGCCATCGAGTAAATTTAAGCCTGCGGGAGTTAGTTCTGATTCAAATAGGTATATAAAAAACTGCGATGAACCCGCATTGGCATCATCATTGGGATGCGCCATCGCCACAGTCCCAAAGGCGGCAAAAGGTAGTACAGGTATTGTTCCCGATAAGCCTTGCTCTTCAAAGGTTTTGCCATAGGTAGGCACTTTTTGATCGGGCAGGCGTACTTCGATGGGGACTGTGCGGTATTTTTTGGTTTTGGGATCGATATAGCCGTCGGATGGACCAACGGGATCGCCTGTCTGCAAATAATAGTTTTCGTCTGCGCGGGTGAAAGTTAGCCCATCGTAAAAGCCTTTCTGAACAAGATCCACAAATTGTCCTGCATTGACTGGCGCGTTATAGCCATCAACCGTAATCGTAGCGTTGCCTTTCTCTGTGGATAGTTCTACAAGAGCGCGTCCCTTGAGTTGAGGGAGATTGTCATACTTCGCAGGAACTGTAAAGGGGAAGGTTTGAATAAAGTCAGCTTCGACCAGACCGACGTAATCTAAGGCTTTTTCTGATAGAGCTTTGACACTGTTGCGATCTTTGATGGCGATCGCTTCTTGGAGAGGCACAAGGGCGGTTGTTAAGCTCGCCAAATGTTCGGTGACTAATCCTTGACGATCGCTACTAACTTCAGCAATCAACTGTGACTGATTTTGAGTTAGGGATTGCGCGATCGTTTCAATATCTTTTTTAAGATTGCTCCATCGTTTCAAATTGGCTTGACGAGGCATTTGCTCCAAAGTGTGTTGGACATCACGCAGGATCTCACTATCAATCGGCAAAGCATTTCTCAAGATAATGCGGGGATCTTTGATCGCACTTTTGGTTGGTAAGGCTGCCATACTTGGCGCGATCGCCGATATCATCGTTAAACAAGTCACGAGCAAACAAGCGATCGCCAACGTCACGCCTTTAAACCACCAAGATCTCTGAAAAATGAGATCTGTTTGATGATTAGTTTGATCGCTGCTTCTTTCTAAATTACGATTTAAATTAAGATTCAACATTGCATCCAAAACTAAATTAGCCACTTAAAAAATGCTATTGCATTTGGTTGCACTGTTAGGCAAACTTAATCTGATTTCATGCAGTCCTAACTTTAAAAACTCACCATGACGGACGCAAGTATCGATCAAGCCGCAGCGCATAAACTAAAGTATGAGTCTGACGAATCAGACATGTCAGCCCTTAAAAATGATCGCCTATTTAGATCGATCATGGAAAATGTTGCCGACTTAATTGCGGTGATCGATGCCCAAGGCTATCGCATTTACAATAGCCCTTCCTATGAAAGAGTTCTGGGCTATACCTCTTCAGAATTAAAAGGTACATGGGCTTACGACAAGATTCATCCTGATGATCAAGTGCAAGTTCTAGAAGCTGCTGAAGAAACCTTGAAAACAGGTGTGGGCAAGGTTTTAGAATATCGAATGCAACATAAGGATGGCACTTGGCGGATTTTAGAATCATCGGGCAGTGTGATGCGTGATGAGCAGGGGAATGTCCAAAATATTGTGATTGTGGCTCATGACGTTAGCGAGCGCAAAAAGGAGCAGTGGGAACGCCGTCGCGCCGAACGAGAGCTAGAGCGATCGCGCCAAAGTTATAAAGAGCTAGTTAGACGTGAGGAGATGCTAAACCGTCGCCTTGCTAGTCAGATTCGCAATTCCCTTGATCTCGATACGATCCTTGCTACGGCTGTCAATGAAGTACAGGATTTATTGCTGATCGATCTGTGTAATTTCTTTTGGCATGTTCCTGCTACCAATCCACCAGAATTTGAACTCGTGCATTTTGCGGCTAGTCATAACTTTCTGAATGCGGCTACTAGTTATCCGCTGACGCAATTGCCGAAATTTGGTCGGCGCTTACTTAACCAAGAAATTATTCAGATCCAATCAATTTATACCAATGCCGAACTGGATAACCCCAGTCGGATGCTGCTCGCCGACAAAGGATTTACTTCGCAGTTACTTGTGCCGATCAAAACCCGATCGCAAAAATTAGGAGTGATTGTGGCGGCGCATTGTCAAGGTAGTCGCCCTTGGGATGCGGATGAAGTTGAGCTACTCCAAGCTGTTGCTAACCAATTAGCGATCGCGATCGATCAGGCTGAACTCTTTGACAGCGCCCAAGCCAATGCCGCCAATGCCCAAGCCCAAGCCCTGCTGATCGAAAAAGCTCTTGCTGATTTGCAGAAAACTCAAAGTCAACTGATCCAGACCGAAAAAATGTCCAGCCTTGGGCAACTCGTCGCAGGTGTGGCCCATGAAATTAATAATCCTGTGAACTTTATCTATGGCAATCTCAATCACACCAACCGATTTGTCCAGAATTTATTAGAGGCGATCGCCCTTTATCAAAAAAATTATCCAGAGCCAATCCCTGAAATCACCAATTTTCTCGATGAGATCGATCTGGACTTTCTCCAAGAGGATCTGCCCAAAATGCTGACATCAATGAAAATCGGGGCTGAGCGCATTCGCCAAATCGTTTTATCCTTACGAAATTTTTCACGTACAGATCAAGAAGGGCTAAAGCCCTTTAATATCCATGAAGGGCTTGATAGCACGCTTTTAATTTTGCAAAACCGCTTTAAAGCCTATGGCGAGCGCCCTGCAATTAACTTAACGAAGCGTTATGGCAATATTCCAGTTGTTCAGGCTTATGCAGGACAACTCAATCAAGTATTTATGAATATTTTAAGCAATGCGATCGATGCGATCGATGAGAGTGTCACCGATCGCGATCATGCCGCAGAGGCTTCTCAGCATGTCGCCAGTGAAATCTCCATCATTACCGAGTTTAAGCAGCCTACACCTGATCATCAGCAATCCATGGTAATGATCAGCATTATCGATAATGGTCGTGGTATTTCTGAAGATATTGTCAACAAGCTCTTTGATCCTTTTTTTACCACTAAGCCTGTAGGCAAAGGTACAGGCTTGGGGCTATCCATTAGTTATCAAATTGTGGTAGAGAAACATCAAGGCAGATTGCAATGCTTTTCCAAAGTTGGTCAAGGAACTGAGTTTAGAATCGAAATTCCTGTGTAAATAGTGATCTAGAGGTAAGTATGGGCGGCGCGAAGCGCCGCCCATACTTACCTCTAAAATCCTGAAGTGGTGCGAAGTATACCTTCTACGATTTAGTTTTTGTTTATCCTAGGCATTATAGCGATCGCCCCCCCATGAAATCCAACTCTTCAGACAATAACGCCTCACCCTTACAAAATATTTTCTCTTGGGTCAAAAATACACCTGAGCGAGCAATTGACGAGGCTTTTGAAGCGGCTGTCAACATCAAACGGATTGAGGAAGAAACCTTCAAAGGCAATAAAATTGCTAACGATGGCAGCTTTGGGAGCAGTGTATTTAGCGTCTTTGAGATTCAGCTTCAGAAATATCTCAGAACGATCAATGCAAGGCTAAGTTTTTATAAAGTAAGCGCCTCACTGCCCTACTTACAGACTCAAAGCTCTAGCAATCAAGCCAATATAGCGATCGCTAAATACGCTCCCAACAATCAGGACAATGATCCCGTTGGTAATGGACAACTATCCGCAAATCAACTAGGTGGTAATAGCCGTAGATTTTCTATTTACCAGAAACTTGCGTTTATTGATTACACTCTCCAAAGATATAACCGAGCAAGCGATCAGACTATTGATGTTTCTATCAAGCCTTCAGCTACTACTAATGCTTCAGACAGTAGAAAGGACTTGGAAGAAGTTATAGAAACTGAAACTGATGAAAAGTTTCAACTCTTTAAGAGTGGAAATAGATCTAAAAACTATAGACGAACTCCTCAGCAAGTAACATCTGTAGAAAAAAGTATCTTACCTGGATCATTTTTCAAAGCTTTTGATCGAGTCAAACGTAATCTTAGTGGCTCATATACTGATTATGAGAAAGATATTGTTGAAGAATTAAGACAGTCACGCCAACGCATTAATCAAGCTTTACGTTACATTGTAATTTTAGTAATTTCAGTAATCGCCGTACATTTTTTGTCGAAAGCACTCATCTTTAGTCCGATGATTAATAGCTTTATTGACTCCAACAATATGACTGTCAAATTTAGCCCAGCGATCGAGGAAAAGGCTTTTAACGCGCTGCGATTGGCTAAGGAAAGGATTGAGTTTGATCACATGATCAAATCAATTATGTTGGAGCAGGCTCACACCAAACAAAAAACAGAAAAAATAGAAGCTCCGACATCTGAAACATCTAAATCAGAAGCACTACATAAATCTGAGCCTAGTAAATCTGAGGCATCTAAATCAGAAACAGCGACCCCTGAAAAGAAGTTAGATGAAAATGTTGAAGGTCTATCAAACAAAGAGAATGAGAATGAAAGCGTTGAAGCTTTAATTCAGCAAGAATCAGTCAAAATTTTAAAAAGGTACAATGATGCCAGCCTTGATGGTATCAAGAACTTACTAGCTGATATTACGGCTGCTTTTGTTTTCTATCTTTTTCTACTTTCAGGGCGCAAAGAGCTAACAACTATTAAAGAGTTTCTTGATGAAATTTTATACAGTCTCAACGACAATGCCAAAGCTTTTTTAATTATTATTTCTACTGATACCTTTGTAGGGTTCCACTCTAGCGAAGGATGGGACGCTTTATTGACAGTTCTATTTGACCATTTTGGATTACCTGAAAATAAAATTTTGGCACAAACCTTTATTGCTATTGTCCCTGTGTTTTTGGATGGACTATTTAAATTCTGGATTTTCCAATATCTAACCCAAGCTTCACCTGCTACCGCCACAATTTATCGAGAAATGAATGAATAAAAAAACATATTTTTGATGGTGCTGTGAATCCGCACCATCAAAAATCTGGCTCTTGAATTTACGGTGAAGCCATTAATTAAGTAGCTGGCATGGTTAATTACAAAGCAAAACCCGTAAAGTTGCGCCCCGCAGGGGCGTAACTTTACGGGTTTTGCTGATGTATTTTGCACAAGTACTTAATGAGAATTGCTACAAGCGATCGCAAAAACAAGTTAAGATTTATGATGGCTTAGCGACCCAGCCGTTGACAGCCGTTGACTTTGTTAGTTGTGCAATCGATTTTTAAAAATTCCCTATGATTTACGAAATTTTCATGCCCGCGCTTAGCTCCACCATGACCGAAGGCAAAATCACCTCTTGGGTGAAATCACCAGGTGACAAGGTGGAAAAAGGCGAAACTGTCGTGATTGTAGAGTCTGACAAAGCTGATATGGATGTCGAAACCTTCTACGAAGGTTATCTCGGTGTAATTCTCACTCCCGCAGGCGAATCTGCTCCTGTTGGTTCAGCGATCGCCTATGTTGCTGAAACCAAAGAAGAAATCGCAGAAGCCAAGAAAAAGGCAGCTAAGAAAAGTGATGAAGCTGCACCCAAAGAATCTGAAGAGCCACTTGCTAAGCTAGTTTCTGCGCCCACAACTGCATCCGTCGCTTCAATCCCTGATGTGGTTGTATCCTCTCCTCGCAAATCTGCACCCGCCGCACCATCAGGTCGCCAGATTGTATCGCCTAGAGCTAAGCGCATTGCTAAGGATAATGGTATTGATTTAGCTAAGGTTTCGGGTACTGGTCCCAATGGACGAGTTACTGCTGCTGACGTGGAAGCATTTTTAAGTCCTGCTTTTACACCTGCGCCTGCTCCTGTGGCTCAAGCCTCATCTGCTCCTGCAAAAGCTGTTGCCCCTGCGATCGCTAAAGCGGCTACTCCTGTTGCGCTCGGAACTGCTCAGTCCTTAACGACTTTGCAAAAGGCAGTCATCAATAACATGAATCAGAGCCTCTCAGTGCCTACATTCCGTGTGGGCTACACAATTACTACTGATGCTCTGGATGTTCTCTATAAGCAAGTTAAGTCTAAGGGTGTGACCATGACCGCACTTTTGGCTAAGGCTGTTGCCGTAACTTTGCAAAAACATCCTCTAGTAAATGCCAGCCTCAGCGATCGCGGTATCGAGTATAAGAGCAATATCAATGTTGCTGTGGCTGTGGCGATGGATGACGGTGGCTTGATTACCCCTGTGTTGCAAAATGCCGATCAAACCGATTTGTATACGCTCTCTCGCAATTGGAAAGGTTTGGTTGATCGCGCCCGTGCTAAGCAATTGCAACCCGAAGAATATAACTCTGGCACATTCACGATTTCCAACTTGGGTATGTTTGGCGTTGATCGCTTTGATGCGATTTTGCCTCCTGGTACTGGCGCAATTTTAGCGATCGGTGGTTCTCGTCCTCAGGTTGTGGCAACTAAGGATGGTGCAATCAAGGTTGCTAGTCAAATGCAAGTCAATCTCACTGCTGATCACCGTGTGATCTATGGCGCTCATGCAGCGCAGTTCTTACAAGATCTAGCCAAGTTGATTGAAACCAATCCTCAATCTTTGACCTTGTAATATTTCTGGCTGTTTATTAAAAAAACCGTTATTGTCAGAAATTATTCGCGCTTCAGATGATCTCTATGTAGGGGCAAAGCATTCCTGCAGCAACTCACAAATTTTGAGATTGTTTTAATTTGGGAATGCTTTGCCCTAAACTCGCAACGCAGGGACAATTTATTGGTGAAAGCGAAGAGGGTAGAGCTTTTGCGTTTCGAGATAATGGGTGGAAAGCATGAAATATTGGCGCAAATGCTCTACCCCTACGGGTAATTGGTGATATTTTTCTGTGGCGATCGCTTTATATGCTTTTATTTTTTGTATATTGGCATTAATCATTTTCGGTAAGCCACATTTCAGAACGTAAAACTATGACTCAAACCACTCCTAAAGGCATTTGGATTATTACAGATGAAACTATAGAGGTTGAGGAGGGTAAAGGTGGGGTAGATATTGGTGCAGACTATGGTGATTTACCGAGTGACGATCGCAGTGGTCGTAAGCGATCGCATATTAGCGCTGAAGATCTCAAGCAAAATATTGGTGAATTTATCGAGGTGGTGGAAGAGTCTTTTGATCGAGCGGAAAGCTCAAAGTCGAAGCTGCAACTGGAGGAAATCGAGCTATCTATAGAAATCAGTGGTAGTGGCAAGGTAAGCTTGTTAGGCTTCGGTGGCGATGCGTCGGCTAAGGGTGCGGTCAAACTCAAGTTCACACGAAAAGATGGCTAAGAATTGGGCGATTTGCATCGGCATAAATGAATATCACAATCTGCCATCTCTGAGTTTTGCGGTGCGAGATGCCGAAAAGATGCGGGATTGGTTTGTGGATGAGGCGGGGTTTGAGAAGGATCATGTTTATCTGTTTACCGATAACTCGCCGCCGATCGCTGATATGAGTAAGCCCTATCCGTCGCAACCAACCTACGCGACGCTGCTCCGCTTTTTGGAGAATCGCTTTAAGAAACGATTTCTAGAAGCGGGTGATAATTTATGGTTCTTTTTTAGCGGGCATGGGTTGCGTCATTCTGAACGCGATTATTTGATGCTGACAGATAGTAGTGCTAGTGAGAGGTTAGTCGAGAGGACTGCGATTCCTTTGAGTTATGTAACTGAGCGGTTGCGACTTTGTGGTGCGGACAATGTGGTGATTGTGCAGGATGCTTGTCGCGATCGCTTAAGTACAAAGGGATTAGGCATTGGTGAAGAACATCAGGCTGGGGTGATTACCTTTGCCTCTTGTAGTCCTGCGGAAAGATCCTATGAAATTGAGTCACTGCAACAGGGGGCGTTTACCTATGCGTTGTTAGAGTCTTTGCGGCTGCAAGGTGAGGGGAATTGTGCGACTGTGGAACGGCTGTACCAGAGGTTGCGCTATCGGGTTGCGGAAATCAATCAACAGTATAAAAAGCCTCGCCAGACTCCCTATGCGATCGTGGAGCCAGCAACGAAATATCATTTAATTCTGTTACCGAAACAGGCGACGCTTCGGGATATTGATGCGTTGAAAATGGATGCTCAGGAGGCTGAGCTAGAGAGAGATTTGCAGCTAGCCGAGCAAATCTGGACAAGGGTTTTAGCGGTTTCACCTGCGGATAATCAAGCTCTAAAGGCTCTAAAAAGAATTTGGGGACAGCCACCACCGCCAAATAAATCGCAATCATCGAATCAATCACCGTCACCAAGTAAATCAGCTGCATTACCGACCTTTGAGTTTGAGGTGGTAAGCGTTGATGCGAAGGGTAAGGAAGTTAAAAGGGAAAAGAGACAGGCTCAATATATTTCTGAAACCCTAGGTAAAGGTGTAACTCTAGAGATGGTGTCGATTCCTGCGGGGAGCTTTATGATGGGAGCGCCCGAAACTGAGAAGGATAGTGGATATAGCGAACGTCCGCAGCATCGAGTCAATGTTCCTGCTTTTTTTATGGGTAAGTACCAAGTCACACAGGTGCAATGGCGACAAGTGGCAGCATTACCGCAAGTAAAAACAGAACTCAATCCCGATCCTTCAGGTTTCAAAGGCGATCGCCGTCCTGTGGAGAAAGTATCGTGGCTAGAGGCTAGAGAGTTTTGTGCGCGTCTATCTAAGCATTCAGGACGCGAATACAGACTACCGAGTGAAGCAGAATGGGAATATGCCTGTCGTGCGGGAACGACAACGCCTTTTCATTTTGGCGAGACAATTACGCCTAAATTGGTTAACTATGATGGCAACAATCCTTATGGTGACGCGCCTAAAGGTGAATATAGAAAACAAACAACAGATGTCGGCTGTTTTCCAGCCAATGCCTTTGGTCTATACGATATGCATGGCAATGTGTGGGAATGGTGCGCCGATGATTGGCATGGTAATTACGAAGGAGCGCCAACCGATGCATCTATTTGGATGTATGGTATTAAGAATTATGAAGCGCCCGAAACTTTGAAGCTGCTGCGTGGTGGTTCGTGGTACGGCAATGCTCAGTATTGTCGGTCTGCGTGTCGTAGTTACGACAACGCGCGTAATCAGTGCAACTCCTACGGTTTTCGGGTTGTGTGCTCTTTTTCTTTGCGGTGATGACTCCCTTCTCTGTTCTTTTGCCTCAGCCCTTTGCACTTCTTCGTATTTCTTTACCCTTCTTTATCCCTCCTTCGCCGTCAGGCGATCAAATTTTTTTGAATTGGGGGATTTTGGGCAGAACATCTTTAAGCTTGCGCTAGTATTAAATTAATTAGCTAGGCACGAGAAGATTCAAAAAGCATAGATTAAGATCCCCGACTTTTTCTAAGCTAGCAAAGGTAATCTGCAAATTCACAAAAAAAGTCGGGGATCTCTGCATTTACAGGTTTCCTTTGATGACCTACTTAGTGAAGTCACGCATTAGCCGAAAATAAAGTCATGACGATCGCTACAGAACAAGCTAAAGCTAAAATTTGGACTGATGAAGAGTTTATGGCTCTGCCCGATCGCGGTGATCGCTATGAAATTATTGATGGGGAGTTGGTAACTTTGGGTAACTCTGGCATGGAGCATGGGAATATCGGCATATTCCTCGGCGGCTTAATCGAAATTTTTGTCAGACAACACCGTCTTGGTGTTACCTGCGACTCAAGTACTGCTTTTAAAATGAAAGGTGGTAACAAGCGATCACCTGATATTTCCTTTGTAAGCAAAGAACGTCTAACGGGGCTAAAACGTTTGCCACAAGGATTTTTTGACGGTGCGCCAGATTTAGTTGTGGAAATTATTTCCCCCGGAAATACCTTTGAAGAAATTCATACCAAGGTTGAAGAATATTTTGCAAGTGGAACGCGATTGCTATGGATCATCCATCCCGATGAAAAATTTGTACTGGTCTACCATAGCCCCCAACCCGATCGCCTACTGCGTGGTGATGACATTTTGGATGGCGAAGACGTAATTCCTAATTTCAAGGTTGCTCTCAGTGATTTATTTAGAACCCTAGATTTTTAACATCGAATTTTCGAGGTGAGTCGTCATGATTGCCATTCCTAAGCCTCTTGAAATAACAACAACTCACACTGAGCAATCTCGACCTATTGCCGAACAAAGGATCTGGCTCGAAAACATCAGTTGGCAAACCTTTGAGCAATTGCTGGAAGATATAGGCGATCGCCGCAGCACATTATTTCATTACATCAATGGAAACTTAGAAATTATGTCGCCAATGGCGCTACATGAGCGCAGCAATCGGTTTATTGATGATTTAATTCGGGTACTGTCCGATGAGCTAGAGATAGATTTATGTAAATGCGGCTCATTATTGATGCGGATTCCTGAACTCAAGATTGGCGCAGAACCCGATTCTTGCTATTACATTCAAAATGAGCCAGCAATTCGTAACCAAGCAGTAATTACGATGGGACAAGATCCGCCACCAGATCTAGTGTTAGAAGTCGATATTACTAACCCTAGCGATCGCCGTTTACCGATCTATGCACAACTTCAAGTCGCTGAAATTTGGATCTACAACGGCTATAACTTAGATTTTCTAGGCTTAGAGAATGGCGAATATCGCAAAATAGAACATAGCTTGTCTTTTCCTAACTTACCTGCGGCAGTGGTAGTAGAGTTTGTGCAGAAGCGATTTGAACTAGGCGATCGCCAAACCCTCAAGGAATTTCGGCAATGGGTAAGCGACAATCTTAAAAAAAGCTAGAGGCTAAGCTAGCTTGGTTAAAAAAGCCTGTTAGTATATTAAGTAATAAAAATTAATATAACTTTTTAAGATACTTTGTTTTTAAATCCTGACAAGGTTGAACTAGAGGAGCGCACCTTAGCACGTTCTACATCAACAGTTCAGGCTTTACCCTTAACTGCAAATGTTCCGTCTGCGTTTCCCCAATACTTATCGCAATACTTACTTTCCCTCGCTTCCTTAGTGCAGCATTGGCGAGTTTGGTTTGCGGCTCTATTTTTAGTATCCGTACCTGTCTTTTTTGAAGCTCCCCTTGTGCGCTATGCCCCTTGGTTGAGCATGATTTGTACTGTCGGTTGGCTAGCGATCGCCAAGCATCTTCAAGCAGACCCAAAAACTAAAACATGGGGCAGCTTGATCTGGGGTTTTAGCCTCACTTGGTTATGTGGCTCCCTCTATTGGGGCTGGTTACGTTGGGAGCCAGCCTATCATGTGCCTGTTGAAGCTTTGGCTCTACCTTGGGCAATCTGGGCAACTCGTCAAGATGCTTACCGAGTTGGCGGGTGGTTCTATATTGGCTCATTGTTAGGAACTGCGATTACCGATTTCTATTTCTACATCGCAAATCTTTTTCCAAATTGGAAAGCTTTGATGCAAGTTGAAGCCAATATCAGCCTTGCTCAACCAATTCTAAAAAGTGCTTTAGCTCTAGTAGAAACACCTTGGGGAATGACTTGGGCTTGTGCTTTAGCAGCATTACTCTTGATTACTGGTAATCGAGCCATGCGATCGCCCGATCTGGGTTACTGGGCTTTTGGTGGTGCAGTGCTAGGTACGATTTTTGTGGATTTGCTATTTTTTAGTGTTGCCATATTGGGATAAAAAAGGAGTCGCTAAGCGACTCCTTTTTTATCCCAATATTTTTTGCCAAATAAAAACCCAGCGTTGGTGCGCTGGGTGCAGTCAGTTTAAGGCTTCATTGATAAGTAGATTACTTGAGTAAGTTCTCTTTCCACCTCACGCGATCGGGTGAAAAAAATAAATAAAGGCGGCACTTCGTGCCGCCTTTATTTATTTGGTTTTTGATTGGAATTGTTGTAAAGCAATAACTTCAATCAATTGGTAAGGAATCTACTTTTTTAAATTCTCCATTCCAAGGTGCGAAAAATGGCAAAAATAGCATCCCTGGAAGAGCTAATACCAAGGTAAACAAGAAAAATAACGCCCAACCCTTGCCATCACTGCCAGCTAGCCAAAGGTTTTGATTAATTGCTGTCCATGAGGGCATGTTGCGCTGAATAAACTGGGCTGATTCTCCTGAAAATGGAGAAGCTAATAGATCGCGTCCAACCGCAAATAGACTCGATAGCAAGGCAAATTGAGTTGCCGAAAAACTGGGATTGCATAACACCATCAGAAATCCTAAGAAACCTGCGGTTCCTAGTCCACCACAAAAATTCTCGACATTAATCGCAGCAAGTAAAACATAATCATTTTTGCCTACTACAGAAATTGCGTAATAGCCGATATTGCTAACCGCCTGTAGGATTCCGAAAACCCATAGCGATCGATTGACCCCAATTTTGCTCAGAATAGCTCCCCCAGTCAAGGTTCCGACAATTGTAGCAACCAGTCCAATACCCTGCCGCACTGTGCCAATCGTGCCATCATCAAACAGGGTTTTTAAAAAAGGAACAGCCATTTTCCCCACCATCGCATCACTAAACCGATAGAAGATCGTGAATACGAGAATTAATAAAACTTTCCACAGCCCCAATCGTTGAAAAAACTCTTGAAAAGGCTTAACTACAGCTTCATCTAAAGTTGCAGGACGAGCATGAGCCTCTGGTGGTTCAGGGGCAAGGATCGTAGCAATTATTCCAAAGCTCATCACGATCGCTAGCAACACATAGACCCAAGCCCAGCCAAATTTACTCAGGCTTAAACCAGTAAATCCGTTATTAAATAGAAACTGTGAAAGCGGCGACTTCCAACTTAATCGAGTTGCTAAATTAAAACCCACAAAGCCTGCAAATAGCAACGCAATTCGATATCCCATTACCCAAATGCCAATCCCTGCACCCACTTCCTGAACTGCTAATACATCAGTCCGATAAGCATCGATCGCAATATCTTGAGTGGCACTGAGAAAAGCAAGCATCAACGCCGCGATCGCCAACATTGGTAAAGCAGCATTACGACTAGCCAAATCAAGCTGGTCAATTGTAAACATTTGTAAGGCGATCGCCAAAATAGCAATAATTAAACCGCCCTGTGTTAGTAAAATCCACCCCCTACGCCGCCCTAAAAAAGGTGGTACAAACCGATCAATTAATGGCGACCATAGAAATTTGAGCGAATAGGGTAGTGAAACTAAGCCCAGCCAACCGATTGTACTGAGGTCAAACTTAGCCGTAGTAAGCCATGCCCGAAATGCATCATCGGTGAGAGCATAGGGTAGCCCTGACACAAATCCTAGTGATAAAAGCGCCGCCATTTTGCGACTCTGAAAAACTCGAAAAAATTGGGCGATCGTATTCATACTTGCGGATTAGACTACAATATATATGTAAGCGGAGACGAAAGTTTCCGTTCACTCCTCACACCACATTCCGCCTGAGCTTATGAGCAGCAAAGGCGGTTTCTTATTTTTTGCCTATAAGAGGCAAATTTTGGTATCGCCTGAGCTTATACGTATTAGCAGCAAAAATATTTTCTTATTTTTTGCCTATAAAAGGCAAATTTTGGTGTCGCCTGAGCTTATACGCATTAGCAGCAAAAATATTTTCTTACTTTTTGACTATATAACCAATTTTGGTGTCGCCTGAGCTTATACGCATTAGCAGCAAAAATATTTTCTTACTTTTTGACTATATAACCAATTTTGGGGTTGGCTGCGCCGAAGGCGCAGCCAACCCCAAAATTGGTCTCATAATATTGCTTTGTAACACTTGCAAAGCTATTGCGCGTAATTAAAAATTGGCAATCGCTGCGAAGAGTTAACTCAATGGTTGAGTGTGTTGCTTAACAATTCTGGTTTTTAGCAAATATGTGATTCTAGCTGTTATACTACCTACACATAATTTTTGAAATTAAAAGTTTTTAGTATTTAGGGAGTTAGCAAAGCATGTCATCAGCGATCGCCGTCACAGATGCTAGCTTTGAGCAGGACGTACTTAAAAGTGACATCCCTGTTCTAGTAGATTTTTGGGCCCCTTGGTGTGGACCTTGCCGTATGGTTGCACCTGTAGTGGAAGAAGTTGCCACACAATATGAGGGCAAAATTAAAGTTTTCAAGCTTAATACCGATGAGAATCCTAGAGTAGCTGGACAATATGGCATTCGCAGTATTCCCACGCTCATGTTATTTAAGGGTGGTCAGCGTGTGGATGTGGTTGTCGGTGCTGTCCCTAAGACAACACTATCGACGACAATCGAAAAGCATTTAGATAGCTAAAGATTTTTCCTTCTCCAAAGCAAAAGGGGCGCTTAGCGCCCCTTTTGCTTTGGCATTAATATACTTGACGCACCAAATCTCTAAAACCCCCTCTAACTCCCCCTTCCCAAGGGGGAGAACTTAGACTTCCCCCCTTCCCAAGGGGGGACTGAGGGTGGTGAAAATTTACACGGTGTGTCAAGTATATTAACGCCTTTGTTTTGGAGAGATAATCTCAAAGCGCTATATCTCTATATCTATAGCTGCTGTCGCCAGTTTTCTTAGGAAACAAACCTAGGAGGCAAATGGCGGCGCGAAGCGCCGCCATTTGCCTCCTAGGTTTGGAGTTGTCCTAATATAAGTGTTGATAGCTATAATTACAGAACTACCAACTAATTTACTGAAACTAGTAGTGTCACAATCCAAGATTGTCGAAATTTTATCTGAGGACGAGTTACGCCGCACGATCAATCGTCTGGCTTCGCAAATTGTCGAAGCTAGCGGTGATCTCTCTAATGTGGTCTTGCTCGGTGTTTATACTCGTGGTGTGCCACTAAGTGTGGCGATCGCTAAGCAGATTCATACCCTTGAAGGGGTCTTAGTGCCTACAGGCGCATTAGATATTACTTTTTATCGGGACGATCTCGACAAGATTGGACTGCGAACACCTAGCAAAACTGAGATTCCCTTTGATCTCAATGGCAAAACGATTGTTTTAGTCGATGATGTTATTTATAGCGGAAGAACAATTGGAGCAGCCCTGAGCGCAATCCATGATTACGGTCGTCCCAAGGTTGTGAGGTTATTAGCTCTGATCGATCGCGGTCATCGTGAGTTACCCATCCATCCTGATTATGTAGGACGGACTTTGCCAACTTCTAAGGATGAGCAGGTCAAAGTATTTTTGAGCGCCGCAGGGGATGGTCGTGATGGCGTTGAGTTAATTAAACCAATCGGTTAGTAAGTAGCTCGGCATAGTTATAGCAAATAAACAAAACCCAGATAGCCAAATCGCCCGCTAAGCAGGCGATTTGGCTATCTGGGTTTTAAGTACTTACCAACCTTTAACGAAAAAGGCGCTTGTAATGCGAGCTATATAACTGCGATCGCCCTTTTGTAATCTTATTTACATGGTTTAAAGCAGGGCTAATCACAAATAGAGTTGTTCTAGTTAAATTCTCTTTTTGAGTAACTGAAGCCATATCTGCAAGAGGAACCGTCAAAATCTTTTCATCTTCCCAACCTAAGCGATAACAAATAGCTACAGTCGTATCGGCTGGATAATGTTCCATTAATTTAGCTTGAGCGTTCTCCACATGATGAGCACTGAGATAGAGACATAGAGAGGCTTGGTGCGATGCAAGGCTTGATAGTTCTTCGCGTTCAGGAACTTGAGTCCGTCCACTAATGCGCGTGAGAATAATCGTCTGTACGAGTTCAGGAACCGTTAGTTCTACCTGTAAACGTGCCGCAGCTAATTGGAAGGCACTTACCCCCGGAATTATCTCAAAGGGAATTTCCGCTTCACTGAGGGCGATCATTTGCTCCTGAATTGCACCGTACAAACTAGGATCACCATCATGTAGACGAACTACTAATTTTTGCGATCGCACCCTATCGATCATAATTTCCAAAATCTCTTCTAGGGATTTGCTTGCGGTTGGAATAATCTCCGCATCGGTGCGGCAAAATTGCAGCATTGAGTCAGGAATAAGGGAATTGGCATAAACGACCACATCGGCTTTGGTAAGTAGATTTCGCCCCTTAACTGTAATCAGCTCAGGATCTCCTGGCCCCGCACCGACAATATAAACTGGTTGCATTACAAAACCCTAAGATAAGTGTTTGTTTCCCGCCTTCGGCGGGAAACAAACACTTATCTTAAACAACTAACTGCCCTAAGCGATCGCACAATATTGTTTTAATCTCAATCTGGCGATCCGTATATTTCTGAATATAGGCTGTGGCACGTTGCGTAATTTGAGCGGTGAGATATTGGAATATTTGGCGATCGCAGTCATGCTCAACTAATAATTTATGCACAGCTTCGGCAGTGGGTAGACTTTCTATTTCTTGAATGAGGGCAAATGGTAACTGCTCATGCACGGCGGCGCGAACTAAGATATCAATTCGGGCATCAGCTAAGTGACTAGAAGTATTAAAAATTCCACCAGCAAGTTTTAATAATTTGCCATGATAGCCAACGAGAGTAAGCTCAGTTACCCCTAAGAGAGCCGCTTCCACTAACATTGCACCTACCCAATTGGCTGTCTGCACTAATTGTGAAGGTTGAAATCCTAAATTTTGAGCAACTTGATAGCCATTAGCACCGATATAAAAAGCTATCTGATGAGAATTGACCGCTTTAGCTTGTAAATCTGCACGAAATTCTGCTAGTTTATCTTCTACGGAGAGCGGCTTTGATATTGCAGAAGTTCCTAGTAATGATAGACCTTCTAAAATGCCAAAAGCGGCATTGGAGGTACGTTTAGCTAAATTTCTACCTTCTGGTAATATAAATCTAATTCTTGCTGTTAGATGATTGGGAATTAACTGCAAGAGATTCACTTCTGCTAAGTTTCTCGCTAATTGATAGATAGCTGGCTCTCCACTAGCGGTTCTTCCCAAACCCTCTCCAGCTTCTAAAATTATGCGTTCTGCACCTAAAGATTCTAACTTTACCCATGCCCAGACAGGTGTTCCTGCGGTCAGATCAAGGTTATCCCCTGGATTGCTAATGGCGATCGCAATGGCTATATTCTCATCAATAATTGCACTTTGAGAAATTTCTATGATCCCTAAACCAGATTCCAATAGATTAAGTTCGATAGAAGCTGAGTCTTTTTTGAGTATGGCAAGGATGGCGGCTTTAGCAGCAGCGATCGCAAATACAGGCAGAGTATAACCAGATTTCATAAGTGCAATTATACCAAAACACTAAATGGCTACGCCATTTAGTGTTTTTAAAACCCTGACTGGGTTTGGTTTTTAATTTATATAGCTGTCGTCATTCTTTTTAGGACATAAAACCCAAATAGTGTGAGGCGGCGCAAAGCGCCGCCTCACACTATTTGGGTTTTGATTTGTCCTGATACAGGTGGCTATAGCTATAAAAGTGTTGCCACACTTGCAAAATAAATTACAAAACCCGTAACGTTGCTCCCCGCAGGGGAGCAACGTTACGGGTTTTGGTTTGTAATTAACTACTTAGCGCTCAAAAAAAGAGAGACAGCACCTAGCACTGTCTCTCTTTTTTGCAGTTAACTTAAAAAATTAAGACTTAATCTTATCCTTGTGTTGAGGACAAGAAATAACCACACTAGCGCCAACAACAAAACCTGTATACTCTTTCAACTTCGTGAGTTTATCTGCGGGCATGGAACTACCTTGCTTGTCAAATTCCTTTTCGAGAGCATCAATTAGAGTGGGGAAAGGCACGCCTTGATCCAAAGCCTTGCAGGTTTCTGTTTCGACTAACCCGATGTATTTAATGCCATTAGTTGCATCATACATTTCCTTGTATTCAGCATTTTCTTTGACTAAAGCATCAATATCTTTAGTCTTACCAGAGGAAGGTGCGTCTGATGTGGTTGATGCGTCAGCCTTTGGTGATGCATCGGCTTTAGGAGACGCATCGGCTTTAGGAGACGCATCGGCTTTGGGTGATGCGTCGGCTTTTGGGGACGCATCGGCTTTTGGAGATTCGGAGGGGCTGGTGGTAGGAGAAGCTGAAGCTGCCACTGACGGCGAAGGAGATGTTGTTGTAGCACTAGGCTGCTGACATGAAGCTACTGCCAATGCGATGGATACAGGCAGTAACAAACGACCAGCAAAGTGTTTAAGCATATTTAATATTTAGGATTAAGATTCATCAGTCCAATAATACTACCTTAACCATATTGCACATATAGTACTTTTTGCTTCAACTTAAAATCCTTAAACCTAAAAAGTAAAATGGCAAAGCCAAGCATAGTCATCCAGCAATTCTAATTATAAAAATCGGTTTTTTGAAAGCCCGCCGTTGGCGGGCTTTCAAAAAACCGATTTTGGTGTTTCCAGCGCCGAAGGCGCTGGAAACACCAAAATCGGTTTCATAATCAGAATTGCTGATAGTCATCTCATATTTAGATTTAGATTTTGCTTGTTCTTACAACACTTTGCGCTCACACGCCAACCAAGAGATTTTTGGAAAGTATTGCAAAGTAACACTTTCCAAAAATCTCTTGATGGATCATTTCAAACCCCAAAATACAAGTAGCGGCGCTACTTGTATTTTGGGGTTTATGTCCCAAGGAAACCTTTGGTTGCTATGGGTGTAACTTCTAAGAATTTTATTGATGATCGCACCAAAAAGAAGAGTTGGGCTTATCATTTAGATTAGATTTTGGCTTTACATAGGTACATAAAGATTTATGTTTAATGCAACTGAACTCCTAATAGGTAACTTTGTTGATCAACTAAAGCTAGGATATCGCCGTACCTATGGTGGCTATCTACATGATTATGAAGATATCATAGGCTGGGCTGGCAACATGGCTCTGGAAAATATCGCCAATAGCGATGCGCTCTACCATAATGTCGAACATACGATCTTAGTAACCTTAGTGGGGCAAGAAATTTTACGCGGTAAACATATTCGTGAAGGACGAGTCTCGCCTGAGGATTGGTTGCATTACATCATTTCTCTTGTTTGTCATGATATTGGCTATGTCAAAGGTGTTTGCCTTCAGGATGGTAATGGTAAGTTTGCTACGGGAATTGGTGATGCGATGGTGGAGTTACCCGCAGGAGCCTCGGATGCAGGGCTAACGCCATATCATGTCGATCGCGCTAAACTATTTGTAAATCAGCGCTTTGCCAATCACTCTTTGATTAAAGCTGAGAAAATTTGCCGCAATATTGAACTAACGCGATTTCCTGTACCTAAAACTGGTGACCATCAAGATACAACGCATTTTGCAGGACTAGTACGCTCCGCTGATTTGATTGGACAACTGAGTGATCCGCGTTATCTCAAGAAAATAGGTGCTTTATTCTATGAATTTGAAGAAACTGGTGTAAATGCAGCCCTTGGATATGCCCACCCAGGGGATTTACGCCGAAACTATCCTAAGTTCTATTGGACAAGCGTATACCCATTTGTCAAAGATGCTTTGTACTATTTGTCGCTGACACAGCAAGGGCAAGAGATTGTGGCTCATCTCTATTCCAATGTGTTTGTAGTTGAACATGAAAAGCCAGAATATCAGCCATAAACAAAGGGAGGACGTGAAGTATCCTCAAACCCCAGATAAATTTTGGGAAGTGGCGCTCCGCGCCGCTTCCCAAAATTTATCTGTATTACTAAAAGCCTCAATAGGCTGTACTTACACTGTGGTTAAGAAAAAAAAGAATAGAGCATCTAGTATTTTGATCTGTCAAAAATCGGACTGTTGGCTACAGGGCGGTAAAGAGGTATATCAGCGTTTGGAGCAGGAATTGCGCGATCGCGGCTGGAGCGATCGCATCCAAATTCAAAAAACAGGATGTCAAAAGCTATGTCACCAAGCGCCTAATTTAATGATTATGCCTAATAAAGATCGTCATAGGTATGTCAAGCCATCTCAGGTTGAAAGCATACTAAATCGTTATTTTAGCTGACCAAACTGAATAGTTTCAGTTTTCCATTACAAACCGAAACCCGTAAGGTTGCGCCTCGCAGGGGCGCAACCTTACGGGTTTCGGTAATTTATTCGGTATAAGTACTTATGCCCTGTATATTTTGGCGATTGCTTTAACTATTTGCAGTAATATATAAGCTTATACTCGTTTGCCAGTACAACTCAAACCCAGTCTGGATTTTGAAATTGGTATCAGGCTAAACTAGGTTTGATAGTTTATAAGCATTTTATATAAGAAAGCGTGATTGATACTCGTCTCGATCTTTACCCTGCCTCTACAGCTCCTAATGGTTGGCCCGGACTGATATGTCGCTATGCGGATTATTTGCCAGTTACTGACCAAACGCCGATCGTAACTTTGCATGAAGGCAATACACCGCTAATTCCCGCGCTCGCTCTCAGTGAGAGACTAGGGCGTAATATCAAAGTCCTGCTCAAGTACGATGGACTCAACCCCACTGGCAGCTTTAAGGATCGCGGTATGACGATGGCGATTTCTAAAGCTAAGGAAGCTGGCTCGGCGGCGGTAATCTGCGCGAGTACAGGTAACACCTCGGCAGCAGCAGCAGCCTATGCGAAACGGGGTGGACTCAAAGCTTTTGTATTAATTCCCGATGGCAAGATTGCGCTCGGTAAGTTAAGCCAAGCTTTAATCTATGGTGCTGAAGTCATTGCGATCGATGGCAACTTTGACCAAGCTCTCGAAATTGTGCGGGAAATGTCTGAGAAATTCCCGATTACTCTAGTTAATTCTGTCAATCCCTATCGTCTGGAAGGTCAAAAAACTGCCGCCTTTGAATTAGTCGAAGCGATCGGCGATGCTCCAGATTGGCTCTGTATTCCCATGGGTAACGCGGGTAATATTACCGCCTACTGGATGGGCTTCTCGCAATACTATGCGTCTGGCAAGGCAAAGAAATTACCCCGCATGATGGGATTTCAAGCCGCAGGTTCTGCGCCTCTAGTCACAGGGCAAGTTTTTGACAAACCTGAAACAATCGCTACTGCCATCAGAATTGGCAATCCTGCGAACTGGGCGAAAGCGCTCAAGGTTCGCGAAGAAAGTGGTGGCGCTTTCCATAGTGTCACAGATGTCGAAATTCTCTCAGCTTACAAGTTCCTCGCTGGAGAAGAGGGCGTTTTCTGTGAGCCTGCTAGTGCGGCTTCGGTAGCGGGACTACTAAAAGTCAGCGATCAGATTCCCTCTGGTGCAACGATTGTCTGTGTACTCACAGGCAATGGTATTAAAGACCCTGATACCGCGATCGCTTGTGCCGAGTCCAAGTTACATAAAGGCATCGCTCCAGACATTACCAGCGTCGCAAAGGTAATGGGCTTTTAAAAAAAGAACCTCCCAACGGGAGGTTCTTTTTTATTGCAATGTTTTGAGAACTGTTGATATGTCACCATTTAAGATAGCTGATACATTGAGCCGTAAGCCTTCAAATTCCCGACTATGAATAATTCCTGCGGCATTGGGAGCTAATTCCACATATTGACCATTCTCTAAAACAAACCAATCAATTTGTTGATCCAATGTCCGCCAAACAATGTATTCTTTTACCCCATTACGTTCATAGGCGCGTTTTTTAGCGTGCAAATCATAGGAAACAGTACTCGCGGCAATTTCGACAATTAATTCGGGTGAGCCTGTAATATAGCCATCCTCATCAACTTGAGCATTACCACCTAGCCGAAATAAGACTGCATCTGGTTGCGGTTCATTATCAGCATCCAGTCGGACTGTTGGCTCAATGCCAACTTCTAAGTCAGTCCTCATGGACTGGTAGGTAATTAGCCAACCAATGATTTGACTATGAGGTTTAGCATGGGGGGTAAAACGTAAGGGAGATGCCACGTATACAAGTCCTTCGATGAGTTCCGCTTTTTTAATGTTTGAGGATGTATAACGCCGCTCAAATTCAACGCGATTCAGGCGATCGCCGTTTTCCAGAATTGTTAATGTTGGTAGGGAATTGGCTATAACCATAGCTATTACAGATCTTGTAGACGTAATCTGACTGAATCACCGTGTGAGGGCAAGCCTTCGGCTTCGGTTAATAAAGCGATCGCTCCTGACACTTCTTTTAAGGCTTCGGGGCTGTACTGAATCAAACTGGAATGTTTAAGGAAAGTCTCGACACCCAGCGCCGAGGAATAACGCGCTCCGCCACAGGTAGGTAAAGTATGATTTGGACCTGCTAAATAATCCCCCACGGCTTCAGGTGTAGAATGTCCGATAAAAATAGCTCCCGCATGACGGATTTGATCGACTAATTGCCAAGGTTCTTCGACTTCAAGTTCTAGATGTTCGGGAGCAAATTGATTTGAGAGTTCGGCGGCAGTTTTCAGACTATCGACAACGACAATTAAGCCATAGTGGGCGATCGCCTTTTCGGTCATCATCCGACGGGGATGATTTTCCAGCATCCGATTGACTTCTTCACAGACACGATTAGCAAGGCGCGAATCATTGGTGAGCAGGATCGAAGCTGCCATCTGATCATGCTCTGCTTGAGCAAGCATATCTGCGGCGACATAGGTGGGGTTAGCACTCGCATCCGCAATGATTAAAACTTCTGATGGCCCCGCGATCGAGTCGATACCAACCCGCCCAAACACTTGTTTTTTCGCAAGGGTGACATAGATGTTGCCTGGCCCTGTGATTACATCAACTTTAGGAATAGTTTCCGTTCCATAGGCTAATGCAGCGATCGCTTGCGCTCCACCCACACGATAAATTTCTTCTACACCTGCCACTTGAGCAGCTACTAAAATCGCAGGATTGATTGTGCGTTCTTGCCCTGGGGGCGTAACCATTACAATCTTCTTTACCCCTGCGACTCTTGCAGGTACAGCATTCATCAAAACAGTACTTGGATAGGCGGCTTTCCCCCCAGGGATATAAATACCAGCCGAGTCAACAGGTGTGTAACGTTTGCCCAACACGACATCTTTATCGCCAAAATGTACCCAGCTTTTTGGCACACGCATTTTATGAAATTCTTCGATACGCTGATGCGCTAATTCGATCGCTTTGAGCAGTCCGCCTTTGACTTGCTGATAAGCAGCATCAAGTTCCGATCCACTGACGCGCAGTTCCGCCGCTGTAAAGTCCTGACCATCAAACTCAGAGGTATAGTGCAGAAGGGCTGTATCACCTTTGCGTCTGACCGTTTGAATGATCTCGGTGACAGTGGCTTCCTTGTGGATCATCTGATCATCATAGATGCGATCGCAAATCCGCTTGATTTCGGATTCTGCTTCAGTTCTCTGGGTGACAATTCGT
This sequence comes from Phormidium tenue FACHB-1050, assembly GCF_014696925.1. Lineage (GTDB taxonomy): Bacteria > Cyanobacteriota > Cyanobacteriia > Pseudanabaenales > Pseudanabaenaceae > Pseudanabaena. The sequence continues at coordinate 39,519 of NZ_JACJQY010000018.1, read as the reverse complement.
AGCATAGATTGTGACGTAAGAAGCGATGATTAATCCTAGCTTAACCTGTATTCCCGTAAGTTGTGTGACCGAACATTTAAAAACCAGAAAGTGAGTAACGGTACTTCGCGCTGCTACTCACTTTCTGGGTTGGCGACAGCTATAGTTGGCGCTCCTGAGCAATAATGAAAATCTTGCAAGAGCAAGCATTTAAAGTAAGTAATGTACCTGAACTAAAATCTAAACAAAAAACTATGCAATCGTCTGATTACTTACGCCCAATACTACGCCCAATACATGGAGGAAATCGTCAATGGGCGGCGAGTATGGCTGATATATCACCAGAGCAAATCTTAGATTTTTCGGCAAGTATAAACCCTCTTGGTGTACCTAAATCAGCGATTGCCGCGATTCAGTCCCATTTAGCTGATTTGAGCCATTATCCTGACCCTGAATATACATTACTCAGAGAAGCTTTAGGCAAGTTTCATCAATTGTCATCAGAGTGGATTTTAGCTGGTAACGGTGTGGCGGAGCTATTAACTTGGGTAGGACGTGATCTTTCACAGTTATCTTCAACGGTTCTGTTTACACCTGCTTTTACTGACTACTACCGCGCTCTAAAAACCTTTGATTGTGAAGTGGAAAGATATCCATTTCTATTTGGAAATCAAGAAGTAAATTTTAATGAGGAACTACCAGAAATCTCTGATTCTCATGCCAAAGGAATCTTAATCAATAATCCCCATAATCCGACAGGCTATTTATTTACGAGAGAAAGTATTTTACCTTATTTAGAGAGGTTTGCTTTGGTAGTGATTGATGAAGCGTTTATGGATTTTCTCACGCCAGATCAGCAACAAAGTCTAATCGATTTAGTTCCATCTCATCCTAATTTAGTGATTTTGCGATCGCTGACTAAGTTCTACAGCTTGCCAGCATTGAGACTTGGCTATGCGATCGCCCATCCCGACCGTTTGCAACGTTGGCAAGCATGGCGCGATCCTTGGTGTGTCAATAGTTTAGCAGCCGCCGCAGGTATTGCCGTATTAGAAGATATAGAATTTCAGCAACAAACATGGGATTGGTTAAAAAGTGCTAAATCGCAACTATTGAAAGGCTTGTCACAAATATCAGGTTTAAATCCCTTACCAAATTCTGCAAATTATCTATTAGTCAAAACAGAAATTGCAGGTTCTATTTTGCAAAAAGAACTATTACAAAGAGATAAGATTCTCATTCGTGATTGTCTGAGTTTCCCAGAATTAGGCGATCGCTATTTCCGAGTAGCTGTACGTCTAGAACGCGAAAATCAGCGCTTGATAAAAGCGTTGTCAGGATTGATGTAGGACTTTACAAGATTAGGCTCTAGTCAGCTAATGTGGTATGGGTTCTAAAACGTCTATTTTAAGCCAATAAAAAAGACACAAATATATCGATTACGATTTAGCTAACCAATAAATTGGAGAATCGCGTAGACCAGACGGATTTGGCTGATCAAATTTCTTGAGTGCGATCGCCTTTTCTAAACACAAACTGCGATCGCGATCGTCCAACGTTATTTTTTCTCAATAGCCGAACAACTAAACTATACCAAAGCACAAAATGACGTAGCCATTTTGTGCTTTTAAAAACCTTACTGGGTTTGGTTTTTAATCCCCAAAAGTGTGGCAACACTTTTGGGGATTGGTATTATACCAAAATACAATTTTGTGTATTTAAAGACTTTACTGGGTTTGGTTTTTAATTCATAAAAGTGTTGCAACACTTTCGTGAATTGGTGTTATTGGGTGGGAAGGTAGTATCTCTTGTAAAGTTATAGCTGTCGCCATTCTTGTTAGGACATAAAACCCAAATAGTGTGAGGCGGCGCTTCGCGCCGCCTCACACTATTTGGGTTTTGATATCAAATTGCATCGCCTCTAATTTATCAAACACACTATACTCGTCTATAGCATTCGTAAATCATTTGTAGATTTTTGGGTTTGTGGAAGCGTACCCCGAAGGGGTACGCTTCCACAAACCATTTAGGATTGCTATAATTAAGCGATTTTTATCAAATTATTTGTAAAGATTAAATTTTTATTGTTGTACTTAAGGAAATTCTTATACAAATCAAATTATTCATAAATCTCGTTATACACGATATCAAACAGTGCTCATTTATAGTCTTCTTTAGTAAGATAACAACTTTAAAAAACAGCCGTGATAATCGCTTGTATTTTAAGGTTATAGATAGGAGATTCATAATGAGAATTGCCCAAGTTGCCCCACTATGGGAACAGGTTCCTCCCCCCGCCTATGGCGGTACTGAACTTGTGGTCAGCCTACTCACCGAAGAATTAGTCAAGCGTGGTCATGATGTCACTCTATTTGCTTCAGGAGATTCTACAACTTCAGCCAAATTAGAATCAGTACATCCTAGAGCCTTACGCTTGGATAATAGCGTTAAAGATCCCAATATCTATGACATGTTAAATATGAGCCGTGTATACGAAAATGCTGCTCAATTTGACATAATTCATTCCCATGTTGGTTGTGTAGCATTACCCTATACCAACTTAGTAAAAACGCCTACAGTTCATACTCTCCACGGCATTTTTACACCTGACAATCAGAAGCTATTTAGCCATGTGCGAAATCAACCATTCATTAGTATTTCCAACTCACAAAGGGATGCAAGTTTAGGCTTAAACTATGTATCCACAGTTTATAACGGCATTGCTCCTGATACTTATAACTTTCATACCCAACCCGAAAATCCACCATATCTGGCTTTTTTGGGTCGCATGTCTCCTGAAAAGGGAACTCACCTAGCCATTGAAATTGCAAAACGTTCTGGATGGCATCTCAAGATGGCTGGAAAAGTTGATGCTGTGGATGTGGAATACTTTGAAAGTCAAATCCTTCCCCATATTGATGGTGAACAAATCGAATTCCTTGGTGAAGCAAATCACCATCAAAAAAGTATTCTCATGGGGGGGGCTGTAGCTACGCTCTTCCCAATTACGTGGAAAGAACCTTTTGGACTGGTGATGATTGAATCAATGGTCACAGGAACGCCTGTGATTGCCTTGAGTTTAGGCTCTGCACCTGAGGTGATTGCTCACGGAGTTAGTGGATTTCTCTGTAAGTCTGTTGCTGAATGTGTAGATGCGATCGCAATTGTTGATCAGCTAGATCGGCGTGCTTGTCGGGATCATGTTCTGATGAATTTCACGGCGAAACGCATGGCAGATGGCTATGAAGCCGTATATCAGAAGATTTTGGCAGAGAAATATTCTCGAAACGGGCAGAGGCGCGATTTGGTAATGCAATAGCTCTCACTTTCCAGCCCCATCGCTTATTGGGAGAAGGAAATTTTTTTCATCTTCTGCGGAAGCTACGGCATACACACAAGTTATCAGCTACAGCGTGGGTTACTAATGCTCCCCCTCAATCCCCCTTAAAAAGGGGGAAGAAGAAAATTCTCCCCCCTTTTTAAGGGGGGATGGGGGGGATCTAAAACCTACAGATTGTGTGTAAACGGTAGGAGAGAGAGGCTAAGGGAGAGGGTTCTGAATATTATTACAAGGAGAAGAACACTATGTTGAGTTTGAATAGACAGGCGATCGCCCTCATTTCTGATCATGCGGACCCTGCGGCTGAGATCGGATTAGAGGAGGCTGGTGGACAAAATGTATATGTGCGTCATGTGGGCGAAACCCTTGCGGCTTTGGGTTGGCATGTAGATATGTTTACTCGCAAAGTCCATGCTGACGATGATGAGATTGTGCAGCATTCGCCCCATTGCCGAACGATCCGACTCAAAGCAGGTGCAGAAACATATATTCCTAGAGATAGATTGTTTGAACATATGCCAGAGTTTGTGAGTTCATTCCAATCTTTTCAAAGGACTCAAGGTCTAAATTATCCATTAATTCATACTAATTATTGGCTATCTGCATGGGCGGGACTGGAGTTACAGAAAACCAGTAATATTCAGTTGGTGCATACTTATCATTCTCTGGGAGCGGTGAAGTATCAGTCTTTGGTGGAAATCCCTCAAGTTGCGAATACTCGTCTGCGGATTGAGCGAGAGATTTTAGAGCGGGCTAATTGTGTGGTGGCGACCAGTCCTCAAGAGCAAGAAACTTTGCGATCGCTTGTTTCAACCCGTGGGCAAATTGAAATAATTCCCTGCGGAACCGATACTGATAACTTTCGGTTAACCTCTAAGGCTCATGCGCGGACACATTTGAAATTAGGTACTCATGAAAAGGTGATTCTTTATGTGGGTAGATTTGACGAACGAAAGGGTATTGAGACTTTAGTAAGAGCTTGTGCCCTGCTAAAGGAGAAGAATATCCCCAACCTGAAGCTGATCATTGTCGGTGGAAGTTCTGCAAATATGCCTGATGGAGATGAGAGAAAAAGGATTGAAAACATCGTCAATGACTTAGGCTTGAAGGACAACACTCTCTTTGCGGGTAGGATTGGGCATGATATTTTGCCGATGTACTATACTGCGTCTGATGTGTGTGTAATTCCTAGTCATTACGAACCCTTTGGATTAGTAGCGATCGAGGCTATGGCTTGTGGCGTACCTGTGGTTGCTTCTAATGTCGGTGGACTAAAGTTTACGATTATTCCTGAAGAAACTGGACTTTTAGTTGAGCCGAAAGATACTGAAGCTTTTGCTAGCAGCATTTACCGCATTCTATTTGATGATTTATGGGTCAGGAAAATGCGTAAACAAGCATCTGCCAATGTGAATCAACGATTTAGTTGGGCTGGAGTAACGATTCAGTTGAGCGAACTCTATCGTCATGTGCTAGCGCGATCAATTATGCATGAGCAAGCTTGGAGTTACAAGATGCCAAATACTACTAGATCGGCGTAGGCTTGCCAATTTACATGTTTCTCCTATTCCCTCTCTGGGCGTAGGAGAGCAATTTTCAATTCCAAATCTTAGGGTTTACGCAAAAACGACTTGAATTCTACATTTTGTCGTAGTGGTAATTCCTGAACTGCCTTTACATTTCGTTCTTTGGCGTAAGCCCTAATTCTAAACAAATCAAAGAGAAATCACGATGAAAACCGAGTGATTTAATGAGAAGTAAATTAATATCCCATTTGGTTCTATTTTTAGCAACTTTAAGTCTGTTTACCGCCTGCTCTTTAAATTGGAATGGGATTAGAGGATCGGGAATCATTAAAACTGAATCCAGAGAAGTTACGACATTTTCATCAATTATCTTTAAATCTGTGGGCAAACTCAAGATCCAGCAGACTGGCAAAGAATCTCTCACAATTATCGCTGAGGATAATATCCTACCAATCCTAGAAAGTCGTGTCTCTGGTCAAACTCTATACATCAATAACATTAACTCTTCCAGTATCGATCCGACTCAGCCCATTGAGTTCTTGGTGGAGATCAAAAGCTTGGAGAGACTAGATATCAATGGAGTCGGTAGTATTGAAGTGAAGGATATTCAAGGTAAACATTTATCGGTTTCGCTGGATGGAGTGGGTAGTATAGCGATCGCGGGAAATGTGGATGTATTGGATCTTTCTCTCTCTGGGGTCGGCAGCTTTAATGGTGAAGATTTGAAGGTAAAACAAGCTAAAGTTCGCAATAAAGGTGTAGGTAGCGCGGTAGTCAATGTGAGTGAGCAATTAGACGCATCTATCTTAGGGCTAGGCTCAATAGAATATATTGGTTCTCCTCAAGTTACGGAATCTGTGAAAGGCTTAGGAGAAATCAAGAAACGTTAGACTTAAGAACAATTAAAAAAAAGTAAAACAATGAAAAAAATGGCTTTGTTGCATGATTAAATCCTTACGTACTAAGGGCTTGAGGCTATAAATCCGCATAAAAATACCGTTTTTTCTAGATCCAAACCGCTGAAATCTTTGTGGGGATTGGCTTATTTGTGCAACAACGCCGTTTTCAGGAATAATTTTAACTGCTAGTTTTACAACTCTTTATAAATACACAAACAACTTATTCCTTTGTGTATTAAGTCATGCTTGGTTTAATGGATGTATTGGATTAGCTCTATATGTCGGCAATAATGGAACCTTACTGCTAGATTTGGATTGGAAAGTAATTGTAGTTTTTTCCCTTGAGCTAATAGTCTCTATCTGTTTAGGAATTGCCTATAGCCGTAAGAACCCCCTTATATTAAACAATAATTTCAAACCCAGAAAAAGAACTTCACTTAATGACAATCATGAATAACAGCTACCCAGAGAACCATTCACCATTAAAATTCTTTCTACTTGTTTTTGGACTTTCTATCCCTTTATGGATAATTGAAACAAGAATTGATGTAAAAGGATTACCGTTAGATATTCCTATAACAGACATTTTAGCTGCATTCACACCAACGATTGCTGCTAGCATTCTCGTTTATAAAGAAGAAGGACTTATTGGTGTTAAAAAACTGTTTAAAAGGATTTTAGATTTCCCAAGAATCACCCAAAAGATATGGTACGGGTGTGCAGTATCTCTGCCATGTTTAGTATATGTGTTGATATACATCATCATTTATCTCTTAGGATTACCGCTTCCATTTAACTTTCATATTCCTTTTCTTTCTATCCCTTTTCTCTTTTGTTTGTTCTTTCTTGGAGCTGCTGCCGAAGAAACTGGCTATATGGGTTATGCGATCGATACTATACAAGAAAGGTTTAGTGCTTTATCCGCAGGTATCCTTATCGGTGCTGTTTTATTAGCCATTACAACGATCGCCATAACTTGGCTATGGGGAACAGAAACTCTGAGTGAATATCGTTTTTTAGAACAATCCGCATCGAAAGGTGTGGCATGAAGAACTCGAAGCGTATAGGAGAGCTGCTAGGTCCAACCCTGATGGTAATGGTTGCTTCGGAGTTTCCGCTTATTCAACCGCATCTCTACGACGAACAGATCCCGCCAGTCGTCTACCTCTCTGGAGTTCTCATGTTTGTCGCGGGTTTGGCAATTGTGCGATCGCATAACCTATGGCAACGTAACTGGACTCTGTTGATTACAATCTGTGGCTGGTTCTTGCTGGCTCTCGGACTGTTCCGAATGTTCGCCGCTAGTTTCTACCAACAGACAACTGGCAACACAAGTTCACTCTTTTTTATAATTGTCGAATGTATCCTATTTGCAATTGGTTCTTTGATAACGTGGAAGTCATATGCCCGTGCCGCAAAATCATAAGCAGGCATTTTAACCCTTTACGATCGCCTAAAAATCACGACTCATGGGAATAGCGATCGCCTTTAGAAGATAGATTGTTGGTGCGATCGCTTAGAAATCAAGACTTACAATAATAGCGATCGCATTTCCAAGTTAGACCACTTCACTACCTTAAACCTTGATGACCTGATTTCAAGGTTTAGGCGCTGGTTAGAGGCTATACTCTAATCTGACAATATTTTTTGGCTGTATTAGCGATCGCCTAGTACAAAGGATCAATGACGAACGGACAAAACGGAATAAACGGACAAAAGAAAAAATTAGAAACTCAACTCTGGAATATTGCCGACTCACTGCGGGGCAAGATGAATGCCGATGAGTTTCGGGATTATTGTTTGGGGTTTATTTTTTATAAGTATCTGTCGGAGCGTCAGTATCTTTTTGCTAATGGTATTTTGGCGGAGGATAAGATTGATTTTTTGGGGCTTGATGAGTCCTCAGCAGAGGGGCAGGAATATTTAGAGGCTATTAAAGAGGAGTCGATCGCGGGGTTAGGTTATTTTCTGAAACCGTCGGAGTTGTTTGGGGCTTTGGCGAAACGATCGCTGGGGAATAAGCAGACGGAGGAGATTGATAAGCTGACGGATGAGGATTTTGAAAAGAGTTCGGTGTTTATTCTGGACGATCTAACTCAGGTGCTGAATAACATCGAGCGATCGACGATGGGGAAGGAGAGTGAGGAGGATTTCGATCATTTGTTTGAGGATTTGGATCTGACTTCGACGAAGTTGGGACGGACTCCGAAAGCTAAGAATGCGCTAATTGCGAAGATTTTGGTGCATTTGAATAAGATTGATTTTCGGTTGGATGACAGCGAAAGTGATGTGTTGGGCGATGCCTACGAGTATTTGATTGGGCAGTTTGCCAGTGGTGCGGGGAAAAAGGCGGGGGAGTTTTATACGCCACAACAGGTTTCTAAGGTGTTGGCGAAAATTGTGACGACGGGAAAACGGCGGCTAAAGTCAGTATATGATCCGACTTGTGGATCGGGTTCGTTGCTGTTGCGGGTGGCGCGGGAGGTGGATGAGGTTGGCGATTATTACGGACAGGAGATGAACCGCACGACCTATAACCTTGCCAGAATGAATATGATTTTGCATGGGGTGCATTATCGAAATTTTGATTTGCGACAGGAGGATACGCTGGAGCGTCCACAGCATGAGGGTATGCGGTTTGAGGCTGTCGTTGCGAATCCACCGTTTTCGGCACATTGGAGTGCGAATAAGCTGTTTGAGTCGGACGATCGCTTTAGTCAGTATGGGCGGTTAGCACCGAGTTCTAAGGCGGATTTTGCGTTTGTGCAGCATATGCTCCATCATTTGGATGAGAATGGAACGATGGCGGTGGTATTGCCGCATGGGGTTTTATTTCGGGGTGCGGCGGAGGGGGAGATTCGCAAGTATTTGATCAATGAGCGCAATTGGTTGGATGCGGTGATTGGGTTGCCTGCGAATATTTTTTATGGAACGAGTATTCCCACTTGTGTGTTGGTGTTTAAGAAGTGTCGGGAGCATCCGCAGGATATTTTGTTTGTTGATGCGAGTGCCTATTTTGAGAAGGCGAAGAATCAGAATTTTTTGCGGGATGATGATGTGGATAAGATTGTGGCGACTTATCGAGAACGTTTACAGGAAGAAAAATATAGTTATCGTGCGCCGTTGTCGGAGGTTGCAGAAAATGATTTTAATTTGAATATTCCGCGTTATGTGGATACGTTTGAGGAGGAGGAGGAGATTGATTTGGCGGCGATCGCCTTGGAGTTGCGATCAATGGATCGGGAGATGGCGGACAATGATCGCGTGATTCGCGGGTTTTGTGAGGAGTTGGGGATTGATGCGCCGCTATAATTTAGGGAATAGGTAATAGGGAATATGAATACTCAGTTGTGGGTTTCTTCTTCTCATCTGTACGATGATTTTATGCTGCGGGTCATTGGTTTGAGTCATCAAGCAAATTTTTCATTAAGTGGTTCAATTAAGGATTATTTGACTATGAATTATCGGCTTAAGTTAGAGCAAATCGATAAGCTAAAGGCTTGGTTAGATGGCTTCAGACCGTTGGAACCGATGATCGTCGCTGAACTCAAAAAGCTCTATGATGTGCGCTTTACTTATAACTCGAATGCGATCGAGGGTAATACGTTAACTCAGAGTGAAACAGAATTAGTTTTAACGAAGGGAATTACGATTGGGGGCAAAACCCTTGATGAACATTTAGAGGTGATCGGGCATAAGGATGCGATCGATTATGTTGAAGGATTAGCCCAAAGAGATACGGAAATTAATGAATGGGAAATTAGGCAAATTCACAATTTGATTCTCCGCAAAATCAACCCTGATGAGGCGGGGCGTTATCGCACTCTGGATGTGATGGCGGCTGGTACAAATTATCGTTATCCTCCTCATTATTTACTATCTCAGTTAATGGGAGATTTTATGATCTGGCTAAATTCGGAAGCTGCTTTAAGTCTCCATCCGCTTGAATATGCGGCGATCGCGCATTATCGGTTTGTCTCTATTCATCCTTTTCGCGATGGGAATGGTCGAACGGCTAGATTATTAATGAATTTGCTGTTAATTCGGGCGGGCTATCCGATTGTGGTGATTGATAACCAAATCCGCAATGATTATATTAATGCTTTGGCGTATGGGCAGCAAAACCAAGATGATTTAAGCCAGCTTTATGATTTAGTTTTTGATGCGGCGATTAGTTCTCTTGTGGAGGTTTTAAGGTTGTTGGTGACTGCTGGTAGTAGTAGGGGGAAGGGAGAGAGTTTTTATGGGGAGATTATTGGTTTTTTGGGTGATGGGGGAATAGGTAATGGGTAATATAATAAAGGCATTCCCTATTCCCTGTTACTCATTACCTAAAATCAACGCTTATAGTAACTTTGCAAATCAACTTAGGATGATCACAACGATGAACATAACTTTAACGCCCGATCAAGAAAACCTTGTGCAGTCTAAAATTTCAACTGGTAAATATCGATCTATGCAGGAAGTTATTGAAATTGCGCTGCTTTTATTTGATGAATATGAACAAGCAGAAAGTGAGTGGAGTCTTTCTGTTAGGGAAAAGATTCAAGCTGCGATCACTATATCGGAGCAAGTGCCGTCTGTTGATGGGGAAAGTTTTGTTTCGGGTGGGTCACAAATGAAGTCTCAATCTAACATGGCAGTTCATCCGATTAATCAATTGGCGGGAAAAGTAGAGGCTTTTAGAAAGGTTAATGCTGTGGCTTGGCAACAGCAAGTTAGGAGTGAGTGGGATAAAACTAAATCAGATTTTACTTTGATTGAGCAGTAAGAAATTTTGAAAGGAGTTTTAATTTATGAACACGATGATCCAATTTACCGCTAAGGTGGTGCAAGGTAAAATTGTTATTCCTGATGAGTATATGAGTGTGGTTGGCAATGATGTAATTGAAGTAACTATCAAACCTAGGTCGTCTCGACTGATGGATCGTCTTGCTGAAAAACCTTTAACAGCAGTTGGCTGGCGTGATTTGTCAAGGGATGAGATTCATGAACGATTCTAGCTTAACTATTATCAATCCGTTTTTAAAAGTGGGGAATAGGTAATGGGTAATTGGTTGAAGAAAAATGTGCCTGTGTTGAGATTTCCTGAGTTTAAAAAAAGTTGGCAGCCGAAGACTTTGGAAGAATTAGCTGATTGGAGTTCTGGCGGGACACCATCTAAAGACAATCCAGACTATTGGGGTGGTGATATTTCTTGGATCAGTGCATCATCAATGTATTTCAATATACTTTCTGATTCTGAACAAAAAATAACAGAACTTGGCTTAAAAAATGGTTCAAGACTAGCTACTAAAGATTCAATTTTAATACTTGTACGTGGAAGTATTCTTTATAATCGTATTCCTATGGGAATAACAGGTAGAGATTTGGCGTTTAATCAAGATGTTAAAGCTTTAGAAATTCACGATAAAAGAGAATTATTTTTCCTATTTTACTGGTTAAAAGCAAACGAAAACCTTCTAAAATCTCTAGTTTCTGGGACAGGTATTGGAGCTGGCAAATTAGATACTTCTCAATTAAAAGCACTAATTGTTTTCAAACCACTTATCGCTGAACAGGAAAAGATAGCGAGTTTTTTGGGGGCAGTAGATACCCGCCTCACCCAACTGCGCCGCAAGCACGAACTCCTGCAAACCTATAAAAGGGGCGTAATGCAGAAAATCTTTTCTCAACAAATTCGATTTAGGTGCGACGACGGGCAGCCCTTCCATAATTGGGAAAAGAAAAAGCTAGGTGATATGGCTATAAATGGCTTTTCCAATGGCGTTTTTAATGATCCTAGTAAAGTAGGTTGGGGATATAGATTAATTAATGTAAAAGATATATATACTAGCCGTTCTATTAATGTTGATTCGTTGACTATGTTAAATCTAGAAGAGGAAGAATTCAGAAAAAATCAGGCTGAATATGGAGATATATTTTTTACTCGATCATCTCTCGTGAAGGAAGGAATTGCTCACTCTAATATTTTATTGAGTCAAGATCAAGATATTACTTATGATGGACATTTAATTAGATTTCGATTTAATCACGAATTCTATCTACCCCAATTCTTAGGATTAGCATTAAAATCCGCTAAAGTTCGACAACAATTAGTTGCCCGTGGTAAAACTGGAACTATGACGACAATAGGGCAAGAAGACATTGCGTCTGTTCAGGCTCTTATTCCCTGTAAACAAGAACAAGAAAAAATAGCTGGTTTTTTGACGGCGATTGATCAAAAGATTGAAGCGATCGCCAAACAAATCGAATTAACCGAACAATTCAAAAAAGGCTTGTTGCAAAAAATGTTTGTATAGTGCCTGTAGTCGTTGCTGCTTATAGTTAACCAAAGCCAAATACTTGCTTAATTGCCCCATCAACCCTAGCCAAATCTTCCCCACTCAACTGCCCCCTTACCCTCACTAACCTTTGCCGATGGTCGATCGGACGAGTCTGTAAACAATCCGCAATTGATCGTTTCGTTAATCCATTCATTGCCGATGGCTCTAAATCAATATTCGTCGATATACGCGTCTTTTTCTCATTCCATTCAGTAATCGGCACAACCTGAATCACAGGCACACGCGCATTGTAAACATCATTTGTCACAATAATACAAGGTCGAACCTTCCCAGTTTCAGAACCTCTAGTCGGTTCCAAATCAATATCAATAATCTGTCCGCGCCGCAAACTATTCATTCTGGCCAGCCAGCGATCGCGCTATCCGTCAAAGCTTGCAAATCCGCATCCTCAGCATAAACCTCTGCATATAGATCCGCCGACATCTCCAACGAATATAATTCCTGTTGCAATTTCCCCAGCGCCACCCGAATCAATTCATCCTGATTCTGAAAACCATACTGCCAAGATTGCTGCACAAACGTCCACAACGACTCATCCAAATTAAACTGCGCTTGCACCATAAAACACCTCTCCCAAGCCTATTATTCTTTAGTCTAGCAAAGGTTTGCTGCAAAAATGTTTGTGTAAACCGTTAAAATAGTAGCAAAATCAGCCAACGAGTGATTTTCCATGATTGCAGCCCAAGAAAACTCCCCGCAAATGACCCCAGAAGAATACTTTGCTTGGGAAGAAAAGCAACTAGAAAAGCACGAACTGATTAACGGTCAAGTTTACGCCATGAGCGGCGGTAGCGTTAATCATGGTCGCCTTGCCATCAGACTTACTGCCATGTTTGATAGTCACTTAGAAAATAGCAGTTGCATAGCAGGCAATTCTGACATCAAGATTAATATTGTTGCAACCAAAAACTATACCTACCCCGATGCCAGCGTCACCTGCGACGATCGCGACAAAAACACCCCAAATCATTTCACCTATCCCTGCCTCATCGTTGAAGTTCTATCTCCTAGCACTGAGACATACGACAGAAGCGGCAAATTTAGACTGTACCGCAAAAATCCAAACTTACAAGATTATTTATTAGTGAGTTCTACTAGCATTGAAATGGATTTGTATCACAAAAACGAAGCAGGAGATTGGTTAATTATCAACTACCAAGAAGGCGACACCATCGAACTTAAAAGCATCAATCTAAGCTTTCCCATTGAACAAATCTATCGCAACCTCGACCTTACCGAAGTAATAGGGAATAGGGAATAGGATAAAAGCATTACCCATTACCTGAAAAACGAATAGGGAATAGGGAATAGGGAATAAAAGCATTACCCATTACCCATTACCTGAAAGCATTACCCATTACCTAAAACCATGACCCAATCAGAACAAGAACTAGAACAAAACCTCATTGAACGCCTAACGGGACTCGGCTACGAACCCGTCACCATCCGCAACGCCGAAGATTTGCGAAATAACCTCAAAACCCAACTCGAAAAACATAATAAAACCCAACTCAGTCCCGAAGAATTTAAGCGAGTCCTCAACCACCTCGACAAAGGCAACATCTTTGATCGCGCCGAACGACTCCGCGACAAAATGGAACTGATCCGCGATGACGGCACAGCCACTTATTTAGAATTTTTAAATATCGAACATTGGTGTCAAAATCAATACCAAGTCACCAACCAAGTCGCCCAACAAGGCAACTACAAAAATCGCTACGACGTAACTTTATTAATCAACGGGCTTCCCCTCGTCCAAATCGAACTCAAACGCCGAGGACTCGATCTCAAAGAAGCCTTCAACCAAATCAACCGCTACCAACGCCACTCATACGGCGCAGACTTTGGACTATTTCAATATGTGCAAATTTTCGTCATCTCCAACGGCGTAAATACTCGCTACTACGCCAACAACCGCAAACAAGAATACAAACAAACCTTCTACTGGGCAGATGTAGAAAACAACCTCATCACCCAACTCGACGACTTCGCCACCGCCTTTCTGGAGAAATGCCACCTCTCCAAAATGATCTGCAAATACATCGTCCTGCACCAATCCGACAAAGTGCTGATGGTGCTGCGTCCCTACCAATATTACGCCGTCGAAGCGATCATTGAGCGCGTCAAAAATACCGACAAAAACGGCTACATCTGGCACACCACAGGCTCAGGCAAAACCCTCACCAGCTTCAAGGCAGCCCAAATCCTCACCGCACTCCCAAAAGTTCACAAAGTCTTATTTGTGGTCGATCGCGCTGACCTCGATTACCAAACCAGTAAAGAATTCAACCACTTCAGCCCCGATTGCGTAGATACCACCGACAACACCAAAGAACTCGTCAATCAGATGACAGGCGACAGCACTCTGATTGTCACCACCATCCAAAAGCTCAATAATGCCATCCGTAACCCGCGCCATGAATCCGTCATGTCACTACTACGAGATCAGCGTATCGTCTTCATTTTCGATGAATGCCATCGCTCCCAATTTGGCGAAACCCACAAAAATATTGTCAAATTCTTCCCCAACGCCCAAATGTTCGGCTTCACTGGTACACCCATCTTCGCTGAGAAGAATGTCTATATTAAAGACGGTGTAAAACTATGCACAGCCACCTTATTTACCGAATGCTTGCATAGGTATGTGATCACTAATGCGATCGCCGATGAAAACGTGCTTAAATTCTCCGTTGAATATTGGGGGAAAATCAAACGCAAAGACGGCAGCCTCATCACTGAACCCAAACTCGATCGAGAATTTTTTGAAAACCCTGATCGCATTTCCCTAATCGTTGATTGGATCATCGCCAACCATAACCGCAAAACCCACAGTAAAAAATTCTCTGCGATCCTTTGCGTCAGTAATATTGATAGCCTACTGACCTATTACGAAGCCTTTAAAAACAAACAAAAACAGGGTTTACATGACTTGCGAATCGTGACGATCTTCACCCCCAGTATTAACGAAGAGGACGACGACGCAAACGGCTTGATTGGTGAACCAGATTTCGATTTAAAAACTGATTTAAAAGTCAATTCCCACAGTCGCGACAAACTCACCGAATTTATCACCGATTACAACGCCCTTTATCAAACTCAACATTCCGCCAGAGACAGCAAAGCCTTCTACACTTACTACAAAGACATCTCTAAACGGATGAAAGACCGCGATCGGGAAAACGCTCAAGATAGCGATCGCGCCGATATTTTGTTAGTCGTAAATATGTTTCTCACGGGCTTTGATGTCAAAAAGCTCAATACGCTTTATGTCGATAAAAATCTCCAGTATCACGGACTGATTCAAGCCTATTCCCGCACCAACCGCATTTTGGGCGAACTCAAATCCCAAGGCAATATCGTCTGCTTCCGTAACCTCAAAGACAACACAGATCAAGCCGTCGCCCTCTTTTCCGATCCTAACGCCAATGAAGAGATCTTTATCGAACCCTACGAGCATTACATCGAAGAGTTTAACAAAGGCGTGCAGGAATTAAGAGCGATCGCCTCTATCCCCAACGATGTCAATAAACTCATCAGCGAAGACGACCAAGTTAAATTTGTCAAAGCCTTTCGTAATCTCATCCGTCTCCTTAACGTCAGTAAATCCTTCACCGAGTTTGATTTTACTGCCCTCAACATGGACGAACAGACCTTTGACGACTATAAGAGCAAATATCTCGACATCCACGACCGCACGCGATCGCGCAAAGAGGAAGAAGATAAATCCCTCATTGAAGAAGTTGATTTTGAACTAGAACTCATACAGCGCGATGAAATCAACGTCTCGTATATTCTCAAACTCCTAGCCGAACTCCGTCAAAACACCAAAACCACTGAAGAAGACTATCAAAAGAGAAAAGAGGCTATTCTCGAACTCGTTGGGCAAGAAGTCCAGTTACGCAGCAAACGCGATCTCATTGAAAAATTCATTGATGAGCGAATGCCCACAATTAAACCAGAAGATGCGATCGCCACCGTATTTCAGAACTTCTGGAATCAAGAACGTATGGTTGCGATTCAGCAACTCTGCTCTAAGGAAAATTTAAAACCTGAAGCCGTCAACCAAATGATCGCCGACTACAAATTTACTGGCAAAGAACCGTTACGCGATACAGTTCTAAACGCCTGTAACGAAAAGCCCAAACTATTAGAGCGCAAAAAAATCTTTGATCGCGTTGTATCGCAATTCCTCGACATTATCAACAAATTCGATGACGCTCTTGGCGCATTTGAAGAGGAAGAGAATAATAGCGATCGCCTTTAGGAGATAGATTGTTGGTGCGATCGCTTAGAAATCAAGACTTAACAATAATAGCGATCACCATAACTTAGCTATTACATTTTGTAGCGTATTCAATCAACTCATTCACGAAATCAAGCGATCGCCTGACATAGTTAAAATATCTACATAAAAAATGATGCTTATTCAAACATGGCGATTTGTAATCCTCATATTAGCTGGATTTAGCTTAAGCGTAGGTTTGTTTATGAGTTACTCGTTGAAATCACCACCAATAGTCATTATCATCGTAATGATCTTAGCTTTGTTGGCGATCATTACGATGTACGGGCGCGATCGCTGGCAATCTAGGACTGATAAACTACGGGTCAAATTAGCAAATGGACAACAATCAATTGAGCCTAAAACCTATGACTCCAAAGAGATTGTAGACTTACCAGAGCCTGTACAGCGATTTTTTAAGGCTGTGCTTCAGGATGGACAAGCGATCATAGCAAAAGTTGAACTCTCTCAGCACGGACAGTTTCATATGAATGAAACAGAGGTTAAATGGCATAAGTTTACTGCTACGCAACTTGTCACTACTCAAAGCCTAGGTTTTGATTGGGATGCAAAAATCAAGATGATTCCATTCATAAATGTATTTGTCCATGATACCTATCTACGAGGAGAGGGAAATCTACAAGCATCGATACTGGGTCTTTTCACGGTTGCCAAAATGCACAATACGCCTGAATTAAATCAAGGCGAATTATTACGGTTCCTTGCGGAATCAGTTTGGTATCCGACATCATTGCTGCCTAGTCAGGGTGTAATCTGGGAAGCGATCGATCAGCATTCTAGCCGAGCCACTTTGACCGATGGAAAGACAACTGCCTCGGTTGTATTTCAGTTTGATGCAGAAGGATTAATTACCAGTATGCGTGCTGAAGAGCGTTGTCATAGCGTAGTTGGTGATAAATTGACCTTTATGCCTTGGGTCGGTAATTTTCGAGAATATGAAGTCCATCATGGAATGCGGATTCCCTTAGAAGGGGAAGTAGGTTGGGAGCATCTAGAAGGACTGAGACTCTATTTTAAAGGAACGATTACAAAGATTAATTATGAGTTTGCGCTGTAATAAATCAAGTTAGGACTTACGCAAAAATGCCTTGAAACTCGCATTTTATAGTAGGGGCAATTCATGAATTGCCCCTACATTTCATCCTCTTGCATTAGTCATAAAAGTATTAAAAAAATCAAGTCTAAAAAAATCAGTCATGTACTAAAACTATGGAAAATGTATTAATTGATAAAATACTTCGCGATCGCGCAGGTGAAGGTGAAATTGTTCTTGTCCAGATGCCGAACTTGCCGATCATTGTCTGGAGTGTAGCTAGTTTGTTAAAGCTATTTTTTACAACAGGAAAAATTTCTATCGGATTAGAAGTAATCGCTTTTGGAGCTTTATTTACTTGGGCTTGGGAAGAACTATTTCAAGGCGTTAATTACTTTCGGAGAGCCTTAGGACTTATTGTCCTTGCCAGTATGATCCTGTCGAAAATTCAGTAGCTATTTCAGTAACTATAGTTGCGATCGCGTCATTAATTTTATTAGTGTGGAAAAGTATTATGGAAAATGAAAGTAAAGATAGTTCAACTACATCCGATGATTCAGCAGGTAGCAAAACACTTCTTCTTAAAAAGGTACTCGATCAAAACGAAGAAATCAAAGAAAATGTAGAGGAATCTGCGGATCAACTTAGTTCAGTCAATGCAGTCCTCAAAAATGATGATAAAGTTATTCCCCCCTTTCCCACCATCGAAGAGGTAATTACTCAAAACGAAGAAGCTGAGAAAAAGGTTGCCGAAGCTGCGGAAGATCTCGAACAGGTTAATACCCAACTGACCCAACAAGTCGCTGAAAGAACTGATATCGAATTTGAACTAAAGCAAACAAAGCAAGAGCTATCTGAGGTGCGTACTGATTTATCGAAATCTCAAGCAAAAGAGAAAGATGCAGTACATATGGCACTTCATGATTCCCTAACAGGGCTTCCAAACCGTTTGTTGTTAGAGCAACGTCTTGAGCATGGATTGATTCAATCAAAACGACATGGTTGGAAACTTGCGCTGATGTTCATCGATTTAAATAAATTTAAGAACATTAATGATTCTTATGGTCATGATATTGGAGATAAAGTGTTGTTCGCTGTAGCAAAACGGTTACAAGATTTTGTGCGCGGTGAAGATATCGTGAGTCGATGGGGAGGTGATGAATTTATCTGTATCCTGTTAGACGTTAAGCTAGAAGATGCAGTAATTAAGCTTGCCAAAAGGATGGCTGCTCGAATTGCTGAAGAATATGATTTTGAAGGAACTAAGGTTTCTCTAAGTGCCACGATTGGGATTGCCATATGTCCTAGGGATGGAGAAACGGCTGACATCCTTTTTAAACAGGTGGATAGAGCTATGTATAGATCGAAAGGAACCGATCAGAGCGTTATGCTGTTTAGCGAATCTATTTTGGATATTCCTCCTATTGAATAGATGCTTTCCTCTTTTAAAACAATAAGCAAATAAACCAAGAACTCAAGTTCTTGGCTAAAAGCTCAAGTCCACTGAAGTGGACTACAGACTAGTTTAAATTAACCCGTTTCAACGGGTTTTCAAGGTAGAAAATGGTTACGCCATTTTCTACCTTGGTATTAGTCCGTACTTGAATGCATTGCTACTGCGTAAGTCCTAACTTCTATAGGTAACACTCCATGAAAAAAGTATCTTTCTTTGATCGCCGTTTATTTTTATTAGGAATATCCTTATGGCTCTATATCATGGGACTTGTGTTCCCTTCTCTTGCTTTTGAGATCATCAACTATAAGACAATTCATTCAGGTATCATAGTTGATATGAGAGGAATTGAAGTAACTGCTTGGGGCATACTTGGATTATTATTTCTCCAAATACCTGCGATCGGCTGGCTTGCCAATCCACTTTATTGGTTCTCCTGTGTATCTTTTGTAAAGAAGAAATACCAGCTTTCTAAATTCACCGCCCTTGCTGCAATTGTTGTTGGTTTTATCGGAACAATATCCGCATATTGGTTTGCTTTGCCAAATGGGAGTAGTCCTGATAGTCAAATTTTATTAACTAAATTATTAATTGGTTTTTGGTTATGGCTTGCTGCTCCTGCATTTCTAATGATTGTTGATTTTATCTATTTGCAATATAGGAGTCGTGCCAATGTTCATGAATAAAAAAAGGAGAAGTAGAAGACTAAATTTGGATAAATTGCCAATTTTGTTAGTAGCAATTATTTTT
Organism: Phormidium tenue FACHB-1050; assembly: GCF_014696925.1. Lineage (GTDB taxonomy): Bacteria > Cyanobacteriota > Cyanobacteriia > Pseudanabaenales > Pseudanabaenaceae > Pseudanabaena. Next base: position 19,889 of record NZ_JACJQY010000018.1, on the reverse strand, counting down.
TCTTTACTTGTTTTTGAGGATAAGGCGATCGCGCAAGCTGCGGATGTCCCCAAACCTAATCTTAGCGGTGACTTTAGCAGTATATTTTTACAAGGAAATCGTGGCTTTTATGCTGTCCCAAAGTGGCTAGTAATTGAGTCCGTAGAATCAGAAAGAAATGGTGGAACTATAAATTGTCGGTACAGCCCAAATGGAGAGATCCGATCCCGCATTCCAAGAGGCTCTATTCTTACGGCTGTTTTTAACAAAACTGCAAAAGGGAGAGTTCCCAATCCCCATACTGATGCTGATGATGCGATCATTTTAGACAGTAGTGGCTTTCCTTGGTTGCGGGTAATCGGCACAAGAGAGGAGTTAGCATATCCTGTAAAGCCCCTGACTTTCGATGACTTAGGAGTGTGTTATGTGAGGGCGAATTTAAAATATATTGCTCCAATTAATCCTGATGCAATCAATTTTTACTATCAAAAAGTATCTCGTTCTTATTGTGCTAGTAAGCCTTTGTATTGCTTACCTAGCATCTCTCATTGGTTATCACTAAGATAATCGAATCGTACCGTCCACTACATGGGCGGTAAGTAATCCTCAATTAATTAACACAATATCAATAATAAAATGCCCGACACCACTCCCCTAGCAATCACTGAATCTGCAACAATTGAAGTCGGAGGAAGGACATATATTCCTATTGATAGAAGTTTGATTTCTCCTTGGATTTGTGTCATTGGTGAACATCCGATCGCTACCTTGACCTTAAAAGATGACGATTTATTCTTGATTACGGATACCTTAGGCAATATCTCTGACCTTAGCTGTCGCCTTGGTGGTATCGAAGACAGTATGGGATTGTTTTGCCGTGACACTAGATTTCTCAGTCGCTTAGAGTTACAAATTAATGGGCGATCGCCTATTTCCTTTAGTAGTACGGCGCGTAAAGGCTTTGCAATGACAGTTTTATGTGCAAACCCCGAAATTGAGAATGGCAAGGGTGGTCAAATTAAGACTGAAACCATTGATATTCATCGGGAAATTGTGATTAAAGGTGGTTTTTTTGAGCAGACACAAGTAACAAACTACAATACTCATCCCGTAAGCTTTACGCTCAGTTTGAGCTTAGATGCTGATTTTCTAGACTTGTTTGAAGTGCGGGGGGCTAAGCGCGAAAAAAGGGGCAATTTTCTCCGCTATCTACCCAATCAAGATCAGAAATCTGCGGAAATATTACCCAAAGAAATTGTGCTTGCCTATGAAGGAATTGATGGTTCTTTGATGGAATCACGAATTCAATTTGACTATTTTCAGCCCCAAGAAATTCAGGGCTATACTGCCATCTGGCATTTAGACTTAGCCGCCCATGAATCGCGAACAATCGGCTATCGGATTCATTTGTTTACAAATAATTGTCCGACCTCGATAGTCAGTGTCCCTGAAACCTTTACACAGGCAAAAACTGAGGAGTTATTAGAGGAGAAACTCTGGACTGAGCAAATTACTAAAATTCAGACGGATAATAAATCCCTGAATCATGTGATCGATCGCGCTGTGCAGGATGTTTATTTGCTCAGACAGACATCGGAAAAGCATAACTTCCTCTCAGCAGGAGTGCCTTGGTTTTCGACTTTATTTGGTAGAGACTCGATCATTTCTGCTTCGCAAACCTTGGTTTTAGATCCCACGATCGCTCGTGATACGCTTTCTCTCTTGGCTTACTTTCAAGGCAAAGTCGATAACGAATGGCAAGATGAACAAAAGGGGAAAATCCTCCATGAAATCAGGCTAGGAGAGATGGCTCGTTGTGGGGAAGTTCCCCATACTCCCTATTACGGAACTGTGGATGCAACTCCTCTCTGGTTAATGCTCTATGCTGAATATTATGCATGGACTGCGGATCAGCCCACCTTAGAGAATCTATGGCCGAACGCGCTCTCGGCGATGGCGTGGATCGATCGCAACTGTCAAGAAACGGGCTATCTCCGTTATCATCGTTCTTCGGACAAAGGTTTGCTCAATCAGGGCTGGAAAGACTCGGAAAATTGCATCGTCAATAGTAAAGGAGAAATTGCTGAGGGAGCGATCGCTTTATGTGAAGTGCAGGGCTATGTCTACGCCGCCAAAATCCGCATGAGTGAGTTAGCCGAAAAAAGACATTTGTTCGATCTGGCGGAACTTTGGCGTTCGCAGGCGAAGGATTTAAAATCACGATTCAATCAAGATTTTTGGATGCCTGATCAAGACTATTGCGCGATCGCTTTAGATGGAGCAGGTAAGCAGGTGGATAGTGTTGCTTCTAATGCTGGGCATTGCTTGAATTTAGGTATTTTTGATTATGAAAAAGCGATTAGTGTAGCCGCCCGTTTAAATGCTCCTGATATGTTTAATGGTTGGGGAATTCGGACTTTGAGCAGTCTTTCACCTGCCTACAATCCGATGGGATATCACATTGGTTCCGTTTGGCCCCATGATAATAGTCTGATCGCGATCGGGATGCGATCGCATAGTCTTGTCAAACAGTCATTGCGAATCGCGCAAGGCTTAATCGATATGACGATTTCTCAGCCCTATCACCGTCCGCCTGAGCTATTGTGTGGCTACGCGCATGATGGTTTTAGTTTTCCTGTGCAGTATCCTGTCGCCTGTTCACCACAAGCTTGGTCAACGGGAAGCATTTTCCAATTAATTGGAATCATGATTAATTTTGTTCCCGATGCGCCTAATAATCAACTGAGGATTCTCGATCCATGTTTACTTAATTCTATTAATCGCCTATCGATTCAAAACTTGCGAATTGGGCAAACATTACTCGATCTAGAGTTTGAGCGTTCTGGTGATACTACCGCCTGTCGTGTCAATAAAAAACGCGGCAATGTCCGCGTCATTATTGAGGCATAAATAGAAGTGTGGCGCTTTGCGCCACACTTCTATTTATTAGGAAATGTAGTAGGGGCAATTCATGAATTGCCCCTACTAGAGCAATGCAAGAGATAGCTAGGACAAATCAAAACCCAAAAGATGAGGGGCGGCGCTTCGCGCCGCCCCTCATCTTTTGGGTTTTATGTCCTAAGCAAAACTTACATTGCTATATTATGCACTTCGTCCTACAAATAGGTTGTAGACAATGCCGATCACGGCAAGAACTAAAAGTATGTGGATTAAGCCGCTACCAATGTTAATTGAGAAACCTAATATCCACAAAATAATGAGTACACCAACACCAGTCCAGATTAGATTTAGCATGTATTTCTCGTTGATTTAAAATATCAAGTGGTTAAACTTGCTGTAAGATTTTTGCCGAAATTTGTCGCTCTGAGAGCTGTTCAGATGTTTCAATACTGATGATGCGATCGCCCATTTTATTCATTTCAAGGCGCTCTCTCAGTTTATCCTTGGCAGTATTTGACCCAAATATCAAGATAGAGTTAGCATCACGAACACTTGCAATGATTTCATCATAGTAAGTGTTTAGTTGTTCCTGAAAAATGCTTTGGATAAGATGTTCTTCTGGCTTTTGAAGCGATCGAGAACTACTTTTAAAAGATGAATTTATAAATGGTCGATGGCATTTCTCAGATTCTGGTACTACTTTTTTGATCTCTTCCCTTGTCTCCATAACGGATACAATTATCGCTTTTCTATAGTCAATCCATAACCCTGCTTTGCTCATCTAAGTATCGCCCTTGATTTATGGTTTTCTTCAAGTCAGATAGAAGTCTGTAGAGGTTTAAAGGGCTTCGCTTACAAAAGTGTGATGACAAGTTGTAAGCGAAAAACTAAATCCAGTAAGTCTGCTTAAAGCACAAAATGAACTAACCATTTTGTGCTTTAAGCAGACTTTGACAACTTAAAATATTAGTAATTCAAAGAAGTCATGAGAGCAGCTTTTGCAGAGGCAATTTGTGAATTGCCTCTGCAATAAAAATATTAGTCAATCGCTTTTTTGACATTATCTTTAACATCTTCAGCGGCATGACGAACTTTTGCCTCAGCTTGTTTTGACTTGCCTTCCAATTGATCCTTGGTATCACCAGTTAGATCGCCTACAGATTCTTGGATTTTGCCTTCGACGTTTTTGGCAGTTGCCTTAGCTCTATTTTCCAAACTCATGATGTATGCTCCTAATTAAACTTGAGAACTGTTGTTCAAAGTTGCATCCACAACTCTGAACTTATGTCATTACTATGACAAACAGATATTTGAGTTTTTGAATGAATTGATTAAATTGATTGAATAAGATACAAATCATAATCTTTGGACTTAAGCAAAAAAAGCAAAGTAAGGGCAATTCATGAATTGCCCTTACTTTGCTTTTTTGCTGGTTTGCTATATATGTTCAACTTCCCCCGTTCGCTGCTCATTCAACTTCTTTACAAATTTGGGATCTTCAGTTTTGAGTAACTTATCCCAGAATGTGAAGTAAAGCCCGTAGTGTAGATTGTACTTGAGATGATGAAGAGAATGGTGCTCAGGACCAATAAACCACTTACCTAGCCAATGGTGGGGAAAGGACAGAGGGAGTCGATCAGTTCCTAAATGGTTTAATACTGCCCAAATTGTCATCGTAGTTAGTACGGCGATCAAGGTGATGAAATGTAATGGCAGGATAAAAACAATCGTGATCAAAAAGAGTGAACTAACGATCGCCTCTAGTGGATCAAAGGCAAATGAAGTCCAAGGTGTCGGATAGCGCGATCGATGGTGTCCTTGGTGTGCCCATGAAAACAGTGATGGATGATGAAACAGTTGATGTGTAAAGTAAAAATAGGTATCCTGAAGAATCAAAACTAGGACATAACTCACACCTAAATACCAAAGCCCATACTGGTGTGGATCGCTATATATGCGTGTAAGCCCCCAATTATAAGCTGACAAGATAAAGGCTGAGGCGATCGCAAATACTACCGTCGACAGCACCGAAAGTTTAATATCACTTTTAATTAATTCCCAAGAAGGATTCTGGCGTAGATTTTTTTCTAATAATGGTTGACGAGATGGTGAATAAAAGAATAAGTACATCCCCCCCGCCACTAGAAAATATCTGATAAGGATAATCCCAAAAAGTGCCATAACATAGAAACCAAATGAGTGATCTAGCAATTTAGTCTCCTTGTATTATCCCTTTACAGCCTTTTGAGGCTTTGAGTAGTACAGAGAAGTTTTTGGAAGCGGCACTCCACAACGCTTCCAAAAACTTCTCTGGATTTAATTAAGCGCAAAGCGCTGTAGTTGATTATACTCTGTTATAAAAAATGAACCTTACTAGAGACACCAAAAGATAACTCAAGAGTGCATAGGCAATAATTGCAATCACAATATTCACATCAAAGATATTTGCACCTCCTTCGGAAGTGGGACTAATAAACAAAGTGGAAAATGGAGCAATAAATGGTGCGGATAGATTATTGATTAGTCGGGCAAATTCATTTTGGGGATTTGCTCCAAATAGGCGTAGTACAAATCTTAGTACGAGCAATATTTCTAAGATTCCTCCTAGCCAGTAAATACTATTAATTATCCAGAAATAGGTGTTACTTCGCTGAGCAGATCCTAACCGCGATTCTTCTTGTCGCAGTCGAAAAGTTTCTTCATCCTGTCGTAAGTCTTTCCGCCGCTCTATATTATTTTCATCACGCTGATTGACGTTCATTTTTAGCCTGTTAATTTTTGAGTATAAATAGTGTGTTATAGCTAGATATGCACTTTCACACAATATTGGTTGAGATCGTGTTTGATTAGTGTATAAGTTGTGTGATTTGTTCTATTTGCCTACAAATATTTACAATAAAAATAATAGAATTCGGCAACTTATATTGCCATATAGTGTTTATCATTCTAGTGAAGTACGGGTTTGTTTCCTCGCCGAAGGTGGGGAAATAAACCTTTATAACTCGCTTGCTTGAAAAGCAATATATAGCGCTCCTAAATGAGTTGTAAGATTTTGAGTGTTGTGAGATTGCACGCACTCTCACAACCTATTTAGGATTGCTATAGTAAGCGCATTATTGTTGTGAATTACATAAAATATATAGGTTTATTTTGATTGTTGAAACCTATGCTGTAGAAACAAAAAAACTTAAGATATCCGTTCGTAATAGTTTACGGGCATCGAGTATTGATGGTAGTTTATCAACAGTTTTTAGTAATATTACTGGCGGCGTTTTATTGAGTAGCTTTTTAATAGATTTAGGTGCAAGTCCATTTGAGATTGGTACTGTATCTTCTCTACCGATGTTAGCTAATCTCTTACAGCCTTTAGGAGCCTTATTATCTAATCGTTCGCGTAGTCGTCATGACTATGGGATCTGGACTTTTTTACCCGCAAGGTTGATTTGGTTAGTTCTACTGATTGGTATTATTCTCAGGGGGACAAATACTCATCATTCTCAAAACTTAGTCTATTTGACATTAACCTTAGTGATCACTTCCAATATTTTAGCGGCGATGGGCAGCGCCTCTTGGATGAGTTGGTTAGCAGCCCTAGTTCCTAAGAAATTACGAGGTCGATACTATAGTGTGCGAAGTATTGTGAGTAATGTGACAGGATTACTCTGTTTGCCGATCGCTAGTTTGATAGTTTCCAATTGGCAGGGCGGAAGCATTAGTGGTTATGGGCTGGTGCTGAGTGTGGGTATTTTGGCAGGGGTGGCGAGTTTGACTTGTCAACACTTTATGATCGATATTAATCCCCAAGAATATCAAGCTAAAAAAGCCACAGAACAAGAACATAGTCCCATAGATATCTTTAAGAATCTCATCTCTCCCTTTCGAGATCGCAACCTGATTATTTTTCTGTTGTATGTTGCGCTTTGGGGATTTGCGGTGAATCTTAGTACTCCCTTTTTTAATCTCTACATGTTAGATAATCTGAGAGTTGATATTACTTGGGTAACTCTATTTAGTAGCCTATCCAGTGGCGCAAATATGTTGATGCTATTGGTATGGGGAAGGTTAAGCGATCGCTTTGGCAATCGTCCTTTATTAATATTTGTGGGTATGGCGATCGCGATTACGCCGCTATTTTGGTTGCTGACTGGGATGTCCGCAGTGCAAGATAAATTATGGCTATATCTGAGTATTTTTCATCTCTTTTTAGGAGGGACTTGGGCAGCGATTGATTTAGGAAGTAACAATATCCAGATTGGCATCGCACCTATCCAACATCATGCTGCTTTCTTTGCGATGGTCTCTGCGATCGCAGGTGTCAGCAGTGCCTTAGGCACGACATTAGGCGGGGCTTTAGCTCAATATGCTCATTACGAAGGCTTTGTAGTTGTGTTTGTTCTTTCTGCAATTCTCCGTTTAGTTGCAGTTATCCCTTTACTATTTGTCCATGAGAATGCTTGAGATGGCGTGAGTCTAGGGCTTGCCCTGTGGCGCAGCCACTACAAGATCTAAAAATTTGCAGGTAGGGGCAATCCCCCCGTGGTTGCCCTGTTATGCTTCTAAGCCCCTCACCCCTAGCCCCTCTCCCAAAGGGCGAGGGGAAAAAGATTTTCTGGATTTTGCTCCCCCTCTCCTCTCTGGGAGAGGGGGCTGGGGTGTGAGGGCAATCTTTATTCCACGTAACATCAGCAATTAAAGAGGCTCTAAAATAGATTCATCAAATAGCATAATTCTTTGATCTGTCCCTTTTGATCTATACATAGCTCGATCCACTTGTCTAAATAGGATCTCAGCCGTTTCTCCATCTTTAGGACATATCGCAATTCCAATCGTGGCACTTATAGAAACCACAGTGCCATCTAAATCACATTCTTGAGAAATCTCCTCAACCATCTTAGTGGCAAAGTTAACCGCATCAGATTCGTGTTTTATATTCATAAGGAGACATATAAATTCATCACCTCCCCAGCGACTGACCATATCTTCACCTCGCACAGCATCTTGTAAACGCCTTGCGACAGTGATCAGCAGCTTATCGCCAATATCATGACCATAGGAATCATTGATGTTCTTAAATTTGTCTAGGTCGATGAACATCACCGCTAGTTTCTGACCATATCTTCTGGATTGGGCTAATCCATGATCAAGACGTTGTTCTAACAGCAAGCGGTTTGGTAGTCCCGTTAGTGGGTCATGCAGGGCGATATATAGTGCATCTTTCTCTTTTAATTGGGATTTTGATAAATCCGCCCGTATATTTACTAGCTCACTCTTTGTCTGTTTTAATTCAGATTCGATATCAATTCTTTCTGCAACCTGCTTAGCTAGTTCAGTGTTAACTTGATGTAGATCTCCTACAGCTTTGTTTATCCTCCGTTCAGCTTCTTCATTCTGAGCGATCGCTTGTTCGATAGTTGGATAGGGGAAATAAATTTTTTTGTCCTGCTTAAAAATGGCATTTACTGAACTTATTTGATCAACAACTTTTTTGACATTTTCTTTAATTTCTTCACTTTGATCAAGAATTTGATCAAGAACAAGTTTAAGGGGGATTTCTTCAATACTTTCTGAATGTTCTAATGTCTTTATTTCTACGGGGATTTCGTTATCCATATGGTTCTTCCTACTGATGAAAGGTTATGGCTTTTGAGTGACATTCAGCGAGAGTGTGTTTGGGAAGTCTTGAATCTAGTATAAACTTCAATTTTACCAGCCTCTAACTCTTCCTTAAAACTCATTTAAGAAACCATTTAAGAATTGTCTAGATCCCCCCCAGCCCCCCTTAAAAAGGGGGGAGGATTTTCTTCTTCCCCCTTTTTAAGGGGGATTGAGGGGGATCTCTTGGAGCTTTTGACCGCAGAAAGTAATTCTTAAATGATTTCTTAAAAGCTCTAAGAGATTTAAACTTCCATGTACATACAATGCTTTGTCTACGTTTGAGGGTTAGATCCCCCCCAGCCCCCCTTAAAAAGGGGGGAGAATTAATTTTCTTCTTCCCCCTTTTTAAGGGGGATTGATGGAGATCATTAGTAACTCACGATATAGCTGACAACTTGTGTGTATACAGTATTCCATACAAGGGTGAGGTAGAAGGTGGTAAGACTGATCAAAATAGGCTCTGATTGTAGCTAGTTAATATTTTGATATAGCAATCCTGTTTCATTTGTGAGAAGGGCAAGGGGCTTAAGTCCCTTGTTATTAAGATTCTGTTTCCCACAACTCGTTTTAGGATTGCTATATTTTAATTTTCACATTTTGATAGTGGAAATAATGTATAAAAAATTGATTGATTTGTATAAGATGTTTTAGAACGTTTTAATTCGTTACAAAAAACTAGAGTAATTAGTACAAAAATTGAAAAATCAATCTAGTATTAAGTTAGAACTTGAATCTGACTTATACAAATTGGTGGAAATACAAGCTGCATGACAGCATTAGAGCTTATATCGAAGAAAGCAAAGTATGGGATAATTTATGGATTGATCCTATATTGAGATGTAAGATTTAAACTTTTTGTGTGTACTTGGAAATTGTTGAAATATAAACTTCTGGATGTTGTAATCTCTAAGGAAATATCCCTTAATCCAGTTTGGAAAAGGTTTTTAGTGAGAATTCTGATTAATAAAAAAATAAAAAATGACGCTCTACAGGGATTTGGATTGGGGATTTAGCAAAATATAAATAAATTATTATGCTAAAAAATATTTGTAGTGTTACTGATATATTTTGATTGACTTAATTACAAATATATACTTTAGGAGTCTAAAACTTCTGATTTTTATTTGATTGATTAAGATAATCCGGGATGTACAAAACATATACGAGCTAATTACCCTATGGCAAAAAGATCGCTACAGGCATCACCAGCAGGGGTAAAAAAGGCTAAGATGCAATTTGCTCTCAAAGGCTGGACACAAGAATATCTTGCTAATGAAGTTGGTATCAAAACTAGACAACCGATTTGGCGATTTTTTGGTGGTCAACCGATCGAACGTTATACATTCTTTGAACTTTGTATAAGGTTGGATTTAGATTGGCGAGAGATTGCTCTTGACCCACCTCTCGAATATATTGATCGGAATGAAGATGGAAGTATTAACTTGGCTGAATTAGGGATAGATGCCCTCGTGCAAACAGTGCGATCGCAACGACGGGAAAAAATCAAGCACCAATGTGGCATTTTGAAGTTATTGGATGTTAATCGTCCGATTAACATCGAACAGATTTACATTGATGTCAATATTTTAGAACAGATAGCTAGTCAGCAATGGCTAGAAATCGCTGCAATTAATAGTCTCGATCCCACAGATATTGATCGCTTTGGCTTGGGCAAAATTGTCGAAAGCCAAACTTCGGGGAGGCAGGCAGTTGCCAAGTATAACAAGCTCAGAGTTTTGGGCAAACCAGGTTCTGGTAAATCGACCTTCCTTAAGCATCTTGCCTTTGAATGCAATCGGGAAGAATCAGATGCGAGTCAGGTTCCTATTTTTATTAAACTTCGAGATTTTGCAGAAAGCCATAGAGAACAACGCCAAGTTGATTTCTTGGAATTCATCCATCAGGAATTTATAACTTCAGATATTTCGCAACTGTCAGTGATCAAGAAGTTACTACAGGCAGGCCGAGTTTTACTTTTGCTCGATGGCATGGATGAAGTCTTTCAGGAAGAAGAGAACATAATAATCAACGAAGTTCGACGATTTTCTGACAAATATCATAAAAATCAATTTGTTGCCACCTGCCGCACTGCTTCTCAAAAGTTAGCTTTGCAAGGTTTTACGGATGTGGAAATCGCTCCATTTACCCAAAAGCAAATTTCTGATTTTTCGCAAAAATGGTTTGTCGCCTTTAATCAAGATTTTGAGGAGGGAGTTGCCAATGCACAACTATTTATAGAAAAGCTGGAACTGGCCGAAAATTGGCGGTTTCGGCGGATGATTACGACTCCCTTATTTCTGCATCTGGCCTGTTCTATATTTCATCGTCAAGGCAAGTTTCCCCTCAAGCAAGCCGAGTTTTATAAACAAGGAATGGATCTACTTCTCGGTAAATGGGATAAGGCTCAGGGTATTGAGCGGGATCAAGTATATCAAGGATTTTTGTTGCCACAAAAGCTGAAGCTGTTGAGTCAAATTGCCTCGGCAACCTTTGAGCAAGGTCAATACTTCTTTGAGCAAAGGATTGTTGAGCAATATATCAGTGACTATCTGGAAAGCCTTCCCGATTCAAGCAATGATCCTGAGGAAATTCAGGCGGCAAGCGAAGAGGTCTTAAGATCGATCGAGTCTCAACATGGACTGTTAGCAGAGAGAGCGCGAGGGATCTTCTCCTTCTCTTATCTCGCCTTACAGGAATATTTCACGGCTCGTAAGATCGTCGCTAATCATAATCTGCAAGCTCTAGGGCAGTCTCTACAGGGACTGGTAAACCATATTACTGATCCCCATTGGCGAGAAATCTTTTTGCTGACGGCGAGTATGCTCCGTAGTGCGGATGGTTTGGTGGAGTTGATGAAGCAACAAATTGATGCGCTTGTTTCTGAAGATCCCCATCTGCAAAATTTTTTAGGTTGGGCAAGCCAAAAATCTGAATCTAATCCATTAGAAGCGAAATCTGCTAAGGGTCGAGCCTTTTATCTAGCACTAACCCGTGCGCCTAAACTTGCGCCTGACTTAGCACTAGCTGCTACTTTGGATCAAGGTGAATTTTTAGATGCGGCTCTGGATGAACTATTACGCGAATGTGTCCTTGAAAATAGTAAAGATTTTGCCTATGTCCATGCTTGTGGTGATGCTCTGAGCAATATTTTAGGGATTGTCGTGGATATTGGATTTCATAAATCACTACAGCAACTCAGCGATCAACTCCCAAATGACAATCATACGAAGGAAAGCTTTGAAAATTGGTGCAAAAACAATTATGCAGCATGGGTAATCAAGCTACAGGAGGAGATCGCTTCCCATCGCAACATCGGTAAGAAGTGGGAATTTAGTATTCCTCAAGAGCAAGCTTTGCAACATTATTACGATGCTAATCAACTGCTGCTTGATTGTCTCAATAGTAATTGCGAAGTTACTAGCAGTATTCGCGAAGAAATAGAAGCAACCTTGTTGCTACCGCAACAAGAACTCGAAAAGCGCGAATGGGAATAGTCAAAAGATTGAGATTGCCGCATAGCGGCAATCTCAATCTTTTTTGAGGTTGACACACCGCGAAAATTTTACCTGATGAATCTCTTGCTGATAGCAAAGCAGGGCAACCACGGGGGGATTGCCCCTACCCCAAAAATTTAGATTGCTGTAGGGGCTGCACCACAGGGCAAGCCCCAAACCTTGGCTATAGAACGAATTCATTTCGTGTAACATCAGTTATTACACTTTGCAACAAGATCAATCAACTTCGCGATTTCATTTATCAAGTCAATCATGATTCTTACAAGGTAGTTACAGCACCTTTTAATAAGAATATGACTACATTAACAGACCAAGCATCTGTGTATCCTGACGCAATAAATAAAGCCTACGATCGCACAGGTGCAGGTGAAAGTTCGGTAAATAACTGTGCGATCGATCCAGAGATGACCTACACACAAGAAAAATCTTCTCTATCGGAGTTAACCAATAGAGTAACTGTGATTGAGATCTGTGCCACCGAAGAAGAAGCTAAACAAGCGGTATCGGAAATAGAGCAACAAGGTTTGCTCAGCTCTCATATTTCTATTATTGCCAAAGACTACCAAGAGCCTCAAAGCACCTTGAATTGGGTAAATATTAATGCAGAAGGTGGTTTAGAAGTCACCTTAACTAGGTTGGGAATTAGTAAACCTGCCATAGCCATGTTTGTTGAAGCAATTGACAACGGTAAGTTTTTAATGATTGAATCTGGCAGCGATCGCGCATCTAGTTAGGTACAGTAAAAAACCGTAGAGTTGCGCCCCTGTGGGGCGCAACTCTACGGTTTTTTGTGTTTATTAGCGTAAGTCCTTACTATCTGGTTTTGACCCATTGGATTTTAGGGATTCACCTTCCATAAAAGACCGAAGCATCCATGCAATCTCTTCATGCTGCTCCATCAGTCCAGTCAAAAAGTCAGCAGTTCCATCGTCCTTAAATTTGTCACAACACTTATCAACATCTCCACGCAAGTTACGCACAACTTTTTCGTGATCTTCTAGTAAGTTTGCTACCATCCCTGTCGCGGTCGGAATCTTACCAGCATGTTCTTTGAGAGAACAGATTTTCAAAAATCCTGCCATCGTACCAACAGGGTAGCCGCCAAGCATTCTAATCCGTTCAGCGATCGCATCGACATTGATCGTTAGAGCTTCATAATGAGCTTGCCATAGTTTATGTAAGGTCATAAATTGAGGACCAACGACATCCCAGTGATATTTCTTAGTTTTGACGAGTAGCAAGTAGCTGTCAGCCAAATCATTGTTAAGGAGGTCAATCACTCCTTGGCGTTGAGTTTCAGTTAGCCCAATATTAATCTTCTGCATAATTATTTCCTTGAATTAATGAATGGTGTTGGTTAAAGACTCTAAGAGATCCCTCTGAATTCTCTTTCTAAGACTATTGTGTACACACAAGTTTCTCTGTCTACGTTTGAGGGTTTAGATCCCCCCCAGCCCCCCTTTTTAAGGGGGGAGAATTTTCTTCTTCCCCCTTAAAAAGGGGGATTGAGGGGGATCATTAGTAACTCACGCTAAAGCTGATAACTTGTGTGGACACAGTTGCCTTCTTATACCAATTCACAAAAGTGTGGCTACACTTTTGTGAATTGGTATTGAGATCTAGAGAAAGCTAGAGCAATTCTGTAAATGAAAGATTAGGATGTGACTGGTTCCATTAAGGGGACATCAGTTGCGGGTGCATCTTCTGGCTCAAAGTCAGACTTAGGAGTTCCACAACTTGGACAAACCCAATCATCGGGCAAAGATCCAAAGGGAATGCCAGGCTCAATACCTGAGAGTGGATCGCCGATCGCAGGATCGTAGACATATCCACAGGTTTTACAAATATACTTTTCCATTGTTGACTCCAAGTTCTTAAATATAAAAATGTTTCGAGAAGCTCATAAAGTGCGGTGTTTTGCGCCGCACTTTAATTAAGGACAGGCGATCGCACCTTTGTAGAGATGGAAGCTGATATCATATTTCACTGCTCACAAAATTTTAAAAGTTATATCCAATCCCAACCAAAATACCCAAATCGGTAGTACGTAAAAAAGCCAAATTAGCCGCTACATTGATCGTAAATCTAGAGGATAGAGGGATATCTAGCCCAGCGGTAAGCATGGGACCAACACTACTATTGGAACCAGTATTAATCGCAATACCACCACCAAGATAGGGAGAGAATTGCAAATCTCCTAAGGACTGTTGAGGTGCAAGATCATAGGTTACAGGTAGTAAGATAGTGGCAAAGTCTCTAAGTATCAGCACACTAGGGCGGACTGATATAACTTCAGTCAAACCAAGTTTGCTGATAATCGCAAAACTTGTTCCGCCTAAATCACTTCCACCAGTTACACCGAAGTTAGCTCCAACTCCTAAATAACTTGGTCCCGATCGCGTAGATCTAAAGATAAGGTTACCGTTGCTATCAGTGGGAGGCACGATCTGAGAAATGGTGATCGCTGAACCTTTGAGGCTAGTTGCCTTACCTTGGGAATTCTCAGTTAAAGTTGCGACTGTTGGTATTTTGTCTTCTGATAATTGAATGGAATTTTCAACTTGCTCTAATTTTATTGAGGGTGTTATAGGTTTAGCGACTTCGTTCTTTTTGACTGCGATCGCGCAATCTTTTACCCATCCACAATTAGAATTATTAATTGTCTCTGCTTTTGCTACAGATACAAGGTTGCTAAACATCAATAGAGTGAGACTAGATAGAAGATAAATTTTCATCGACTGTTCCTTTATGAATTATTGGTATATTCTCCAATCTGACAGAGCTATGTTTGACTTCATGAATGAGTTGATTGAATCTAAATAAGCTTAATAGCAGCTTAATGATTGGGAAGTATCTAAAAGCCAAGAAGCCTGTGCTTTTAGATACCAAAACACAAAAAGGCGTAGCCATTTTGTGTTTTGGTATTAAGCAGGTAAGGTGTAGCGTTTCTCAATAGCTGATTTAATGCGATCGCGACTATCAGTAGGTGAGAGATTTCCATCAGTTTCGATCTCACTGACTTCCACCGCCAAGGCTTTATCCTTAATCGAATTTCGGAGCCACTTTGAGTAATCTTGTGAATGTAAATGATATAACCAAGTGCGATCGTCAACTCCTGCGGCAAGTTGGTTAAACATGATCAGGTTCTGGGCTTTGAGATTTAACTTGTCATCTTCGCCTCTAAAAAAGAAACAGCGATCGTTGCCCAAATTCCCTTCAGCATAATTCCGCATATGCCGTTGACGTTCTTGCACAGGCAGGATTACTTTAAATTGAAATGGCTGTTCTTCAGTCTTAAGAAACCAAGCAACTGCCGATCCTGAAGCCAGTTCTGTAGGAAGAGGCTCATTAGGTAGCTGATGTCCTACAGTGTTGCAAAATTCTGTAAATGTCTGCATGGGTGACTTGACAGCAATCACCGTGTCAATCAGCGACAAAGCCGAAGTTGCCACATGCTCAGGATGAACGGTTACCATCAAAATGCCATTAACAGATTGAGGCAAAGTCACCGCCGCATTCCACGATGAAGGAAACATATGATGCACTTCATCAATGACGATCCAATGGGGTCGCCCAGTCCGCACCCGCATTTCTAATAGAGAAGGTAGTAATTGAGCAAGGAATAATGGGCGATCGTCGATTTTCACTCCCATTAAATTGACGATTAGGTTTTGTTCGGGCTTACTTAAAACCGTTAACACTTCTGCGGAACTAGGAACCTGTTGAGCATTGCCCACGATGACGGTTTTATCAAAACTTTGATAGTCGCCTTCAGGATCAATGATGCAGACTTGATAGCTCTTATCAATAAATCGCTCGATTAATCCTGTGGCTAAGGTGGATTTGCCACCACCAGAGATTCCCGCCAACAAAATATTGTGGTTAAGTGGCTGAATATAGGTTGCGCGATCGCTATCAAGTGTACCCAATAAGATACGGTGACGATCTGGCAAAATCGAAGATTCTCGAAGATCGTCGGCTAGGTCTAGGGTCAATAATCGCTCAATTAATTCAACTACACCATCTCCTCGACTCGATTCCGTTACCCAATCCACTTCACTCTTAACCGATGGTAAGGCATTAGCGACGGCAACAGAAAACTCACATAGTTTTAGAAAAGCCAGATCATTCTCTGCATCACCGACGGCAACTGTATTACGGACAGATAAGCCCATTTTGTCGAGAGCCATACTCAATCCCGAAGCCTTGTTGACTCCTGCGGGTAAGACCATTACTGCACCTTTGTTAAAGATTACCTGTAGATCTAATCCCAGTTCTCTAATGGCGGTCAGCACTTCAGTTTCGTTAGGTTCCCATGTTGCCACAATCACTTTGCCAATCGAAAGGGGATCGATATTACGCGATCGCAACGCATTGACAAATTTTTCAGGGGGTAAGCTGCCGAGTAGTAATTCTTCACGAGTGGAGGGAAAGTAGATTACGGCTCCATTTTCAGCCACCACACAATCGAATAGACTAGTTTCAGGAAAGACTGCTATCAGATCTTCAAGCTGTCTTCCTGTTACTAAGATCAGCTTGCGTCCTGATTTTTGCAAACGTTTGAGTGCATCAAGAGTTACATCTGATACCTGCCCATCCTTAGCTAAGGTTCCATCGTAATCTGTGGCTAGTATTAAATAATGCATTAATTTAAAGCGGCTTTGCCAGATTCAGGAGCGCGTAAATCATCTAGAGATAGGTTGGGAGTCTCTGCATAAACTGAGTCAAGCAAGACTTCTAAGACATCAGCATCACGGGAAATAGCGATCGCCTGATGCGTGATCAATTCGCCAACATTGAGAATCACCTCATCATTGCGATCGAGAATAACGCGAGTTACAGGACGACCCAAAGCGCCTTTAATCCTTCTTTCTTCAATCGCGTGAGTGCCATGATCCTGCAAATTGCTTGCAGTTTCTTTCACCTGTTCCCATAGACCCTTGGCTCCATCCTTAACCTGTTGTCCGACATTAGAGCCAGTAACTCTCAACGCATCACCCGTAGTTAAACCAACCGCTTCTAAGAGAGCTTGTTCTTGATGATGAGCTTTGGCTCTTTCGATTACCCTTGGAGTCACAATTTGACCTTCTACAGCCACAACTGAGCCTTCAGGTGTAAAAATCATCCTATTCACGCGCCGACCTTGGGACTGCTCAATGCCAATATTTGCGCCCACGCCTGTAACAGCACCTGACAATCTTTCACCTAGTCTATCTGTCACCCGTCCTCCCGTTGCATGATAGAGATCGTTGGTCAGATTCAGGTTCCGAGCAGCCAAGATATGGGATGAACTCACTACCTGTCCTTCACGAATTAAGGTTATACCATCGGTAGTTCCCACAGTTTTTTGAGCAACTTTGCCTAGTACAAAAGTTTCTTGTTCTTCTGGATCAACAACTGCATTAGTAAAGCTAGTCCCTGCAAATGTTGTTGCTTCTTGAAACTTCTCACCAGTAAATTGCGCTGCTTCTTGAGCTTTTTCTCCAGTAAACTGCGCCATTTCCTGCACTTTGCCACTTGCAGTTTGCATCGCTCCTCTAATTCCACCCACTTGCTCTTCCATCAAGTCAGCAGTCTCCGAAGGCACAAAGGCAATATCTTCTCCAATCTTCAAGGTGTCAGGAGCAGGTACAAAAGAGCGTCCAGAATAAGCATCGGCAAAGATACCCCCCGAAACTTCGTACCCTTCGATCACCCCACTGGTATCGTCAAAATAAAGGTCAACCATTGTTCCCAAATCACGACCATCAAGGGTCATAATTCTTGTGCCTTTCAAGATATTATCTCTTTCTAAAATACTTTGTATTTCAGGAAACTGGGTAGCCGAATCGATCGCATCTCTAGAGGCAACAATTACGGCATCAGCACCGATCGCCTGCACATTGGTTAGGGGTAGTACCAACGCATTACTAAACCAACCACCTTCATCCACAAGGAAACCCAATAATTGATTATTCTCTTGGTCAAAAATTAAGTCTACAATTGTTCTAAATTCTTCCCCAGAGTCATAAGCAACTATAGGTTTACCGATCATCCCTTTACCATTACGCATGTCATTCTCCTAAATTTGGTGAAAGTCAACCTTAATTGACTGCTTTGTTATTAGTTTTTACAGGTTGGCTAGTAGAGTTACTTCTTACTTCAGTCTCTTTGCCAAAATTAGGAACAAGATCAATTACTCCAAAGTATTCTAATGCAACGACTCCAGCCGCAGCTATCAGCATAGCGAAGCCAGTATATAAAGCCGAATTACTTTTCTTTCCTACAAGTCTAGGCATATATTTCCTCGCAAGTTTATAGTCACTTAGAGAAATTCAAAGCTTCTCTATGTCCATACCATTGCAGAAGAGTGTTTAGTCTCTTGAGTGATTTGCTTGAATTGATTTACTATGCAACAAAGTGTTACAAATGTTGCTTCTACTTCTACCTACAGCGCTTTGCGCTGAATTAAAACCCAGAAAGATTTTTGAAAGCATTGCTTCACAACGCTTTCAAAAATCTTTCTGGGTTCAATAGGCTGTAAGAAGCAATAATGCAGCGTGAAGCGCTGCATTATTAGTATTGTCTCTAAGATTTTGTGAGCACAGCTTGGAGCTTTGCTTCATCTTCATTAGATAGAGAAGTCTTCAGAACTTTGCCATTAAATCTGCTGAGATCTTCCAATACTTTGTCAGGAGTGGCTCTTCTCACCAATACAAAAATAGCAGAGGTGTTAGGTTCAATGGCGCTGCCCACTTCGCGGATGAAGTTGTCATCAATCCCAATATCTGAGAATGCTCCTGAGATCCCGCCTGCGATCGCGCCAACAGCCCAACCCAAAAGAGGATTAAAAAAGATGAAACCAAATAGTAAACCCCAAAAACCTCCACTTAAGGCTCCAGCAGTGGTAAGTTCTTGAGTCTGTTTGATTTTTACTTTGCCATCTTTATCTCTAATCACGACAGCGGCATCTTCTAAATCAATTAGATGCTCTTTTTGCAACTTTCGGAGTTCCAGTAAAACTGCGTCAGCAGTGAATTCATCTTTAAAGCCAACAGCAATTAGACTACTCATTCATTTCTCCAGTTTATATTTTCTTGATACATAATCACTTATCAGTTAAAGATGTGCGCGGCGGAGCCGCGCACATCTTTAACTGGTAAGAAATAAGTCCTAATCTTATTTAAGATTTAACTTTGTTTTTGATTGCTTTAGCGGTATCAGTAGCTTTATCAGTCAGGGTGTTCAGAACATCTCCTGCTTTGTCTTTTACAAAGCTTGCTGCATCGCCAGCTTTGTAAAAGGTGTTATCTTTAGCAGAACTCATCTTGTCACCAGCTTTATACAGAGCCTTTTCTACTTGCTTGACAACAGGTGGTGTATCTTCATTAGAACTTCGCTTCATTTTGTTGAAATCAGAAGTCCCTTGAATCTCATTTAGCCCTTGATTCGATCCATCATCAGACGTATATTCTTGATTAGTATCGTAGGTACTACCCTTTAATGCATCTTCAGCTTTTTTCTGAATGTTGGGCATAGTCAGGTTGTCAATGATTTGATTGTCCTGAGATGCGATCGCAGGAGTGACATTAGCAAAAGCGATTAAGCCACAGACAAAGACTATAATCATAAATCGCTTCAGAAATTGAGCAACTTTCATAGAATTTCCTCCTAATTTAGTTAATAATTGGAAATTGTTTCCTACAAACATAATTGCAAGTTACTGTTTGATTTCTTGAATAAGTTGATTGATTACGAACTAAGTACAGGACAAAAATTTAATGGAGTTGAAGAAAGCCTCGGAATTGAGATGAAGGTCAAAGATGAAGTGACGCAGGAAATCAAAACCACGACGAAAAA